>DBGBZQ010000096.1:0-44527 GCA_048368115.1 Collinsella sp.
GTTCAAGACGCAGAGCTCGATGAGGTCCGAACGCTCTCCATTGCGATTCAGCAGGTTATCGGCGAAGACCTTGATATCGCCTTTGTTTTTGCTGGGCTGCCTTCGATGATTGAAAGCATCATCAACGGAAAGACACTTACGTTTTTGCGCCGTGCCCTCCCCTTTGATCTGAAGGCTGTGGCAGTAACCGAAGTGTCGTACTCCCTCAAGGAAACCATTGAAGCGTCTGGCATGGAGTTGCAGCCAGGTATTGCCGGCCAACTTGCCGAGGCAACGCAAGGCTATCCTTTCATGATCCAACTCGTTGGATACTACGCATGGCAGTTGGCAAGACGCGCGCACACAGCGATTATTGGAGAAGAAGAAGCCGAGCGTGGCATTGCAACGGCACGCGAACGCTTCTGCGCCATGGTGATTGAGCCCGCGCTGCAGCGCATTCCGCCCACGTGCATCGCTTATCTGCTGAGCATGGCGTCTTTGGGGCAGACGAGCTCGACCAGCATGGTTGCCGATGTCCTAAACAAAACGCCTCAACAGGTGAGCTCCGTCCGCAGCCGCCTGTTAAGAGAATCGATTATCGAGGCTCCTTCGTACGGCAAGGTCTCATTTGCCATCCCCTACATGCGCGACTACCTCTACGAGCACAAAGCCGAACTGGAAGCTGGACTGTAGAAACGACAACTGCCCTGCAAGATGAAAACCGTTCCAGGAGCACTTCTTTGCCAACGCCACCGACGAGGCCATCATCGCCAAGGTCAAGGAGCTCCTGGGCCCTAATCGGACTATCTGCGCCTTCCCGTCGAACGCAGGCGGCGGCTGCCCAACACACAGGGCAGCCGCCGCTTTTTGCAATCGATTGGTGCAAAGGAGTCGACTAGAGCTCGCAGGCAACCTTGTAGCCGTCGCCGATGGCGTCGCGAATGTTGCCGCACTTGTTGGCGTCACCCAACACGTGGACGGCAACACCGGCAGCGGCAAGGTCGTCGGCCAACTTGGTATTGGGACGATAGCCCATGGCAAGCACCAGCGTATCGGCATCGGCGATGGTGTGGACCTCGCCATCCTTCTCGTAGCTGATGGCGTCCTCGGTAATCTCGGTCACCTTGGCCTCGGTCAGCACGTGAACGCCCTTGGAGAGCATGCGCGTGATGAGCACCGCGCGACCGGCACCGCCCTCGTTGGCGGCGAGCGTCTTGGTCATCTCGATGACGGTGACATCGCGATTGGCCGGCGACAGATCGTTGACCAGCGGGGCCAGGTAATCTGCCGTCTCGCAACCGACGGTGCCGCCGCCCACGATGACGATCTTCTTGCCCGGGAAAGCCTTGCCACCCAGTAGGTCGTCAGCCGTCATAACCTGCTTAAAGCCCTGCATGAAGGCCGGAGCGATGGGCTCGGCGCCATAAGCCAGGACGACCTCGTAGCCCGCGTAGTCACGCTGAATGTCCTCGGCAGTAAGCTCGGTACCAAAGACGCACTTCACGCCCGACTCGGCCAGACGACGATACTGATACTTGATCACGCGGGTGAGTTCCTGCTTTGCCGGCGGAACGGCTGCGATGCGCATCTCGCCGCCCGGCTCATCCTGCTTGTCCACGAGCACCACGTTATGGCCGCGCTTGGCGGCAATGTAGGCTGCCTCCATGCCCGCAGGACCAGCGCCCACAACCAGTACGTTCTTGGCCTCGGCGGCGGGCTCGTAGCCGGCCTCGTCGCGCTCAACATCGGGGTTGACGGTGCAGGAGATGCGCTTGCCAAACATAATGCCGTTCAGGCAGCGCAGGCAGCCAATGCAGGGGCGGATGTCGTCGGCGTTGCCGGCAGCGGCCTTGTTGCAGAACTCGGCATCGCACAGATTGGCGCGGCCCATCATGCAGATGTCGGCAGCGCCGTCCTCGATCAGCTCCTCGGCGATCCAGGCCTCGTTGATGCGGCCGACGGTGGCGACGGGAATGTTGACGTGCTTTTTGATCTCGCGCGAGCAGGCGGCATGCGAGGCCTGCTGGGTACCGGCGGCGGGAATCGCGGAGCCGCGCTTGATGGTGGTACCGCCCGACACGTGAATCATGTCGACGCCGGCCTTCTCCAAGCGACGCGAGACATAGATCATGTCGTTGAGGGTCAGGCCGCCATCGGTGTACTCATCGCCCGAGATACGAACGTCGATGATGAAGTCCTTGCCGCAGCGCTCACGAATCTCGGCGATGACCTCGAGCAAGAAGCGCATACGGGCGTCGAGCGAGCCGCCGTACTCATCGGTACGCTTGTTGTAGAGCGGAGTCAAAAAGCCGCCGAGCATGCCGTGGGCGTGTGCCGCATGGACTTCAACGCCATCGACGCCAGCCTTCTGCATACGAACGGCAGCGTCGCCAAACTGATGCGTGAGCTCGTGAATCTCGTCGACCGTGATGGGGCGCGGTGCCTCGCGGGCATAGGACGGGCCCACAAAAGACGGAGCGATCAGGCGCGGCGTGCCCGGAATGTTAAAGGCCATGTAAGCGGGGTGGAAGAGCTGCGGCATGATCTTGCAGCCGTACTCGTGGACGGCCGCGGCGAGCTTTTCCCAGCCGGGGATAAACGTATCGTCGTAGCAGCACATGTCACCCGGCAGATAGGTATAGGTGGGCTCGACCGTCACGACCTCGGTGATGATCAGGCCCACGCCGCCCTTGGCGCGGGCACGGTAATGATCGACCAAATCGTCGGTCACATAGCCATGATCGGCCAGGTTCGTGGACACCGGCGGCATAAAGACGCGGTTCTTGACCTCGGTCGTACCGACCTTGATCGGGCTAAAGAGCATCGGGTAGGCGGATGACTCCATACAGGCTTCCTTTCGTTTGAGCCGCTCGGCGGCAGTTGCTAACGTACCTATCGTATCAGTATCCGCTGCATTCGCACTCGCTCGCACTCCCCACCTTCAATCCCGACCCTCACAAAAAAGTTGCGGTGGAATACGGAGTAGATAAGACTTTTGACAGGCAAAACAGTCCGTATTCCACCGCAACTGATGGGCGGGATGGAGTTAGAGGCCCAGGTAGGCAATCATACCTTCGACGGCGAGTTTGGCACCAGCTACGGCATGAACCACGGTGAGCGGACCGTTGACCACGTCGCCGGCGGCAAAGACGCCAGGCACGGTAGTCATGCCATACTCGTCGACCGAAAGCAGGCCGCGATGGTCGGTCTCCAGACCGCCCGTTGTAAGCACGAGCTTGTCCTTGGGCACTTGAGACGCCGCAATCACAACCGTGTCGGCGGACACGTGGTCGAGTTCTTCCTCGTAGCCCACCACGTTGTTGTCCTCGTCAAAGATAGCCGTCTCGAACACCGGACCGTTATCATCGATGGCGCAGATCGCCTTGCCGCGCACAATCTCGGCACCGTCAAGCTCGGTCAACTCCACCTCGTCATCGATGGCAGAGATATGACGCGAACGGGCATACACAGTGACCTTGCGGGCACCCGAGCGAAGCGCCGTACGGGCCACATCCATGGCTACGTTGCCGGCACCGATTACGGCCACGTTTTCGCCGATCGCCACGCTCGTGGGGTCAACGAGGTAGTCGATGCCAAAGAGCACATTGCCGCGCGACTCGCCGGGAATACCCAGCTTTCGAGCTCGCCAGGTGCCGGTACCAACAAAGACCGCATCGTAGCCGTCGCGCAGCAAGTCGTCGATGTGGAGCGCACCGCCGATGGTGGTCGAGGGGCGAACGCGCACGCCGAGCGAGCACATCACGTGGCGGTACTTTTGCACGAGCGAGCGCGGCAGACGGAACTCGGGGATACCGTACTCCAGCACGCCGCCGATCTCGGGCCGCTGCTCAAAAACAGTGACGGCGCAACCCAGCTGCGCCATCTTAATGGCCACGGTCATGCCGGCAGGGCCGGAGCCGACCACGGCGACCTGTTTGCCGCACGACGGCACGGGTTTCCACTCTTTGCGGTCCAAATACGCCGTAGAGATATAGTTCTCGATGCTCGAAAAATGCACGGGCGCGCCCTTTCGGCCCTGGATGCACGCGCCCTCGCACTGGCCCGAATGGTTGCACACCATGGAGCAGACCGCACTCATCGGGTTATTCTGGAACAGCAGCTCGCCCGCCTCTTGCAGACGGCGCTGCTTAAAGAGGTCGATAACCTGCGGAATGGGCGTCTGCACCGGACAGCCCTTTATTTGACAGAACGCCTTTTTGCAGCCCAGACAGCGATTTGCTTCCTCAACGATGTGGATAGCCACGCAATTCCCCTCTATCGACCTGGACGAAATCGGCTTCTTAAACCAATTTGCCCGAATTTATAACCATAGATACGTCAACAGTGCGGAAAAGGGCACCGAAAAGCATCTCACAAACGCGCAGTAGCAACCCTTCCCTCGCACGGAGCCACTGTGCAGCCCCGTCATCGAGATCAAAAGATTCGCCACCCCTACGAATGGCGAATCTCTCTACAGGCAGACGCCGTCTTTCCAGATACTGATCTCGTGGCAACCGCGGCGCTCGGCACTCGTTAGCTTACCGCTCGCTGTATCCAGTACCAGCTGATACAGGTCGCGGGCAGCCTCGTCGAGTGTGCGTTCGCCTGTGGCAATCACGCCGGCGTTAAAGTCCATCCAGTTGGCCTTGTGGTCGCACAGACGCTGATTGGTGAACACCTTGAGGGTGGGCGCCGGTGCACCAAACGGCGTGCCGCGTCCAGTCGAGAACAGAATCACGTGACAGCCAGCAGCCGTCAACGCCGTGGTGGATACCATGTCGTTGCCCGGGCCGCACAACATGTTCAGGCCATGCTTGGTGACCTGACCGGCATACGGCAGCACGTCGACGATGGGTGCGGAGCCGCCCTTTTGCACGCAGCCGCAACTCTTGTCCTCGAGCGTGGTGATGCCACCGTCCTTGTTACCGGGACTCGGGTTCTCGTAGACCACCTCACCATGGCTAATAAAGTAATCCTTAAAACCGTTAAGCATGTCAGAGGCAGCGTTAAAGACCTGCTCGTTCTCGCAGCGATCGAGCAGGATGCTCTCCGCGCCAAACATCTCGGGCACTTCGGTGAGCACCGACGTGCCGCCACGGGCGACGACCATATCGCTCACGCGACCGATCGTGGGGTTGGCGGTAATGCCCGAAAGACCGTCAGAGCCGCCGCACTTAAGACCAATAACCAGCTCTGAGGCCGGAATGGGCTCACGCTTGGCCTGCTTGGCCAGGTCAGCCAGCTCGGACAGAATCTTGTGGCCCTCGATCTGCTCGTCGGCTACATCCTGGCAGGTGAGAAAACGAACGCGCTCGTGATCGAAGTCACCGAGCTCGTCGAGCACCTGCTGATGCGTGCAGTTCTCGCAACCGAGCGACAAGAACAGCACGCCCGCGGCGTTTGCGTGACGCGACAGCGCCACCAGCAGACGACGGGTCTGGGCATGGTCGGCGCCGGTCTGTGAGCAACCGAACGGATGCGGGAAGTAATAGACGCCCTCCAACGAGCCCTCGACCAGGCCCTGAGCCTGCTCGCACATGGCACGAGCGACCTCGTTGACGCAACCGACGGTGGGAATGATCCAAAGCTCATTGCGCGTGGCGGCACGACCGTCGGCACGGCGGAAGCCCATAAAGGTCTCGGCCTCGACCGGCTCAACGACCGGATGTGTCGGATTGTAGGCGTACTCGATCTCACCCGAGAGGTTGGTCTTCACGTTGTGCGTGTGCAGCCACTGGCCGGGCTGAATGTCCTTCGTCACGTGGCCGATGGGAAGACCGTACTTGATGACATCCTCACCGGCTGCAATGGCGCGCACGGCCATCTTGTGACCCTGCGGGATATCCTCCGCGGCAACGACCTCGCCCACGCCGGGAACCTCGACGGCAGCACCCTTGGCGAGCGGCGACAGCGCAACGATGACGTTGTCGGCCGGATTGATCTGGATAGTGTTCATTACAAAGAGTCCTAACCCTACAGGTTGAGCAGAAGTCGAGTGACGCCCGCTAGTTACCCGGCGGGCGTACAGAAGGATTTAGGCCTGAGCGTTCGCGAACGCCTGCTTGACGCCCTCGGAGCGCACGACGGCGAGAGCGTTGACGACAAACTCCTCCAGGCCGGCGATCTGCGTAAGATCCTCGCCCCACATTTGCTCGTTGGAGAGCACATCGTGCACCAGCTCGGCGTCGTCGGCGCCGGCGTGAGCAGCGTAGAAGTCGAGCACAAAGGCGTCGTCCTGAGCGGTGTACTCGGTGCCGTCGGAGCGACGCAGGTGCAGGCCGTCGCCCTCGCGGGACACGAGCTCCTGCGTGTAGAAGGAGATGAGCGTGGCCAGGCTCGTCGCCAGGCACTTGGGCAGGTTGCCGGTCTCGGCAGCGTAGTCCTTGAGCGTAGGCAGGTCGCGGGCACGCCACTTAGCCGTGGAGTTGAGGCAGATGGAGAGCAGCGCGTGGTCGATAAACGGGTTGTCGAAGCGGTTCTCAACAGCGGCGGCAAAGGCCTTGCAGTCCTCGACATCCAGGTCGGCGGCAAGCGTCGGAATGACCTCGTCGTAGAGCATAGTGTTCATGAAGCCGCGGACGGTCTCGTCGTGCATGCAATCGCGCACGATATCAAAGCCGGCAACCCAGGAACCCGGGACAAAGGCGGTGTGGGCGCCGTTGAGGATGCGGACCTTGCGCTTCTTGTACGGGGTGACGTCGGGGGTCACAAAGACACCCGGCAGACCGGCCTTCACGAAGGGCAGACGCTCCTTGAGCGATTCGTCACCCTGGATGCCCCACATCTGGAAGGGCTCACGCACGGCCAAGAACGGATCTTCATAGCCCAAGCGCTCGGCCACGGCAGCGGCCTCCTTGGGATCGCGGATGCGACCCGGAACGATGGTGTCGACGAGCGTGGTGCAGACGGTGCAGTCGTTGGCCATCCACTGCGAAAACTCGTCCTCCCAGCCCCAGTCGCTCACGTACTGGTTCATGATGCGCAGCAGCTCCTCGCCGTTATGGTCGATGAGCTCGCAGGCGAGCACGATGACGCCCTGCTTGCCGGCAGCCCAGCGGGCATGGAGCACCTGGGCAAGCTTGGCAGGGAAGCTCGCGGGGGGCATGTCGTCGGCCTTGCAGGACGGATCGTAGGCGATACCGGCCTCGGTGGTGTTGGAGACGATAATCTCCAGGTCGTCGGAAACGGCGACCTCCATCATGGCACGGTAGTCAGCCTCGCGATACGGATTGAGGCAACGGCTGCAGGCGCTGATCACGCGGGAATCGTCAACCGTGTCACCGTTCTCCTTGCCGCGCACCAGTACGGTGTACAGGCCATCCTGGGCATTGATACCATCGGCGAAATCGAAGGCGCCGCTGATGGGCTGCACCATGACGACCTTGCCGTTCCAACCGGTGGCCTCGTTGCCCATATCGAAGAAACGATCGACGAAGGCGCGCAGGAAATTGCCCTCGCCAAACTGCAGGACCTTCTCGGGGGCGTCCTTGGGCAGCACGTAGCCCTCGTAGCCGATCTTCTCGAGCGTCTCGTAGCTGATGTTATTCATAGAGGTTTTCCTCTCAACTCAAGTCCCGGTACGGCATCGCCGCACCGGGTTGCATTCATGATTTTTCAAGCAGCGGGGCTATTTATCGATCGTCTCGATAGTGCTCTCGCCGATCTTGCCGCGCTCCCAGCGACCATTCGACAGGTCGTTGGAAATGGAATTGAACTTCTTCTCGGTAATGTCGTAGAGAGCGAAGATGATCAAGGCTGCCACCAGAAGGGCGCAAGCGGGATAAATCGTCAGAGCGCCCTTGATGCCAAGCAGCGTGGCGGCCGTCTGGGGCTTATTTGCCACATATCCGGTAAGAGCAAGGATGCCGCCGGAAATGATCGCGGCAAGGGATTGCGCAAGCTTACGAGAAAAGTTGAACGCGGCGTAGGTCGTACCCTCCTTGCGGATTCCCGTGTGCCATTCACCGTAATCAATAACATCGGAAACCAAGTTCCAGGTGATACCGTTGGGGATGGCAAGCGCGACGTAGCCGATGGTGACGAAGATGATGAACGTCACGGTATTGGTCGGCAGGATGAAGTTGAGGCCGTTTGCCACAGCACCGACGATAAAGCAGGCGACGCACGTGCGCTTCTTGCCAAAATGCTTGACGAGCGTCGGGATGGCGAGAATGGCGACAACCGACGTTCCGATCATGATGCCGTTGACAACGGGCTGCAACGCGATGTTACCCAGGTTGTACTGGCAGAAATACACCATCATGGTGTTGTTGGTGTTCATGGCCGAAATGGTAAACAGCGTAAGCAGGATAACTGCTCCCAGGTTCTTGTTGGTGAAAACGACCTTGAAATACGTGCTGAATGCGCTCGACTTCTTGCCGGCCTTTCCCGCAGCCTTCTCCTCGGCCTGTCGATCGATACGGATATGCTCGCGCGTTCCCAAAAAGCAGATGGCGAATCCGGCGATGCCGCACAGTCCCATGACGACAGCTGCAATCGTATAGCCGTGCGGATTGCCGTCGAGCGTGTCGCCACCCGCAAAGAACAGGACCAATGGGATGAACGCTACGCCCGTAATGAGCTGTGCGCAAAGCGAACCGGCCTGGCGCGTTGACGCCATGTGCGCGCGGTCATCGACGTCACGCGTCATTACCGTGGCCAGAGATCCGTACGGCACGTTGGTGAAGCTGTATACGACGCCCCAGATCATGTAAGTTATCAGCGCATAGGCAATTTTACCTGCCATGGGAATATCGGGCGCAGTGAAGGTCACCACGGTTAGAACGGCAAGGATCACGGCCGAAACCATCATGACCGGACGAAACCGACCGTGCTTGCCAATCTTCTTTCTACCGTCGACGAATGCACCGGCAATCGGGTCCATGAACGCATCGAAAATCTTGGTGACGGCGAAAATCAGGCTCACTACGCCTGGCGAAATCAGACAGATGTCAGTGTAGAACTTGGTCAGATATGCTTGACCAAGATCGAACATGAATCCGTTGCCCAAATCGCCAAAGCCATAGCAGATTTTCTTACGCCAGCTCAGCTTGATATCCTGCGAGCTCTGCATCGATCTCGAATCCGCCTGAGCAGACACGATCTGCTCGTTTTTCTGTTGCCCTGTTACCATATGGTCCCTCCCCTTTGCAACCGATTTCACCAATCGGAGCACATACAGATCTATGCCTCGGCGGTGTCCAGATCGAAGCCAAAGTAGCGAACGGAATTGTTGTAGCTGATATCGCGCACGATGGTGCCCAGCAGCTCCATGTCGGCCGGATACTTGCCCTGCTCAACCCACTCGCCGATCACGCTACACAGCACGCGACGGAAATACTCGTGGCGCGGGTAGGACAGGAAGGAGCGGGAGTCGGTGAGCATGCCGACAAAGTTGCCCAGGACGCCCTCGTTAGCCAGAGCCGTGAGCTGCTCGCGCATACCGACCTCGTTGTCGTTGAACCACCAGGCGGAACCGTTCTGGATCTTACCGGCGGTCGGAGCCTCCTGGAAACAGCCCATCACGGTATCGATCATGGTGTTGTCGATGGGGTTCAAGCTGTACAGGATGGTCTTGGGCAAGCCGCAGGTCTCCTGGATGGAGTTGAGGAAATCGGCGAGCTGGTCGGACGGCGTGTAGTTGGAGATGCAATCGTAGCCGGTATCGGGGCCGAGCTTGGCAAACATGGCGCGGTTGTTGTCGCGCTTGCAGCCAAAGTGCAGCTGCATGGCCCAGCCCAGACGGACATACTCGCCCGCGACAAACTGCATAAAGGCGGTCTTGTACTTAAGGACCTCTTCCTCGGTGAGCGGCTCGGCAGCCAGGCCCTTGGCAAAGATGGCCTCAATCTCATCGGCGGTAGCCGGGACATACATAACGTAATCGAGTGCGTGGTCGGAGGCGCGGCAGCCCAGCTCGTGGGCAACATCGTAGCGCTTGGAGATGGCGGACTTCATGCCCTCAAAGTCGCTGACCTCAACGCCGGCAACCTCGGAAAGGCGCTTGCAGTAGTCGGCAAACTCCTGGCCGCGCTCGATGCGCAAAGCGGCATCGGGGCGCATGGCGGGAACGACCTGAACGTCAAAGCTGTCGTCGGCGGCAATCTTCTTGTGCCACTCAAAGCTGTCGGCGGGGTCGTCGGTAGTGCAGATCATGCGGACGTTGGACTGCTTGATCAGGTTGCGGCAGGTGAAACTGGCCTCGGCGAGCTTGGCGTTGGCAAGGTCCCAGACCTCCTGGGCAGTCTTGCCGTTGAGGACGCCCTCGTAGCCAAAGTAGCGCTTAAGCTCCAGGTGGCTCCACTCAAAGACGGGGTTGCCAACGCAGCGACCCAGGGTCTCGGCCCACTTTTGGAACTTCTCGCGAGCAGGGGCGTCGCCAGTGATAAAACGCTCGTCGACGCCGTTGGCACGCATCAGGCGCCACTTGTAGTGGTCGCCGCCCAGCCAAACCTCGGTGATGTTCTCGAAACGCTTGTCCTCCCAAATCTCCTTAGGAGAAATGTGGCAGTGATAGTCGACGATGGGCATGCCCTCGGCAAAGTTGTGGAACAACTCCTCGCCGGTCTTAGTGCTCAGCAGGAAATCCTGATCGTCCATAAAGTTTTTCATCAAACAGCCCCTTTGCTGGCAACGCGGGCGCACGGCGCGCTCGTTATCCTTTAGGTGAACGTTCACTATACTAATCCATTGCACCTCAAAAGGTGAACGTTCACCTAACCACCACGGGGTGAACGGTAGATTTTGCCCGTTCAACGGTTGCTGGAGATGTGACTTGCATGTATTGCAGACTGTTTGGCGTCCCCGAACACCGAACTTGAGCGCTTTTGCTCAGGTGGGTCATGCCCCGACGTACATTTTTGGGAGTATTCAGCATTGGAGCGCGCCGTGCGCCATCCTCAGCGTCCTATTTGGAACGCAGATAGCGCCCGATCGGCATAAAAAGTGCCCCCGATGGCAAATTACGCCATCGGGGGCACTTAAAACAGTCGTTCTGCACCTCATTCAGGGCATGCCAATGCTGAATACTCCCAAAAATGCACATCGCAAGAGGGGGTACCTGCTCAATCGGCTAAATACCCGCAAGTTCGCAGTAGCGATCGACATTGCTGGCAAATACCATCTCGACGGCGCCCTTCTGGACGGGCACCGTCGGGGTCCTTCCCCACAGCAGATAATCGCCCAGCGTCTTAGCGCCGCGATACGCCAGGCTCGTCGGGTCCTTATAGACAATATTGGTAAAGATACCGCGGCGCAAGGCCAGAGCACTTTCGGGAAACAGGTCGTTGCCGATCACCATGACCTGACCGGCCTTGCCGGTCGAGACGAGCGCGTCGGCAACCACTTCGGAACCAACGGCAAAAACGCTACAGATAAGTTCGGGGGCGTCCGGCGCACTCAAGCGCTTTTCGAGCTCATGCTCGAGTTGTTTGACTTGCGCATGGGCACCTGCAAGGTCCTCGACCTGCCATGGAATATCACGTTCGCGCAGGTAATTGTGGAAGGCGCGGGCGGTTAGATAGTGCGAATCGACATATGGGTCGCCTGTCAAAAGGAGCACGCGGGCGTCGGCCCCAGAAGCATGGACCAGGTTTGCCGCCTGCTCGGCCATAAGGCTGCCTGCCGTCGAATAATCGGCCAAGCTCGCACCCAAACGATTCAAATGCGGACGGTCGCCGTCGACAAGCTCAATCGTCACGCCCGCCTCGGCGATCTGCCCCAAAAGCTCAGTCGCACGATCGTCGCCCGGCGCATAGGCGAGCAAGCCATCAATCTTCTCGCCCACCTGCAGACGCTCGTCGATTTGCTCGAGCGCATCAGCGTAGCCGCCCACGCCAAATTCAACGCGCTCAACCGTAATGCCCCGGTCGATGACCTCCTGTTCAAAGCGATTGCAGCCTTCCCACAGGTAACGGAAAAAGTACGCTCCCTCGCGCGATGCGCGGGGCAGGCAAAACACCAGATTGATATCCTTGCGGCGCAGGCTTGAGGCACTTGTGTTGCGGTGATAGCCCATGGCCTCGGCCTTGGCGTTCACCTTGGCGCGCACGGATTCGCTCACGCCGGCCTTTCCCGTCAGGGCCTTGTGCACGGTATTGATGGAAACGCCAAGCTCGGCGGCTATGTCCTTCATGGTTACGCGAGCGCTCATGCGGTTACTCCGTTATAGATAAGTTGCCAATTAATAGTCCAGTTAACGATACCCCAAAAATACTCTTCGACTCGCCGTGCTCTCCCTCAAATGCACAAAGCGCCCCGCGAACGGATGCCCGCGGAGCGCTTGGATATCCGGACCTTATTTGATACCGCGGCCCAAGTCTTCGGCGATTTTGTCTACGCCCTTAAGTGCGGCACAGGTCTTTTTATTGGAGCAATGCCCCGTACAAACGCCACCCTGAGCGCAGTCGGCGCAGGTGCCCTTGCGGTAGATGCGCACGCATACCGCGACAAACGCAATACCGATAACAGCCAGTACAACAATATCGATAGGTGCCATAGCAAGCCTCCTCTAGTTAGCCATCACTTACTTTACCCCATTCTCCACCTACCAAAAAGGGACAGGTTTATTTTGGTCGGTTTTATCTGCGGAAACGCCACATCTCCCCCATCAAAAAGCCCGAGTGTCGCTGGGACACCCGGGCTCGTGGAAAGGGGCTAATCCTTGTTCGGACTTAAGCGGAAACTGCGGCGGAAGCAGCGTTGGTCTCGTCCTCGTCGGTCCATACATGCTTAGGCATGGGACGGAAGATCTGGAAGAGCATCGCAACCAGCAGAACGATGGCTACAACCGTCCAAATACCAAACTGTCCAAGCACGAACAGGTTGTAGAACTGGTTGATGAACAGGCCGATGACCCATGCGAAGGCGCACTCGTAGCCGATGGCAATCGCGGTCCACTTGCCGGAGTCCATCTGGTTGCGGATGGTGCCCATAGCGGCAAAGCACGGAGCGCACAGCAGGTTGAATGCGCCAAAGGCAACGCAAGCGCCCATAGTCGGGAACATGCCGGCAAACGCGGTCCACAGGCTCGGGTCGGTCTCGCCCGCGTCGGCGACGGACAGCAGAGACCCGGCGGTGGCGACGACGTTCTCCTTAGCGACAAGGCCAGAGACAGTCAGCGCGGTTGCCTGCCAGGTGCTAAAGCCGAGCGGGGCGAAGATCCAAGCGACCAGGTTGCCGAGCATGGCAAGCACGGAGTAGTCCATGAACTCCTCGGGGATGCCCTCCATTGCAGGCAGGAAGCCAAAGGAGCCGTCGTAGCTACCAAAGTTGGAGAGGAACCAAACGACGACGGTGGATGCGAAGATGACCGTGCCGGCCTTCTTGATAAAGGCCCAGCAGCGCTCCCACACGTGCAACGCCCAAGAGCGGATCGCCGGGAAGTGGTAGGCAGGAAGCTCCATAACGAACGGCGTCGGGCGGCCGGCGAAGAGCTTGGTCTTCTTGAGCATGAGGCCCGAAGCGATGACGGCAAAGACGCCCAGGAAGTAGAAGAGCGGACTAATCCACGCGGCGGTGGTGGAAGAATCGCCGATGATGGAACCCATGAGCAAGGCGATGATCGGCAGCTTGGCACCACAGGGAATAAACGTGGTGGTCATGACCGTCATGCGGCGGTCCTTCTCGTTCTCGATGGTCTTGGTGGCCATGACGCCGGGGACGCCGCAGCCCGAGGACACGAGCATGGGGATAAAGGACTTACCGGACAGGCCAAAGCGGCGGAACACGCGGTCCATGATGAAGGCGACGCGAGCCATGTAGCCGCAGTCCTCCAGGAAGGACAGCATGACGAACAGCAGGAACATCTGCGGCACAAAGCCGAAGATGGCGCCCAAGCCGCCGACGATACCGTCGCAGACCAGCGAATCGACCAGGCCACCGTCCTCGGTGCCGCCCGCCACAAGGGCGTCGTGCACCACGGTGGTGATACCCGGGACATAGGGGCCGTACTGCGCCGGGTCGACCGAGTCGGCGTTGTCGCCCGCGGCCTCGACAGCCGCGTCGTAGGCATCGCGACCCTGACCGAGCACGTACCAGCCGTCGGTGCCGAAGAGCTGGTCGTTGGTGAAGTCGGTCACCGTGCCGCCCAGGGTGGAAACGGCGATGTAGTACACGCAGAACATGATGACGACAAAGATCGGCAGGCCCAGGATACGGTTGGTAACCACACGGTCGATCTTCTCGGAGGTGCTCATCTTGGCCGGGGCCTTGGTGAGGCACTCGTCGATGATGTGTGCGATGACGCCATAGCGCTCACCGGTGATGATGGACTCGGCATCGTCGTCGCAGTCCTGCTCGCACCGGGCGACCAGCTCCTCCACGCGAGCAGCCTTCTCCTTAGTGAGGTTGATGAGTTTACAGGCGTCTGCATCACGCTCGAACAGCTTGACGGCGTAGTAGCGACGCTTGTTGGCGGGAACGCTCGCCGGAAGGTTGTTCTCGATGTGCGTCAGAACGTCCTCGATGGAGGAATCGAACTTGTGCTCCGGCACCTGACCCTTAGAAGCAGCGGACTTTTTGACCTGCTCGAAGAGCTCCTTGATGCCCTTGTTCTTAAGAGCCGAGATCATCATGACCGGACAACCAAGCTTCTTGGAGAGCTTGTCGGTGTCGATCTTGTCGCCATTCTTCTCGACCAGATCGGCCATGTTGAGGGCAACGACCACAGGCAGGCCGGTCTCGATGACCTGAAGCGCCAGGTATAGATTGCGCTCCAGGTTGGTGGCATCGACCACCTGAACGACGACATCGGGCTCGCCGCTCATGAGATAATCGCGCGAGCATTGCTCCTCGGGGCTGTAGGGGGAAAGCGAGTAGATGCCGGGGAGGTCCGTGATGGTAACGTTCTTGTCGCTTAGGAGCTTGGCCTCCTTTTTCTCAACCGTGACGCCGGGCCAGTTGCCAACGTAGCCGTTGGCGCCGGTGATCAGGTTGAAAAGCGTGGTCTTGCCGCAGTTGGGGTTACCCGCCAGCGCGACATGGATCTGAGAATCCGCCATTCAATCCTTCTTCCTTGTGTGCCTGCGCTGCTTTCTCCGCACAGGCTGGATAATGTGCTTCAAAGTTGCTGCATTAAGTTAGAAATACCTAACTTTATCTGCAGAAATATACGCCGCGAGCCCTTACTGGACCTCGACGACAGCCGCCTCCTCCTTGCGGATGGAAAGCTCGTAGCCGCGCACGTTGATCTCGACCGGATCACCGAGCGGTGCAACCTTCACGACCTTGAACGAAGTGCCCTTGATGAGCCCCAGGTCCATAAGGTGGCGGCGAAGCGCACCCTCACCGTGAAGCTTGACGATGGTAGAGCTCTCGCCCACCTTAACGTCACCCAACGTCTTCATCCTCTTGTCCCCCTTTCGGTTTTTATGAAATGCTGCGGACTAACCGACGGTCATGATGTGCATGGCAACCTTGGAATCGATGCCAAAGCGTGCGCCCAGCACCGTGACGATGATATTGGCGCCACTCGAGCTCACCACGTGGATTTCGTTGCCCTCGACAAAGCCGAGGTCCTTGAGGTGGTGCTTCATGTCCTCATTGCCCTTTACACGAGACACGCGCACGGTTTCGCCCGCTTTTACCATCGAAAGCGGCATGGCCGGCATCTGCGGTCCGCAAGACATGAGTGGCTCCTAACGTCAGTTCGTCCTCAACATCGACGCGATAAAAGTTAACCACGTCTATGTTCGCTTTAGTAAACTAGCACGTGGTTAACTTTTTGGAAAGGGTCCTGTTCAGTTTTTCGAAAAAGTTTCCTATACGAAACAAAACAAAAAGGCGCGGCAAAGGACCATCCTTTACCGCGCCCTATCATGCTTAGAGCGAGAGATTTCTGATCGATGTGACACAGGAGGCCTCATCCACGCCCGAAACGCGGAACACGATGTCCTCGCCACATTCGCCACAGAGTGCCATGAGCCCTATAACGTCGCGGCCATCGACATGACGATTGCCAATCGAAACCGACACGTCACTACGATGCTTGGCGATAATGTCATAAAGCAGCGCAACCGGGCGGGCATGCAATCCCAACGGATCTTTAATCGTCTTCGTAAATTCGACCATGTCCCCTCCCACGACATCGCACATTCGGCCGGCAAACCCAGCCACGTGGTAGCTATTGTAGCGTTAGATGCTTGTCGAGAGCTCCTCTGAGCACCTCGTGGGCAAAAAGTGGCAAATATGAGTACTGCCACCAATTTAGTAGCAGCAAAATCGAGAGCAAATTGCTTACTTTAAGCGATTCGAAGAGGTTGAAAGCCGTCAAACGCCCTTTAAAGGGGGTTAGATAAATTGATTTTGAGCCCATTTTTACTCAGAACAGGCCGAAAAATATGACACCTCTTTTGCAACAGTACTCATATTTGGCATTTTTTGCCCACAGGGTCCAAAACCATGCCCCAAAACACAAAAGGAGAGGCCTCGTAAGGCCCCTCCTTAGGAAAGGGAATCGATTTATTCCACAGCCGTAGATTAACCCTAGCCGCTACTCCATCATGTCGAGAACGGAGGGGCGAAGCTCGCTCTCGGCGGCCTCGGGATCGGTCTCGCGCAGGCGGTTGATGTAGCGGTTGTACCACATCACGGCAAGGCCCAGGAAGACAACTACGCCGCCAACGTTGTAGACCAGCGTCAGCCACAGAGGCTGATCAAGCGGAATGGTGCCGCAGATAAGCACGAAGCAGAAGACCACGAGCAGGAAGGCGGCAACGACCAGGCCAAAGCTGCGCGAGCCCATGCGGAAGCCACGGGGAGCAGCATCGAAGTTCTTGCGCAGCATAAAGTAGGCAAGCAGGATCAGCAGCGGCGGGAGTAGAGCGGTGGCAGCCGTCATGTTGGTGACGATCATGAGCAGGTCGTCGAGGTTACCGGAGCCCAGGGCCGGGATGATCAGGATGGGGACGACGATGGCGAACTGCAGCCAGGCAGCGCGGGCAGGAATGCCGTGCTCGTTGAGCTCGACGATCTTGCTACCAAAGACGCCCTTGGGGATCTCGGTGAAGAAGACCTTGATGGGAGCGGAGGTCCACATCATGAGGGAACCCAGCGTAGCGGCGAGAAGGATCAAGCCGATGACGCGCGTGGACACTTCCATAGGAATGCCAAAGTGGGCAAAGACAGCGCCGAACACGTCGAAGATGCCGGTGGAGATGGCAACGCTGCCCTCGGGGATGAACAGGTTAACCAGCAGCGAAGCGCCTGCATACAGAAGGCCGATGGTCAGGCCGGCGATAACGACGGTGCGCACGAAGGCCTTGACGCCACCCTTAAGGTCGTTAAGGAACACGCCGACAGACTCAGCGCCGCCAACGCCCTGGATGATCCAGGCAAGCGTACCGAAGAAGCCCCACGCAGTTGCGAAGTTGCTCATGTCGGGAGCCATGTTAGCGGGAGTAGGAGCCGTAGCGAACTCAACGCCGCCAAAGGCAGCAGCCAGGGACAGCAGGATGAACACGGCGGTCAGGCCGAGAGCCGCGGTCGAACCGAAGGAGGAAATGGAGCCGATCCACTTAGCGCCCTTGGTCGAAACCCACGTGGCGATAGCAAAGACGACGATCTCGATAATGGTGATCCACAGCTGCGAAAGCTCGGCGTTGGCACCAAAGAACACGTAGCTCGCGTAGATGATGACGTTGGGCAGGACGGACGCAAAGAAGAACAGGTTAACGAACCAGTAGCTAAATGCCGTCAGGAACGCCCAGCGACCACCCATCGAGGTCTTAACCCATGCGTACACGCCCGACTCGGAGTCCTTGTTGAGGCCGACGAACTCGGCGGTAACCAGGGTATAGGGGACAAAGTACAAAAGCGTGGCGAAGAAGAACGACGGCGCAGCTGCCAAGCCGATGGCCGCGTTGTTGTTGATGATGTTCTTGATACCGAACACGGCGGCGACCGTCATGCCCAGCAGAGCGAACGAACCAATCGTTCCTCGTTTTTCAGAGCTCATAAGCCCTCCCAATCATCTGTTAAATGTCATCTAAAACCGTCCGAGCTGCAAGTGCAAACACGGACGGCGCACCTGCTAAGGGGAATGGGGAAAAGGGAGTCAACAAAGCCATCCCCCTTAACGGCGCGAAGCAAACGTCCAGGCGGACGAATACTACTTGTTGGGGAAGGAATAACCTTCGACTGTCACGTGCAGTACCACGACGCGGGGATCCGCGGCATCGGCCACGACACGGTAGGCCTCGTCAATTTCGACGACGGCAACGCCGCCGGTGGGAATCGTCACGGTCTCCCCCGTACCCTCAAAGCGCTCGCGATCATCGATATCGCTGTAGGCGCGCGTACAGGTAAGATCGGCCTTGGAAGCCACCTCAACGGTCAGATTGCCGTCGAGCGGGGCGAGCACGGCATGGTAGCGACGGTGACCGACCAGATCGGCAGTAGCCGCCTCGTGGGCGTTCACCCACCAATACACCAGCGAGTCGCCGATGGAGTACGCCACATCGTGCTGCAGTTCAGAAACGCCGTCGAGCGCCTGGCCGGTACGCATCCACTTCTTGACGGACTTCATCTGAGCGTCGAAATCGGCGCGCGAGTTAAAGACATGCATGGCTTATGCCTCCTTAATGGGTGCCAGCGCCTGAGCCAAATCGGCAGACGTCAGCGGTCGCAGGGACACCTCAAAGCTGAAGCTCTCAAAACGGGTGCGATAGGAATCGAGCACCTCGGAACCCCAAGAGTTCGAGCCAAGGCCGAGCAGCTGGTCGTTGATGTTAACCGTGACCGTGTCGCCCGGAACAAGGTCGTAGACGTGCTTGGCATTATCAATAGCCTCGCAGCTATAGGGCCATGCCGAGAACGAGAACGGGTTGGAAGCGGCGTCGGCCGGACGAGTCACCAGCACGCCATCACCGTGGCTAGAGCGCAGGGCAACCCAGCGGGTACCCTCGCGGTTGGCACAGTCCTGAGGCATAACGTAGGGCGTGAACATGTCGTCGACCGTAGTGCGGTAATGACCGACCGGGTTGGCACGCAGCGAGTCCGGATAGTTCTCGCCCGGGCCGTGGCCATACCACTCGACGGCACGATCGCAACCGGGAACCTCAAAGGAGATGCCGATGCGCGGGATAATGTCCGAATAGTCGCCGTAGGGCTCGCCGGAAACCTTGAGGTCGACGCGGCCACTCGGAAGCACGGTATAGACGAGCTCGACGCGCATGCCGAACGCGCGGACGGGAGGAGCGATACGCTGGCTCACGGTAACGACGACCGCATTGCCGTCCTGCTTCCAAGAAACCTTGCGGGTGGACGTCTGCATTACATCGATGAAGTTATCCTTCCACAGGGAGTCGTACTCCTGAGCGTGGTTATCGACGAGCGGATGCCAAAAACCAACCTGGGGACCAGAGGCCATGACGTCACGGCCGGATGCCTTCCACTTGCTCACGGTGCCGTTTACCTTGCTGAAGGTCAGCTCGCCGTTGAGGGAGTGAATGCGAATCTCCTGCTCGGTCTCCTCGACCGTAAGCTCAGGACGAGCTGGGGCGGCGATGGCCGGCGCCGGATGGTTTGCGATGGCAAACTGGCTTGCACCCAGTTGGAACATCGGCTCGCACCAGACGTGAGCGGCCATGGTGTAGGCGTGCACGGTCAGCAGGGTCTCCCCCACTGCGGCCTCGCGAATCACCAGCGGAAGCTGGACGGACTCGCCGGGGGCAACCGCACCGGGCATGAGCGTCTTGCGGCTGACCACGTCGCCGTCCACCAGGGTCTCGGCCGACAGGCAGACATCCTCGAGAGTGGTGAACCAACGCTTGTTGGTGACGGTCAGCTCGCCCGCCTCGGTGTCATAAGCCATGCGAACCGGGCAGATGACCTGGCCATACTCAGTGAGGCCCGGGCTCGACTGCTGCCAAGGGAACACCATGCCATCGATGCAGAAGTTGCTGTTGTTGGGGTAGTCGCCGTTGTCGCCGCCGTACATGTCGTAGGCAACGCCGTCCTCGGTCACAGCAGCCAAACCGTGGTCGCACCATTCCCAGATAAACTGGCCTTGGATGCAATCCCAGCGATCGAAGACCTCCTGATACTCGGACAGGCCTCCGGGGCCGTTGCCCATGGAGTGACCGTACTCGCAGTTGATGCGCGGCTTGGGGAATGGATGCTCACCAAAGTCGTTCATCTGCGACACGCGGGAGTACATGGTGGAGATAACGTCGACGGTATCGGCGTTGCGATCCTCCTCGTAGTGGACCGGACGACCGTCGAGCTCGTGAGCCTTGGCGTACATCGCGCGGATGTTGCAGCCATAGCCGCTCTCGTTGCCCATCGACCACATAATGATGCAGGCGTGGTTGCGCTCCTGCATCACCAGGCGCTCGATGCGGTCGACGTAGGCCGGCTCCCATGCCGGGTCGTCGGTGACCAGGGCGATATTGCCGATATTCTCGAAGCCATGGCTCTCCATATCGGTCTCGGCGACCAGCATGATACCGTATTCGTCGCACAGCTCGTAAAAGCGCGGGTCGTTGGCGTAGTGGGACGTGCGCACCGCGTTGATGTTGTGCTGCTTCATGAGCTCCAGGTCGCGGCGCATACGATCGAGGCCCACGGCGCGGCCCTTGTGATCGTCGTGATCGTGGCGGTTGACGCCATGCATCTTAAAGTAAGTGCCGTTGAGGTAGATATGATTGCCCTCGACCGTCACCTCGGCAAGACCCTGGCGATGCGGAACGTACTCGCTGACCTCGTCACCGTCGTAGACCTCAAACGTAAGGTCATAGAGGAAGGGGTCCTCGGGGTTCCAGAAGTGGGCATCGGTCACGCTGCACTCGGCATGGCCGTCGATGCACTCACCCGTAGCCACCACGTTCTCGCCATCGCTGAGCGTATACACGACGCGGGTAGCGCCCTCGGCCACCGTATCGAGCGTAATCAGAGCGGTATCGCCCTCGCGGTGCGTGCGGAACCTAAAGTCGACCAGGTGCGCGGCGGGGCGCTGCATAAGGTACACATCGCGGAAGATGCCCGAGGCCCACCACATATCCTGGTCCTCGATGTAGCTACCATCGCTGTACTGCAGAACCTTGACCGCAAACAGGTTGTCACCCTCGACGAGCGCGTCGGTCACGTCGAACTCGGCGGACAGGCGCGAGCCCTTGGTCATGCCGATAAACTGGCCGTTGACGTACAGCTCGCCATAGCTCTCGATGCCGTCAAAGCGAATGATCTCGCGAGCGCCGGCAGGAACGGCGGGAAGGTTGACGATGCGCTGGTAGACGCCCGTGGGGTCGTCGGAGGGAACGAACGGCTGGTCCACCGGGAACGGGAAACCCTCGTCGGTGTAGGCAAGGTTGCCATAGCCGTCCACCTGCCACAGGTGCGGAACCTCCACGTGATCCCACTCGGGCTTGTACGTGGAGAGTTCCTCGTTGGAGACGGCAGCGGGGCCCTCAAAGAGGCGGAACTGCCACGAGCCGGACAGCTGGACAAACCCGCGCGACAGCTCACGGCTGTACGTTGCAGCGAGATCGGCGGTCTCGTAGCCCATAAAGTACGCATGGGGTGCCAGGCGGTTCCTATGGGTGAGCGCTTGGTTTTCCCAATCGTTAATGGTGTCCATGGTGATGCTCCTTCGTCATCGTAGTGATTCTTGTGCAACCGGTTGTCCTTATCTTACGGGCGATGCAAAAAACTGTGCAACCGGTTGTCCGCTGAACGGTCGATTTGGTCGGGTTAACGGTGCAACCGGTTGTACAACCGCGACACTTATGTCACCCTGAGTATCGAAACACAGCACAAGACATCGTTCTTAAGCTCGTAGGCAACCGCCACGCCCGCAGATATCTCCCCCCATACGAGGTGTATTCGATTGCGGCTTGGTTGCAAAACGACGCCGGTCACCGGATATCATGAACGCTGTTCAGACGCACTATAGTAAGCTGTATCCGCACCAGCCCGTATCAGTGACAACATCGACCACATTTTCCAGGAGACGCCATGACCCAACCAGTTCGCACCGCACCTACGCTTGCCGAGGTTGCCGCAGCTGCCGGCGTGTCGCGCTCCACGGCATCGCGCGCCCTCAACGATTCGCCCCGCATTAGCGAGGAAACCAAAAAGCGCGTCCGCGCGGCGGCCAAGGAAGTCAATTTTGTCCCCAACGCTCGTGGCCGAGCGCTCGCTGTCGGGCGCACGGAAATCATCGCCGTGCTCGTGACCGAGCCCCTGAGTGAACTCTTCAGCGACCCCACCTATAGCGAGTTTTTGAGCGGCATTACCGAGGAACTGTCGGAGTCGTCCTATCTGCCCGTTATCTTGCAGGCGTCTTCTACGCATGAGCGCAACCGCGCACGCGAGCACTTTGAGCGCCGCTCGTTCGACGCCGTGATCGACGTCTCCCCCTACAAAGGCAGCGAGTTGCTCGAGGTGCTGCGCGAGCTGGGCGTACCCACCGTGTTGTGCGGCCAGCTCGAGGGCCACCCCTATCGCGACGTGTTCTCGACGGTCTACTCTGACGACGAAGAGGGCGGACGCTTTGCAGCGCTCGCTATGAAAGAGCGCGGGCGTAAGGATATCGTCGCCGTGTTGGGACCGCAAGACAACCCCGCTGTTGTCGACCGCCTGCGCGGCTACCGCGCCGTCTTGGGCGAAGACCTCCCAGACGCAAACGTTATCTATACCGGCTGGAACAGCGGAGACGGCTATCAGGCCATGCACCAGATCCTCGCGCGCGAGATGGCTTTCGATGGCGTGCTCTGCGGATCGGACCGTATCGCAGCTGGCGTCATCACCGCACTCAACGAGGCAGGCCTATCCGTTCCTGCGGACGTTTCTGTCGTCGGCTTCGACGATCACGAGATTGCGACGCGCTGCGTCCCCGCGCTCACGACCGTCCGCCAGCCCCTGCGCGAAGAAGGCCACATGGCCGCCAACATTGCGCTCGATATGATCAAGGGTGCCGAGCCGACCACCTCCGTGATGCACATGCAGCTGATCCAGAGAGACTCGCTATAAGAAACTGGGGCAGGCTTTCCGCCAGACAGTTGTTGCGGAAAGCCCGGCCCGTTTTGAGCGCTCATTCTGGGGCACAGTTTCCGTTAGACAGCTCAACCGGAAACTGTGCCCCATTATTTTGCCGGATTCTGGGTCGCACTTTCCGCGATGCCCGGTCACCCCATGCCCTCACAATCTCGGCGTATAAAAAACGAGGGAAGGCACACGTCCTTCCCTCGTTACGAGCAATATATAGCCGCTCGCCTACATCAGGCGCAGGCTGACGTCCTTGAGCTGGGCGCCGCTAACGGCACTCGGGGCGCCCGACATGAGGTCGGAGCCACTGGCCGTCTTGGGGAACGCCATAACGTCACGGATGGAGTCGGAACCGGTGAGCAGCATGCACACGCGGTCCAGGCCCAGAGCGAAACCGCCCATCGGGGGCGCACCAAACTTGAGGGCCTCCATGAGGAAGCCGAACTGAGACTCGGCGCGCTCCTCGGTAAAGCCCAGGAGCTTGAGCATGGACATCTGCATCTCGGCGTTGTGGATACGCATACCGCCGCCGCCGGCCTCAAAGCCGTCCATGACAAAGTCGTAGGTGCAAGAACCGGCTGCCAACGGGTCGGCCTCAATCTTGGCGATGTCGGTCTCGGTCGGCAGGGTGAAGGGCTGGTGCTCGGCGGCATAGGCCTTACGGTCCTCATCCCAGTGGAACAGCGGGAAGTTGACGACCCACAGGAAGTCGTGGCCCTCGCGCTTGATCTCGAGCGCGTTGGCCATGTGGGAACGCATGCCGCCCAGGATCTCGTCAGAGAGCAGGCGCGGGCCGGCGGCAAACATCACAAGGTCGCCGGGCTCGACGTCCATGCGCTCGCGCAGAGCCGCCATCTCCTCGTCCGAGAAGAACTTGACGATGGGGCTGTTGATGGAGCCGTCCTCGCGGAAGGCGATCCAAGCCAGGCCCTTGGCGCCAAACGTGGAAGCCACGCCGGCGAGCTTATCGATCTTGGCACGTGCCCAGGCACCGGCGCCCTTGGCGTTAATGGCCTTGACGGCAGAGCCCTCCTCGTTTGCGGCAGTCGCAAAGACCTTGAACTTGGAGTTGGCAAAGATGTCGGTCAGGTCGACCAGGTGCATGCCATAGCGGGTATCGGGCTTGTCGGAGCCATAGGTGTCCATGGCCTCCCAGTAGTCCATGCGACGCAGCGGCGTGGGCATCCCGACGCCCATGCGGCCGAAGGCGTCGGCCAGGACCTCCTCGAGCGCGCTCATGACGTCATTCTGGTCCACGAAGGACATCTCGATATCGACCTGGGTGAACTCGGGCTGACGGTCGGCACGCAGGTCCTCGTCGCGGAAGCACTTGGCAACCTGGTAGTAGCGCTCGACGCCACCGACCATGAGCAGCTGCTTCAGGAGCTGCGGGGACTGCGGCAGGGCGTAGAAGTTGCCCGGCTGAATACGGCTGGGAACGATGAAATCGCGGGCGCCCTCGGGCGTGGACTTGAACAGGGAGGGCGTCTCGACCTCCATGAACTCACGGTTGTGCAGCGCCTCGCGAATGGCAAAGGTAAAGTCGGAGCGCAGCTTGAGGTTGGCCATCATCTCGGGACGACGGAGGTCCAGATAGCGATAGCGCAGACGGGTGTCCTCGCTGGTCTCGATGCCGTCCTCGATCTGGAACGGCGGGGTGACGGACGTGTTGAGCACCTCGGCGTGGTCGGTCAGGACCTCGATCTCGCCGGTCGCGAGCTTGGTGTTGGTGGTCTCCTCGCCACGGGAGCGCACGACGCCGTGGATCTTGATGGGCCACTCGGGACGCATGGTCTCGGCGATCTTAAAGGCGTCGCCGTCGGAGTGCTCGGGGTCGAAGGTGAGCTGCGTGATGCCCTCGCGGTCGCGAAGGTCGCAGAAAATAAGGCCGCCGTGGTCACGGCGACGGCTCACCCAACCGGTGAGGGTGACCTCTTCGCCCACGTTCTCGCGGCGAAGCTCGCCGCAGGTACGGGTGTGCATGGAATGCTCGTCGATGGGACGGGTCTGGCTCATACCAGTGATCCTCCTTTATGGATCTGTGCCGCCCCGTGTCGTTCCGGGCGGCGTCGTACAGATTTGCCCAGCCTGCGTAAACCGCGCAGCCAGACATGGCGTTCTATCTTATCGCACCTGTGCCGATGTACCGCGAAAAAGTGACTCCTGCCCAAAGACTTGACGGAGACGAAACAATTGACGCACCGCGGCACCCGCCCGCGCTCGTCACGTGCGACAATGTGCCCCAATACAACTGCACTCGGAAAGGCCCGCCATGACTGCACGCCTCATCGTTATGGATATCGACTCCACGCTCATCAACCAGGAGGTCATCAACCTGTTGGGCGAGGAGGCAGGCGTGGGCGGGCAAGTTGCGCAGATCACCGAGCGCGCCATGCGCGGCGAGCTTGACTTTAAGCAGGCGCTCGAGGAGCGCGTGGGGCTGCTTGCCGGCCTGGACGAGAGCGTGTTCGAGCGCACCTTTGCGCGCGTGACGTTTACCCCCGGCGCGCTGGAGCTTGTGCGCTCGGCGCACAGCAAGGGCTGGAAGGTCGGCGTGGTAAGCGGCGGCTTCCACGAGGTCGCCGATAAGATCGTGGCCGCTGCGGGCATCGATTTTTGTCTAGCGAACCGCCTGGAGGTCGTAGACGGCAAGCTCACCGGTAAGTTGGCTGCCGACATCGTGACCAAGGAATCCAA
Organism: Collinsella sp.; assembly: GCA_048368115.1. Lineage (GTDB taxonomy): Bacteria > Actinomycetota > Coriobacteriia > Coriobacteriales > Coriobacteriaceae > Collinsella. The sequence continues at coordinate 25,660 of DBGBZQ010000096.1, forward strand.
GCTCATCCAGCTGCTGGATTGGGCAGTTGAGTGCGGCGTCGATATGGCACACACGGTCGCTATTGGCGACGGGGCAAACGACATCCCCATGATCCAGGCCGCGGGCACTGGCATCGCGTTTTGCGCCAAGCCCAAGACGCGCGAGGCAGCCCCGTTTACCATCGACGAGCGCAACCTGATGCTCGCCATGGACATCATCCTGCGCGACTAGCCGATCTGTCTAACAATTGAATCAGTCTGTCCTATAGTTTCCGAACAATTTTGTCTTAGTGTTCGGAAACATACCCTTTGAGTGCTAGACTTTGCGCCGTCGAAGGGAACATATATGGATAAGCGAGATCTTGAGCAGCTGCTGAGCGATGTTGCCGGCGGATCAGTCACCCCCGCCGATGCCCTTACGCGCATTCAGACGGCTCCGACCGCCGATTTGGGCTTTGCGCAGCTCGATCTTTCGCGCGGAGTGCGCCAGGGAGCCGGCGAGGTTGTCTACGGTGCCGGTAAAACCGCCGAGCAGATTGCCGCCATTATCAAAGCGCTGCGCGATGCAGACCAGGAGCGCATCCTGGTCACGCGCTTGGATGCCGAAAAAGCCGCGCACACCGCCGAGCTTCTCGGCAACGACATCGACCTGGGATATGTCCCGGACGCCCAGCTCGCCCTGGTGGGTGGCAAGCCCTCCCCCACCGGCCACGGACGCATCGTCGTCGCCTGCGCCGGCACGAGCGACCTGCCCGTCGCCGAAGAGGCGGCACTGACGGCCGAGTTCTACGGCAACGAGGTCGATCGCCTCTACGACGTGGGTGTCGCCGGCCTGCACCGTCTGCTCGCTCATGCCGAGGAACTTGCCCAGGCGCAGGTGGTCATCGCCATCGCCGGCATGGAGGGCGCCCTGGCGAGCGTCATCGGAGGCCTGGTGAGCTGTCCGGTCATCGCCGTCCCCACCAGTGTGGGCTATGGCGCGAGCTTTGGCGGCGTGGCTGCACTGCTCGCCATGCTCAATTCCTGCGCCAGCGGCGTTTCGGTCGTCAACATCGACAATGGCTTCGGCGCCGCCTACCAGGCAAGTCTTATCAATCATCTGAGCGCCAGCACACCCCGCGCCCGTTAAGGAGCATTCCATGTCCAACCATCAGCACACGCTTATCATCGACGGCACCTCGGGCATCAGCGGCGACATGACCGTCGCGGCCCTGCTCGATCTGGGCGCCAGCGAGGAGCATCTGCGTGAGCAGCTCGCCACGCTTCCGGTCGGCGGCTTTGAGATTGCCGTTACACGTGTAAACAAGCATGGCATCGACGCCTGCGACTTTGACGTTCAGCTGGCAGAGGAGCTCGAGAACCACGACCACGACATGGCCTGGCTCTACGGCAACGAAGCAGCTGCCGAGCACACACATGAGCATGAGCATGAGCACCACCATCATGATCATGGCGAGCACGAGCACTGCCACGAGCATGACCATGAGGGCCACAGTCATGGCCACGAGGGCCACCATCGCGCCCATCACCATCACCACCGTTCTTTGGCGGACGTCACCGCCATCATCGATGGCTCGCAGCTAAGCGATGGCGCCAAGCGTCGCGCCGTCGCCATTTTTTCCGTACTCGCTGCTGCCGAGGCCAAGGCTCACGGCAAAACGCCCGAGACCGTCATGTTCCACGAGGTGGGCGCCGTCGATTCCATCGTCGACGTCTGCTCGGTCGCCATCTGCCTCGATGACCTTGGTATTGAGGACATCGTGGTCGAGTCGCTCTCCGAGGGCCACGGCACCATTCGTTGCGCCCACGGCCTCATGCCCATTCCCGTCCCTGCTGTCGTCAACCTGTGCCAGGCGGGCAATATCGCCCTCGCGCCCGCACCGGTCGCCGGCGAGCTCGTGACGCCCACGGGCGCCGCCATCGTCGCCGCACTGCGCACGTCCGAGCACCTGCCGGCACGCTACCACATCGAAGCCGTCGGCTACGGCGCCGGCAAGCGCCCCTACGAGGGTTGCTCCGGCACGCTCCGTTGTCTGCTCGTTCACGTGGATGCATAGCCATGGATGCCCGCAAAGAAAAAAGCCGCGCCGCCATCGTCGCGGCATTCTCTGAGCTCCTGCGCGAGGAAGACTACAACAAGATCACCGTCGGTGACATCATCGCTCGCGCCCATGTGGGTCGGGCCACGTTCTACGGCCTCTTCAAGAGCAAAGACGACCTACTCGCCGCGCTCGTGAGCGATATCTGCGCCCACGCCCTCGACGATGACGGTACGCCCCTCGACGACCCACTCGTACAGGTCGAGCATATCCTCAACAACCTCTGGGAGCGTCGTCAGGGCGTACGCGCCCTCGTAGCCGGTGCCGGCTCACGCGTCTTCGCCGACTGTCTCCGCAAGACCATCATGTCACGAGCAGCCGAAACCGTCCCCGTCGACCCCGCAGGCCCCGCCGGAACCATGGACCGAAGCTTCCTACTACACCACATAGCCTCAAGCTTCGTAGGAATGGTCCAATGGTGGGCCTGGCACAACTTCCAAGCAGATAAGGCCGAAGTAGCCAAAGACTACCTATCAGCCATCAAGCCCCTCTTCGGCTAAGTAACTATCCCTTCCCAAAGTGCCAACAGCAGCCCAACGCCCCTACCAGCAACAAGCCCCTCCCATCCAAATTCAGATATATATTGGGTTGCTTGTACGAACGCAACAAAGACCCCGCAGCCGTCCGCATGGGGTAACTTCCCAGCGCACTCCGCAGGACGCAAAAAGGCTCGCCGCACAAAGTGCGCAGCGAGCCTTTTTGCATGTCCGAGGACGCGCTGGGAAGTTACCCCATGCGGACGGCGGACAACTATGTAGCCTCAGACTAGAACATGCCCAAGAAACCATGCACAAACAGTGCAGCCACGATAGCACCGACGAACGGAGCGATGCCAGGAACGAGCAGGCCGTACTTCCAGTTGTTGTCAGCCTTGTTCTTGATCGGCAGCACCTGATAGGCCATGCGAGGACCAAGGTCACGAGCCTGGTTCATGGCGAAGCCGGTGATGCCGCCCATGCCCATGCCAACAGCCCAAACGATCAGACCGACGCAGATGGCGAGCATCAGAACGTTCTCGCCAGCACGGTTAGCAGCAGCAAGGATGGCGCTGATGAACACAAAGGTGCAGATAGCCTCGCAGAAGAAATTACGGGCATAGTTCGTACCCTCGGTGGTGGGGTTGGTCGAGAAGATGTTGCGCTGGGCAATGGGGTCGACGACGCCCTCGGAAGCCTTGAACTCATCGGCGTACATAAGCCAAGCGATTACGGCGCCCACAAAGCCGCCGAGCATATCGGCAACCATGAAGGGGATGCAGCTGCTCCACGGCACCAGGCCGACGATGCACTGGGCAAGCACCATGGCGGGGTTCATGCACACGGCGCCGCCAAAGACAAACAGGCAGACCGAGATGCCAAAAGACCAGGTGGTGATGGCAAACATGTGACCGGAGCCCTGATACTTGGTGCCCTTAAGCACGGTATCGCAGTGTACGCCCACGCCAAAGATGATCATGAGGGCCGTTGCGCCGAATTCGCAGAGGAGTTTGGTAAGCATAAAACCTTATCTTTCTTGTCGGTTATAAACGATTCGTTTAGGCCGCGTACTAGTGCTGTGCGACGACAACGCCCAGGCCATCGGGAATGACGGCCACCTTGGCATCGGCACCCTTCATCTCAAAGGCGAGCTTGAGCGCCTCATCGAGGGTGTTAACCGGCGTCATGTGCATATCCTTGATCATCTGGTGATCGCACAGGTCGGTAACCATGATCACAGGGTGATGCGCCAGGATGCGGGCAAAAATCTGGCTCGTCCACTGGTCGGGCAGGGTCTCGTCCTTAGGACGGTCGATGCAGGCACGCTCAAACTCCGCCGGATCGTTGTCGGCGATGTTGTGATAGAAGCCCTCGCCACCGTGGCCGTCGGCACAACCGGCGACGTCGATGATCACGCCGCCCTCGGGAAGTGTGGCCTCTGCAGAGCACATGCCCTTCACGGCCTGATAGATGTTCTGGTCGAGCGGGTAGCCGCCGTTGGTGGTAATGGCAATCTCGCACTCGACGGGCTCAACGCCGGCAAGGCTCTTCACAAACTCGCAGCCAGCCTCGTGCGCCTTGTGGATGTCGCCGGCAAAGGAGCCGATGACCTCGTGCTTGCCGTTGAGCACCACGTTGAGCACAAAGGCAAGGTGAGCCATCTCGGCAGCGGCAAACATGTCCTCGCTCACGTGGTTGTGGCACAGGTTGCCGGCACGCGAATGGGAATCGTTCACAAACTGACCGTTGTGGTTGTACATGATGGTCTTGTAGCTGGCGATACCAGGCAGAACGGACTTGCGGCTACCAGAGAAACCGGCAAAGAAGTGCGGCTCAATAAAGCCCTCGGCAAGCAGCAGATCGCAATCGGCAGCAATCTTGTTGATGATGCACTCGCCGCCAGAAGGCAGGGTGCCGATCTTTTTCATCATGCTGTCATCGGTCGCGACGTGCATAACGATTTCCTCGTTGGCAACGATCTCCTCGCCGTACTTGTTGACGAGCTCCTCGTGCGTCGACGGACGATGCATACCCGTAGCAACCAGAATACGCACGCGAGCCTCGGGCGCAGCAGAATGGATGTGATGCAGCAGAATAGGCATCGTCACACGCGAGGGAACGGGACGCGTATGATCGGAGCTAATAATGACGATATCCTTCTTGCCAGCACAAAGCTCCTCGAGCGAAGGCGAGCCATAAGGATTGGCAAGCGACTCCTCTACCAGCTCTTCCTGCGATTTTGTAGTCTTAAACTCGTTTTGATGACCTTCCATCACACCCGCGAAGTTCTTATCCTCGAGCTCCAGATGCAACGTCTTGTGGTCAAACGGCAGTTCACATTCAAACAATGACGAGCGCCCTCTTCCTTTCAACTGACACACTAGATAAACCGTTGGAAGGATACGCCGCTCACCGAAAAACACCACCGTCCACCGACTCATTAACACAACGTTCATATTTGACCCACAACAAAACGGCCGCGACCCCAAACGGGACCGCGGCCGCCTGTCAAAGACACTATAGACAGGATGATTTACGCAGCGCCGAGGCAAACATCTAGCCCGAGACGTACGCACGTAAGCCATTTTGCATAAATGCGTTAATTAATTGCATAAAATGGCGCATGGATTTCTAGCCGTAACAGGGTAGTGCCCTCCGGAGCGTGCATTTTTGCGAGTATTCAGCATCGCGGGATAAGATTTTGGTGCCAAAAGTCTTTCAAAAGGTAGATAGTCCTCATAGCTCGTCCCATCTGGATGGCATGCGGCGAGAAACCAGCCATATATGAACATCGACAAAGCCCAATCGTCATGCAAAAGCATCAACAGGAGCCGCGAACGTCACCCATAGCCTTATGCACCAATCTTTGGCTGCTGAAAACTCCGTTTTTTGCACGTCGCCCCAAGCACCACCCTCACCCAGCGGCTGATCCGCCGAAGACCGGACATCGCAGGGCCCGCCATTAGTTTACTTTTAGGCACACTCCGCAGGACGCAAGAAGCCCTCGCCGCACTCCGCATTAGGCGCGAAGCGCACTTTAATCCCTTCAGCCCAATCCCTGAAGACCGAGGACGAAGGGACCCGATGGGTTTCCCTCTGAATGCATTCCGCAGCACGAAGCCCTTTCCAAACGCGCGAAGCGCGCCATTATTCCCCCAGCAGTAATCCACCGAAGACCGGACATCGCAGGGCCCGCCATTAGTTTACTTTTAGGCACACTCCGCAGGACGCAAGAAGCCCTCGCCGCACGAAGTGCGCAGCGAGGGCTTCTTGCATGTCCGAGGACGTGCCTAGAAGTAAACTGATGGCGGGCCCGGACGACTACAGGGCTATCGATTACCCCGTGTTCTGCAATCCTGCCGAGACGCCGGTCACAGTCGAAAGAATCAGGCTCATGTACTCGGCCTTCTTCTCCTCGGTCATCTCGTCCTGGTTCATACGCACCTCGCGAAGGGCGCGGACCTGGGCGATGGACAGGGCGTCGACGTAGGGGTTGCGCACGCGAACGGCACAGCCAAGCACACGGCGGCGCTGCAGCGGCCACTCGTCACCGACGATGGCAAGGACCCACTTACGAGTGAGCTGCATCTCGGTGAAGACCTTCTCGGATAGATCCTGGCGATCGCCCAGGTGCAGATACATCTTGGCGATGCGCTGGTCAGTCTTGGCGATCGACATCTCGATGTTGTCGATAAAGGTGCGGAAGAACGGCCACTCCTGGTAGGCAGCCTTAAGCTGGTCCAGATCGCCAAACTGCTCGCAGGCGGTGCCCAGGCCGTACCAAGCGGCCAGGTTAATGCGTGCCTGGCTCCAGCTGAAGATCCACGGAATGGTACGCAGGTCGTCGAGCGACTTGGCACCCAGGCCGCGCTTGGCGGGACGCGAGCCGATCGGCAGCAGACCGACCTCGGTCAGCGGCGTCACGGTCGAGAACCACGGTGTAAAGTCCTCGGTGTTCAGCAGGTCCAGATAACGCTCGTGGCTTGCGGTGTTGAGCTTCTCGGCCATATCCCAGAACTTCTGCGTGGTCTCGGTGTTGGTCTTCTCGACACTCGGGGCCGACTGCAAAAGCGTTGCGGCAGCAACGGACTCAACATGGCGCTGAGCCAGCGTGCGGTTGCCGTAACGGGCAAAGATGACCTCGCCCTGCTCGGTGAGCTTAAAGAAGCAGTTGACCGAACCCTTGGGCTGCGCCAGCACGGCCTTATTGGCCGGGCCGCCACCACGGCCCACGGCACCGCCGCGACCGTGCATGAGCACCAGGTCGATATCGTTCTTCTCGGCCCACTTGGCGATGCGCTCCTGCGCGGAGTGCAGCGCGAGCATGGCCGTGGTAGGACCGGCGTCCTTGGAGGAGTCGGAATAGCCCAGCATGACCTCCATGCGGCGGTTGGTCTGGGCAAGGCGCTTTTGCACCACGGGCAGCGTAAGCATCTGGTCGAGCACGTCGACGCAGCCCTCGAGGTCCTCGAGCTGCTCGAACAGCGGGATCACGTCGAGCTCGGGGACATCCTCCTCGTGTGCAAAGGACAGGTGGGCAAGCTCAAAGACGTCGGCCACATGCTGGGCGCTCTTGGTGAACGAGATGATGTAGCGGTGCGCCATCTTCTTGCCGTAGCGCTTTTGGATGGAGCCGATAGCGCGGAAGGTATCGATGACCTCGCGCGTCATGGGCTGCAGGTCGCCATGGATACCGTTCTCGTGGATATCCTTAAGGGCGCGGGCATGCACCACGGAGTGCTGACGGAACTCCATCTCGACCATATGGAAGCCGAAGGACTCGACCTGCCAGATGATGGTTTGGACCGGGCCGTAGGCAGCACGGACGGCACCGCAGGCGGCCAGCGAACGCTGGACGACGCGCAGGTCATCCAGGAACTCGTCGGCGCTGTGGTACATGGTGTCGGTGATACGACGGACGGTGGCGTTCAGGCGGTCGGCCATGACGAGCATGACGGCGCGATGCGGCTCGTGCTCGGAGATCAGCTCGGCGCGGGCCGTGTAACGAGGGCTCATCTCGACCTGATGGTTCCACAGGTTAATGAGCTCGGCCGACGGCTTGCTGTAGGTAGCCTCGAGCGTGAGGTTGCGGCCGATGTGGCGGCACTTGTCCTCGAGCTTGAGCACCATGTGCGTAAAGTACTTGGCGGCGACCTCACGGCTCACCTTGGCGGTGACGTTGGGGTTACCGTCGCGGTCGGAACCGATCCAGCTGCCGGGATGGAAGAACGCCGGGCACAGCGGCGGCACAGTACCGGCCTTGTCGCCCAGCACCCAATCGTCAAAACGACGATAGATAACGGGGATAACGTCGAACAGCGTGTTATCGAAGATGTCGATGATGGTATCGGCTTCCTCGACCGGCGTGGGCTTCTTGAGCGCGATGGGACTCGTACGCACCAGGGCGTCGATCTCCTGCAGCATATGGCGCTCGTTCTCCACCAGGTCGGAGCCGCCCAGACGCGGACGCTCCTCCAGCAGGTTGGAGATACGGCGGATCTTGCCCTCGACGGCCTTACGACGGGCCTCGGTGGGATGTGCGGTAAAGACAGGGTGGAACTCGAGCTTGTCGAGCAGCTCGTTGGCACCCTCGACACCCAGCTCATTCACCAGCTGGTGATAGGCAACGGTAAGCTCGTTGGCAGGATCGACCTCGGTATCGGTCGACGCACCGGCCTCGCGCTCGCGCAGCTGCGCCACACGGTAGTTCTCCTCCGACAGGTTTGCCAGATGGAAAAAGCTCGTAAAGGCGCGAACGATGACCTGCTGCTTATCGAGCGGCAGGCTGTCGATCAAATCGACGACCTCACGAAATGCCACGGCAGTGGGCTCGTCGGCGGTGGGCACGCCCTGCTCGTCGACGGCTTCGTCGGCAGCGCAGGTACCGGGGTTGCCGGCATTGACCACAATCTCGGCTGTCAAAATCTTGTCGAACAGGTCCGCGATCTCGGGATCATACTCGCTAAGCACACGGCGCTCCAGGCGCAAGAACAGCGCCAGATTGTCGCGCAGCTCCTCGGGGATCTCGATCTCGGCGAGACGCTCCCTGGACTCGGCATTCGAGCCGATTCGGTTAACGAGGCGGTTGACCACGGCAGCGACACGCGCCGCAGCTTCGGGTACAGACTGGTTGCTTAGGTTCTCAGCCACGTTTCCTCCCATTCCTCCTTCTATGCACGTAACATGCGGTATTTATTATAGGCACTCGGCAAAAACTTTCGAAGCTGATTGCGCTTTACCACACAAAAGTATTTTCTGCATTGCAAGGCTTTTTGCCCCAAATGGTCGTATTTCTCGGTGGACGGCATATGCAAACGGGGGCATTCCGCATAAATGCGAAACACCCCCGTAACAATCGCTCTCCATGAGCAGGGCACGTTAGCAGGCCCGCAGCTCAAAAAACATGCGCTACAGGCGCTCGCGAACCGCCTCGACCACGTTGGCCAAATCGACGAGAACCTCGTCGTGACTCTGCATGTCGCGCACCTTGACCTTGCCGGCGGCAAGCTCGTCGCCACCCAAGACCAGGATGAGCTTGGCGCCCACCTTATCGGCCTGCTTAAACTGGGCCTTGAGCGAACGGCCCTGATAGTCGGCCTCGGTCACAATCCCTGCAGCGCGAAGCTGCTGCGTAATGGTAAAGACGTTCTGACGCAGCTCCTTGCCGGCGTTGGCAACGTAGACGCACGGGACCTCCTCGGCACCCAGGTCGCTGCCAAAGGCCTGCAGGGCCAGCAGGGCGCGCTCAAAGCCGACGGCAAAGCCGACGCCCGCCGTGGGCTTACCGCCCTCGAGCTCAACGAGGCCATCGTAGCGACCGCCACCACCGATGGAGCCGACACCGGCGCCGGGAGCCTCGACCTCAAAGACAGTACGGGTGTAGTAGTCCAGGCCGCGCACCAGGGTGGGATCCTCGACATACTCGATACCGGCGGCGTCCAGATAGCGCTTGACCTGCTCGTAGTGCTCGCGGCACTCATCGCACAGGTTGTCGCCCATCAGCGGAGCGTCGGCCATGATCTCGCGGCAATGGTCGTTCTTGCAGTCGAAGGCGCGCAGCGGGTTGAGCTCGGCGCGCTCGCGGCACTCGTCGCACATCTCGTCGGCGTGATCGAGGATAAACTGCTTGACCTGCTCGCGATATGCCGGACGGCACTGCGCATCGCCCATCGAGTTAATGAGCAGGCGAAGCTTGGACAGATCGAAGCCCAGGCGCTTGTAGAACTCCATGAGCATGATGATGCACTCGGCGTCGGCAGCCGGATCGGGAGCGCCGAGCCACTCGATGCCCACCTGGTGGAACTGGCGCAGGCGTCCCTTCTGGGGGCGCTCGCCACGGAACATGGCCTCGGCGTAATAGGCCTTAAACGGCGTAGAGCCCTGGGGCACCAGGTTGTTCTCCACGACGGCGCGCACCACACCGGCCGTGCCCTCGGGACGAAGGGCCAGGCGCTGCTTGGGCTTAAGCTTGGTGTCGGTGCCCTCGGTAAAGACGCGCTCCAGGTTGGCGCCGCTAAACACGCGGAACATCTCCTTGCGCACGACGTCGGTCGACTGGCCGATACCGTGGACAAACACGTCAACCTGCTCGATCGCGGGCGTCTCGATGGGCTTAAAGCCAAACGGCTCGAACACGCCGGCAGCGATCTGCTGCATCTTTTGCCAGGCGCGCATCTCGGCGCCGATAAGGTCGCGGGTTCCCTCCGCCTTCTGTGCCTGCATGGGCAAACACCTTTCTTTTGTATCGCGTCATAGGTAGTGGACATTATACGGCACAAACACAAACAGCGGCGGTGCATCTGACCGAACGAGGGTATGGGGACTCGTTCGGCCTGACGCACCGCCGCTGTTTGCGATCCGCTTTCCTCCGTCCCCTTCGGATCACGTGATCTGTTGGGGACGGAGGAAAGCGGATCATTTCGTAGGCCCGTGGCCGCCTTGGAAACCGAATGATGGTACGAGCATCCATTCGGCTTCCAGGGCAGCCACAGACAGAACGGAGCGAACAGAAAAGAGCACGTAGACCTGCCACAGCTCACCGACAAAGCTCATGCCGGCAAGAACGGCAGAGGTAGCGACAACGGTTAGGGAGCCCAAAACGCGACCGCTTACTTTATCGGCAACATGGCCAATGACAAGTGAGCCGATAACGCTCACCACGGTGGAGATGGCATTGGAGACGTTGTACTGCGCAAGCGTGATCCCGAGGTCGCTGACGATGAGCGGCTGAAACAGGCTCATGCAGTTAACGAAAATCGTGTAACACGTGGCCATGATGACAAAGCCGGGCGCCGGTAGTGCCCAAGATTGCCTTGAAAGACAAGGGCATAGGCCTTATGGCCATGCCCGCAGGCTTGAAAGGCAAGGTTGGGTACTACCGGTGGTCGGCGATATAGCCCAAAGCGACCGCCGTGTAAGCCGCGGCGCCAAGTGGCAGCTCGGCATCGCTAAAACGCGCCTTGGGATGATGCTGAGCAAAATGCTCGTCCGTATCAGTCACGGCAGCGCCCACGGTAAAGTACGCACTCGGGATCTCGCTCGAGATCAGCGCAAAGTCCTCGCTCGCCATGGCATGGAACAGCGGCAGGAAGGCGGCCTTGGGCAGCACCGCGCCCACGTAGCCAAGCGACGCCTGGGTCATGTCGTCATCGAGTACGAGCGGGGGAACATCCGAGAGCGTCTCGATAGTCGCCGGCGTGCGATACGTTGCGGCCACACCGTTGACGACCTCGGCAATACGTTCCTTGAGATGAGCCATGAGCTCGACATCGAAGCCACGCAGCGTCCCCTCGAGCACACAAGTGTCGGGAATGACATTTGCGGCCTGACCGCCGGCGAACTTACCCACAGTAAGCGCGACCTCCTTGGCCGCCGGCACCTCGCGGGAGATGAGCTCCTGAAGTGCCAGATGCACATGCACGCCGGCCGTGATGGGGTCGATGCAAATCTCGGGGCTCGAGCCATGGCCGCCCTTGCCTTGAAGCGTGATGCGAAAACCGTACACGCCCGAGAGCGCCGGGCTGCCGTAGAGCACCAAACCAAGCGGCGACTGGCTATTGACATGCATGGCAAAGGCGACCTGAGGACGCGGGTTCTCGAGCAAGCCGTCGGCGATGGCGGCGCGGGCACCCTCAAAGGTTTCCTCGCCCGGCTGGAACAGCAACTTAACCGTGGCGTTGGCATCAACAAGCTCTGCCTCGCGCGCTTTGAGCATACGAGCCGCACCAAGCAGCGCCGTCGCGTGCATATCGTGACCGCAAGCGTGCATGCAGCCGTTGGTGGATGCAAAGGGCTCGCCGGATTCCTCGGCAACGGGCAGGGCGTCCATGTCGCCACGGAGCATGATGACCGTACCGGCCTGCTCATTCGTGCAGACGCCATTACCCTGGGCCGCGGCGGCACCGGCGCCGACAAGGCCCACAACGCAGGAACCATCGACGAGCGTGGCAAACGGGATGTCCATCTCGGTCAGGCGCGCTTGGATATACGCAGAGGTCTGTGGGAGGCTATTACCCAGCTCGGGCATCTGGTGTAGATCGTGTCGCCACGCAGCGAGCTCGTCTGCAAAAGCCTGAGCTTCTGCAACAAGACCGTCACCGATAGCGGTCTGCGCCGCTGCGGTGGCCTTGGGCGCTGATTGCGGTTGAAGATCGGACAAAGCTGGTGCCATAGATGCCCTCCAGTATCGTTTTTGCAGCAAGCACTTTGATAGCATAAAGTGCAAGGTACTACTTTAAGGGCGAGGCATAAAAAATGCCGCCCCGGGAGGGCGGCGCAACAAGTTGTTTACAATTGCGGGCGCGGCTTTCGACGCAAAAAATCGAAGTGAGTCTCGCTCAAGATAATCGACAGGAAGATGAGCGCGAAGCCGGCGAGCAGACGCGAGGTGAGCGCCTCCCCCATCAGCAGCACCGAGAACAGCACACCCGAAGGCGACTCCATCGAAAGGAGCAGCGAGCCCGTCGAGGCCGGGACATGCGCCAGGCCGACGTTTTGGATGAGCAGAGCCACGCATGTGCAGCCCACCGAGAGAAACGCCATCGCAGTGATAAAGCTCGGCGTCCACACGGACAGAGGCGCTTGGGTCTCGAATAGCAGCGACGTTGCCAGGCTCAGCACGCCGTTGCCCACAAACATCCAAAACGTGATGACGTTGATGTCCATTTTGCGACCGTACTTGGCAGTCACCGCCATCTGGATGGCGAAAAAGGCCGCACCCGCCAGCGTAATGACGTCACCAATGTTGAATTCAACGCTATCGAGTGCGACGAGGCCAATGCCCGCTAGGCACAGCAGCGCGGCACCCAAGTTGTAGCGCGTGAGCTTTTCGCCGCTCAGGAAATAGCTCGCGAACGGTACAAGGATGCAATACGTGCCCGTCAAAAAAGCATTCTTGCCCGCCGTAGTATGTGCCAGACCGACCGTCTGCAACGCATAGGCCGCCCACATGAGCACGCCCATACTCAGGCCAACGATCAGGTTGCGAGCGTTGAGGTGCGCGATGATGCGCTTGTGGAAGACGGCAAACATGACCAACGCTGCGGGCAGAAAGCGTACATAGAGCAGCGCGAACACCGGAATGGTGCCGAGTGCGTCCTTCATAGTGGTAAAGGAGTAGCCCCAGATGACCGCCACCGAAAGGAGCAGAACCTTCCAGAACAGCGGCGAGCGAGCGCCGGCACCACGGGAGGTGCCGCCCGCACCCAGGTCCTCGCGAGCAACGGGGCTATCGGGCAAGTTTTCGATTTCGTTGGCAGCGTATTGTGCCATGGAACATCCTCGCACTCAATCTGGGCGTGGTGTCCGCACGCGTATGGCTGCGTGCCGCCTCATGGTCAAATAAAAACAGGGCGCACCGGACCCCCGGCACGCCCCGCTACTGTAACAACAACCAAGCAACCCGTGCAATTCACTACGCTAAAGCATCGGGTTGGAAGGCCTCGATGTTCCGACGGCGTTTACGTCGCTGCATTAAATCAATTTGGTTGACTCCAGCTTTTCGATGATCCAGTCGTTGGCTTTGATAACCGGGCGACGGAAGACGACGCCCAGGGCCAGCGACGGAATCAGATAGCTCGCCAGAATGCCCAACTCAACCCAGTACTCCATATGGTAGGCGCCGGCCATGGCAGCATGCATGGCGTTGATGCCATGGGTGAACGGCAGGAACGGGTAGATCGCCTGGAACACGGGGCCGGTCATCTCGATGGGGAACGTACCGCCCGAACCGCCGACCTGCATGACCAGCAGCACGACGGCAAGGGCCTTGCCGATATCTCCAAACGATACCGTAAGCGTGTAGACGATATTGGAGAACACGAGACTCGCGACCCAGCCCGCCAGCACAAACTGCAGCGGGTCGTCGCACTGAATGCCAAAGAACAGGATGTCGCCCGCACACACGAGCGTTGCCTGCAGCAGAGCCAGACCGCCAAAGAACAGGTAGCGACCCAGGTAGATCTCGTGCAGGCGCACGGGGATGAGCTCGTTGATAAGCTCATCGTCAACCGAGACCTTCATCATGGCCGCCAGAACAATCGAGCCCACCCACAGCGACAAAATCGTATAGAACGGCGCCATGGCCGAGCCGTAGTTGCGGATCGGGTAGACCGGCTTGCGATCGAGCGCAACGGGGCCGGAAAGCGACACGGCGAGGGCATCGGGGTCGCTGCCAATCATTGTCTTAATCATGGCCAGGTCACCCGATATCAGAGCGCTATCAAGCTCGTCCTTAAAGGCACTGATCTTGTCCGACGCCTCGCCCAGCTGATCGGAAGCCTTGTTGACCAGCTTTGCAGCCTTGGAGAGACCCTTCGCGAGCGAACCAGAGGCGTCGGTCAGACCGCTCACGGCGCTATCCAAGTCACCCGAGATACCGTTCAGGGAATCCAGAACGCCCGAAATGGTCTTCTTGAGCTCCTTGGCCTTAACCGAGAACGTAGAATCGTAATCGGACTTGGCACCCGAGATACCCGCTTTGGCATCGGCGATGGCCTGGTCGACCTCGGCGCGCGAGTTGTTGACCTCCGCCATGCTGTCCGAAAGGGACTTTGCGGTCGCCGTCAGGTCCTTCGCATTGTTGCGGTACTCCACGGCAATTCTGCCCAGCGACGTCGCAGCGGACTTGAGGCCGTCTTTGAGCTTGTCATCACTCACCTGGTCGGCAAGGTTGCGGAGCCGATCGGCCATCGCATCGATATCGTCAGCACGCGTATTGAGCGCCGCTGCGGCTTCGTTGAGCTGAGACACCGTAAGGTCAACATGCTGATTCGCGGCATCGAATGCCTTCGCAAGCTCGGCGGACACGTTGTCGAACGAGCCCGCGCTTCCGTCAATCGCCGCGTCAACGGCATCGCTGGCGGCCTTGAGCGCTTCCTTGGAATCATTGATGCCGCTCTTGGCGTGCTCCATCAGCTGCTTCGTCGACTCATCGACGGTGCCCGTCTGCTTGAGCATGCCGCCCGCCGATGTCAGCGAATCGGACGTAGAGCTCAAAATGCCCGCGAGCGACTTCGCGCTCGCCTGAACGTCCTGCAGGTCCTCGACCGAATCGCCCAGCGTAGAGGACAGATTGGCGATAAAGTTGCTCACCTGGTCGGTGCTCATATAGTCGAGCAGGCTGGACACGGTTTTAAGACCGATAGTCGTGATGGTCTTGGTAAAGGTCTCGTTGACCTGGCTCTGGACGGCGCTCGAGCCTTTCTCGGTCACGATCTGCGCGATGGCGTTGGCCTTCTGGTTCTCGTAGAACTCGATATCGGCGTGCTTCACCTCGGTCGAGAAAAGCGTCATCATATCGGCGCTAAACGTTTTAGGGATAACGACGGCAGCGTAGTACGCGCCCGACTTAACGCCCTCAATCGCCTTATCGCGGTCGTTGAGGACGACCCAGTCGAAGTTCTCGTTGCCGCGCAGGGTGGCGGTTACGTTTTCGCCCACATTGACCTCGACGGGAATCAGATCGCTCTCGTAGCCCTCGTCGGTGTTGACCACTGCAATTTTAAGGTTGCCGGTATTGCCGTAGGGATCCCAGCTTCCGGCGATGTTAAACCACGCGTACAGGCACGGCACGATGATCAGGCCCATCACGACGACCATACCGATCACGGAGCGAGACACGTTTTGGACATCGCGCTTAAACAGGTGCAGGATGTTTTTCATTTATGCCTCACCTCCTTTAGAGTGCTTGCCAAGCGGGGTGGTGTCCCCGTCGTTTCCGCTTACGTTGTCAACGTCGTCGACATCTTGAGCCTTACGATGCGCACCGATATGCGGCAGACGGCTCGTGGGCTGTTCGCTGTCCTTGGTGCCCCGCTCGCTGGCGTTGAGACCAAACATGCGACGGGCAGCAGGGATGGCAGCCGTGTGCTCGCGCATCTCGCGGCGCAGGTCCTCGTCCGAAAGCGCCGAGATACGCATCTGGGTATTGAGGCTCGCACGGATGTACTCGATGTTGATGAGCCAGCCGCAGATGGCGATAACCGAAATGATCCAGATAACGAGCAGGATGATCTTGCCGTTATTGTCGATATCGAGCACCGTCGAAAGCACAAAGAGCAGAACCTGCACGCCTACCACGGCGGCAAAACCGCCCTTGATGTAGTACGGGTAGCGATGCTCAAACGCCACGGCATGATCGAGCAGCTCGCGACGGTACGAATCCGAATCGAGCATGACGCGCATGGCCGTGCGCAGCGAATAGCGCTGGCGCGGCAGGTCGTTGGACTCGCAGATCATGAGGCCCGTCGTGGAAAGCTGCTTATCAAAGAGCAGGTTGAGGTTGAGCAGCAACGGGCGCAGCTGCAGACCGATAAAGAGCGCCACGATCAGGAACACGCCCAGGATGCACAGGTTGAACAGGTAGTTGAACGAATACATGCCACCGACGGTCTCGCGCAGCAGGTTGATGCCATAGGTGAAGGGCAGCAGCGGGTGCAGCCACTGGAAGAAGCCGGGCATCATCTCGATGGGATACATGCCCGACGAGCCGGGGATCTGCACAATGACGAGGATGACGCCAATGGCTTTACCGATATGCTTAAACGTGGTGGACAGCGCATAGATGATGTTGACGTAGGTGAACGAGATAGCGATGCCGCCCAGCACGAACAGCAGCGGGTTGACGCACTGCACGCCAATCACCAAATCGCCCACCGTAACGATGATGGCCTGGAACGCACCCAGGATCACCATCAGCAGCCAGCGGCCAAAGTAGCCCTGACGCGCCGTAAAGCTACCGATGCCCTCGCGGTCGACCTCGAGCTTGTAGATAGCGATGAGCACATAGCCACCTACCCACAGCGCCAGATTGGTGTAGAAGGGAGCGATGCCCGAGCCAAAGCTCTTGACCGGATAGATTGACTTGGACGTCAGCTCAACCGGTGATGCCATGAAATCTGCCACGTCATTAACGTCGACATCCATGAGGTCGGCTAACTCGCCCATAGACTCAGAGGTCTGTAGCGCCGCAATGTCATTGGCGGCGGTCGCGAGCTTGTCCTGAACCTTGGCAAGAGAGGCGTCGGTTTGAGACAGCGTGGTCTTTGCCTGCTTGAGCGTGGCGTCGAGCTGCGCCAGCGTGCCGCGCGCGCTCGCTATCGTGGGGGTCATACCCGACACAATGCCGGTCAAATCGCCCGAAACGGCGGCAAAGGAGTCAAGCGCGCTCGAAGCCTTCGGCAGCGCGTTCTGCCCCAGATCGGTCTGAGCCTGACCGAGGTTAGCCGTACCGGTCTGAATTGCCGCGTTGAGTGCGTTGCTCGCGTTCGAGATTGCCGTAGCGTCGTTTGCCATGGCGCTCGACTGTGCAGAAAGGCCATCCTTGATGCTCTGCAGCTTCTGGTTTTGCTCGCGAAGCGAATTGATAGTCGATGCGATGAGCGCGTCGGCGTCCTCCGATCCCGTCGACGTATCGTTAGCGAGAATCTGCAGGCGCTCGATGACAGCGCTGTTGTGGTCAATCGTCGCCTGAAGGGATTCGAGCGAGTTGTCGATACGAGTGGTCGTGGACGTAACCGTACCGGCGAGTTTGCCAATCGCGGCGTTCGCAGAAGCCGATGTCTTACTCAGCACGATGCTGCCCTCCGAGAGCGCCTTGGAGAGCGAGGTGATGGACTTGCCAGCCGTGGTGCGAGCTTCGCCCAGCAGATCATTACCCTGAGCGATTGCCTGCGTTAGCGAAGGCGCCTGTCCCTGCAGGCCCGCCAGCGCAGCATCGGCCGAAGCAATCGAGTTGCTCGTCTTGTCGATGGCGGTGTTCATGTCGCCGATGGAATCGCGTACTTCGCCCAGGGTATCAGACGCCTCGGACACCGAGCCCGCCAGCGAATCCTGGGTCTGGGTTGCCTTGTCTTTAAGGTCGATGCCAGCATCTTTGGCAATGCCCGCGACGGTCTCGCCCACCGTGGAGACAAACTCCGAGTTGATCTGCTCCTCGATGGTGTTGGCACCGGTATCGGTGACCTTGGGCGCAATGGCGCTCTTTTTCTCGTTGACGTAATAGGTGAGCTTCGGCTGATGGTAATTGCCGTCGAGCATCGAGACGAGATTGTTGGAGAAGTTCTTGGGAATCACGATGGCAGCATAGTATTCGCCACTTTCGACGCCCTCTTTGGCATCTGCCGCCGAGTCGACGAAGGTCCAGCCAAGCTGGTCGTTCTCCTTGAGCTGGTCGACCACCTTATCGCCTGCGTTAAGCTCGCCCACTAGGTCATTCTGGGTGCCCTGATCGTTGTTGGCGATGGCGATTTTAATGCCCTGGGTATTTCCGTACGGATCCCAGTTGGCAACGATGTTGTACCAGGCATACAGCGAGGGAATGACGCACACGCCCAGGGTAACCACCAGGGCGACGGGGTTCATAAGCAGTCGCTTAATGTCGCGCTTAAATATCGCAAAGGAGACCTTTGCGTTGGATAGTTTGCTGCCGAGACTCACGCTTGGACCATCCATCCTGTCGTTGAATCGAATCGTACTATCGACAACCATTGTACGTAGACGCTTTAGTGCCTCGCGGCACAATGGTGCTGAGTTTTGCGGGTAGCAATATACTACGAAGATGATTTAACGTACAGTTGTACAGTATCTTAAATTCCCGCAGCTCCCAAAACCACAACCCGCACAAACTAGCAATCCGACTAGTCGTTGGGGACGTTCTTAACCGACTAGTCAAACAAGAACGTCCATTACAGTCGAAATTGTCAGCCCGGGACTGTCTCGGGCTACGATTGAGGCGCGCCCAGAACGGGCCGCCGACCGGGCGCCCGCGCACGGCCGAACGTCCCTGCCCCCGAGAGGGCCCGTTGGGTGCTGCCG
>DBGBZQ010000097.1:0-10492 GCA_048368115.1 Collinsella sp.
GCCGAGCGCGGTCAGCGCGTAGAGAACGCCGCGCCGCGTGCCGCTCCACTGTGAGATGATCCCCTTCATGGACAGGCGCGTCCGATAGGCTTCGGCGTCCTCGCCCTCCAGTCGCGGCATATCCCGGTCTTGCCCATGCACAGGGAGCATGACCTCCGAGCAGCTTGCGACGTTCGCCTCGTTGCGCACGCGGAAGATTGCCGCCTTCAGGTCGTCGAACTCGCGTCCCATGACCTTGAAGAAGATGCGGAGCTGGTTGGCCGTCTTCCGGCCCTTCTTCAAAGGGGCGAAGAGCAGGTCGAACATATACTCGCTGAAGGTGTCAAACTGCTTCATCCGCTCACTCCCTTTCGATCGTCACGGAGACGTCGCCGAGGATGATGACCTTGTCCTTGCCCAGCTTCACATCCGCCTCCGGCTCGGAGACCGCCGCGTTGGTGGCCCCGCTGTAGCCGCTGCGGATCGCGTGGTTGATGTCGGACAAGGTCAGTTCGTTGAGCTTGCGGCTGCGGCGCACGGCCAGCAGCTCGGTGAGGATCGCCTTGATTCGGTTCTCCACCGCCTCGTCCGTGTCTGCCGTATCAGTCGTGACCGTGACGGAGATATTCTGCGAGACGGTCACAGAGGACTTCACAAGAATATTATCATACGGGCCAGCGATCTTGTCAACGGCTTCTCTTACTGCTGCAAGCAGTCCCTCCGTCGCCTCACCCGCCGTGCCTGTCACGATGACGTCCACCGTGCCCTGCCCGCGCGGGTGGTTGCAGTCGGCCTGTGCGAACAGCACGCCGGGGACGGACTCCGCCGCGTCAACGAAGGTGTCCTCCGTCGCCCGCTGCGCCAGTTCCGACCACGAGCGGAGTGTCCGCGCCCTCGCGCTCTCGTCGTCCTCGGTGTCGCTACCTTCCCGCACGATCCAGTCCTCGGCGTTGCTGAATGTGGCGTCGCCAAGGTAGGTCAGCGTGCGCGTAATCTGCCCAGCGGGGACGTTGTAGCGGCTACCCTCTGTCTCGGCCTCCACCAGCACGTCCACGGAGGACGCGCCCTTTTGCAGCGTCGCTGCCTCCAGTACGAAGAAGCGCAGCTCCTCGCCGTTGATGTCGAGGATGCTCTTGAAGACGTGCCCCTTGGGGATTTTGACCGCCTCGCCCGTCATGTCGGTGCGGCTGACGGTGACGAAGCCCTGCGTCTTCTGCGCTTTCTTGCGCTTTTTGGAGTAGTCCGCCATCTTCAGGTCGAGCCATGCGCCGCCCGCGTGGGAAACGAACATATTGTTCAGCACGGCACGGAGCAGCTCAATGACCTCGACCTTGATGCGCAGCACGATCATGAGCATCGTGTAGAACACGCCGCCCGAATGGAAGTTGCTGATGACGAAGCCCTCGTCCTTCAGCTCCTCGACCTTCTGCTCCTTCAGCTCGTCCAGCGTGGGCAGAGGGAGAACGGCGTCCAGTATTTCTTTGTCGATCATTCTGATACCACCTCCACGCTCACCGCGCCGATGATGACGTCCAGCTCGCGCCGCTCGTCCTCCTCCGCGAAGCGGAAGGAACAGTGCAGCACGACCGCGTCATCCTCGAACGCAATGCTGATCTCAATGCTTTCCGGGAGGATGACCTCCCGCTTCTGCAGCTTGAGCCGCACCCGCTGGGTGATCTCCAGACGGGTCAGCTCCGTGTCCTCGGACTGGATGAAGTCATACAGGCCCCAGCCGAACTCGGCGTCATAGAAGACGTCTCCCGGCTGCGTGAGCGCCTCAAGGACGATGTTTTGATACAGACACTCCAGCCCCGAGCAGAGCGGCGCGTCGCCGTCTGTGGCCTGTGTGAGCTGCCACTCGCTGTTGAGCCGGATGTCCGTATCGTTCAGGCCCGTCATAGCTCCACCTCCCCGATGATTGCAGGGGTGAGGTCGCCGTAGGGAAGCGCGACGGCCACGACTGCCCCGGCCTTGAACTGTTTCTTAGACTTAATTCCCGGAAGCGCGGGATAGTTGGCGTCGGGGTTGCCGAAGCGGTCGATGACGGTGAGTTTGTACTCGTACCAGTAGGAGGTGATGTGCGCCTTGAACACCTCGCCCGTCACTTCGTTGTGGACGATCAGCTCCTCGATGTCAAAGGCGTCGCTCTTTGCCGCCGAGTCGATGGTGGCGAATACGGCGGCGGGGAGCTTCAGATGCGGGAAGTCCTGCGCCAGCGTCTTCTTCATAACGGACGCGACCATTTCTTCGAGCACGTCGGTTCCCTCCTTTCGGGGTCAGAAATAGATGTAGGTGCGGATGAAGCCGGAGTCGTTGGTCTTACTGACCACCTTGGAGACCTCGACCTCACCGCTCACCTGCGGATGGATGAGGTTTATTTTGTGGGAGTGCTTGATGAACGGTGCGGAGACTGTCTCCAGCTCCCACACGCCACCCGCGCGGCGCAGGTTGAGGATGTTCACGCCGTGCTCGAAGGTGTAGACCTTCTTCTGCTCCGGCTTCTCGTCCCAATAGAAGACGCCGCCCGAGAAGAAGAACGGAACGCGAAGCCCCCATGCCGCATTGACGGCGTTGATCGCTTGGACGGCGGTCTGCTTCCGAATGGGGAGCATCTTGCGCGTCGGGTAGGTCTTGCTGGAGAGCTTCATTTTGGACAGGCCCGCCTGTGCAAGGAAGTACGAGATCAGCTCCTGCGGCGTGGTGTCGAGAAAGGTGTCGTTGATGATCGTCTCCTCCATGAGCAGCATCTCATCCTTCAGTGCGACCTCGTTGGCATACGTCCCGCCGTTGTAGTTGCCGGAGACGAAGCCCGTGAACACATCCTCCAGCGAGCCGTCATAGCCAAGTTGGATGGTGGCAGGGTCTTTCTTCTTGAGTGAGAGCTTCGGACGGAACTGGCTCGTGAAGCGGATCTTCGCCCAATCAAAATAAGAGGACTTCGAGGAATAGATCTCAAGCTCCACGCCCTCCTCGAAGGTGTAGGAACCAGCCTGTGCCGAGATCTGCGGATAGTAAAGCTCTTTCGTTTCCACGGTAGCCTCCTTAGTACGGCATGGCGGTCACTTTATTCATCGCCGCCGTGGTGTCCGCGTCATCCCGCGCGGGGGATTTGCCCCGGTCGTTGCTCAGGTAGTCTTTGTAGTTCGCCTTCAGGTTGCTCGCCGAGCTGCCGCCAGACTTGCCGGAGCCGGAACTGGAGCCGGACTTTGCCGTGATGGTCTGCGGGATGTACTCCCACAGTTCCAGCGTGGCCGTGAGCTGCCCGCGCTTGTTCTCGCCCTTGTGGGACAGCTTCTTGAAGATGACCTTCTCCACGCCGTGTGCGGCGGTGTCCTCGCTGACGATGGGGATGGGCTGCGGCACGCTCTGCCCGGGCGAACGGAAGATCGCCCGGAGCGTTGCGTATCGCTGGTACTTGGTCTGCGAGGGCGTGTCGTCAATGATCAGCTCGATGTTGACCTTGGCGTCCTCGTAGCCCGTTGCCTGTTTCGGCTTGGTGGCGCTGCCCTCGACCTCCTGCTCGTCCACCTTCGCGGTCTCAATGACCTCGATGCTTTTGACGAGACCGGGGAGGACAACGCCGTTGAGCTTGATCAGCTCGTCTTCTACATAGATCATAGCGTCCTCCTTATGCCGGGGCCGGGGCGGCGTCCTCGTCGTCGCCGGGTTCGCCGTCCTCGTTGGCCGCTGCGTAGTCCTCGACCTCCTGCAAAAGAGCGAGGAGCTGCTGCAGGTCTTTGATCTTCTTGAGGTCGACCGGGATGAGCAGCTTGTGGATGATGACCTGCTTGCCCTTACCGGAGCCGCCCTCATCGCCGCTCTCATCCTTGTCCTTCTTCCCGCCGCCGAGGTCGATCTTCTTCTCTGGCTCGCGGTCAAGAGCGCCCTGCACCTGCTGGAGGCTCTTGTTCATCGCCTCTGCCGGGGCGTCGCCCGCCAGCGTCAGGCCGTGAGCGTAGGTAGTCATGGTGCGTTGGCCGGACAGGGTCAGCGTGGACAGCGGCCCCTCCTTCGCGTCAGAGAACGGGAGGAGGTTGCGGATCTTCTGCAAGCCGCCCTTTACGGCCTCGACCGCGCTACTGAAGGCGGACTTGATGCCGTTTGCAAAGGTGGACACGATCCGTTTGCCGGACTCGAAGAACCACGTGACCGCGCCGGAGACGGCGTTCTTGATGTTGTTCAGGCCGTTGGAGAAGGCGGTGCGTGCGTCGGTGAACTTCTGTGAGACGCCTTGGACGATGTTGCTCATGGCCGTCGAGAACTTCTCACGGATCTCCGAGAGCTTGCCGCCCGTGAGGTTGTCGATGAAGGTGTAGCCCGCCGTGTACCAGCCCTTGACCGCCTCCATCGCCGCCGCTGCGACGCCGGAAATGCCGCCGCCGTGTTCCTCGTAGGCTGTCTTGATGTTGGACAGCTTCTCGGACACGGTCGCCTTTGCCGCGTCCATGACGGAGCCGATCACGTTCCCGATGCCTTCTAACACCGACTTCGCGACCGAGCCCACCGCCGTCAGCGCTTCCTTGAAGAAGTTGATGACGGAGTTGACCGCATTGCGGAACCACTCACACTTGTTGTAGAGCAGCACCAGCGCCGCAATGAGGGCCACAATGCCGATGACGACCCATGTGACGGGGTTGGCCAGCAGCGCCGCCGTGAAGCTCCACACCGAGGATATGAGCGGTGCGAGCGCCCCTCGCGCCAGTGCGAAGCCGCCCTTGAGTATCTTGAACGCGCTGACCGTTTTTGTCACGACGAGGCCGACGCCGGAGATCAGGGCGATCAGCGTGCCGCCTACGGCGAGGAAACCGCCCACCGCAAGAACGATGAGCATGATGACCTTGACGAGCTCTTGGTTCTTCTCAATCCACGAGCCGACCTTCGTCAGCACGCCCTCGCCCTTGCTCATCAGGTCGTTGACCGTGGGGAGCAAGGAGTTGCCGATGCTCTCGGTGACGTTGTGGATGCGCTGCTTGAGTCGCTCGAAGCGTTCCGGCTCCGTCTCCTGAATGGCGGAGGCCATCTGCTCCGTGACCGACACGCCCTTTCCGAGCGAGCCGTACATATTGACGATGTTGTCCTGCAGGTCGCCGACCTTGTTATACATCAGGTCGATGAGCGCCACGGCCTCGGTGTCGCCGAAGGCTTTCTGCAGTTCCATCTTCTCGGCGGCGTCCATTGTCTCGCCGAACTTGCCCCGCAGGATGTCGAGGATCTCCGGCATACTCAGGAGCTGGTTGTTGACGTCTGTGAACTTGAGCCCCAGCGCCTCGCCGCCCTTGGTGGCGCTGCGGAGGAAGGCTTTGTATTTCGTGCCCGCTTCCGCGCCGCCCATTGTGGCCTGCAGCATACCCAAGACGGAGAGCTGCTCTTCCAGTGGCACCTGCGCCGTGGTCGCCGATGCGCCGAGGTTCTGGATCGCCTGTGCCATGCCGGAGCCGGAGGTCTTGAACGCTCGGACGGCGTCGGAGATGCCAGCCGAGAACATCTCGCCGAACTCCATGTCGCTCAGGTCGCTGTAGTAGTCTTTATAAATGCCGTAGCCTGTGGCAAACAGCGAGGTCATCTCGCCCGCCGTGGACTTCGTCGCCTTTGCGGTCAGGGCCGCGAGGCTTGTGAACTCTGCGACGCCCTCATCAGAGAGGGAGGCGATGCCGCTCTTGATGTCGTAGGCCGCGCTGATGAAGTCCGCCTTCGACGTGCCCGCCCACTGATCGGAGAAGCTGCGTGCGGCGTTTTCGACCGCTTCAAGGTCTTGCACGCCCAGCGAGGCCAGCTCACCCAGCGCACGCCGCGTTTCAAAGGTCGCCTCTACCGGGGCGAGCACAGCGTTTACGATCTGCGAGCCCGTCTCCTGCATCGCCGCGCCCGCCTTTGCCATGTTGCCGAAGGTCTGGCTTGCGGCGTCCAGCTTGGAGACGTTTGCGCCGACCTTGGACGCCACGCCCGCCATCGGCCCGGAGAGGTTGTCGATCATGTTCATAATGAGCGACAGCTTAAATACGGACTCTAAACTCATTTTCTGCTTTCACCTCCAGTTTGAGATAGAGGCGGAAAAACGATCGGCGACGGGAGGCCGTCACTCGGGGAACGCTCGCACGATCGCCCGGGTGACGATGCCCTCCTCAAGCTCCTGCATGAAGCGGGCCTTTGCGACCCATCCGAGGAACTCGTCGACGTCGTCAATCGTTTCGGGGTCAAAGGTCTCTAAGAGAGGCGGAGGCACAAAACGATAGATCTCAAGGAGCCCGCGCTCCACGAAGCTCTCCCGTACCTCCGCGACCCGTTCTCTTAGAGCTTCTTCAAATTTGCCGTACCCGTCAGGCCGAGGATCTCCGTCAGCTTATTGCCGATGGAGATCGCGATGCCGGGGTTCTCCTCCATGTCCTTCGTCAGACGCTCGGCGTCCTCGTCGATGACCGCGTCCAGCATGAACGCCTTGCTCGCCTTGGTGATGCCCTGTGCAGCGGTCTTGATGTAGCGGTCATAGCTGGGGACGGTGGGGCGCTTGAAGTAGTAGGAGAACTCTTTCTCGCTCTCATCGTCCACAGGGACGGTGATGCCGACGCGGTAGAGCTTGCCGCCGTACTTGGCCTTGAGCTGTTCCTCGCTGCTGCGGGCGGGGGTCTGGTTGTTGGTGTTTTCCATAGTGTGACTTCCTCCTTGTTATTCTCAAAAATGTTGTCCTTAGACGGGCGCGACACCGTCCTGATACACGCCGCCGACGATCATCATGTCGATGTCGACGGTGAGGCTCTTGTCACCCTGCGCCGCCTTGTTGCTGCGCTTGGAGAACTTGACCTTCTTCAGCTCGTCGATCTTCGTGCGTGCGCCCTCGTTGGCGTAGGAGACGATGATGGAGGGCAGCTCCATCTTGTAGAAGGGAACGCCCTTCTGCTTGCAGTAGGCCAGCAGATCGTCGTAGTCGTCGCGGAGCATAGAGAGCTTGCCGGACGCCTTATAGTTGCCCGTGCCGTAGCCGCGCGGCTTGGAGCCGGAGCCGTAGACTTCTTCCATCTCCAGCTCGTCGTCGTAGCTGATCTCCTGCACCTGAATGTTCAGGCCGGGGATTTTCAGATCCACGTCGCCCCAATCGTAGGCTTTTCCGTTTACCTTCAGCATTGCCTGTCCTCCTCTCTTAGTTGCTGCTCAGAGCCGAGCGCCCGATGTCGATGACGACCTCGCGGATGTAACCTCTGGAGAGGTAGCGGATGATGACGCTCATGGTCTCATCTTCGAGGAAGGTATCGTAGCAGCTCTCGTCCACGGTGGTCTCGTAGGAGCTGATCTCCTTGTCCTCCACCATGCGGTCAAGCGGCACGCTGATGAACTTCGCCCGCGCGTCCAGCTCGCCCTGAATGTCCTCAAGGTCGATGTCGTCGTTCTTGAACTGCAGCGCCTTCTTGCGTGTCTCGCGGATGATCTTGTTCTTCACACGCACGTCCTCGGCATAGCGGAAGTCGCTGCCGTTCTTGCACATCATCTTCGTGTGATAGACGAAGATGTCGTCAAGGCCATCGTACTCGCGGAAGGTCATATAGCCCGCGACGTCCAGCAGTTCGATGACGGTGCTGTCGTAGCCGATGGGAACCAGCTCCAGCAGCTTCGTCTTGGGGAAGCCCAGCGCGTCCTCATCCTTGGTCTTGCCGATGGACACGCTCACCTTCGTCATGGCGTAGCGCCCGGAGGCGAGGCCCGCGAGGTTGACGATCTGCGTGGTGCCGTCCAGCCGTACAAGGCGGCCCCATGCGGCGCAGACCTGAATATCGGAGTTCTTGATCCGCTTGCGGTCTGCTTCCATCTGCAGCGCCCAATCGCTCAGGTCGCCGTCCGCCTCGTCGGTGGGGTAGGCGGCCTCCATGAGAAAGAAGCAGGGCTTGTGGTAGACCGTCATCAGCTCCTTCTGCGCCTCGCTGACCGCTTCCCACAGCTCCACCGTGCTCTCGCCGACGATGTGGACGAACTCGAACTCCTCGCTGAAGCTTTTGATCTTTTCAATCGCGCCCAGCACGTCGCCGTTCGTCATGCTCGGCGCAGTGGTCTTGAGGGTGTAGGTGTCGCGCACGAGGAAAGAGCTGGGCTTCTGATCCTGCGAGCTCGCCTCGGTGAACTTGATCGTCAGGCCCGTGCCCTCGATCTCGTAGCTGCCAGTGACGGGGACGGTGATCTCATCTGAGAAGTTGTCGCCGTCGATGGAGTAGACGAAAGCTGCGGTGTTGAGCCCGCCCTGCGCGGTGAAGCGCACGGTGAGCGCGTAGGCGTTGTTGGGCGAGCCCTGCACAGCTACGCTGCCGCCGCCGTCGCCCGTCTTCGTGACCTCGCCGATCGTGCCAGCGGTGCTCGCGGCGACAGGGATGCAGAACACGCGGGCCGCGCCGCCCTGCACCGCGTCCATGACCGCGTCGGCCAGTGGGGACAGGCCCAGCTTGGACTTGATGGTGCTTGCGCCCATGCTGCCGAGGATGGTGATGGGCTTTTCCGTGACGGAGGGGGAGACGCCGATCTTGATGTGCAGACCGTCGCCCGTTGCCGTGGCGAAGCCGAGCAGTCCGTCCGTGACGTTGCTGCGTACATCTCTAAGCATTACTTCCTCGCCTCCTTGCTCTTGCGCCCGTTCATCGGGCTGTTGTTGAACTTGGCGACGGCGGCGAGGAACTCGTCCTCCGTCATCGCCTTACCGGGCCGCCAGCCATTCGCGGCGCATACGCCCGCATAGGTGGCACGCCCGACCTTGTGCCGCTCACGGAGCTTGTCGATCGGCACAAGCTCCGGCGCGGCAGCGCCTTCCGGCTTCTGTGTTTTAGTCGCCATCTGTAGGCTCCTTTCTTGTGATCTTCTCCACGGACGTCACTCTGACGTCAGTCAGAGGTGCGAAGCCCGTGTCGCGGTAAACGCCGCCGTTGAAGGTGATCATCACCTGCACGGCGACCTGTGCTTTCAGGAGTGAGTCATCCTTGTCGACCCAATCCGCTCCCTCGATCTCAATGGGGACGAAGTTGCCGTCGATGTAGATGCCACGGTCAAGGCTCGCCACGAAGCGGTCGAATATCTCCTCGACTTCATCGTCGGTGTAGCCGCCGATGATCACGCCGAACGTGGTCGTCCGCTCCATGATCTTCCGCCTTTTGTGCAGCGTTCCCTCTTCGTCTCTGTATTTCTTTTTGGAACCGTTTCGGGTGAAAGTCTCACGCTCGAACAAGACCGCGCCGATGTGGGACTCCTGACTCTTCTCCAGAGCCTTCTCTGTGGTAAACGGCTTGGACTTGATGCCCGCCGCTTTCAGTTTGTCGATGAGATATTGCTTGCTTTCCGTGTAGAGCAAGAGATCAATCCTCCTTCTGGATGAACTCCTCGACCGTCGCCTTCATCTCCTGCATATCGTCCTCCGAGAGACCGAGGAAGGGACGGGCCGGGATGGTGATGCGGACTTGCTTCTTCGTGACCCACTTGCCGCCCACCTGAAAACGGAGGGCTTTCTTCTTCCGCGCTCGGATGGTGCGGCCCGGTTCTCCGAACTGATGTGTCGCCGCATACTTGACGTTCGTGCCGACCGCGAAGCCGGAGGCGTCCGACTTGGCGTGGATGGAGTTGCGGAGCTGCGCGGACTGGATGAGCGTCTTGCCGCCCTCTTGCGCGGCGCGGATGGAGGTCTTCCACCTGCGCCCGTCCGGGTCTTTGCTCTGCTTGAACCGTTCCAGCGTCGACTCGCGCACGCCCTCGGCCAGCGCCGCGTTGATGCCCTGCTTGTCGATCTCCGAGAAGCTCCTGATCCTGCGGAGCATCGCCCGCGTGTCGCCGTCGAGTCGGATGCTGTACATGGCCATGCTTCACATCCCCCTCATCTTCTCGCGGGTAAATAGGCGGCTGTTGGACTTGACCTTGAAGCCGCCCGCCGCTGCGCTCGCCGGGTCTTCCGTCTCCGTGCCGATGGACACCGTGCCCTCCGCGACCAGCGTGAGAAACTTGATCGCCGCGTTGTAGCGGTTCAGGTAGGTCTTCTGATCCGTCCCCTCGTCAATGCCGATGCGGGAGAACAGATTGTAGACCGCGATGTCCTTGGAGAACTTGTTAATGACCCTCGGGGCCGGGGCCAGAGGGACGGCGTACCTCTTGGCGAGGTAGCCGTCGATCTCTGCGTCCGCGTCGGCGATCGCCGCGTCGATGATCGGGGAGACCAGCTCTTCACGCTCGGCGGGGTCTTCAATGAAGGTGTCGCCGATGATCGCGTTGAGCGCGTCGTCCTTGACCATATCCCGCACTTCAGCGCGTGTGCTGTAGCTCATGCCGCGCCCTCCTTTCTGCCCCGGGCGGTTTAGGTGGTGGTGCCGTCAGAGCCGTAGGCCATCTGCCAGAAGCCGAAGCCCGCGTTGCCGCGAGAGTCCGCGCCGTAGATGAACTTCTTGCTCATGAAGACGTTGTCGTCGGTCTCGTTGGTCTTGGAAACGAACTTCGCCTTCTTGCGCTGCTGGTAGATCAGCGGCTTGACGGGGCGCTTGGTGCAGAGCAGGAACCAAGC
>DBGBZQ010000098.1:0-1309 GCA_048368115.1 Collinsella sp.
TTTAAATGAAACAGATGGCAGACATCTTTTCTTTCATCTCTCACTTATCTCTAATATGAGAGATAGCAGAAAGATGAGAGATAATTACGAGAGATAACTGAGAGACGAAGGAAATCTATTCGCGGCATTCTCCGCCGGGCCGAGCGAAAGGACGTGCAGATGAACGAAAACGAGCTGACCGGTCTGCTCGAGTCTTTAAGGCGCATGGGCTCGGACGATCTTAACGTCGAGGTCAAGGAGAGCGCCACGACGCTTTCCCGCGACGTATGGGAAACGGTTAGTG
The DNA here is from genome assembly GCA_048368115.1 of Collinsella sp. Classification (GTDB taxonomy): domain Bacteria; phylum Actinomycetota; class Coriobacteriia; order Coriobacteriales; family Coriobacteriaceae; genus Collinsella. Next base: position 284 of record DBGBZQ010000098.1, read on the forward strand.
CATTCGCGAATACCGCTGGCGGCATTATCGTGCTCGGCGTGAGCGAGCGCGCGGGCTTTGTCCCGGTTGAGAACTTTGAGACCGAGAAGGTGCTCAACCAATTCGTAGCGGGCATGGGTGATGCCGGCGGTCGCGGAAAACTGGCCAATCCGCCCAAATACACCATTGAACGCGTGGAGCTTCGGGGCACCGTGGTTCTGGTCATCACGATTGAGGAGCTCGACCCGTCGAGCAAGCCTTGTTATGTCATAGAGCGGGGCGCTCAAGGCGGCAGCTACAAACGCATCGATGACAAAGATGTTCCGCTTTCGTCGACCGAGGTCCTGTCCCTGTCATCGTATGAGCGGACGAGCCCCAGTGATCGCGATGCAGTGCCCGGCGCGGTCGCAGGCGATCTTGACGAGGCCCTGGTCGACCGCACGATAGAGCGTGCTTTCTCACTGACACCTCGTGCGATGCGCGGCGCGCCGGACAAGAAAACGAAGCTGGAGCGCCTGAATTTCCTCGACTCCCAGGGCAATGTCACTAAGGCCGGACTCCTGGCCGCGGGTGCCTATCCCCAGCAGTTCTATCCCAAGCTCTTTATCGATGTGGCGGTCTATGCCGGAACGCAGAAGGGCGCGGCGGGGTCGTTGAGGTTCATGGACCGTACGATCTGCGAGGGAACGTTGGGCGAAATGATCTCGGATGCCGTCGCGGCAATCGCCAAGAATTTGCGACGAACCTCGATGATTAAAGGCGTCTCGCGTGTCGACTCGCTGGAGATTCCCGAGGAGGTCCTGCGCGAGGCAATCGCCAACGCCGTAATCCACCGAGAATACGGAGACCGGTTCTGTGGGCAGTCGATCGCTGTTGACGTCTTTGATGACCGTATCGAAGTGACGAACCCCGGCGGCCTATACGGAGGAAAGACTCGCGAGAACCTGTTTGACGGCAGCTCCCGATGTCGCAATGCGACGCTTGTGAAGCTCATGTCGATTGTTCCACTGCCGGATGGCGCAGGCTCGCCGGCTGAGGGAAATGGCT
>DBGBZQ010000099.1:0-3063 GCA_048368115.1 Collinsella sp.
CGCCTCGAGCACATCGGCCAACTCCGTCATAGCCGGCGCCACCGATTCGGCCGCCGCCGTAGGCGTGGAGGCGCGACGGTCGCTCACCATGTCGCAAATCGAGGTATCGGGCTCATGGCCAATGCCGGTCACCACGGGCACAGGACAAGCCGCCACCGCGCGGGCAAGCTCCTCGTCATTAAAGGTCATAAGGTCCTCAAAGGAGCCGCCGCCGCGCACCAACAAAATACAGTCGGGCGCCGGCGTAATGGAAGCGGCGCGGCGCAAGCCCTCTATGAGCTCTGTCGGAGCACCCTCGCCTTGAACCTTGGCGCCCACGCAGACAAGCTCGACGAGCGGATTGCGCCGACGCAATGTACGCTTGACGTCGTCGATTACCGCACCGGAAAGCGAGGTGACGACCGCCACGCGGGAGCAGAACACCGGGATGCGGCGCTTGCGCGCTTCGTCCATCAGGCCCTCGCGGCGTAGCTTTTCGGCCAGTTGCGCCACTTGTTGACGCAGCAGACCCTCCCCCGCCAGCGAAAACGAGCGAGCGACAAAGCTCATGCGGCCTGTGGCCTTATAGAGGTTGAAGCTGCCCTTAAAGCTCACCTGCATGCCGTCACGCAGATCGAAGGTACGCTTGAGATAGGCGCCCTTCCAGATGATGCAGTCGACGGCGGCCGAGTCGTCTTTAATCTGGAAGTAGCAGTGGCCGCTTCGGGCATTGGGACCACGAAAACCCGTGACCTCACCCAAAACGCTCAGCTGCGGAATGGCGTCGAGCGCGCCGGCGGCGATCTCCACCGCTTGGCTCACGCTGAGCTCCTTGCGCTCCTGATCGTCCGAACCGTCGAACTCGGCGGAAACGGTATTGCCGGTCAGATTCCAGCCTGCCACGCAGCCTCCTTTCGTCATCGTGCACAAGGGCTTCGGCCCTGCGCAAATTCAAGTCCAACACATAGTACAGCGCCGCGGGGACACGAATCCCCGCGGCGCCCAGCGACCCAATTTGTTATCGGTTGGAGTTTCTGTTGTAGCGAGCCATAAGATAGAGCAGCTGAATAATCGAGGTGAGCGCCGCAGCCACATAGGTAAGCGCGGCGGCCGTCAGCACCTTCTTGGCACCGTTGACCTGCTTGGAGCTCATACCCGACTGCTCAATATACGCCACGGCGCGCCGACTAGCATCAATCTCGACCGGCAGCGTAACCAGTTGGAACAGCACGCTAAACGAGAAGAAGATCAGCGCGAGGGTCGTGAGCCCGGCAATGTTCATAAATAGGCCCAAGAGCAACACGATGGTCCAGGTGTTCTGGGTAAAGTTGACGACCGGCACGAGGGCGGTGCGAACCTTCATCATGGCGTAACCGCTTTGACGCTGGGCGGCATGGCCCGCCTCGTGGCAGGCAACGGCAACGCTTGCGACCGACCCGCCCGAACGGTTGGCATCCGAGAGATACAGGTTGTTGTCCTGCGGGTTGTAATGATCGGTGAGCTCACCAGCGACGCCCTTGATACCCACGGCGTTGCAGCCGTTGGCGTCGAGCATGCGGCGAGCGACCGTGGCGCCCGTGTCGCCGTCCGAGCGAACCTTGGACCAGGTTTTGTACGTCGAGTTGATATAGTTCTGTGCGGCAAGACCGATCACCGTGCAGACAAGAACAACCAGCAGGTACAGCGGGTCGATGCCAAAGCCGTATCCATAGTAATAAGGCATGCGAATTCCTCCGAATCGAGTTACACGTTGGAGGCATTTTACCCACTCGCCCAGCCAACGAGACACCATCGATGTTTTGGCATTGCAGCTCTAAAACGTTTGCAGCGCTTGGCAAACCGCGTAACTACAAAAGCTCGATTTTGCCGTCCTTCACCGTCAGCCCCATATTGCCGGAAAGCAGATCGTCCAGACGCGAGCCCACAAGCTCAAAGCGCCAGCCTTCGCGCAAGGGGCTCTGCTCGGGATGCTCAATGTAGTCGGCCAGGTCATCGCGCGAGGCAATGACCGAGGTCGCCACTCCCGAGCGCTCGGCAACCAGGCGGATGAGCGCGTACATGAGATCCGTCACGCTCTCCAGCTCCGGAGAGATCTGGCGATGCCCGCGCACCATGAGCGGCAGGCGATCGTGCGGGCAGCTTGCGCCGCGCTTGATGGCCATGAGCGCACCGTCCACGTCGCGCTCCCCCAACTGATCGGTACCGCGAATGCTACGGAACTCCTCAACGCGCACGGGATTGCGCTTAACGAGCGCAAGCAGCGTATCGTCGGACATGACCCACTTGCGCGGGATGTTGCGCCGCTCAGCGCGGTCCTCGCGCCAGGCTGCAAGCTCGCGCGCGATGCCCAGCTGATGGCGGCTACACGAGTTGATGCGCTTGACCTTGCGGAACGCCTCGTGGCGATCGGCGCGATAGTGCGACTCGTCAGCCAGCGGGCGCAGCTCGTCGAGCACCCAGTCCACACGGCCCAGCTCGCGCAGGCGGCTCATCATCTCGGTATAGGCGACGATCAGGTACTTGACGTCATCGATCGCATACTCAATCTGCTTATCGGTCAGCGGGCGGCGCGACCAGTCGGTCAGCGACTCGGTCTTGGGCAGCGATACGCCGCAGAACGTCTGAACAAGCGCGCCATACGAAATCTGCTGGCGCTCGCCCAAAAAGGCGGCGGCGACCTGCGTATCGAAAATCGGTCGTGGCAGCACGCCCACGGTATGGAGCATGACCTCCATATCCTGCGAGCACGCGTGGAAGACCTTGGTCACGCTCTCGTCGGCCATAAGCTCGGCCAGCGGCGATAGGTCGTCGATTACCAGGGGATCGACCGCGACGCTCTCAGCAGGGGTGGCAATCTGAACCAAACATAGACGCGGATGGAACGTGCGCTCGCGCAAAAACTCGGTATCGACGGCAATCGCGTCGAACTCACGGGCGCGCTGGCAAAAGTCGAGTAGAGCCTGATGTGTGGAAATGTACATATCAACCCATCGAATAAGGTTAGGCCCGAAAAACACGGGTAGGATATCGGCATTGCCTTACAACTATACTCGGTTAGTCACAGAACGGGAACGTAAGTATGCG
>DBGBZQ010000100.1:0-1876 GCA_048368115.1 Collinsella sp.
TGCCGCTGAGTTCCTCGCATGCCCGCCCAAGACCTTCAACAAGGACTCGGTCTGCGTCTTCTCCACCCGTACCGGCACCACTCCCGAGATCATCGAGGCCGCCAAGTTCTGCCAGGAGCAGGGCGCCCGCACGCTGATGTACGTCTCCAACGACAACACCCCGGCCACCGAGTACGCCGATTACAAGTTCTTCAGCTTCGCCGAGGACGACGTCCTGTGCGAGGCCATCTACACCTACCAGATCACGCTGGTCGCCCGCTTCCTCAAGAACGCCGGCGCCTTCCCCAAGTACGACACCTTCATGGAGGAGTTCGGCAACATCGCCCCGTACCTCATCAAGGCCAAGGACGCCCAGGACGAGCGCTGCGCCGCCATGGCCGAGGACTTCAAGGACACCGACTACCACATGGTGATCGGCTCCGGCATGCTCTGGGGCGAGGCCTACGACTACGCCATGTGCATCCTCGAGGAGATGCAGTGGATCAAGACCAAGTCCATCCACGCCGCCGAGTTCTTCCACGGCACCATCGAGCTGTGCGAGGAGGGCACGAGCCTCATCATGCTCTACGGCGAGGACGACACCCGCAAGCTCATGGACCGCGTGGACAACTTCACCCACATGCTCGCCGACGAGAAGGGCGTCCATGTCCGCGTGAACAAGTTCGACACCGCCGAGGTCGAGCTGCCGTTCAGCGACCCCGAGTTCCGCAAGATCGTCTCCCCGATGGTCACCTACACCATCACCGAGCGCCTGAGCTGCCATCTCGAGCACGTCCGCAACCACCCGCTCACCACGCGTCGCTACTATCACCAGATGAACTACTAATCCTTTCAAATTGCTGCTGTTGTCTGCAGGCGAGCTGTGCTGAACGTCTCGCCTGCAGGCTTATTTCTGGGGTTAATCAAAATAGTTGCCCAGTACCTCCTAGTTGCACTGGTCGCATTTATGGCGTCTATGGACGAGCAAGCATTTGGCATTACGATGCTTGGTCGTCCGCTGTTTACGAGCCTGTTTGTCGGCTTGATTCTTGGCGATGTCCAGCAGGGTGCTATCGTCGGCGCTGCTTTGGAGTCCATGTTCATGGGCGCCATCATGGTCGGCGCGGCGGTTCCTCCCGAGGCCTGTGCCTCCGGCGTGCTTGGCTGCGCGTTTGCTGTCATTACGGGTGCGGGCACGGCAACTGCCGTCGCGCTCGCCCTTCCCGTCTCCGTCTTCCTTCTCTACTCCGTGATTAACCTTGCAACGCGTATCGTCGCCGCCCATCTGGGATACGACCTGGGAACCAAGTTCCTGCAGCAGTCCGAAGAGAACAACCTTATGTCTCGCATGACGCATGCTGCCGGTGTCCTCGGAATGACCGTCATTGGCGCGATGATTGCGGCACAGGTCTCGCTGTCCACGGCTTTGACCTTTGACGTGGGTGGTTCGGAGATTGTCCTGCAGGATCTGTTCGATTCGATCTTCCCCGGTCTGCTGCCCTTGCTGGCAACGTTCGCTTGCGTTGCCCTCTATAAAAAGGGTGTCAAGACCATTTGGATTATTATTGGTATCTTCGCGATCTGCATCATCGGAACAGGGTTGGGAGTGTTCGCGGCGGCGTAATGTTAACTCCTATGCTCGCGCGTTGGATAACTAACTGTCCGTTTGAAAACGGGGTTCGGCGTAAGGCCGGCCCCGTTTTTTGTTTGAGGGATTTTCCGACCGTCCAAAAATCAACGCTCGTCCATCACTCACGTATCTCTCAGCTCTCATTCGTCACTAATACGAGAGATAACTGAAAGACGAGAGATAAATACGAGAGATAACTGAGCAGCAAAGAAACAAGCAATCATGGTATTGTCTCAATACTGATTGTTCTACCAGCAAAAACATGTT
>DBGBZQ010000101.1:0-2156 GCA_048368115.1 Collinsella sp.
CCCATCGAAGACCAAAAACTGCGCGAGGCCCTCGAGAACGCCATGAGAGCCAGCGCCGAGTGGGCCAAGGGCGTGCAAAGCAAAAAAGAGCCTTAAATCGCATCTGGTGGCCTTGTAGAGCCAAATACCCTCGTTCCCGAGGGTATTTTTTTACGATAAACTAGTAAGGCTGTACACATTTTCTTGACTGAAGGAGGACGTGTGGCAAACGAAAACGATTACGATGGCGGCGAGATTAAGATTCTCGAAGGTCTCGAGGCCGTTCGTAAGCGCCCGGGCATGTATATCGGCTCGACGAGCGCCAGCGGTCTGCATCACCTGGTGTGGGAGATCGTTGACAACTCCGTCGACGAGGCCATGGCCGGTTTCTGCACCGAGATCCAGGTGACGGTCCACGCCGACAACTCCATCACGGTCGTCGACAACGGGCGCGGCATCCCCGTCGACGAGCACCCTGTTAAAAAGATTCCGACGCTCGAGGTTGTCATGACGATCTTGCACGCCGGCGGTAAGTTCGATAACTCGGCCTATAAGGTCTCGGGCGGCCTGCACGGCGTGGGCATCTCCGTCGTCAACGCACTGTCCAAGCGCGTGGTCGTTCAGGTTCGTCGCGATGGCAACACCTACGAGATGGAGTTCTCGCGCGGCAAGACCGTCAAGAAGATGGAGGTCGTGGGCACCTCGGATTCGACGGGCACCACCGTCACCTTCTGGCCCGACGACGAGATCTTCGAGACCTGCATCTACGATTTCGATACGCTGCACAACCGTCTGCAGGAGACGGCGTTCCTCAATAAGAACCTCAAAATCGTACTGACCGACGAGCGCGAAGCGACTCCCCACGTGGAGGAGTTTTGCTACGAGGGCGGCATCATCGACTTCGTCAAGTTCCTCAACGAGGGCAAGGATGTCCCCGAGGCCTTTAAGGAGCCCATCTACATCGAGGGCAAATCGGACCCGGACGCGCCTGTGGCCAAGATGGGCGAGGTCGAGGTTTCCCTGCAGTGGAATAGCGGCTACGGCGAGAACGTCATGTCGTTTGCCAACGACATTTACACCCCCGAAGGCGGCATGCACCTTGAGGGCTTCCGTACCGCGCTCACCCGCGTGATCAACGATTACGCGCGCAAGCAGAACCTGCTCAAGGAAAAAGACGCCAACCTGACCGGCGACGATGTGCGCGAGGGCCTTTCGGCCGTTATCTCGGTCAAGCTGCCCGATCCGCAGTTTGAGGGCCAGACCAAGGCAAAGCTCGGCAGCTCCTATATGCGCGCGCTGACGCTCAAGATTGTGACCGACGGCCTTGTCGATTACCTCGAGGAACATCCCAAGCCCGCTCGCGAGATCGTCAAGAAGGCGCAACAGGCCTGCAAGGCGCGCAATGCCGCCCGCAAGGCGCGCGAGGCGACCCGCCGCAAGAGCCTGCTCGAGACGGCGTCCCTGCCCGGTAAGCTCGCCGACTGCTCGGTGCGCGATGCCGAGCTGACCGAGCTCTTCATCGTAGAGGGCGACTCGGCAGGCGGTTCGGCCAAGGACGGCCGTCGCCGAGACATCCAGGCGATTCTGCCCCTGCGCGGCAAGATTTTGAACGTCGAACGCGTTGGTGACCATCGCGCTTTCTCGAGTGACACCATCCAGTCGCTGATTACCGCGATCGGCTGCGGCGTTACGACGAGTGCCGGCGACGGCGGCGATTTCGATATCACCAAGGCGCGCTACCACAAGATCATCATCATGACCGATGCAGACGTCGACGGTGCACATATCCGCATCCTGCTGCTGACGTTCTTCTACAAGTACATGCGTCCGCTGATCGATGCCGGCTACGTCTATGTTGCCTGCCCGCCCATCTTTGGCATTAAGGTGCGCAACAAGATCCACTACGTGTATCCCAACGGCCGCCAGCCCGAAGACGAGATCCTGCGCGATACCATCCAGAGTTTGGGCCTGAACCCCGACGATAACGACGAGGACGGCAAGGCCAGGGACGGCAAGATCACCAAAAAGCGCAAGGGCTATACCGTCCAGCGCTACAAGGGCCTGGGCGAGATGGACCCCAAGCAGCTTGCCTCGACGACGATGGACCCCAAGACCCGCATCCTGCAGCGCGTGTCGATCGAGGACGCCGTGGTGGCGGACCGCGCCGTGCGCGAGCT
>DBGBZQ010000102.1:0-5795 GCA_048368115.1 Collinsella sp.
CGAGGGCGGGACGTTTGGCGCCGGTACCACCATCAAAGGCCTGGTGCGCGACCTGCTGGAGCTATCGAGCCAGCTTCCGGGCGGCATGGACGATGTGTGCGTGGCGCGCGGCCAGGCCGACACCTCGGCGCTTGCCGATGCCTATCGTTCGGCGTTGGGTGCGAGCAAGGCTGCGACCGAGAAAGCGCAGGCGGCACTCGACGCCATCGACGCGTTTGAGGCGAGCGGCAAAACCATGGAGGATGCGGCGCGACTCATGATGTCGTGCAGCATGCCGCGCGCGAGCAAGGCGTTTCCTAAGGAGCAGGTGGAGCTACTCAAGGCCGAGGCAGCCGATGCGTTTATCAATATCGTGCTTGCCTGCGGCGGCCCGGCGCTCGATGCGCTGGTGGGGCTTGCCCGTGCCGTAGAGGCGGAGTACCGTGCGCTCAAGGCCGACCAGTCCGCGCTCGACAATAACGACCTGTTGCGTATGGCCTACGAGGCGCTGCGCGATTATCCCGCCATCCGAGCCGCCTACGAGGGCCGCTTTAAGATGGTCATGATCGATGAGTTCCAGGATACCGACCAGATGCAGGTCGATTTGATCCGTTACCTGACGGGCGCGGGGGAGCGCGCGCTGTGCACCGTAGGCGATGCGCAGCAGTCGATCTACCGCTTCCGTGGTGCCGAGGTCGAGGTGTTTCGCCGCCAGGAGCGCAAGGTGGGCTCCTCTGCTGCGCCCGAGGCGACTGCCGTGGCCGATGTCCCCGCCGGCGAGCTCGTCAAACTCGTGCGCAACTTCCGCAGCCACGACGAGGTGCTGCGCTATGTGGCGCGCGTCTTTGACGGCGATACTGGTGGTTTGATGCAGGGGTTCTTGGATCTTGAGCCGAGTGACGATCGCGAGGACAAGCTCAAAGCAAAGGCTTCGCGCCGCCAGGCGCTGTTCGTTGCCGGTGGCAGCACGCAGGAGCGAACGCAGGCGAAAGCTCGTGCGATTGCCGAGCGTTTCCGCGCGCTTGCCGATAAAAAACAGCCTCAGGGCAGCATGGTCCTGCTGCTGGGCCGCATGACCAACGCCGATGTCTATGCGCAGGCCTTCCGCGACCAAGGGCTCGACTGCGTGATCGCAGGCGGCTCGGTCTTTGCCCAGGCAGCCGAGGTGCAGACGGTGCGTGCCCTGGTCTGTGCGCTCGCCAATCCGGCCGATACGGCGCAGGGTCTTATGCCACTGCTGGCCTCGCCGATGTTTGCACTCGGCGCCCAGGAGTTCCTGGCGCTGGCGACCAAGCTCGACGAGCAGACGGGCGAGACGGCGCGCCGCAACATCGATGCGGGCATCATGAGCGATTCCGATGTGCCGGGTTTGCAAAACCTGCCGCTCGTGACGCGCGCCCGCGAGGTGCTGCGCTACGCGCTTCGTCGCGTGGGGCGTGATTCGTTCGCCGCCGTCGCGCGCGACGTGGTCAATGCCTCCGGCTGGTTCGTGCGTCTGGCGCAGCTCGGCCCCGAGGGCAAGGCCATTGCCGCCAACGTGCTCAAGGCGCTCGACGCCGTGGCCGAGGCAGAGGCCGAGTTCGGCAATTCTCCGCGCTCCATCGCGCTCGCCTTCGACCGCTTCTTGGCGGGCAAGGAGGCCCCGGGCGCCCTGAACGAGGAAGGCGACGGCGCGGTGCGCATCATGACGGTGCATGCCTCCAAGGGTCTGGAATATCCGGTCGTGGCGGTCGCCGAGTGCTTTGGCGTGCGTAAGTCCTCGGGTGCGGCACAGATGGGTCGCGTCGAGGGCGGAGCGCAGGTCGTGGCACTGCCGGCACGCTTCGACGGCGTTAAGCTCGCCGACGGCACGTTCGTAAAGGGCGATGACGTCAAAAAGCAGTTTGAACACGCGTTTAAGGGCAAGGGCACGTCGCTGTGGTTGCCGCCGGAGCTCATGGAGGACGTATGCGCGACGGGCTCTCCCGCCGAGGCATTTGCTCGCCTGCGCAACGACGACCTGCAGCTTTCGCTCGAGGAGCGGGCCCGCTTGCTCTACGTTGCCATGACGCGTGCGCGCGAGCTGGTGATCTTGGCGATGGATGCCGGCGTGAGCCGCGGCAAGGTGACGGCGCCGACCTTCGATGTCGAGACGGACCTGACCTACGACGTGCTGTGCCGCATCCTGCCGACGGACGCCCTGGACATGCCACAGCTCGATAGCGACCGTTTGGTGTTCGACAACTCCAAGCCGGGCGACTACGAGCTCATCTCGCTGTCGGACTTTACGTTTGGAGAGCAGGGGTTTGAGGCCAACGCTTCGCTGGACGCCGAGGGCAGGCTTGTTCGTGGCGATGCCGATGTCGCCGATAATGCTGCGCACTCAACTGTGCCCGGTCCTGCCGACCCCAAGCCCGATTCGTTTGAGCTTGTGTATCCCCAGGCAGTGGGCGTGCGCATGGGCATCTGTCCGTTCCCGGCGCGTGACTCGTATAGCTACTCGTCAATCGCCGCGGCACTGCATGCCGAGGCCGAGGACCGTGCCGCCGAGACGCGCGTGCCCATGGACGAGGCTGGCGATGATGCGGAGTCGGATGGCTCGGAGATGACGGATGCGGATGTGGCTGCTGTCGAGCCCGCCGGCAATCCCATGGCGCTGGGCTCGGCCTTCCATGCCGCCTGCCAGTGGCTCATCGAGATGGGTGCCGATGCACTGCCCGCTGAGCGTGCCGACGCCCTGGCTCGCTTGTGGCGCCTGACGCCGGAACAGCGCGAGCGCTTCGATGTCGCTCTGGATCGCTGGCTCAAGTCGTCGGTTCGTGCCGAGCTGCTCGCGTGGCCGTGCATCCGTGCCGAGGTGCCGTTCTTCTCGCTGGGCTGCGAGGACGAGGATATCGCCCGCTACGGCGCCTATGCCGAGGGCGCCATCGATGTCTTGGCAACCGACCCGGCCGATCCGTCGCACGCACTGGTCATCGACTACAAGACGGGCGGCGCGCCGGACGAGACGCCGGAGCAGCTGCTCGAGAAACACGCCTTGCAGGCACGTGTCTATTCGGATGTTCTGCACAAGGCGGGCTTTGAGGCTGTGACCGTCAAGTTCGTTCGCGTGGAGCAAGCGAACCCCGCCATCTTCGTCGAACCCGCCGAACCCCAAGTAGTCACCTACAACCTCTAGCCCTCAGATAACTTGCGGTAGAATACGGACTGTTTTGGCCAAAAAAGCCGCCAAACAGTCCGCATTTCACCGCAACGCATGGGAGAGCCTGGGGCGGTACAATGGCTCGAACGGTTCAAACGAATAAGGAGCCATCATGCAGCTCACCAAAACGCTTAAGGTGACGCCGGAGGAGCTTTTTGACGCTCTGGCGGGGTCCATCATGCAGGATATCGAGAGCGCCACGGGCAAGCGTCCCAGCCGCAACAAGCTCAACGGCTATAAGTACGAGAAGCGCGCCCGGTCCGCAAAAGGCATGGCCAAGGGCACGGCGATCAAGGTTAAGATCAAGCACTTTGACTACCCGTGCCTCTATGAGGTCCGTTTTCAGTATGCGGCGGGCATCAATACCATGCGCTATGAGGTTGCACCTGCTGGCGATGGTGCCTGCGAGCTCACCTATACCGAGGATTTTCAGGGTGTGGGTGGCAACACGTCTGACGCACGCGGCAAGCTCGGCCTCTTCTTCTATGAGCGCAAGCTCAAGAGCCACGCCAACCAGACAATTGATCAAATCGTCAAATACATCGAGGGTGAGCGCCGAGTAAAGGCTAACCCCGCCTTCGCCGATGATACTGCCGAAAACGCTTCGGATGTATTCCATTGATACCCTGTGCAAAAGCTTTACCGCTCTTCACAGCAACTGTGAACACTTCAGGCTTCGAGTCAGTAGCGAGCGGCCCGACAATATTAGTTGGTGGAAGTGCCAAATGAATAAGAATGCCACTACGCAACTGCACATCTATTCCGCCTTTTTCGTTCTCGCGGGATTTGTTTTAAATCGGGGAGTGTTTCTACTTTTCCTTGCGGAGAAAGGAATGTCTGTCACGGAAATCGCTCTTTATCAAGCTCTGTACAACGCTGCAACGGTCGCCCTCGAGCTACCAACAGGGCTAGTAGGCGATTTCTTTGGAAAGAAGTTTTCGATTCAAGTGGGCGTGCTGCTGCTTTTCTTCCATACGGCTGGCATGCTGCTACTCTCAGGCCCCTTTCTTGTCGTGCTTTCCCTTGTTGAGGCACTCGCTTACTCCCTTCAATCGGGATCAGAACAAGCACTTTTATATGAAATTGTTCGAAATGCCGGTCAAGGAGAACGCTTCCTCACCATCAACGCTCGGCTGCTTGCCGCGCAATCAATCGCTACGGGAATGGCAATTGTGCTCGGATCTTTCATTGCCCAAGTATCTTGGAGTGCCCTTTACGTATGTGTTTCCGCTTTCTATCTCCTGCAGCTTTTCCTTCTGTATCCCATTGAGAGGACGGAAGCGACTCGTTCTGAAAGATCGGAAAAGGGGAGGTTTGACGCAGCCAAGATGTTTAGGCGCGAAACCTGGCGCGTTGGAGAATCCGCATTTGCGATATTGCTTCTCCTAATCGGCACAAGCATGCTCGACGGATTCTACGGGAGTTATTACAACTTGAATCAGTTGGTATTCGACGCGTTTCATGCTCCCGTCTCCATAATAGGAATCTTTTTCGGTGCATCCTATGCAGTAAATGCGACGGCCTACATTGCAGCAGATTTCTTCTCATCGCGTTTCGGGAAAAGAAATACCATGCTCGGCTCGATGCTAATTGAGGCTGGCCTTTTCTTGATTCTTCCGTGGCTCGCTTCAAATCCTCTGTGCTTGTTTGGCCTTAGCATGGTGCTTTGTTTCCTCCCAGAAGTGGTGTACATCACTTCGGAAAACTTAATCCAAGACGCGATAGCGGACGATCTCCGCGCAACGATCCTTTCCGTCGCATCTCTGGTAAGGGCCTTCTTTTCTGCAATGTTTTTCTCCATATTTGGATATGTGCTGGGGTTATACCCCATTCAGATAGCGCTCGGTATTATTGGTTCAATCGCGATAGCAATTACCGCCGTTGTTTCATTAAAAATGGTAGGAATGCAGGTCTCCAAGAATTGACATATCGATTGACGAGCTATCCGAAGCGTCGAACCTTCTTGATGGACATGACTATTCGTCACAAATCATTCCGCGCATCGCCGGGGTTCCAGTAATACTCGATATATCTGGATGCCCTCATTCCCCTTTTTGAAGGTCCCAAAAAGACTGCCCGTGTTGGTTTGGGCTAGGTTCGGGTGCCGTCCGCGCCGTGCGGTAGAATCGTAACCCTAAGATCACGAACCCGCATCGGAGCTCATCACATGGCATTCGTCCATCTGCACAACCACACTGTCTTCTCCATGCTCGACGGCGCAACCCGTATCCAGGATATGGTCAACCGTGCCGTAGAGCTGGGCATGCCCGCCGTGGCCATTACCGACCACGGCTACATGTATGGCGTGCCCGATCTGGCGCTGGCCTGCGACGCCGTCAACCACAATACGCCCGAGTACAAAACTTGGAGCCACGACAAGGCCTTCTTGGAAAAGGACCGCCGCGACGAGCTGGTGGAGCCCGATCCCGAGGAAAACCCGCGCGAGCATGCCCAGTATGTGAAGGACATGGCCATGTGGGACGAGAAGGGCAACATCGACGAGCTCAAGCCGCCCCTGGTCATCAAGCCCATCTTTGGCTGCGAGGTCTACTTTACGCCGGACGAGACGCTCGCCCGCGACCACAAGCCCGAGCTCTACCACATGATCCTTCTGGCCAAGGACCAGGAGGGCTAC
>DBGBZQ010000103.1:0-70449 GCA_048368115.1 Collinsella sp.
GACTGAGCCGAAGGCGTCGATGACATGCCGGGGGCGGACCGGGACGGGTTAACGGCAGGCCCCGCCGACCGATTGCAAGCGGTCGGCGGGGCCATTGTGGCTCTTGACAGCGGATTGGGTCATATGAGCGAAAGCCCGCCAAAGCGAGCAAGGCGCCTTGAAGCGAGGCGGCATTGACCTTCTGGTCATGCCGCCGAAGTTGAAAGGCAGATTGCCGCTCTGGCGGGCTTGCAGCGTCGACTGGTTACGCGGTTTGGTAAAACAGCGTAACTCTAAAGCTCCGTTACTTCAACGTTGTTGAAGATCTCATCCCAGCGGTCCATGACCAGGTGGCCGGTCTTGGGATCCATGGCGTTGAGCTTGCCGCAGGTATTGGCGGTCTTGAGCACCGTGACGTCGTCGGCGCCAGCAGCAATGGCATGTGCAAAGCCGGCGATGGTCGAGTCACCGGAACCCGTCGCGTTCACAGCCGCAATCGCAGGCGTCTTCGCGCGGAACGCGCGACCCTCATGGAAGCCCACCGAACCGGCAGCGCCCATCGAAACGACAACCCAGGGAATACCGGTAAAACGGTCATCGGCGGCAAGCGCCTCGCGCAGGGCATCGACATCATCGGTCGTAAAGGACGTACCCAGCAGGCCGTTAATCTCGGTCAGGTTGGGCTTTACGAGCTCAGGCTTAGCGTCGGACTCCAGCGCGGCCTCCAGCGATGCACCCGAGGTATCGAGCAGCACCTTGGCGCCCGCCTCCTCGGCGATCTTGACGAGCTCGGCATAGTAGCCGGCATCGACGCCACGCGGCAGCGAGCCCGAAAGCGTCACGACGTCCGCCTTCGCTGCAAGCTCGGCAAACTTGGCCGTAAAGGCCTCGAGCTCGGCCGGGGCGATCTGCGGGCCGCTCTCCAGCAGCTCGGTCTGATTACCCTCGTGCAGGATATTCAGGCAGATGCGCGTCTCACCAGCAATAGGCACAAAGTCGTTCTTGACGCCGTCGGCATCCATAAGCTCGGCCATATAGGCACCCATGTGGCCGCCGAGCAGGCCGGTCGCGAGCACGTCGTCACCCAGCTGCAGCAGCACGCGACTCACGTTGAGGCCCTTGCCGCCAGCGGTCTTTTCGGGTGTCACACGGTTAACATCGTCGATGATCAGCTTGTCGAGCTGATAGCGCGTATCAATCGACGGGTTCATGGTAACGGTCAGAATCATGTTGAACTCCTGTTCCGGGGCGGCATAACCCGCCCCAAACATACGATAGCTCGTTAAAGGATCTCGATCTCAAAGCCGCGGGTGACGGTCTCTCCCGGCTTGGCCACCAGGCAGCCGCGCTTGTGCTCCAGAATATCGTCCTCGTCGGAGCAGGTGGACAGGCCGCCCCACGGTTCCACGGCCACAAAGTCGCCCTCGGGCTTGCTCCACACAATCAGGTATGGCATATCGGGGAACGTCAGGCGCACGCCCTTGTCCTCGGTTTTCTTGGTAAGCGTAACCACGCGGCTCTCGAGCACGTCAAAGATGGTCTCTGCGAAGTCAAAGAGTTCGTGGGTCAGCGGCAGGTCATGGCCAACCATCGGGTTCTTGCTGCGATGCTCAACATCAATCAGGCCCGTCGAGGGAACGGCAGTACAGAGCTCGGCGGCCTCGCGCTGCTCAAAACGGAGCTCGTAGTCGTCGTAGGACTCGCCCTCGTCAAGCGGGCACTTAAAGCCAGGGTGACCGCCCACAAAGAACGGCATGTCCTCGGTGCCCTCATTGGTCACCTCGTACGACACGGCCACCTTCTCCGCATCGATCGTGTAACGAGCAACGATCTTAAACGGATACGGGTACTGCTCGAGCAACTCGGCATGGTCGGCAGAGCTTAAGCTCAGCACAACCATGTTGTCGCTCTGCTCCTCGAGCTTCCACTCCTGCTTGCGAGCAAAGCCGTGGCGGGCGAGCTTGACCTCGCGGCCGCCCATGGTCATTGCGCGACCGTCACGAAGGCCGCCGCAGATCGGGAAACAAATGGGTGCCTGGCCCGACCACACCGCCGGGTCGCCCTGCCACAGGTACTCACGGCCGTTGGCTTTAATCGAAGTGAACGATCCGCCAGCCGTGCTCAGTGCCACACGAATAGAACCGTTATCAAGAACAAACTCCATGGGAATCTTCTCCTTCACATATCATCTTGCACGATCCATTGCGAACGCCGTGCCTTTAGCACAAAGGTAATGAGGCAGCGCCGCACGCAAAAGAACAATGCACGCCAAGCCCGCCAAGCCAATTGGGCTGATAGAAAACTGGCCCGCGCCCCATTACAGAAACGCGAGCCGTCAATTGAAAAGCTGCAGAATGCCGAGTACCGCCAAGAGCGAAGCACACAAGCTCAGCAAGCAAACGTGTTATCGGAGCAGCTTACTGAACCAGAAAGCTTCGCAACAACAGCGGTAACCCCACAGGTACCCCCAACGTCAGCGAGAAGTCAGCTGGCGAGGCAAGGTGCCGTGAAGCGAGGCGGCATTGACCTTCTGGTCATGCCGCCGAAGCTGAACGGCAGATTGCCCGCCAGATGGCTTCGCAGCGTCGGCCGGTCCGGCGTTCAGTAGAACGCCGGAACCCCTTAGTCGTGGTACTCGCCGCGGTCCCACTTCTCGAGGAACTCGTCAAAGAAGTGCGGGTCAGCCTGAGCCTCGGCGTCGGCCTTATTGCAGGCGTCGATCTTGGCGATCAGGGCATCGTGCTCGGGGGTCTTCTCGTAGGGCTCCTCCAGGAAGGCAAGCATGATATCGGCCATCAGGAACTCGCCGGTAATCTTGCCGCCAAAGCCCACGATGTTGGCGTTGAGCTCGCGACGGGCATACAGGGCAGAGGTCATGTCGCGAACCAGGGCGCAGCGGGCGCCGGGAACCTTGTTGACGGCGTTGGTGATGCCGATGCCGGTGCCGCACAGGGCCACGCCAAAGTCGGCCTTGCCGCTGGCAACAGCCTCGCCCACGGCCTTACCGTAGATGGGATAGTGCGTACGGGTGTGGCTGTAGGTACCGCAGTCGAGCACCTTGTAGCCAGCCTGCTCCAGGCGGTCGGCCAGATAGATCTTCTCGTCCGTAACGATATGGTCGCAACCGATTGCGATGGTCTTCTTCATCAGAACGTCCTTTCGTCTGAATTCACAAGTTGAGGTAGAAGTTCGAGTTCTCGGTGGCTCTCGTTAGGCCATCTTGTTGAGCATGTCGACACGGATCTGGTGACGGCCGCCGGCGTACTGGGCGCGCAGGAACTCGCGGGCGATCTTCTTGGCGACCTCGGTGCCCACAACGCCCGGGCCCATGGTGACCATGCGCGAGCCGTTGTGCTCGCGGGTCATGTAGGCGGAACGTTCGTCGGAAATGTTGGCGACGACCATGCCCTTGATCTTGACGGCGGCCATATAGGAGCCGACGCCGTACTTATCGAATGCGAAGCCCTGGGAATCCTTGTGCTCCAGCAGGTCCTTGGCAACGGCGGTCGCGGAATCGACAAAGTCCGCGGCAGGGGTCTCGGAATAGTCGACGACCTCGTGACCGTCGGCGATGAGCATCTCCTTGATGGACTCCTTCATCGACATACCGTCGGCATCGGAAGCGATTACAACCCTCATGACATCCTCCTTGAGAGATACGCAGGTGCGTAGTTTCTGTTTGGAAGTGTTGAATCGCGTTCAGGTCCGGGCATCTGAATGTGCGGTTCTTCACTGTTCATGTTTATTTGAACACATTCGAACAGTAACTGCAACAACTATTTGTTTATCTTTGTTCTTTTTTGAACAAATACCGTTCACGGATGATTGCTGACCGTTTGAGCCGGGCGCGGACGCAGCGACCATGTGTTCAACAAACAAAAGGGCGACCGAGAACGCGTCTCGGCCGCCCTTCGGCGGTATTCCCCGGTATATACAGCTGTTTTAGCTACTCGGACTGCCCGCCCTTTTTGGCGTGCTTGGAAGGAGCACTCAAGAAACGGCCCGTCAAATAGTTCGCCGGGCCGGAAATATCGATCCCCAGCAGCACGTGTCCTAGCCATAGGAACGCCACGAGCACCAGCAGCGGGATAACGCACGAGGTCACGATCATCACGATGACGCCTTCAATCAGATCGGTCACCTGCCGCACGATCTCATCGGTCATCTGCTTGGCGCCGCTGGTCACCGACGTAACAAGGCTCGATGCCCCATCAGTCAACTGCTCGAGCACGTTTTTGGACTCCGTGGCCTCGGATTTTTTCTTGTTCGATTTTGAGTTGGTCTCGGCTGACTTGTCCGTGGTGTCGGCCGCGTCCGCAGCGTCCGCAGCCTTTTGCTCAGCTTGCTCAATACTTACGCGATACGTTTCATCGACCTTCTGCGACACCCATACGCTCGCGGGCACGAGCGCCATGCCGATCACGGCAACCACCAGCACGCGCGTCGCCACACGGCGCAGGACAGCGCTCGTGCTCCAGCGCCCGTGAATGCCGAGCGACACCGCAAAGAGCGCCAACGCAAACGGGATTAAGATGCCCAGGCCAACCGACCACAAAATCGTGAGCAAATATTTCTCTAGGTATAGCACGGCAAGCACGATACCAAGGTTGCCTGAAAGCTGCGCGAGCTGCTCGGCAACCGGCGTTCCCGTATCACCCGGCAGCGCGGTAATGCCCGCAGACAGCGCCACGCACGAGGTCGTGAGCGCCAGTACGTTTCCTTTCTTTTGATCGATGACCTCGATGGTGGAGTCCCAAGTTTTGGTATCGGCGAAATGCGGACGA
The DNA here is from genome assembly GCA_048368115.1 of Collinsella sp. Classification (GTDB taxonomy): domain Bacteria; phylum Actinomycetota; class Coriobacteriia; order Coriobacteriales; family Coriobacteriaceae; genus Collinsella. Next base: position 4,764 of record DBGBZQ010000103.1, read on the forward strand.
GCCACAAAGCCCGACAGCAGCGCCAGCACCACGAGCGCAACGATAAAGCCAATCTGCAGCTTTTTGTTTGCGCACACGACATCGGACAGACTGGGCTGCAGCTCGGTTACCGTCGTGTGCTCGGTTATCTGGACAGGACGCCCATGAGCCATCTCGTGCGCGCCTCTTTTTTGTATTGACCCGTTATCCGGCATTTGGATACCTCCTCAGTCCGGCGTTTAATGCGAAAGGAAGTATACCCACCGAGCAAAAATCGAACGGGAGGACGAACGGAGCGCACCAAGACTGTCCCCAATGACTAGTCGTTTAAGAACGTCCCCAATGACTATATTTCACCGCAACTTGGAGGAGGACAGAAAAAGCCCTGCCGCGGGTAGCGGCAGAGCTTTTGGAAGGGGACTTGGTTGTGAGGGCTCGTTAGGCGAGCTTGGCCTCGAGCTCGGCAATGCGCTTGTAGGCATCGATGGTAAAGCGGGCCTGCTTCTCCAGGATCATAGTGGTCATGAGAGTGTCCTGAGCGTGAGCCATGATGAAGGTCATCTCCATCTCGCCACCGCCGGCCTCCTGCGAAAGCAGCTTGGTCTGCGTGTCGTGGGCACCGATGAGCGCATCGCTGGCATCCTTGTGCAGCTGCTCGGCCTTCTCAAAGTCACCCTCGCGAGCAGCATCGAGCGCTGCAAGCAGATCGGTCTGGGCGTCACCTGCGTATGCGACGATCTCGAATCCAACCATCGAGATTTCTTCTTTGGTTGCCATGTTGCGTTCCTTTCACATATGAACCAATGGAGAGCATCGCGTCCGGGCATACGCGCTGCGTTGTGTATGACAGAAACAATAACATTCAAACAAAAAAGAACAGCGCAAAACGTAATTTCGAGCTATGAACGGTCACTTTTCGACCGTGAACGGTTTTTAAACCAATTTAAACAATATCGAACACAATTAGCGGAAACCCAAACAGACCCGCGCCCTAGCGTACATCGCGCACCGTATCGCCCTCGACGAGCACGCCCGGAAACAGCATGTGCTCCACACCGGGTTCAACGCCCTCGGCGCCGGCAATCTTGTCAACCGCCCACATGCCGACGCGCTTGTTGTCAAAGCGCACCGTGGTCAAGCGACAATCGGGCACGATATCGCCCAGGCTGTCATCAACACCCACCACGCTCACATCCTCGGGCACGTGCTTTCCGCGCGACTCGAGCCCGCGGATGCAGCCATATGCCATGGCATCGTTGGAGGCATAAATGGCCGTGCAGGTCGGATCATCCGCAAGCGCCTGGCCGGCAGCATATCCACTCTGCGCCGTCCAGTCGCCACGCACGAGCTGCGGGGGCTCAATGCCATGCGCACGCAATGTCTCACGCCAGCCTTCCTCGCGCCGCATGCCCGAAAGCGAGCGCTCGGGACACGAGATAAAGTGCACAGTCTTGTGTCCCTGCCCCAGCAAATACTCGACCACCTGGCGCGAACAATCGAACTGGTCGTTATCGACCGTTGAACAGAGCGGGTGCTCCAACATCGTAACGAGCACCGTCTGCATGCCGGGCAGCGGCTCGAAGGTTCCAAAGTCCGCCGGCATGCGGTTCATAATCACAACCATGCCATCCACCGGCAGTGCGCTCATGCGCGACGATGCGCTCTCGAGGGTATACGGATGCCCGTCTACTTTAGTGAGGGTGATGGCATAGCCATGTTTGTCGGCCGCTGCGGCAAAGCCCTCCATACGGTCGAGATTGCCGGTGCCGGTAATGTTGAACATGGCGACGCCGACGGTCTTAAACTTGCCACGGCGCAACGATCGACCGGCAAAATTGGGGCGATACCCCAGCTCGCGCATGGCGGCACGCACGCGTTCCTTGGTCTCGGGGCGCACGCTGGGCGAATCGTGCACCGTACGCGAGACTGTCTGCTCCGAGACGCCCGCGAGGCGCGCTACGTCTTTGACGGATACCGATTTTTTAACAGCGGCCATAGGTCGATCTTTCTATGTCAACGATGCCATTGGTGGCACCTTGCGCAGTCAAATGAAACGTCTTCAAGTATATCCAACGCCTCCCCCACCATACGCTCACCACCCAAAACCTACCGTTCACCGACATTTTTGCTTCCCCGAACGGCTTTTGTCTACCAAATGTTAACGTTGCCATTGTGCAAACACAGAGCCACCGGGCGGCTCAAACGTTTACGCGTAAGGAATCGACGGTTCGCAGGCACAGGAACCACCGGTTCGCGTCTTTTTTTGTGTCGCAAAATGGCAACGTCAACATTTTGGCAACCGGACGCCAAAAGCTACCATCGTTGCTAACCCACCGACTCTTAGGAGCATTGCATGGAGCAACTCATCGCCATCATCGAAAAGGGCCAGCCCTTTTTCAACGCGATCGCCCGCAACAAGTACCTCAAGGCGATCCGCGACGGCTTTATCTCCGTCATCCCCATCATCATCTTCTCGTCCATCTTCTGCCTGGTAGCCTCGGTCCCCAACATCTGGGGTTTCTACTGGCCCGATGACATCAACAACGCCCTGTGGAAGTGCTACAACTACTCCATGGGCATCCTGGCCATCGCCTGCGCCGCCACCACGGCCAAGCACTTCGCCGACGCTCAGAACCGCGATCTGCCCAAGAACAACCAGATCAACTTCATCTCGTGCATGTGCGCGGCCATCATCGGCTTCTTGCTCCTTTCGAGCGACACCATCGCCACGGACGCTGCCAGCGGTTTCAACACCACCTACCTTGGTTCCAAGGGCCTGCTGACCGCTTTCATCGCTGCGTTTGTGACCGGCATCATCTACAAGTTCTTCATTAAGCGCAACATCACCGTCAAGATGCCCGAGCAGGTTCCGCCCAACATCTCGCAGACCTTTAAGGACATCATCCCCTTCTCCGTCTGCATCACCGTCTTTTGGGTTTTTGACATCGTCTTCCGCGCTGCTTTTGGCTTCTGCTTTGCCCAGGGTGTCATCCAGGTGTTCCAGCCCCTGTTCACCGCTGCCGATGGCTACATCGGCCTCGCTGTGATCTACGGCGCCATGAGCCTCTTCTGGTTCGTGGGCGTCCACGGCCCCTCGATCGTCGAGCCCGCCATCGCCGCCGCTCTCGTTGCCAACATGACCGACAACCTGGCTGCGTTCCAGGCCGGCCAGCACGCTTCCGCTGTCCTGACCCAGGGTGCCCAGTACTTCGTCGTCTGCATGGGCGGCACCGGCGCCACGCTCGTCCTGGTCTTTATGTTCTGCTTCCTGGCCAAGTCTCAGGAGATGCGCGCCGTCGGTAAGGCCGCCATCGTCCCCGTCTGCTTTGCCGTCAACGAGCCGCTGCTGTTCGCCGCACCCATCGTGCTCAACCCCGTCTTCTTTGTCCCGTTTGTCTTTGCCCCGATCGCCAACATCTGGATCCTCAAGATCTTTATCGACTTCTTGGGCATGAACGGCTTTATGTACACCCTGCCTTGGACCGTCCCCGGCCCCATCGGCACCATCATGGGCCTGGGCTTCCAGCCGCTCGCCTTTGTGATGCTCGCCATCATCCTGGTCGTCGACTTTGCCCTGTACTATCCGTTCTTCCGTGCCTATGACGCCCAGAAGTGCGCCGAGGAGGCCGAGATCTCCCAGGAGGAGCTCGCCGCCAAGAACGCCGAGAAAGCCGCCAAGCTCAACGATGCCTTCCAGGGCAAGGCTGACGCCAAGAGCGTTGCCGCCGGCGCTGCTGCCGAGGCCGTGAAGGCCGACTCCCCCGCCGCTTCCGCAGCACCCGCTGCCGAGACAACGACCGCCAGCGACCTCAACGGCAAGCGCGTGCTCGTGCTCTGCCAGGGCGGCGGAACCTCGGGCCTGCTCGCCAACGCGCTGGCCAAGGCCGCCAAGGAGCGCGGCATTAACCTCGAGACCGCTGCCGAGGCCTATGGCAACCACGTGGACATGCTCCCCGACTTTGACCTGGTCGTCCTGGCCCCGCAGGCCGCAAGCTACCTGGCCGACCTGCAGAAGGACTGTGAGCGCGTGGGCAACAAGTGCGTCGCCTGCCGTGGCAAGCAGTACATCGAGCTCTCCCAGAACGGCGACAAGTCTCTCGCCTTCGTGAGTGAGCAACTTTCGAAGTAAGTAACGCCCAGGGCCAGCCGACCATCCAAGACCGGCTGGCCCTTCGATTTAGACGATTGGATCATCATGTCCGTTAATCCTGCTAGCGTCACCAACCCGCCCGCGCAGTTTCCCGAGGACTTTGTCTTTGGCGGCGCCACCGCTGCCTACCAGGTAGAGGGCGAGACCCGCACTCACGGTAAGGGCAAGGTTGCCTGGGACGACTTTCTGGAGGCCCAGGGGCGCTTCTCCCCCGATCCCGCTTCGGACTTCTACAACCAGTACCCCGTCGACCTGGAGCTGTGCGAGGAGTTCGGCATCAACGGCATTCGCCTCTCCATCGCCTGGAGCCGCATCTTCCCCAACGGCACCGGCGAAATCAACCCCGAGGGCGTCCAGTTCTACCACGATCTCTTCGCCGAGTGCCACAAGCACCACGTTGAGCCGTTCGTCACGCTGCATCACTTTGACACGCCGCTTCCCCTCTTTGAGAAGGGCGACTTCCTCAACCGCGAGACCATCGACGCCTTTGTGGACTTTGCCACCTTCTGCTTTAAGGAGTACGCCGACCAGGTGACCTACTGGTTCACCTTTAACGAGATCTGGGCCGACGCCTCCAACACCTACATCGAGGGCACCTTCCCCGGTGGCGTCAAGGCGCATCTGGCCGAGGCCTTCCAGTGCGAGCACAACATGATGCTCGCCCACGCCAAGGCCGTGCTGGCCTTCCACAACGGCGGCTTTAAGGGCAAAATCGGCGTCATCCAGTCGCTGGAGTTTAAGTACCCGCTCAACGAGAACGACCCCGCCGACATCAAAGCCGCCAACAACGAGCACGTGCTGCAAAACCAGTTCTTGCTCGACGCCACCTTCCGCGGCGACTATGCGCCCGACACCCTCGAGTGCGCCAACCGCCTGGCTGCCGTCTCGGGCGGCACCATCGAGATCCTAGACGAGGATCTGGAAATCATGCGCGAGGCCGCGCTCTACAACGACTACCTGGGCGTTAACAACTACCAGTGCCGCTTCTTGAAGGCTTACGACGGCGAGAACGACCTGCACCACAACGGTACGGGCGAGAAGGGCACTGGCCGCTGGCGCGTTAAGGGTATTGGCGAGCATGTGAACAAGCCTGGCATCCCCACCACCGACTGGGACTGGATCATCTATCCCGAGGGCCTGTTCGATCTGCTCGTCTACATTAAGCAGCGCTACCCCAACTACAAGCAGATTTTCATCACCGAGAACGGCATGGGCTACAAGGACCCCTACAAGGACGGTTTTGTGGACGACCAGCCGCGCATCGACTACATCGAGCAGCACCTGCGTTGGCTGCTCAAGGCCATGGAGGTGGGCGTCAACGTGGGCGGCTACTTCCTGTGGAGCCTGCAGGATCAGTTCTCCTGGACCAATGGCTACAACAAGCGTTACGGCTTCTTTTACGTTGACTTTGAAACCCAGAAGCGCACGCCCAAGGCAAGCGCCTACTGGTACAAGCACGTGGCGCAGACCCGTCGTCTGGACTAGTGGCTGGCGGGGTTGCCCGCTCACACAACCTGTCCCCATTTCTCAGCCGGGGCGGCACGTCACACGGCGCGCCGCCCCCGGTCTTTTTGTTTTTGGGCTGGTCGGGAGCCGTTTGTCTCGATCTGTAACATCTAGCCGAGTTTTTTGGTCCTAGCTGTTACAGATTGAGACGAACAGGATTGCTCTTTCCGAAGAATCTAAATCTGTAACACGTAGCCCGCTTTTGACCGTCTACCTGTTACAAATCGAGACAAACGGAGTAGGACCTAACCCCGTATGTCCCTAACAGTCGAGCGTTCGACCAGCGTACTCGGCACATGAATCGCCTCGATAGACGAGCTCTCTCCAATCGCCGCCTCAAACGCAAGCTTACCGACACCGCGCAAATCAAATCGCAGCGTCGTCAGTCGATTGTGAGGAACAAGTCCCTCGAGTGCGTCGTCGATACCAACCACGCTCACGTCGTCGGGCACGGACAGGCCCGCGTTCTCGAGCGCGGCGATAACGCCCAGCGCCATCTGGTCATTTGCCGCAAGCACGGCAGTCGGCGCCTGCGACCCGCCGGCAAGCACCTCGGCCGCAATCCGCTCGCCCATGGCGTACCCACTGTCCGCACTCCAATCGCCACGCAGCATCGGAGCGGCATCGACATGAGCACGACCCAGCGTATCGCGCCAACCGGCCTCACGAAAACGCGAGGAAATCGAGTTTTCCGGACCCGCCACAAACCGCATATTCGAGTGACCATGTTCCAGCAGATAATTGGTCAACAGCTCGCACGAACCATACTGGTCGGAGTCGATCGTCGTGCAGCGCGGATGCGCATACATGGACAGGATGACCGTTCGCACTCCCGGCTGGGGAACAAACTCCTCAAAATCGGGAGCCATGCGGTTCATGTTGAGAATCATGCCGTCGACGGGTCGCTCGACCATGCGGCGCGAGGCATCGGCAAGTGCATAGGGCTTGTCGCCGCCCATCTCGATCATAGTGACGGCAAAATCGTGCTCGCGCGCCGCTTGCATGATACCCTCGAGCGTCGCCAGGTTACCGACACGTGTGATGTTGTACATGCACAGGCCAATAGAACGATACGACCCGCCGCGCAACGCCGCTCCAGCAAAATTGGGACGAAAGCCCAGCTCTTCCATGGCGGCCAGCACACGCTTGCGCGTCTTTTCCGTCACGTTGGGCATACCGTTGACCACGCGAGACACAGTCTGGCGGCTCACGCCAGCGAGCGCCGCAACCTCTGCCGCGCTCGCCGAACGACCATTCCTTGTCTGCTGATCCATGCCTTCCACGCTAACCTGCTTCCCAACTATTCCCCGCGCCCATGGCGCATCGTACATACATTGATAACGTGCTCATGATACCCGAGCCATATACCACAACATGAAAACTTCTGTCAATCAAAACCGCTTACCGAACAAATACAACCGTTCGCGGCTGTTTGAAGTTGTTTTGTTTCTATACATCCCAGCCGGATGTTAACGTGCTCATTGTCAAATGTTCACGTGCTCATTTTGGTTCTAATCATTTTAAGATAGTGTTTATCGGGCTTTTTCACCGCTGAACGCTAACCAGGGAGCCTCCTGAGCGCAAACGCACAATATCGAACAGCGAGACGAGAGGGTGTATGCATATGTCTTTGCTAAACCGCGTACAGCAGCTGCCGAAGGGCTTTGTTTGGGGCGCCGCAACCGCCGCGTACCAAACGGAAGGTTCCACGAAGGTGGCAGGCAAGGGTAAGACCATGTGGGACGATTACCTTGTCGCCCAGGGTCGCTTTTTGCCCGACCCGGCCAGTGATTTCTACAACCGCTACGAGGAGGATATCCGCCTTTCTGCCGAGCATGGACTCAACGCCATCCGTGTGTCCATCGCCTGGACCCGCATCTTCCCCAACGGCGACGATGCCGAGCCCCTCGCCGAGGGCGTTAAGCACTACCACGAGCTGTTCGCCTGCTGCAAAAAGTATGGCGTCGAGCCCTATGTGTCCCTGCATCACTTTGACTCCCCCGCCGCCCTGTTCAACCAGGGCGACTGGCTCAACCGCAAGACCGTCGACGCCTATGTGCGCTATGCCGAGTTCTGCTTCCGCGAGTTCCGCGAGGTCAAGAATTGGTTCACCATCAACGAGCTCATCAGCCTCTCGCACTCCCAATACATCCAAGGCAACTTCCCGCCCAACCATCACTTTGATGTGACGAGCGGCATCCAGAGCCAGCACAACGAGCTCGTTGCCCACGCCCGCGCCGTCAACCTGTATAAGGATCTTGACGAGACCGAGCACCTGGGCGGACGCATTGGCATGGTCAACGTCCTGACGCCGGCATATCCTGCCACAGACTCGCCCGCCGACCAGCACGCCGCCGACCTGTACAACGCCTTCTACACCGACTTCATCATGGACGGCGCCTTCCTGGGTCACTACTCCGCGCGCACCCTCTCACTCATCAACGAGATTCTGCGTGCCAACAACGCCACACTTACGGTTGAGGACAGCGACATGGAGGAGCTCGCCAAGGCGGCGCCCCGCAACGATATGTTCGGCCTCAACTACTATCAGTCGGCGTTTATCGCCGCCTACGATGGCGAGTCAACCAACAGCTTTAACGGCACCGGAGACAAGGGCACCTCGTGCTTTAAGTTTAAGGGCGTCGGGCAGCAGGTCGATATGCCGGGTATCCCCACCACCGACTGGGATTGGCTCATCTACCCGCAAGGCCTCTACGACACGCTCAAGCACATCAGCGCCACCTATCCCAACCTCCCCGTCATCTATATCACCGAAAACGGCCTGGGCCACAAGGACCCCGAGCCCGACGCAAACGGCATCGTCGCCGATCCCGAGCGCATCGACTTTGTCGACCAGCACATGGAGAAGGTGCTCCAGGCGCGCGCCGAGGGCGTCGACGTCCAGGGCTACTTTATCTGGAGCCTGCAGGACCAGTTCTCGTGGGCCAACGGCTATAACAAGCGCTACGGCCTGTTCTACATCGACTTCGACACGCAAAAACGCTACATCAAGCAGTCGGCACTCTGGTACAAGGAGCTCGCCGACACTATGGCGGACGCGCAGTAGCGCATCGCCTCGCTTTCCCCCGAGAAGGGAGCGGCCCTATGCGATACAAACCCAGCCGCTCCCCTCTCTCCCCTGGGACCGACCCCGCCTGCACCCGGGCTTTTAGCAAGCGGGAGACCATATAGGTTTTCAACGTCCATGCCATTAAGATTTCATGCAAAGAGGAGCGTGAACTATGGAATCGATCGTTAAGTTCTTGGAGAAAGGTCAGCCGTACTTCGACAAGGTCTCTAAGAACATCTACCTTCAGGCCATTAAAGACGGCTTTTTGGCAGCAATGCCCATCATCCTGTCTTCTTCTGTCTTCCTGCTTATTTCGACCCTGCCGGGCGTTGTCGCCACGGTCGGCGGCTTTACGCTGCCCGACTGGTGGAACGTCGACGTCGTGAACTTCTGCAACAAGGTTTACAACTTCACGATGGGCGTCGTGGGCATCATGGTCGCCGGCACCACCGCAAGCGCGCTGACCGGCTCCAAGAACCGCCGCATGCCTGCCGGCAAGGCCATCAACGCCACGAGCACCATGGTCGCCGCCATGTGCGCTATGCTCATCTTGGCCGTTACCCAGACGAGTGCCAAGATCGACGGCGCCGATGTCTCGGTGTTCTTTACCGACAACATGGGCACCAAGGGCCTGCTGAGCTCCTTTGTCGCCGCATTTGCCACGGTCAACATCTATGCCTTCTGCATTAAGCGAGACATCACCATCAAGCTGCCCAAAGAAGTCCCCGGCGCCATCGCCCAGAACTTCCGCGACATCTTCGCCTTCAGCTTCTCCATCCTGTTTGTCGCCGTCATCGACGTTATCTGCCGCACCTGCTTGGCCGTCCCGTTTGCCAACGTCATCTCCACGCTGGTGAGCCCGCTGTTCGCCGCTGCCGATTCCTACGCCGGCCTCGCCCTCATCTGGTTCATGATCCCGCTGTTCTGGTTCATGGGCATCCACGGCCCCTCGGTCGTTAAGCCTGCCCTCAACGCCGCGCTGTTTGGCAACATCACCACCAACCTCGCCACGCTGCAGGCCGGCGGTCACCCCGCCCTCGCCTTGACCGAGAACTTCGGTAACTACATCGGCGAACTCGGCGGCACCGGCGCCACGTTCATTGTCCCGATCATCTTCCTGCTCTTTATGCGCTCCAAGCAGCTCAAGGCCGTCGGCAAAGCCTCTGTCGTACCCGTGATGTTCGCCGTCAACGAGCCGCTGCTGTTCGCCGCGCCCATCATCCTCAACCCGTACTTCCTGATCCCGTTCCTGTTTGCCCCCGTGGCCAACGTCCTCATTGGTAAGTTCTTCATCGACTTTTTGGGCATGAACGGCTTTATCTATGCCATGCCGTGGGCACTCCCCGGACCGATCGGCACCTTCATCGACACCAACTTCCAGCCGATCTCTCTGGTCCTGGTTGTCGTCCTGCTGGTCGTTGACTTCTTGATCTACTACCCGTTCTGCAAGGCCTACGACAACGTCCTGTGCAAGCAGGAGGCCGAGACCCTGGCCGAAGAAGAGGCCGAGGAGACCAAGGCTGTCAAGACCGCTGCCGCCCCCGCCGTTGAGGCTCCTGTTGTCGAGACCGCTCCTGCCACCGAGGCCTCCGCAGCTCCGTCCGCCCTTAAGGGCAAGGATCTGAGGGTTCTGGTTCTGTGCGCTGGCGCCGGCACCTCTGCACTGCTCGCCAACGCGCTTAAGGAAGGCGCCGACGAGCTGGGCATCGACATTACCGCCAACGCCGGTGCCTACGGCAGCCACTACGCCATCATGGACCAGTACAACGTCATCGTCCTGGCTCCGCAGGTTCGCACCTATTACAACGAGATGAAGGCCGACACCGACCGCCTGGGCATCACGCTGCTGTCGCCCAAGGGCAAACAGTACATCGACCTCACTAAGGATCCCAAGGGTGCCGTCGCCTGGATCGAGGAAAACCTCAAGGCATAAGACGCTGACGCCACCTGCCGCTCGCAGACAAAAAATGGCCCGTGCATCGATGCGTGATGCGCGGGCCATTTTGTTTAGACCGCACCCGTCCTCCTGTTCATCTCAATCTGTAACATCTAGCCGAGTTTTTCGGTCCTAGCTGTTACAGATCGAGATGAACGCACAGACCAAGCCGAAAATCTCAATCTGTAACAACTAGCTGAGTTTTTGGATCCTAGCTGTTACAGATCGAGACAAACAGAACGCCCGAGCAGAAATATCTCAATCTGTAATATTTAGCTGAGTTTTTCGGTCCTAACTGTTGCAGATTGAGACGAACGGGCCGAAAAACCCTACGCCCGCAGGTCCTTTACACTGGAACGCTCGACCAACACGCCCGAGACGAGCGTACGGCTTCTGGAGCTCGGGGCTTCCAGACCTGCGACGACCTCGTTAAGCGCACGGATGCCCAGTTCGCGGTGGCGAAACTTCACCGACGTCAGAATCGAGTTGTGAATCGTCTTGTAGAGCTCATCGTCGAAGCCGATCACGGACACGTCGTCGGGCACACTGAGCCCTTTGTCACGTAGAGCCATCATCACGCCGTTTGCCATGCAGTCGTTAGCAGCGAGGACCGCCGTGCAATCGGGCTTATCGGCAAGCACAAGGCCCGCGGCATAGCCACTATCCGCATTCCAATCGCCTTGCAGAGGCTCGGACGGCTCAATGCCACGTGCCTCGAGTGCCGCTCGCCAACCTTTCATACGGCACTGGCTCGACAGTGACTCTTTCTTACCAGAGACGAAGTACACGTTCTTGTGCCCGTGGTTCAAGAAGTACTCGCACGCCATGCGCGCGCCGCCCTCTTGGTCGTCACTGACGGTAGAGCAGGTAGGATGTTCCATCGGTGTGATAATCACCGTCTTGAGGTCTTTCGGCGCCTCAAAGGTATCAAAGTCATCGACCATCTGGCGCAGGTTGAAAATCATGCCGTCGACGGGGAGCTGCGACATCCTACGCGCCGCTTCGGCAAGGGTCATCTTCTCCCCCGCCCGCTTTTTGATCATCGTAAGAGCAAAGCCTCGCTCTTCGGCGGCATCGGCGATACCGTCGATCATGTCCACGGCACCGCCCGACAAGTGGAACAGCACGACGCCGATGCACCCGTAACGGCCCAACTTGAGCGAACGCGCGGCAAAGTTGGCTCGAAACCCGAGCGCCTCCATGGCCGAATGAACCTTATCGCGTGTCGACTCTCGCACGCTATCGGGCTCGTTAATCACGCGCGAAACCGTCTTGAGAGAAACACCAGCGGCAATCGCCACATCATTCATTGAGACATTTTTCTTGTCCATCGTTGCCACTGCTTCTCCAGTCGGTTTTACATCGCTTGTTTTTGCGTTCTAGCATACACTACCTGCCTGACTGATAAATCAACCGTTTACCGAACAATATCGACCGCTCACCCGTATATCCTTGTTGCTCTTCCAAAAATGTCTTACGTTGTCATTAACGAAATGACAACGTTGTCATTTCGCAATGCCTTCCTTAAGCAGGAAGGTTTCCGGGCAGTCCTGACCATCCATCGACGACCAGTTCCATCCACATGCATCGCGCATCAAGTAGCAAAGGAGCTCTATGGACGCCATCGTAAAGATGCTCGAAAAGCATCAACCGTTCTTTGAGAAGATCTCGAGGAACATCTACCTCCAGGCTATTAAGGACGGATTCCTTGGGTGCATGCCCATCGTCCTCACCTCTTCGATCTTTCTGCTCATTGCCACCCTTCCCGGCGTAGTCGGCGTCACGCTGCCCCAGCCGCTCATCGACTGGTGCAACAAGCTCTACAACTTCACCATGGGCGTCATGGGCATCATGGTTGCCGGCACCACTGCCAAGAACTTCACGGCTTCCATGAACCGTCGCATGCCCGCCGGCAAAGTGCTCAACGACGGTTCCACCATGGTGGCCGCCCAGTGCAGCATGCTGCTGCTCGCAGTCACGCAGTTCACCACCAAGTTCAACGGCTCCGAGCTTTCGGTCTTCGATTGCACCAGCATGGGCACGCGCGGTCTGTTCTCGGCCTATATCGCCGCGTTCATTACCGTTTGGGTCTATAAGTTCTGCGTCTCTCGCGATCTGACCATTAAGCTGCCCAAGGAGGTCCCGGGCGCCATCGCTCAGAACTTCCGTGACATCATCCCCTTTGGCGGCGCCGTCATCATCTGCGGCATCATCGATGTCGTCGTGCGCAACCTCATGGGCGTTCCGTTCTCCGAGCTGCTTATCAAACTGCTCTCCCCGCTCTTTACCGCTGCAGAAACCTATCCTGGCCTTATCCTTATCCAGGCAGCCACCGCGTTCTTCTGGTTCATCGGTGTCCACGGTCCTTCGATTGTCCAGCCGGGCATCGACCCCATCCGTCTTGCCAACCAGGCCGAGAACCTGCAGGTTCTGCTGGCCGGTGGTCACCCCGCCCATTCCCTCACCTTTAACATGTCGCTCGTGGGTGAGTTCGGCGGCACCGGCGCCACCTTCATCGTGCCGCTTCTGCTGATTCTCTTTATGAAGTCCAAGCAGCTCAAAGCCGTTGGTAAGGCCTCGATTGTTCCTGTTGCCTTCGCCGTCAACGAGCCGCTGCTCTTTGGCGCGCCGATGATCCTTAACCCCTACATGCTCATCCCCTTTGTTGCCGCCGGCTGCGTCAACGTAAGTGTTGCCAAGTTCTTTATCGACAATGTGGGTATGAACGGCTTCTCCTTCGTGGTGCCTTGGGCTACCCCTGCCCCCATCGGCATCTTCATCACCACGAACTTCCAGCTTATCGCCCTGGTGTTTGTCGCGATCATCATCTTGCTGGACGCCATCATCTACCTGCCGTTCTTGAAGGCATACGATAAGCTGCTCTGCGACCAGGAGGCCGAGCGCGCCGCCGAGCTGGGTCTCGAGTCTGATGGCGCTGCCACCATCGCCGCCAGCGCCTCTGCGCCCGCCGTCGAGCAGGCTACCGCTTCCGTCGAGACGACCGCTGCCGCCGCCGACAGCGAGCCTGTCGCCAATCAGCCCGAGCCCGCTGCCGATGCATCCGACAAGAAGGATGTCGACGGTCTGAAGGTCCTCGTCCTGTGCGCCGGCGCCGGCACCTCTGCCATGCTCGCCAACGCCATCAAGGAAGGTGCCGCGCAGACCGGAGAGAACATCGCTTCCTCCGCAGGCGCTTATGGTCAGCACACTGCCATCATGGATCAGTACGACGTCATCGTGCTTGCCCCGCAGGTTCGTAGCTACTACAACGACATGAAGGCCGACACCGATCGTCTGGGCATTAAGCTGCTCGCTCCCCGCGGTAAGGAATATATCGACCTTACCCGCGACCCCGCTGGCGCCATCAAGTGGCTCCGCGAGAACCTCGACTAGTTCCTCCCTCTGTTGGTGCCCGGATCCCCAGTTCGGGCACCTCTCCCTATTCGTATCCCACAGAAAGGATGACTCATGACCAACCCCATGCAGTTCCCCGACGGCTTTGTGTTTGGCGGCGCCACCGCCGCTTACCAGGTTGAGGGCGAGACCCGCACGCACGGCAAGGGCAAAGTGCCCTGGGACGATTTCCTGGCTGCTCAGGGTCGCTTCTCCCCCGACCCCGCAAGCGATTTCTACAACAAGTATCCGGTCGATATCGACTTGTGCCAGCGCTTTGGCATCAACGGTATTCGCGTCTCCATCGCTTGGAGCCGTATCTTCCCCAGTGGCACCGGCGAGATTAACCCCGAGGGCGTCGCTTTCTATCACGAGCTTTTCGCCACCTGCAACAAAGCTGGCGTTATCCCCTATGTCACGCTCGATCACTTTGACACGCCCGAGGCCTTCTACCAGGACGGCGGCGAGGGCTTCCTGACGCGTACGACCATCGATGCCTTTGTCGAGTACGCCAAGTTCTGCTTTGCCGAGTTCACCGAGGTCAAGCACTGGTTTACCTTTAACGAGATTCCCGCGACCGCCGAGGGCAGCTTTATCGTCGGCAACTGGCCGCACGGCGAGAAGTATCGCCTGGACAAGGCCTTCCAGCTCATGCACAACATGATGGTGGCCCACGCCAAGGCTGTCGTCGCCTTCCATGAGGGCGGCTTTGAGGGCGAGATTGGCATTGTCCAGAACCTGGAGCCCAAGTATCCCCTCGACCCCAACAACGCCGCCGACTGCGAGGCAGCTCGCATGGCCGACGTCATCAACAACCGCTGGGTACTCGACGCCACCTTCCGCGGCCACTATGCAGCCGACACCATGGAAGCTGCGACCAAGCTGGCCCATATCGCCGGCGGCGAGCTCGACGTCCGCGACGAGGACATCGCCGCGCTGACCGCCGCGCTCCCCTACAACGATTGCCTGGGCGTCAACACCTACAAGTGCCAGTTCCTGCGTGCCGCCGAGGGCGAAAACGACATCAACCACAATGGCACCGGCGACAAGGGCTCCTCGCGCTGGTTCCTCAAGGGCGTGGGCGAGTCATGCGTGCGCGAAGGCGTACCCACCACCGATTGGGACTGGATCATCTATCCCGAGGGCCTCTACGACCTGCTGCTGCGTATTAAGAACGATTACCCCAACTACAAGAAGATCTACATCACCGAGAACGGCATGGGCTATAAGGACGACTTCGAGGATGGCTTTATCGACGACGCCCCTCGCATCGACTATATGCGCCAGCATCTCGCATGGATCCTCAAGGCAATCGACGGCGGCGTGAACGTCGACGGTTACTTCGTGTGGTCGCTGCAGGACCAGTTCTCCTGGACCAACGGCTATAACAAGCGTTACGGCCTGTTCTACATCGACTTTGAGACCCAGAAGCGCTATCCCAAGGCAAGCGCGTACTGGTACAAGAACGTCGCGGAGACCGGCCTGCTCATGGCCTAACTTTTGCCGCATACCCCCTGTCGGCCGCATACGAATCCCTCCATGGGTTCGCATGCGGCTTTTTTGTTTTGGTGGGCCCGAGCGGATCATTCGTCTCGATCTGTAACATCTAGTCGAGTATTTCGGCCCTAGCTGTTACAGATTTAGACGAACGGGTGGCCCGGGCCGAACAATCTCGATCTGTAACATGTAGACCACTTTTGACCGTCTAGATGTTACAGATCAAGACAATAAGATAGTCAAATCCAAACTTTCCAAGCAGTTATGAAGCATGGTTTCTAGTTTTCGGTATCACGAACATACTTTCGGTATCATTTAATGGTATTATGATATCGAAAGTGTGTTCGTGATACCGAAAGGAGCCGCATGCGCCAGTTCGATTACACCGCAGTCCCAGCGGAACTCGAAGCAACTCCAATCACCAACCTCCTCCTCTCGATACGCGAGCATAAAGGCCGACAGCTTGCTCTGAGTCAAGTCAAACCCGAACTTCTATCGTCCCTTATGGAGGAAGCTAAGATCCAAAGCACCCAATCCTCCAACGGACTTGAAGGAATTGTTACCACCCAAAAAAGACTCAAAGCGATCATGGCGTATTCCGCCAAGCCAAGCTCCCGCGCAGAGGAAGAAATCGCTGGATACCGAGATGTGCTGTCGCTTATTCACGAGCAACACGATTCCATTCCCGTAACGCCATCGGTCATTCTGCAGTTGCATCGTGACCTCATGGTACACACAGCAATCTCGTATGGGGGCCATTGGAAAGATAGCGATAACGAAATCATCTCCATCGACGATCAAGGCAATCGATTTGTGCGCTTTAGGCCGCCTTCGGCCCTAGCAACCCCCGGACTTATCGAAGAAGCCTGTCGGTCCCTCAACGACGCCTTATCTCGTCAAGTTTGCGACCCCCTCCTTATATCATTCCGCTTCATCTTCGATTTTGTCAGCATTCATCCCTTCAACGATGGCAATGGCAGGATGAGCCGGCTCCTTACAACGCTGCTACTCGAAAAGACTGGATACGACGTTGCGCGTTACATCAGCATCGAACGACTTATTGAAGACAACAAGGCGCTCTACTACAACGCCCTCGCTGCAAGCTCCGCTGGATGGAATGAAAATCAAAACACCGAAGCACCCTTTATCCGTTTCATGCTCGGAACAACCCTGGCCGCCTACCGACAGCTCGAGCAGCGTACCTTAATTGAATCAAGCACTCGTCCCATGTCGAAGCAAGCGCGCATCGCCGTTCTATTTCAACAGAGACCCGGTGTCATTAAGAAATCCGACATCCGATCCAACTGCCCCGATATCAGCGAGGTTACCGTTAAACGAACCCTCGGTCAGCTTGTTAGTTGCAGCGCAATCGAAAAAACAGGAGCGGGTCGTTCGACGGGCTACATACTCAAAGACGTCCATGCTCTAGAACTATTCTTGCAATCCACATTACCCGATAGCGAGGCCGCAATAACAAAAGAGGCTCCAAAGGATAAGCTCCTTGAACGTGTAAACCACGCCGAGGATGAAAGCAGAGAGGGGCTCTATGAAGACTACGATTCATTCTCAAGGGACATAAAGACGAAATACGGAGTCTAGTCATATCCCAGAATAGCCTCATCCTTGTTGCCCAAAGTTATTTACGCGTCATTGTAAAGCGGTACCCCCGCGCCGGCAGGGGGCAGATGTATCGCCTGCAGCGCTAGCTAGCAAATGACCTGCGTGAGTTCCTCGATGGCGGCGCGATCCTCGGCGGTAATACCCGGCTCGCACACCACGGCGTCCAAACTGTCCAGGCGGCAGAAGGTGTAGAAGTCGCGCTTGCCGATCTTACTGGAGTCGGCGATCAGATAGCGCGAGTCGGCCTTGCTAAAGGCGAGCTGCTGGATACGACCCTCATCCATATTAGACGTAGACACGTCGCCATCCAGAATGCCGTTGGCGCCGATAAACGCCGCGTCGATACCCAGCGCACGCAGGGTATCCTCGGCCGTTGGTCCCACAAAAGCGGCGGTACGGCGACGGTACATGCCGCCCACTAGGCACAGGTCGCAGTCCTCGCGCGCCTCGAGCAGGTTAAACACCGAAAGCGAATTGGTCACGATGCGCAGACGAAATGCCGGCAGCATCGAGGCCATCTGCTCAACCGTGGTGCCCGTACCCAAAAAGATGGTCGAGCCCTCCTCGATGAGCTCCACGGCGCGGCGCGCGATCTGCAACTTTTCCTCGGCATGCTTGGTGCGCTTTTCGCTGTGCGAATACTCATGGCGCAACATAGCATGTGGACGGCCCTGCGCACTGCGGGCTCCACCGTGCACGCGCTCGATCTCGCCCAGGCTCGCAAGCTCCTCGAGATCGCGGCGGATCGTCATATCCGAGACACCCAGTGCATCCGAAATCTCCTTGACCGAGACCGTGCCCTGCTCCTCGAGCAGCTGACGAACCCTATCCTGTCGCTCTGCCTTAATCACAATGAATCCTCGCCGTTCTATGCGTGCATATCATTCAAACAGTAACGAACAAATTGTATCAGACCCGTGCGTGTCAAAAATGAACGCCCGTACAGCTCAATCATCACTTTTTTGAGAAAAATACCCCCTGCTTTAGTGGGGTGTAGTGATAATCTCGCCTGTTCGCGCTACAGTTTGTCGGAAATACCTCGATGTTAGGAACCAAATGATCACTTCCGAGCTTTTCGGCACCGCGCCGTGCGGTACCCCCGTTCATCGTTACACCCTCAACGGGCCCGAGATCTGCGTTCGCATTATGGACTTTGGCGCCACCGTGCTGGGCATCGACGTGCCCGACATCCCCGGCAACGTGCGCGATGTGGTGCTGGGCTTCGATAAGCTCGAGGATTACTTTGACAACCCCGCCTGCTTTGGCGCGACCATCGGCCCCGTGGCCAACCGCACTGCGGGTGCCACGATCACCATCGCCGGCACGGACTGGCATATGCCGGCCAACGAGGGCGTCAACAACCTGCACAGCGACCTTGAGCACGGCCTGCACAAGCGCGTGTGGGACGTTGAGCTCGACGAGGTCCACAATGCCGTGCGCATGACCACCTCGCTTGAGGACGGTGAGCTGGGTCTTCCCGGCAACCGCACCTTTACGGCCGTGTTTACCGTGACGCGCACCGGCTGCTTCCGTATCGAATACGGCTGCGAGAGCGACCGCGCCACCTACGTGGCCATGACCAACCACACGTACTTTAACCTTGCCGGCCATAACGCCGGAATGGACTGTGAGCACTTCTTTGTTGCTAACGCTGCCCACTACCTGCCCATCAACGAGCAGAACATCCCCACCGGCGAGATTGCTCCGGTCGGGGGCACGCCGTTTGACTTCCGTGAGCTGCGCCCCATCGCGCCTGGCATGGAGGCCGACGATCCGCAGATTAAGCAGGCACGCGGCTACGACCACTGCCTGTGCATCGATGACTATCAATACGGTCGCAACCTGCGCCGCGCCCTGCATGTCGAGGAGATGTGGACCGGCCGCGAGCTGGACTACTACACCACCGCCCCGGGCGTGCAGCTCTACACTGGCAATTGGCTGGGCGACGAGCACGCCAAGGACGATGCCAACTATAGCTGGGGCGCCGGCTTTGCCCTCGAGGCAGAGATGTACCCCGACACGCCGCACCAGCCGCTGTTCCCGCAGGGCATTGTGGGCCCGGGTCACCCATACAGCAATGTGATCGAATACCACTTTATGAGGCACTAGGCCCACAACGCGACATATTGCACAGCAACGCCCGCCGGCACCACCGCCGACGGGCGTTTTTTTCATCTTTTGGGCTCAATTTCGCTGTGACTGTATGAGCGACATATCAAAACTATGCCCATTTACTACGTTTAGCCCGGGATGCTCGACCATGCACCGGTTTTTGCTAAATTCGCAAGCCGCCTACCTGCGGTTTTGTTTTCTCAAATTCGACATGCTCGGCGATAGCCGATCAAACGTAGTAAATGGGCATTGTTTTTGACAGGCAGCATCGCACGCGTCCCTCGCAAGGGCAAAATGATTCGTTTTTCTCCGTCCCCAAGGGATCAGTTGAACAGATTGCCGATGGGGTCGGGATTGGAGCTGGGGAGATAGCGGATTTCTAGTTCTATGCCGAGCTTTTGCAGCTCTTTGAAGGCGGCGACATCTTCGCCGTCTACGGCGACTGCGGGCGTTATGGGGTGCTTGCCCTCCCCTGCCTGCATATGGCCAATGCTGATCTTGGTGATCGGCACGCCACCCTTAACCAGCGCGAGTGCATCGGCGGGTGAGGCCACCATGATCAGAATCAATTGGCGCGGCGTTGCGGTATGAATGATGTCGATGGCCCTTTGCACCGAGAAAAACCGTGTCCACACGCCCTCGGGCACCGCGACCCTCATAGGCGCCCACTTGCGCGAATCCGCCGCAATCTCGTCGTTAACGATCAGGACGAGGTTGGAACCAACCGCCTCATTCCACAGCTCAACGTCTTGCCCGTAAATAAACCGATCATCGATGCGCGTGAGAAGAATCTTGGGTTGAATCATCACTGCCCCATTCTGCTTGAGACCCGTAAGAGCAAGACATCACGTCTCCAATATTAGTGCATTTAAAGTGAGAAAAGCCGTCAGAACACTTGCGCGGATGTGCGATGTCCCGTATCATAGACAGCCGTTGACGCCTCAGTTGCGTCACCACATGGCCGCCAGCGTAGCTCAGTTGGTAGAGCACCGCTCTCGTAAAGCGGGGGTCACCGGTTCGAGCCCGGTCGCTGGCTCCATTGCACAAGATAGCCGCCTTCGGGCGGCTTTTTTTGTTACCGATTTCAGGCGCACATCCGCCGGAATTCGCCCACTCGGTGGACTTCGGGTTTAATGCTTAGGGGCGGGGATTTACCAAAGTGAAATTTTAATGAAAAGAAACCCAGCTGCAACAATTGCCATGGCGAGGGCTCGAATTGGCCATATAGATCTAAAATAGTCACGATACCTTCTCTTTTGCTGAAACGATATATCTATACAAGGTTGTGAGCGGAAAACAAAAAATACGTCGATTGCTATCCGACAAACGGGTCTGGAATTGCATTCACCGGCATTTCGGGGCAGATTGATACACATGTACGAAAGGGAACCTATGTGGTGCGTTGGGTTGGAGCTGCTGCAGGCCCGATATGGATTGCGGTCTTGCGCCCCGATGTCCAAATAGGTTTCTCTCTCTAGACGGGAAGTTGCTCATGGACGCCATATATGACGGAGATGACTGGGTCGATCATTATACTTGGCGCCTGGTCGGCTCGAACGACAATGGAGTTGTGGTGTTTGATGGACTATGTCCAAAGCATCTCCATCCTTTTGTCTCGTCGTTAATTGAGAGTTCCGCTCGTGTTGCCCCCTACAGCTCGGCATCGCTTCATGATACGGACGTTTTGAAGACCATAAGGGAATCAATTGACGATGGCACGATGAGCGGCCCGCTGTTTTCTCGGCTTGTGGGGCTAGATGAGATTGGCTCGAAACGACTGCTTGCGGGCGAAAAAGTGGAACTCACTTATCGGTCGATGATTTCAATCCTGCGGCTAGCCGATGTTCTTCGCAAATAAATCCAAGCAAAACGCCGCCGGCAACTCCCCTACTCAACAAAAAAGCCCCGCCAACCGCAATCCCCAAGGGAACCGCGATTAACGGGGCTCAAACGCGCTCCCCAAGGGGAATCACGCTAGTTCACGAGCAGTTCGTTACTCTTCCCAGTAAGCATCTGCAAGCAGCTTAAAGCAAATCTTCTTGACCGGCTGCGCGCCATCGCCCGGGAACTCGAGCGTGGGCATGTGAGGCTCGCCGGCAACAAACAGCGCAAACTTGTCGTCAGCAAGATCGCCGGCGATCGAGGCGTCGGAATCGACCAGATCGTAGTCGTCCTTCTCGTCAAACTCCTGAACCAGCGTCAGGCTGCCCGTGGCAACCTTAAAGGCCTCGCGACCCTCGACGTCGATCTGCAGGTCGTGATAGCGCTGATGCGTCTCATAGTGGGCCTCAGCCTCGGGACGCGTCGTGGGAGCCATGACGTTCGCAAAGACCTTGTCGCCCAGAATCGGATGGCTGCCGACCTCGAGCTGTGCCGGGTCGTGCTCCTCGAGCCAGTCGATCAGCACGTCGAGGCCCTTGAGCATTCCGCGGTACTCCTCGATATCGCCCAATGCACCGTAAATCATCTAAATCCCCTCTCGGATCGTTTCTTTGGCGGCTACTCGGCAAACGCATTACCGACGCTGTTGCCACCCACATACGTCTCGACCAGGGTAAGGTCGGGATTGAACACGACAGCGTCGGCGTCGCGCCCCAGCATAATGCTACTGCACTTGTCGTCGACATGAGCTAGCAAGCGATGCCGGGACCGACGCCCAAGCCCTTACAGCTCGGTCACGACAACGCCGTTGTAGACCTCGTCCCAACGGTCCATGACCAGATGGCCGGTCATAGGATCCATGGCGTTGAGCTTGCCGCAAGTGTTGGCGGTTCGCAGCACCGTCTCGTCGTCTGCGCCAGCAGCGATGGCATGCGCGAAGCCTGCGATAGTGGAGTCACCAGAGCCCGTTGCGTTAACGGCAGGGATATCGGGCGTCTTTGCGCGGAACGCACGGCCATTGTGGAAGCCAACGGAGCCGGCAGCGCCCATGGACACGACGACCCAGGGGATATCGGAGAAGCGGGCGTCAGAAGCGAGCGCGGCGCGGAGCTCGTCCACATCGTCGGTGGTAAAGCTCGTGCCCAGAAGGCCGTTGATCTCGGTCAGGTTAGGCTTGACCAGCTCGGGCTTAACCTCGGACTTGAGTGCAGCCTCGAGCGAGGCACCCGAGGTATCGAGCAGCACCTTGGCTCCGGCGTTCTCGGCAATGCCTGTGATCTTGGCGTAGTAGTCCGCCTCGACGCCGCGGGGCAGCGAACCCGAGATGGTGACGACGTCGGCCTTACCTGCAAGCTCGGTAAACTTGGCGGTAAAGGCATCGAGCTCCTCGGGGGCAATTGTCGGGCCGCTCTCGAGCAGCTCGGTCTGGTTGCCGGCGTGGAGAATGTTGAGGCAAATGCGAGTCTCGCCCTTGATGGGCACAAAGTCGTTGTTAATACCGTTGGCGTCCATGAGCTCAGCCATGTAGGCGCCCATGTGGCCGCCGAGCAGACCGGTTGCCACAACCTCGTCGCCCAGCTGACCCAGCACACGAGCCACGTTGAGGCCCTTGCCGCCGGCGGTCTTTTCGGGCGTCACACGGTTGACGTCGTCGATAACGAGCTCATCGAGCTGATAGCGCGTATCGACAGACGGGTTCATCGTAACGGTGAGGATCATTTTTAGCTCCTTATCTCGCAGGCTCCTTGTGCCTCGCGATACGAGTCGACAAAACGGAATTACAGAATCTCAATCGTGAACGAGCGAACGACGGTCTCCTTGGGCTTGGCGACAAGGCAGCCGCGCTTATGCTCAAGCACGTCGTCCTCATCGGAGCAGGTCGAAAGGCCGCCCCAAGGCTCAACTGCCACAAAATCGCCCTCGGGCTTGCTCCACACAATGAGATATGGGAAGCCCTCAAAGCTCAGGCGAACGCCCTTGTCCTCGCCCTTTTTGGAAAGCGTGACCTGACGACTCTCGAGT
Organism: Collinsella sp.; assembly: GCA_048368115.1. Lineage (GTDB taxonomy): Bacteria > Actinomycetota > Coriobacteriia > Coriobacteriales > Coriobacteriaceae > Collinsella. The sequence goes on from DBGBZQ010000103.1 coordinate 27,930, forward strand.
ACGTCAAAGATGGTCTCCGCAAAATCGAAGAGCTCATGTGACAGAGGCAGCGTCTTTCCCACCATGGGGTTCTTGGAGCGATTGGTCACGTCAATCAAGCCAGTCGAGGGGACGGCAGTGCAAAGCTCAGTAGCCTCGTCCTTCTCAAAGCGCAACTCGTAGTCCGTATAGGCCTCGCCCTCATCGAGCGGACACCTAAAGCCGGGATGACCGCCAATAAAGAACGGCATGTCCTCGGTGCCCTCGTTGGTGACCTCGTAGGAAACGCGCACGGCAGCGTCCTCGAGCGTATAACGAGCGACAAGCTTAAACGGGTACGGATAATCGCTCAGCAGCGCGGCGTTATCCTCCGAAGCCAGGCACATCGCCAGCTCGTTCTCGCTCTGGCTCAGCAGCTTCCACTCCTGTTTGCGCGCAAACCCGTGGCGAGCGAGCTTTACATGATGCCCGGCAAACGTCATGGCGCTGTTGTCGCGCAAGCCTCCGCAAATCGGGAAGCAAATCGGTGCCTGGCCGGACCACACGGCGGGATCGCCCTGCCACAGATACTCGCGACCTCCGGCCTCGATCGAGGTAAACGAACCACCAGCCGTGGACACCTTAATAGAAATCGAATCGTTGGAGAGAGCGTATTCCATTGCCCATCCTTTCGAACAACTGCTTTTTGCTCGCAAGTACCCGTCTCGGCCCTAACCAAAGGACAAACCCGCGCGTTCATCGATGCGTCCGGTATCCCAGCCATGTAACGGGGTACCATACAGACATTGATGCAATTACAGCTGAAAGGCCTTCTTATGCGAACCATCATCCTCTACGCCTCGCGCCATCACGGCAATACGAAAAAGCTCGTGGACGCCATCGTCGAGGCGCACCCCGAGATCGATACCCTCGACGTCAAGGCGCTCGGTAAAAACGAGTACCCCGACCTGCACGAATATCATCTGATCGGTGTCGCCACGGGCATCTATTACTCCGAGATCGACAAGGACATGGCACGCGTGCTCACGAACGTGCTGCAGCCGCAGGACAAGGTGTTTGGCCTTATGACCTACGGTGGCAAGAACAAATGGTACGGCAAGGATATCGACGGCATCTGCCGCATGAGGCAGGCCATCTTTATGGGTGTCTACGGCTGCCCCGGCTTTGATACGTGGGGGCCGTTCAAGCTCGCCGGCGGTGTCCAAAAGGGACACCCGACCGCTGAGGAAATTAAGGGCGCTGTCGACTTCTTCGACAAGATCGAAGACGAATATGGCGATATCATCGTCGAAGAGTACGCCAAGCGCGAGAAGCGTCTAGCATACGAGAAGGAGCATCCTGCAGGAGGCCTGGTGGCCGGCGTCAAGCGCACGGCAAAGAAGATCGCTAACAAGCTGTAACTGTTAAGGTGCTTTTGAGCGTTTAACCCATACGGCGGGTCCGAGCAGATTCGGGCCCGCCGCCTTTTTCTATCGTTACTCGGTAAAGGCGTTGCCGACGCTCTGGCCGCCAACATACGTCTCGACGAGGGTAAGCTCATGGTCGAACACGACAAAGTCGGCGTCGCGACCCGGCATGATGCTGCCGCACTTATCCTCGATGTGCGCGGAGCGTGCCGGCACCTCGGTTGCCATGCGAATGGCGATATCGGCGCTGGCGATGCCCCAGTCAACGATGTTCTTGACGCCCTGGGCAAGCGTGAGCACCGAGCCGGCAATGCTCTTGCCGTCGGCGAGCCAGCACAGGTTGTCCTTCATGATGACGTCCATGCCGCCGCTGGTGTAGCTGCCCTCGGGCATGCCGCCGCAGCCCAGGCAGTCAGTGATGAGCACCGTGTGTTGCCAGCCCTTTGCCTGCAGCAGCGCCTTGATGGCGGCAGGGTTAACGTGCTTGCCGTCACAGATGATCTCGGCGTAGGTCTCGGGCGTGGACATGGCAGCGCCCACGACACCGGGCTCACGGTGATGCAGCCCGCGCTGACCGTTATAGGTATGCGTAAAGCAGCTGGCACCGGCGTTGATGGCGGCGATGCACTCATCGTAGGTGGCGTCGGAGTGACCGATGCTGGTCACCACACCCTTGGCATTCAGAGCAGCCGCATAAGCAGCGGCACCGTCGCGCTCGGCCGCCATGGCGCTCTTGACGATGCGACCACCCGCAGCCTCCTGCCACTGATCGAAGACCTCCTCGGAGGGATCGATCAGGTAAGCGGGGTTCTGCGCGCCCACGTGCTTCATGGTAAAGAAGGGGCCCTCCAGGTAGATGCCCTGAATGCGAGCACCGCAGAAGTCGGGGCCGCGACCCTCGTCCGCCTGAGCGATGGCGGCGCAGGCGTCCTTGATCTGCTCGACGCCATCGGTGAACGTCGTGGGCAGCCAGCTGGTGGTGCCGCGACGGGCGAGCTCGGTCGAGCTGATATCGATGCCCTCGGGATCGTTATCGGTAGTTGAGTGGTTGTAGAAGCCATGGATGTGAGTATCGACCATACCCGGTGCGATCCACGATCCCGTGTAGTCCTTAATCTCGCAAGAGGGCTCGTCGGCCTGCCAGGCGCCAAAGACGCCATCCTCGACCATAAGATAGCCGCCCAGTTGCGGGCCTGCCGGCAAGAAGAACTTGTCAGCCTTAATTGCGTACGTGCTCATATGCACTCCTTGCTTCTAAAGCAGTTGACTGTAGTGATGCTTATACCCAGCTCACGTAAAACAAAAAGCGCCCGCCCGCCGTTATGAGCGGACGGGCGCCCTTACAGGGGGACGCGATTAAGCGGTGAAGGGGTGAATCGTCACGCCCTTAACCACGCGGTTGACCGTGCCGGTGGGGCTCGGCGTATCGGGCGTGTTGCCCACGCGCACGGAGTTGAGCAGGCTGATAGCCTGGGCAAACATCACGAACGGCAGAGCAAGGTAGCCCTCGGGAAGTGCCTCGTAGCCCTTAAAGGTGAAGGACTCACCCTCATAGACGGTGGCACCTTCCTGCTGAACGGCGATGGTGTGCTGAGCGATTTCGTCGCCACCGATCTCGTTGAGGATGTCGATGTCGTACTGACGGGTGTAGGCGTCGTTGTTGACGAACACGAAGACGAGCGTCTTATCGTCGACGAAGGACTTAGGTCCGTGACGATAGCCCATGGAGGTGTCGTAGGAAGTAGCGACCAGACCGTGAGCGAGCTCGAGGATCTTGAGCTGGCTCTCCTGGGCAAGGCCACCGAAGGAGCCAGAACCCAAGTAGGTCACGCGGTTGAAGTCGCCAGCCAGGTAATCGGCGATCTCGGGCTCACGGGAGATGACCTCCTCGCCCATCTTGGCAATCGTCTCGACCCACTCGGCCTTCTGCTCGTCAGAGGCAGTGTCGAAAATAAGGGTAGAGAGCAGGGTCATGCAGGAATAAGAACCGGTCATGGCGAAGCCCTTGTCGTTGGCGCGCGGAATGAGCAGCGTCAGCGCGTTGGGATCATCGGCAGATTCGACGGCGAGCTTGCCCTCGGGAGCGCAGGTGATGTTGAGGAACTTGACGTTGTGGACGAGCTCCTTGGCAACGGCAACGGCGGCAAGGCTCTCGGGGCTGTTGCCAGAGCGGGCGAAGGAAACCACGAGCGTGGGATCCTCGGCGCGCAGGAAGTCGCGCGGGGCGCTCACGATGTCGGTCGTGGCGATGGGCTTAAAGTCGTAGAGATCAGTGTTGCCAGCGTGACGCAGGTACGGGGCGCAGGTATCGCCAACGTAGTCGGACGTACCGGCACCGGTGAAGACAACGGACAGACGACCCTCGCCCATAGCGCGAGCCTCGGCCAGGAAGGCCTCGATGGCCTCCTTGTTCTCGCGATAGATGTTGAGCGTATCACGCCAAAGCTCGGGCTGCTGAGCAATCTCGGCCGTGGTGATCTGGGCGCCGAGCTCGGTGAGCTCCTCGACACTCTTCTCGAACATTTTTAATACCTCTCTCTAGAAGTAATCCTCTGACGTGCAATTATACACTTCGGTTGGTTATCTGGTAGTAACCAGTTAAATGCAAAGAATCATCATATGGAAACGATGCGGACACTAATCGCTACGCTGGTGGTAAACCTTGTATTTAAACTGATCGGCACGAGCAACCGAGAGTGTGTACTCCACAACCTCGTTTGACTCGTTATACGTAGTCCTGACCAAATCGAGCACAGGCGAGCCCTCGACAATTCCCAAAAGGTGGGCGTCGGTGGGACGGGCTATGCTCGCATAGAACTCCTCTTCGGCCACGCGTATCTTTTGCTGAAAGTCTTGCTCAATCACATCGTAAAGCGGCTTACGCTCCAGCAGCGGTCGCTTTAGGGACAGAAATTGACGAACTGGTAGATAGCTGCGTTCGACCATCATGGGCATGTTGTCGGCAGAACGAAGGCGCTTAAGCTTAAAAATGCGATCACCGATACGCAATCCCATATGCTCGGCCAGATTTTTATCGGCCTCCATCTCGCAAAACTCGAGAATCGTGGTCTCGGGGTCGCGACCCATCGCGCGCATCTGCTCGGTAAAGCTGTAGGACTGCATGAGATTGGTTGCTTTTGCCGAACGGTCGGTCACAAAGGTACCGCGACCGTGCTGCCGAACCACCAGTCCTAAACGCTCCAGTTCCTGCAGAGCCAGGCGTACCGTAGTGCGCGAGAGACCATAGCGCTCCGAAAGTTCGCGCTCGGAAGGAATCATGTCACCGGCGCGATATTCATGGTCGATCTTTTCGGTCAGAATATCGACCAGCTGATCGTACAGCGGTTGCTTACGCGCTCCGATCGCCATCCTATCCTCCCTTTTGCTCGAATTCGGCTAACTACCTAGGGTGTTTAGCATTATCTGTCTGCCACACCCGAATCATCAAGAAAACAAAAGCCGCGCGCTCTTTCGAGCACGCGGCTTTTAACATACACATGGCTTAAGGGGTCGGGGTGTGAGCCGCGTAGGGACACACCCCTCAAGCTAGAGCCTTACCAGATGCTCGGCCAGAGACCAAGCGGGCCAGCGCCCAGGATGCCAAGGACGAAGAGCAGGAGAATGCCCTTGGTCGGGGTCCAGCTGTGCTTAGCGAACATGTAGTAAAGCAGCAGCGTAAGCATAAGCGGGACGAGCTTCGGGACGATGGTGTTGAGGGTGTCGGCAACAGAGAAGTTGACCGGATCCTCGGTAACGGTGCCGTAGGTCACGGACTCCATGCCGTTGCCCAGATCGGTGACGCCGCACTCGACAGCGTTGCCGTCGGCATCGGAAGCGGTAAGGGCGTTGCCGTCCTTATCGGTCATGGCGATGGTACCGGCCTCAGCGGTCTCGGTATCGATGCCCTCCATACCGGTGAAGTTCTCGGCCTCCTTCTCGGAGACGATCACGGTAGTAGCGGAGAGGCCACGGGTGGTGCCGTTGGGGATCTGGAGGTTGATCTGGGTGCCACCCATGGTGACGACCAGGCAACCGACGACGAAGACGCCCATGATGGAAGCGGCACGCGTGAAGGCCTGCATGTTGGCGGTCAGAGCGTCAATAGCGCTGGTGCCAAGCTTGTAGGACCAGTTCATGAGCCAGAAGCGCAGAGCGAACTGGACGGCGTTGAAGATCACCAGGAAGATGATCGGCGCAGCGGCGTTGCCGTTGATGGCCATGTTGGAGGTGATGCCGGCCGTGATAGGCACGAGCGTCAGCCAGAACAGGGCGTCACCGATACCACCGAGCGGGCCCATTGCGGCGACGCGGACGGCGCGGATCGTGGGGATGTCAACCTTGTTCTGCTCGAGCGAAAGCACGATGCCCATAACAAAGGTGACGAGGAACGGGTGGGTGTTGAAGAACTCCAGGTTGTGGCTCATGGAAGCCGCGAGGTCGTTCTTGTTGGTGTGGATCTTCTCCAGACCGGGGATGATGGAGTAGAGCCAGCCAGCGGCCTGCATACGCTCGTAGTTGAACGAGGCCTGCAGGAAGCAGGAGCGCCAAGCCATCTTGTTGAGGGTCTTCTGGTCGAGCTGCGGAGCAGGAGTGAGATCCTCGTAGTGCTCCGGGATCACATACTCATTAGATGCCATCTTCGAAGTCACCTCCGTCAGAAACAGCTGCACCCTTCAGCTCGGTCTGCTGCTGGAAGTCCCAGAAAGCGATGCCGAAGCCGATGAGAGCGAGGATGAGCAGAGCAGGGGTTGCCAGCGAATCGTTGGCAACGGTGATGAGCGCGAGGCCAAAGCCCATGAGGAAGAAGCCCCACATATCGCGGTTCATCATAACCTTGAGCAGGACGGCAAAGCCGACGAAGCGCATCATGCCGCCTGCAGCGGACAGACCGGTCTGCAGCCAAGTCGGGATGGCAGAAGCGATGGTCTGACCGATGGTAGCGCCAGCGATGAAGAACAGGGTGACGACGACAGCGAAGATCAGGCCGAGCAGAGCCATGGCGAAGTAGTTCAGGCGCTCGATGCCCTTGGTGTCCGCGTTGTGAGCCATGTTATCGGCCGTGGACATAAGCGGGGACATAAGCGTGAAGACCAGGGTAACGCCAAGCTGGCCAAGCAGAGCGAACGGAATGGCGAGGCCGACTGCCGCGTTGGGCTCGAGGCCCGTGGCGATAGCGAGAATGGCTGCCATGATGCCGCCGATGACGGCGTTAGGCGGCTGAGCGCCTCCGATCGGCATGTTGCCGATCGTCATGAGCTGATAGGTACCACCCACGAGAAGACCGGTGTTGAGGTCGTCAAGGATAAGACCGATGACGGCGCCGGTGACGATGGGCTGATAGAGAGACTCGAGGAAATCAAACTGGTCGATTGCCGCGATGAACGTAACAACGAAGACCAGAGCGATCTGGATGATCGAGTATTCCATCTTGCTCCTCCTTTCAAAATGAATGTACGCACTTTGGATATCACGTACAGAACGTCAGGGTTTCACTCCTGACAACGTGGATCACGAGGATTACGAGAAGAGCTTGCTCGTGTCCTCAACAGGCGTGCTCGGAACGCGCCTGATCTCCAACTCCACCCCCAATTCCTGCAGCTCTTTAAACGCAGCGACATCCTCGTCGTTAACTGCGACGGAGGTGGCGACTTGGCGCTTTCCTTCCGACATGTGCATGTTGCCGATGTTTACCTTCTTTATAGGCACACCGCCCTTGACGAGCGTAAGCACGTCTTCCGGTGTTTCGGCCACGATGAAGATCTTCTGGCGCGGGCTCGCCTTGCCAATGACGTCGATGGTCTTCTGCAGGGAGAAGAAACGCGTAGCGACGCCGGCGGGAGCGGCCATCTTCATGAGGTTCTGGCGCATGGTGTTGGACGCCACGTCGTCGTTGGCGACGAGGATTAGGTTGGAGCCCAGAGTGGAGTTCCACTGGGTGGCAACCTGACCATGAACCAGTCGGTTATCGATGCGGGTAAGAAGAATGTTGGGTTCTGCCATGTTGATCAGCTTCCTTTCGATATTTGCTGACGACAGTTACTTGATCTCCTGAATCGCGTAACGCGAAACATCTACGACGGCTCCGGATCGGACTTTGATCTGGACCTTCTCGCCTTCGATGCCTTTGACGGTTCCGTAGATACCGCCGGCGAAAAGAACCTCCTGACCCGGCTTGAGCTCGGTGTGCAGCTCCTTGAAGTACTTCTGCTTCTTCTTCATGTTGATTTGCGACCAGATGGTGTAAATCAAGCCCATGATGACAAGCAGGCCTAAAAGAGCGACCGAGGAGCTCAGGACGTTGGCTCCGAAATCGGCCATTAGATGCCGTCCTCGTCGCCGAAGATATCCTCTTCCTCGGAGTCGGCAACGGATGCGACCGTCTGGGCGGTGACGCCCGTCTGGCCAACGGTCACGGCCTGCTCGCCAAGCTCGGCGAGCGTGGCATTGCCGCGGAGGAACAGAAGCTCAATAACCATGGGAAGGTTGGTGCCAGTCAGAACCTCGACGTTATCGACATCCTGGGCAATCATCATCGACTGGTTGAACGGGGTGCCGCCAAGCAGGTCGGTAAAGACAAGCACGCCATCGCACTCCTCGCGCATAGCGGAAATAGCGGCGCGGAGATCCTCACCGTAGGATGCAGCCTGGTCGCCCTCAAAAGGAACGACGGTAAAAGCAGGCTGGTCGCCAGCAACCATAGCGATAGCGCTTGCAAGGCCGGGTGCGAACTGTCCATGACCGGTAAGAATAAAGCCAACCATTCAAATTTCCCTTCCGAAGGTGTGTACAATCTGAGTCCGATGATTTTCGGAAGCCAGCGGGCGCTCGCCCTTAAAGCTTCTTAGAAAGCGTTCTTTGAAGACCAGTGGTTTCTAAACTGGTAGTAACCACGTGACGTGTTGTTGTCACTATATCACCCCAGAAGAGGTCGCTTTCGTTGATTCATACGGTAAAACGTTTTTGCACCGCTCACGGTGATAAATCGACCGTTTACCGGTCGTTAACACTTCTACCTGCGGTTTTGAAACCGTTTCGAAATGCTTTGGCAAAAGATCGGAACTTTTCCTGTCCCTAAACAACGCAGGGCGGCTAAAAATAGCGTGTAGAAAAATTGCAGGTCATTGTGAAGATATGTGAATTGGTCTTTTTGACTTAATACCAGTTAGAACCAGTTTTGAGATTATCGGTGAACGGTAGTTTTCGACCGTTCACCGGTTACTTGCAATCGTTTGCAGTTGTTTTCCCATATGAATCGGGGAACCCGATGAAGCACTTGTGCGATCACGGAAAGTTTTGACATTTGTCCTCATCCCCCGCGCACCAAACTCAGGCACCCAAAATGAGCCAATAGTTCACGCTAATCGTTTTCAATCATTACTTACTCAATATTCGTAATTATTTATCGTTTATCGATAATTCTGATATGATACAAGTATCATACGAAACGCCGATTGGAGGGGTTATGGTCCATCGAAACGCATCTATATCGAATGAAACCATCAGCCGCGAACAGACGATAGCCAAACTGAGGAAGCTCGCTCGCATCTGCAAATGGGCCACAATCTGCATTACCACCGCACTCGCTCTGGGACTCCTCGCAGTCATTGCGATTGACCTTCTACTCATATTGCCTGGATTCTCCCAAGGGTCGTGTCTCCAATCCGTAGAACTTCAAGCCGGCGAAGGACCGTGCCTTGCTATCGTCGGTACCAATGCACAGGCCCCACTTATGCTCGTCGCACACGATGGTCACACTGCCATAGGAAGCCTCTTGATGACATGTCTCGCGCTTACCATCGCGCTAAGCGTGCGCAGGCTTTTCTTCAACATTGAAAAGAAAGGCAGGCCCTTTGACCTTGAATGTAACCAGACGCTTCGTCGAGTAGGACATTTATTCCTTATCGGCGGCGTTTCCGTGAGACTTCTTGGTGCCGTAATCACGGGAATGATACTCTCAGGATTTGGCGGCAGCTTTACGGATGCGTTCGTCGGCCAGTTATTCGAGCCCTCCATGCTCTTTGCAGGCCTGATTATTTGCCTGATTGCCAGCATCTTCCGCTACGGGTATATCCTGCAAAAACAAGATGACGAGTTGCTCTAGGGGGAATCCATGATTATTCTGCGGCTTGACCGCATGCTTGCCGAACGCAAGATCTCATCCAAAGAGCTTGCGGAACGCGTGGGCATCTCCCAGGTCAATATGTCACGCATTAAGACGGGCAAGGTTTCTGCCATACGTTTTTCAACTCTTGACGCGATATGCCGGGCACTCGACTGCCAACCGGGCGATGTACTGGAATATATGCCTGACGATGAAGCCGATAACCTTTTTGGACTTAAAGATTGATAGGCATAATTTAGCCACCAGCGCCTAAACGCAAATAGCCCGCTAGAACAACATCCGTTCTAGCGGGCTATTCAGATATTTCGGCTACGCGCTCGGTGGCTCAGACAAATCTTTACGCAAACAGGCCGTAGATGCTGATGTTGGCCTTGGCGTACAGGCCGTTAGCGTACTCGGTCCACTTGGAGCTGGCGCTCGAGGCCTGCGAAGAATACTGCTGGTAGGCGGTGTAATAGGCGGTCATGGCCTGCTTATAGGTCGCACTATCGGCCGTAAAGGCATCGTCGGCAAAGGCCTTGGCATAGGTGCTGTCGGCGTCCTTCCAAGTGCCCTTCTCACTATCCCACTCGTCACCGGCAAGGTTGATGATGTAGTCGGCGTAGTCCTTGCTCGCGGTCTCCTCGTTGCCGTCAGCAGGCTCGGTCGGAGCGGTCGGCATGCTTGCGGAGCTATCGCCCACCTTCTTCTTGTAGAGCTTCTGCAGCGTCGCAGACTGGCGGACGATCTGCTTGGCCTGGTCCTTGGACACGCCATACTGCGTGGCCATGGTCTTGTAGTCCGAAGTGCCGATGGAATCCTCGGCGTATTTCTTCATCTCCTTAGAAGAGACGGTGATGCCCTCGTCCTCGGCAGCATCGAGCAGGATCTTGTTGCGCACGTAGGACAGGATGACGTCGGCAGACGGAGCGGTATAGTTGCCATCGCTATCCTTGACGGTATCAAGGCTGTACTGGCTCTCGATGGCCTCGCGCGCAGTGATGTCGCTCTTCTTGCCGTTGTAGCTATAGCTTGCCACGGTCGAATCGAGCTGATCCTCGGTCAGGGTCGACGAGCCGACACCCTTGCCGCCAAAGCCGCCATTGCCAATAAAGAAGCCAACCACGGCAGCGATCACGACGGCAACCACAAAGGCGGCAATCATCGTCTTCTTGTGCTTGCAAGCGTGGTCGTCCACGTCCGAGTCGTCGTCCTCGTCCTGCTCCTCGGGCATGAGGTTCTCATCGGCGGCGTCCGCGGCGATCTTTGCCTCCAGGCGAGCGTCCTCCTCCTCAGCGGTCGTGCCGGCGGCAATATGTTCGGCAGACGTGCCGGCGACCAGGTCGATCTTCTCATCCTCATCACCGTCGGGGCCTTCGCCGCGCTCGATGATCTGGATGCCGTCGATCTCGTCCTTCTCGTCTTTCTTTTGAATCAGACCCATAGTCAGCTACTCCTTATTGGAAACACAATCCCTCATAGAATACGCCCGACGAGGCGCCGGGCGTATTGATTCTTAGGTCATACGCAAACACTTAAGTACTATTTAGGCATTTGCAGCGTGCATACCTTAGGCCAGGTGCGCAATAACGGCATCGGCAAAGGCCTGCGTACCGACAGCGCCCTCAACGGAGCCGGTCTGGGCACGACGCACGTCACCGGTAACCTGCTCGCCCTCGTCGAGCGTGGCAGATACGGCGGCACGAATGCGATTGGCAGCATCGTTCTCGCCCAGATGATCGAGCATCATAGCCGCAGACAGAATCTCGGCCGTGGGGTTGGCGATATCCTTGCCCGCGATATCGGGCGCGGAGCCGTGCGTTGCCTCAAAGATGGCACAATCGGCACCGATGTTGGAGCCGGGGGCCATACCTAAGCCGCCCACCAGGCCAGCGCACAGGTCGCTGACGATATCGCCGTACAGGTTGGGCAGCACCAGGACATCGAAGTCGTTGGGGTTCTGGACCAGACCCATGCAGGTGGCGTCGACGATCTTGTCGTTGAACTCGATATCGGGATAGCTGGCGGCCACCTCGCGCGCCACGCGCAGGAACAGGCCGTCGGTCGCCTTCATGATATTGGCCTTGTGCACGGCCGTCACCTTTTTGCGGCCGCAGCGGCGGGCATACTCAAAGGCATACTCCACAATGCGGCGGCTCTTGGCGATAGAGATCGGCTTAATCGAGATTGCGGAATCGGCGGCGAAGGTCTTTTGACCCGAACGCTCAACGAGCTGCGAGAGCTCCTCGACCTCGGCAGCGCCCTCATCGAACTCGATGCCGGCGTAGAGGTCCTCGGTGTTCTCGCGCACGATAACCAGGTCGACATCGCGGAAACGAGAGCCGTCGCCCGGCTGTGACAGGCAAGGGCGCACACAGGCGTACAGGTCGAAATGCTTGCGCAGGGCCACGTTGACGCTGCGGAAGCCCGTGCCGACCGGTGTGGTGATGGGGCCCTTGATGGCAACTTTGGTCTCGGCGACCGCATCGAGCACATGTTGGGGCAGCGGCGTGCCAAACTTGTCCATGACGCCGGCGCCGGCCTCCTGGACGTTCCAGTTGATCTGGACACCGGTTGCCTCGACCACGCGGCGCATGGCCTGCGTAATCTCGGGACCGATACCGTCACCGGGAATCAGGACTACATCGTGCGCCATAATCTGTTACTCCTCGTCTTCGGCGGCCTCGGATTTTTTAACGCTAGCACGCTTCTTCTTTTTGGAGAGATCCAGGCCAAAACGTTTAACAAGCATTTCGCAAATCTCGCTCGAACGGGCCTTGAGATAGCTGCCCTTGCCGTTCTCGGCGTCGAACTTAAGGCGCAGCGCGAGCTTCTCGGCGACCTCGGCGTCGATCTCGCCCTGGCCAAACTCGTACAAGCAACCGAGCATATCGCGATACTCAAGGTCGCCGTGGTAGCACTGGATGGCCTCGTCCAGGATCGGCCAAGCCTCGCGCGAACGCTCGACGCCCGTGGCTCCCCACACGCACAGCAGGCGGAAGGCGGCGTAGCGCAGCGTAGAGGAAATCTCGTCGAACAGCGCGGTCTCGGCACCCTCGAAGGCATCGCCCAGCTGCTCGGGGCAGGTGGTGGCGAGCGCCGCCAGGGCATCGAGGGCCTCCCAGCGGGTCTGCGCCTCGGGGCGGTCGAGCGCCTCGATCAGCGCGGGCACGCAGGACACGACGCGCTGGGGATCGCGCTCGGCAAGCAGATGCAGCACGCGGGCGGCAAACTGGCGGATGCGGCGCGTGGGACAGCCGAGCTCTTGGACCAGGCGGTCGACGGCATTCTCGTTCTCCTCTGCCAGCTGAAGCTGTGCCAGCTCCTCGTCGGTGAGCTGTTCGTCTTTGTTTTCTGCCATAGTTACCTCTTCTATTTATTTCTTGGCGTGCTTGCCAGCACCCTTGCTGTCATCGGTGACCGAGATGAGCTGTCGGTCGGCAGCGCCATTGCGACGCGCACGGCGGCGTTCCTCAGCGTCGCCCGCGTCGGCGGCGGCGCGATGAGCCTTGTTGACGTTAAAGACCTCGTCGTGCTTGCGCCACGGACCGACGGACTCGCCAAAGCTCATCTTAAGGCCGGCGATAAAGCCGCCGAGCCAGCCGATCGGCGCAAACTGCACCAGCGGGAACAGTGAGAACACCCAGGTCAGCAGGACGACTGCCGCCGCGCCTGCAAAATTGGCGATCCAGTAATCGCGCTTGGTGATGACGCGCTTTTCGCACGCCCACTGGCCGCACAAAAAGCCAATATAGATCGCAAAGATAAAGAGCACCAGCGCTAGTACCACGAACGTCCAGCTCATGGGCGCTACTCCCCGTGATGGTGGCCGCAGCAGCACTCATGGCCGTCGTCATGGCCGTGGCCGCCGCAGCACTCGTGGTCCTCGCCGTGATGGTGACCGCAACCGCACTCATGGTCGTCGCCGTGCTCGCCGCAACCGCAGCCGTCCTCGTGAGCGCCATGCTCCTCGGGACGATACTGCGACCAGTCCAGACCGGCGGCGATGGCGTCGGCCTCCTCCTTATAGAGGACCGTGATGGCCTGGGTGCCCAGCTTGGCACCACCGATGGCGTCGAGCATGTCGTAGAGCGTAAAGGCCACGTCGGCGCCGGGCAGTGCAAGCTCGCGGTCGTCGGCATAGGCGAGCGCCAAGCGCAGGTCCTTGATGAAGTGCTCGACCATAAAGCCGGGCTTGTAGTCGCCGTCGAGCGCCTTGGGAGCCAGGCTCTCCATGGCGCCGGACTTGCCGGTACCGCCCAGGATCATCTGGCGGGTCTTCTCCAGGTCAAGGCCGCTCAGCTCGGCAAATGCCATGGCGTCTGCCATGCCGACCATGCAGGCGCCCAGCGACACCTGGTTGGCGAGCTTGGCAGCCTGGCCCTTGCCGGCGCCGTCGAAGCAGCAGATGTTGGCCGCGAAGGTGGCAAGGATGTCGCGGACCGGCGCGATGTCGTTCTCGGTGGCGCCCACGATAGCCGTAAGCGTGCCGGCGATAGCACCCGACTCGCCGCCGGTGACGGGGCAGTCAAACGCCATGCGGCCGGAAACCTGGGCGGCCTCGGCAATGTCACGCGCCAGCTCGGGCGAGCTCGTGGTGAGGTCAATCAGGACCGCGCCCGGCTTGGTGCACGCGAGCAGGCCGTCGCCCGCCAGGTAGAGCTCCTCGACCTCGGAGGGATAGCCCACCATGGTAAAGACGACATCGGCGTTAGCCGCAGCATCGGCCGGCGTATCGGCCCAAACGGCACCGTGCTCGATAAGCGCGGCGGCCTTGGACTTAGTGCGGTTGTTGACCGTGACGGAATAGCCGGCGTTCAGAATGTGGCCGGCGATGGGGGCACCCATGATTCCGGTGCCGATAAATGCGACAGAGAGCTTGTTTGCCATGAAACCTTTCCTTTTGGGTTGGGTGTTGTTACCAGGTTGAATACTCGGTGCCAGCGTTTGGGCAGTGAGTTGGGGTCGATTACGGCCGCAACGTTTGCCTACTGGCCGCGCACGCGACGGGCGATGCGGTCGGAAAGCGACGCCTTGTCGGCGCGGTTCTTACCCCAAAATGCGCAGGCCACCATGCCGGGGCCCACGTGCGAGCCGATAGTAGGGCCCACGGAGCTGCGAATGATCGTGACGTCGGCGCAGCCCTCCTCCTTGCGGATGGCAGCTTCGAGCCAGTCGCCGTCCTTTTCGGCATCGGCCGTCATGATGGCGATGGGCATGGTGCGATCGGGCACGTAGTTCTCGCGGAACGACTTGAGGATGGACTTTAGCGCCTTCTTGCGGCCGCGGTTGACGCCGATCAGCGACAGCGAGCCGGCAAGGTCGTAAGAGAGCTCGGGCTTGACGTCGAGCTTTGCCGTGAGCTGCGCCGCCGCGGGCGGAATGCGGCCGCCGGCAGCCAGCGCATCGAAGCTCTCGAGCGTAAAGTAGCCGTGGACATAAGTCTTTGCCTCGTTTGCCCAATCGACCAGCTGCTTGGCGGTCAGTCCCGCCGAACGCTGGCGCACGGCCTCGAGCGCCAAAAGCGCGCCGGTCGCGCAGGGCAGAGCGTTGTCGACCACGTAGAGCTCGAAGTTGGGATACTCGGCGCGCACGGCATCTGCCGCCTGGCACGCGGAGTTGTAGCTCGACGACAGCGCCGAGGTAAAGCACAGGTAGACCGTGGGCGTACCCTCTTTGGCGCACTCGGTAAAGAACTCGATATAGCGACCGAGTGACACGGCGGAGGTAGACACGCGAGCGCCGGCGCGCATGCGGTCGTAGAACTCCTTGGGTGTGATGCTCGACCAGATGTCATCCGTGCGCTCCTCGCCATCGATAATGAAGGGGAAACCCAGGATATCGACATCGAGGTTCGCGGCGACCTCGGGGCTAAAGTCGCAGCAGGTATCGACGACGATGCGGCAACGGTCCGAATGACCGGCGGATGCGGCCTTGTCCATCAAAGCGACTCCTTACGTAAAAAGGCGGCCACCCGCATGGGATGGCCGCCAACCGTTAACTCATGCAAGTTAACGTATTTTACTCGTCAAGTGTTTCGATGCGGGGCTTGATGATGCCATATCCACCATTCTTACGGTGATACACCACATTGATGAGACCGGTCGTCGCGTTCTCGAACACGTAGAAGTCGTGGCCCAGCAGATCGGTCTGCACCAGCGCCTGCTCCTCAGTCATCGGGGTGACGTCGATAACTTTCTCGCGGACGAGCAGGTCGTCCTCTTCCTCGGGCAGCAGCAGGTCGGCCAGATCCTCGACGCGCTCGACCGGCGCGACATCCGCGGCGCTGGCACCGCCCTGGCGGTTGTCCACGACCTTGGTCTTGAACTTGCGCAGCTGACGAGTAACCTTATCGGCGGAGAGATCGATGGCGGCATACATATCTGCGCCGTGCTCGGCAACGCGAATCACAGAGCCGCGGGCACGAACCGTGACCTCGACGATTGCCGGGTTGGGGTTCGAGGGGTTCTTCTCATAACGAAGCACGACGTCGACTGTCATGGGCTCGATATCGAAAACCTTGAGCGCCTCGCCGATCTTCTCATCCACATGCGCACGCAGAGCATCGGTTACCGTCGTCTTGCGTCCAGAAACCTTGATATCCATACGTGGCTCCAATCTGCCTCGGGGACTTACTGTACTGGCTATGTACCCATTGCCGTGCATTTAATCACGCGGATTCCCAAAGACCCGAATAACGATTGCTTGATACCGCATACCGAAGTCTCGTACTTTTCCATGGCAAAGTGCGCTATAGGAGGGAGCTGGCGGCTTTATATTTGGTCCCAAAAATTGGCTTTGACCTGCTGGTTTTATAGGGATGGAAAAGCCGGGCCCCCCTATTGGGGAAGCCCGGCAGTGCGTGTTGAAACCGTGAAGAGGTGTCCTTTCCAACGTATAGGAGACACCACCCCTAGCAATAACTAGCTATTAAGTTTGTTAATGTCGTCGTCAGTGATGGTGCCTTCCTGGCTGGACGATTTGTCCTCGGAGGATGCGGTCTCATTGTTGGAATCGGAGGACTCGCTGCCGGAGGACGTGGTCTCACTGGACTCAGAGTCGCCCGGCTGCACGTTAGCGCCCGAAACCGTCTTAGTGGTGAGGTCGTAGGGCATCGTGCCATACCATACGCAGTGGACTGCCTCGAGCGTACCGTCGACCGTGATGCCGTCGAGGGCATCGCTCACGGCACGGCACAGTTCGTCATTGGACGAGAGGCCCGCAACACCAAGCGTCGAGGGCGCCTCGAGCGCACCGACATAGGAGACCTCGCTCATCAGGCGTGCAAGGTAGCCGCCGGCCGTGGAGTCGCAGACCACATAGTCGACCTCGCCGGACTCGAGCGCCTCAAAGCACTCGTTGATGTTGGAGTAGGTCTTTTGGTTGGCGGTGATGCTCTGCTTAGCAAGCGCCTCCTGCGAGGCCGAGGACATCTGAATACCCAGAGTAGACGTGTTAAGGGTATCGGTGGAAACGCTTAGCGACCCACCATCGCTGGTTTTACCGAACACGGAAGCGGCATCGTACAGGCAGGTGCCGAGCGAGCTAACGTCCCCGTCCGTGGAGTTGATCTCGCCGATAAAGATATCGGCCTTTTTGTCGCCGAGCACGGAACCTGCCGAGGACGCATCGACAAAGGCGACCTTAAGGCCCATGCGGCTTGCGAGGGCGCGGGCGGCGTCGACCGCATATCCCGTGAGCTCGCCGTCGGCGCCCTGCATGGCCTGCGGCGCATCGGAAGTATCGAGGGCAACCGTCAGGGTTCCGGGAGTGACCAGGGCACCGTCCGACACCGCCGGCGTGACGGTCTCGTACTCGATCTGGTCGATCGTGGGAGTCGTGAACGTAGACAGCGGGTTGAACGCGCATCCGCTCAGGCCCAAAACGGCGATGACCGCTGCGGCCCCAGCACCTAACCGAGCCGCGTGCATCAAGCTGCCCCTCACCATGTCCACTACCCTGCCTTCTGTGTCGTATACGATCCGTGCGTTGCGCGGAATATCAGGTTGTTCCCACCAGCTGACCTGGTATTTGACCCCACACTTGCGCACCGGGGTGTTTGCTCGGGAGGCCGCAGCCACCTTCACGACTGGCCCGCTCGCCCGCGAGGCGGTATTGCCCCAAAGAAAGTAGAACGGACGGTGCGGCTTACATCTAGGACGCGCCATGATCGCGCCGCGCGCACGCGGTCGCTTACGTGGATCCCTTTGACCGCGTCTGTCTTGGACTAGGACGGGCATTTCGTCCGCCCGCAACCACAGCCTGGCAGGAACGTAGCGCATTATAGCTAAGTTCAAGCTAAAGTTTAAGGTTAGGGGCGTTATTCGCATCGCGAGTACAGATTTCGCAGGTCAGGACGGGCCGCACGCGCTCTGATTGAGCCCGTCGCTCCCCTATGGAAAGCCCCAACACACCCGTCTTAGGGTGCCGTGGCCAAAAAATGGCAAATATGAGTACTGTTACCAATTTAGTAACAGGTAATTTTGGCCTCTCGGACAGATTTTGCGCTCAGTGCCGCCAACTTGATGCTTAGTTTTTCTACATTTGTTTATTATCTTCTTACTTTACGCCGCCTCCGAGTCCAAAATTCCTTGATTTTGCTGTTACTGATTTAGTGACAGTACTCATATTTGCCATATTTTGGCCAGGGCATATGATTAACCCCCTATTTTCGACGTGAATTAGACCGGCTTAAGCCCAAAACACGCCCGCAGCGTGTTAAATAGCGCCTCTTGCTTCTTTCTGCGAGCGTCAACACGGTTGCGATATCGCTTACCCATACGCTGGTGGATGCGCCATGCGAGCGCTTCCATCGCTTCCATGTCGCGGAGCATTTCGTTGTTGACCGTCGCGACCTCGATTCCCATAGTAATCAAGCCCGTGTTGCGTTTTTCATCATGGATACGTCCCCTCCGGGAGGAATGGCCCAGCTCACCGTTGTATTCCAGGTCAAACTGGGCTGCTTCCTGATACGCATCGCAAACTGCATGCGGCATCCCCGAGATTGCCTGCGCGCGGTCATCGAACTCGATCTTGTAGTCGGTCTTAAAGGGACCGCAGGCAAATCCGCCATAGGAAAACGGAAGCGAAAACAGAGCGAGCATGATGCACTCCATGGGCGAGCGCAGTTTTTCTGACAGGTAGGGACACAGGCGCAGCAGCTGTTTGGCCACATTCCCCTTGCATGCCGCGAGGTAATCTACCAGGCAATCGGGTGTCAGCACGGACTCGACCTCAAAGTAACCGACATCTGGCGGCTGGTCTTTGTCCTTTGCCAATTTGTTCACGACAGGCGAGGTGTAGGGAGGCAGATACTTCCCGCGGTCACTCAGTGAAATCTTAGAGCACAGCTCCTGGGCCAGGGCAAATGCCTGGATGCAGCCGACCTCGCGCGCGACGGCTACGCAAAGGGCCTCGGGAGATAGACTGTACACCCCCGGTTCCACCTCTAGAATCGAGCCGGCGGGCAACTCGGAGCATACGGACCAGCTCACGCCAAGAATACGGCGGCGCTGCGCTGCAGACCCTACCAGCAAGCACAAATCCTCTTGCACCTCGCCGCTTGCGGCCCCAATCCGCACCAAATCGGGAAGATAGATGTCCTCGGTCGAGGGCGACGACGTGCGCAGCACACGGCGCTCTTCATCGGGATTAAGGTCCTTCCAGCTTATGTAGCCCATCTGCCGGCGCTCGGCGCGCATCATGCGCAGCGCCGAGGCACCCGTCAGAATTACGGAAGCAGCCAGCTGCTCGCTTGCAGGCTTGCCACGCTGCCCGATCTTTATTGCCATCTGAACCACCCCTACCAAACGCGTGCGATAGCAAGGCCATCGACTGCCGCAGCGCCGGCGCGCTTGAGTTCCGCCGAAGCCGCTGCCATCGTCGCACCCGTGGTGATAACGTCGTCGATAAGCAGCAAGCGACGGCCGTGCACGTCCTCAACCGTCTCGTACATACCTCGGGCACGCTCGCGGCGCTCCTCACGACCGAGTTCGCGCTGGTCACCATGCCCGTACTTGACGAGAGCATCGAGCAGGGGAACACCCGACAGCTCGCAAAATGGGCGCGCAATGGCCTCCATATGATCAAAACCACGCCGCCGAAACGCTGCCGCCGTCGCAGGCACAAACACCACCGCATCCGCACCGGACAGCACACCTCCATAGCGATCGGGCGCTACGACCTGGGCATGCAGGGCGGTATCGTAGAGCAGCTCCGCCAGATACGGAGCCAGACGTCGCTCACCCGCATCCTTGTACGCTTTAATGATGCGCGGCAGCGGATGCGCATAGACGGCGCACGCCAGGCAGCGGTCGAGCGCCTCCGCCATTGCCGAGGACGTGCCCTCGACCGAACACTCAGTGCACAGCAAATCCCCAAACGGGGCGCCGCATCGGGTGCAGCTATGACGTGGGTCGATGAGCGTGAGCGCGGCCAGGCAGTCTTGGCAAATAAGCGCACCGGCGCGCTCGCAGCCGGCACATCGTGTTGGCGACAATGCCTCGAGCGCCTCGCGTGCCGCCCACTCGGCAAACGGTAGCAATTCGTCCGCAAACGGTAGGGCACCGGCACCCTGCAGACGGCTCAATATGTTCAGATGGCTCTTCAAGACACAACCCTCCCTACGCTCGATCGCAGGGAGGGTTGTTGATTCGGCGCTATGATACCCCGATGCGCTCGGGGCAAGGCGGGTTAAATCCGCTCGCGGGCGTTATTCGCCGGCGGGCGGTTGTGGTGCGGACGAAGACGGGGTCGAGCCCTCGCCACCATCCTGGCGCGGCTTGCGGGAACGACGACGGCGACGGCGCTTTTGACCCTGGTCGGCCGAGCCCTCGCCACCGCGATCCTCGCGCGGCTCGCGCTCGTCGCGAGCGGCGCCACGCGAAGCCTTGGCAGCCGCTCCCCCGCCATCCCCGGGACGACGGCGCGTGACCTTGACCTCGCCATCCGAGACCTGATCGGCCACGGAGGGCACTGAGGGCTTCTGTTGCGCGCCCGAGGAATGGCGACGGCGCGGACGCGGCGCGCGCTCCTCCTCGCCACGTGACTTGCCACCCTTGTCGGCAGGCGCATCGGAACCCGAACCACCCTTGGGGGCGGTACCAGCCTCGCGAGCGGCTGCGGCGCGGAAGGCGTCCTCGCGCTCCTCGCTCGACAGATGACGGCGGCGGCGACGTGTGGGATTCATGCCGCCGCCGCGATTCTGCTGCTGGGGCTGCTGAACCTCGCGCTCGCGAGAGGCGTTCTTGCCCGCGGCTGCAGCCTCGGTAGCATCGCCCGAGCCCGCGCGCTTGCGACGACGACGGCCACCGGCGGCCTCCTCGGCCTCGGGTGTCTCGGCCTTACCACGGCCCTTTCCGCGGCCACGGCCCTCGCCCTGGCTCTGAGCAGCGCGGGCATCGGAATCGGCATCGCGACGACGGCGCTTGGGCATCGACGTGCCGGCAAGACGGTCGGCGCTCGACAGGCCATCGCCCACGTCGACGCCGTTCTCGCGGTCGAGCTCCATGAGCGCCAGGCGCATCTCGGGCGACTCGATGCGCTCGAGCACGTCACGCGTCACGCAGTCGGGGCGGCAATTGCAGCCCTGCTCGGCAGCCTTCTTTTTGCAGCCCTCCGAGCACGTCATATCGGCCAGGTTGACCTTGAAGACTTTGCCGTTCTCCAGGCGCAGCACCAGCTGCTCACGCGGCGTGTCATACTCCTGAATACGCGCCTTGCCAAGCGGCGTATCGATGAGCGTCTTCTTTTTGGGCGCACGGCTCTTAAAGTCCTTGTACGCCTCGAACTCATAGCGCAGGCAGCACATCAGGCGGCCGCATACGCCGCTGATCTTGGACGAGTTGAGCGGTAGGTCCTGCTCTTTTGCCATGCGAATCGAGACGGGCTCAAACTGTCCGCCAAAGCGCGTGCAGCAGAGCTCCTGTCCGCATTGGGCATAGCCGCCCACCAGGCGGGTCTCGTCGCGCACGCCGATCTGGCGCATGTCGACGCGAATGTGCAGCGTCGAGGACAGATCCTTGACGAGCTGGCGAAAATCGACGCGCTCCTCGGCCGCAAAGTAGAACACGGCCTTCTCGCCGCCAAACAGGTACTCGACGCCCACCGGTTTCATCTCGAGGTCGAGCTCTTTGACCAGACGGCGGAAGTCGACCATGGCTTCGTCGCCCTGGATGGCCAGGTCGTCGGCAAGCTGCAGGTCGATGTCGCTCGCCACGCGCAGCACGGGCTTGAGCGGCTGACCGATCTCGTCTTGCGGCACCTCGAAGGGATCGGCCGTGACCAGGCCGATCTCGGTTCCGCGCTCGGTGGAACAAATGGCATAATCGGCCTCGAGGATATCCAGATCCTGCGGGTCGAACCACAGGTCGCGCGAGGCGTAGGTGAACTTAACGGGTACGACTAACGGCATTTCAGTGCCTTCCTGATATCGAACAGCATGACCTCGATGGCCAGCTGGGGAGTAACGTTTCTGGCGATGTTGCGCTCGGCGGTCGCGACTGCCTCGAGCGCCCGTGTGGCACCCGCAACATTGGTCGCGGCGGCAAGCCGCCCGATCGTGTCGCACGCGTCTTCGTTCACCACGTCGGCTGCCTCGTCCTGAAGCGTCAGCAGCACGTCGCGCATGAGCGTCCGCGCGCTCGCCAGCGCTTCCATGATACCCGAACGCTCGCGCGCGTTGAGTTCACGCTTGTTGCGGTCCTCAAGCTGCTTCAATGCTCCACGCGACAGGTAATCGGCGTTTTGCTCGAGCACCTTTTCCTGCGTGGACTTGACCTCGGCGAGCGGCGCCTTAACGGCGACGATGAGTGACTTGGCGCGGCTGAGCACGTCGGCCTCGTCGGCGGCGATAAGCGAATCGATGGCGCGAACCATCTGACGGCGGGCGTCCTGGCGCTCGGCGCTCTTGAGGAACTCGATGCCACGCGTGGGGCTTCCCGCTACGGCGACGGCCATGCGGCAACGCGCAGGGTCCTGACCGGTGGCGCGGCTCACGGCCTGCGCGGCGACGGCGGGCGATACCAGCCGAAACGGCACGCACTGGCAGCGGCTCACGATGGTGGGCAACATCACGTCTGCCGAGGTGCCCAGCAGGATGAACATAACGCCCTCGGGCGGCTCCTCGAGCGTTTTGAGCAGTGCGTTGGCGGTGTTGGCGCGCAGTTGCTCGGCACGGTCGATGATGTAGACCTTGGCCTTGGCGCGAATGGGAGCCAGGGGTACGTCGTCGAGTAGCTCGCGCGTCTGGGCGATGAGGTAGCCCGTGGCGCTCTCGGGCGTGTAATAGTGCACGTCGGGGTGCGTATGGCGAGCAACGCGCACACAACTGTCGCATGAGCCGCAGCCGTCCTGCTCGCACAGGAAGGCCTGGGCGAGCGCCCATGCGGCATCGAGCTTGCCGGCGCCGGAAGCGCCCAAAAACAGGTAGGCGTGCGATGCGCGACCGCTGGCGACGGCGTTGGTCAAAAAGTCGCGCACGCGCTCTTGGGTGTCGAGCTTGGCCAGCAGGCTTGCCTGAGCGGGGGCCATGTTACTCGGCCTCCTGGGCAAGCGCGGCGGTGACGGCGTCCTGGGAAATATCGAGGCCGTAGGCGCGAACCTGCTCGACCGTCTTCTCGAAGACTTCCTCGATGGTCGCGGTCGCGTCGATGAGCTTTACGCGGTTTGGTTCCTCGGCGGCAATGGCGTAAAATCCCTGGTAGACGCGCTCTTGGAAGGCCATGCCTTTGGCCTCCATGCGATCTGCCGCGCCACGGGCTGCCATGCGCAGCGCCGCCTGCTCGGGCGTGATGTGATAGACGAGCGTGAGCGCCGGGTGCGTTCCCGCAACGGCCAGGTTGTTGGCATCGCGCACCATCTGGCGATCAAGGCCGTCGGCAAATGCCTGATAGCAAGTTGTGGAATCGTAGAAGCGGTCGCACAGGACCACCTTGCCGGCAGCAAGGGCAGGCGCGATGACCTCGTGCACCAACTGGGCGCGCGCGGCCTCGTAGAGCAACAACTCGCAGGTGTCGCTCATCGCCGTATTGGCGGGGTCGAGCAGCAGAGCACGGATCTTTTCGCTGATGGCGGTACCGCCCGGCTCGCGCAGGGTCACAACCTGGTAGCCGGCAAGGTCGAGCGCACGGGCAAGCAGGCGCGCCTGCGTAGATTTACCGGCGCCATCGACACCCTCGAGCGTAATGAAGCTATGTTGAGCGGGCTCAAAAGCCATGGGCGCAGCCCCTTCCTACAAGGCGCGTAAATGCGAGTTATAGCAACCAAGCCATGATACCCCAGGGGCAGGCGCACCCCAAATCGGACCTAGCCATTGGGGACGTTCTTAAATGACTAGTCGTTTAAGAACGTCCCCAATGGCTAAAGGTGCCTTTCCGAAGTTGCGGTGAAATAGGGACTGATTGAAGCTCTGAGGCCGCCAAACAGTCCCTATTTCACCGCAACTTATGATGGGGAATTTTGGACGCTGGGTATAATCGTCGTATTGCATTGAAATGTGGCGAAAGGAGTGGCAATGTCTCGGTATTGCGCCTCGTGCGGCAAGCTTCTTGCAGATAATGCCAAGTTCTGCACCTCGTGCGGTGCACCTGTTGAGCAAACAACCGCGAGCGATAGCCAGCCCGCTTTTGAGCAGACCGGCTCCCTTGATACGCCGCAAGTCAAGGCGGACGACCCCCTCGCCTATCGCCCCGACCCCGCCGCAGGCCCCGCGGCCGTCGAGACCACGCAGCGCATACCCGTCGCGAGCGACTCGCCCCAACAGCAGCCGGCTCCCGCATACGCGCCCGCTTCGCCACAGACCCCCGCTCCCAAAAAGAGCGGCACCGGGCCGCTTATCGCCGTTATCGTTGTGCTGGTGGCGATCATCATCGCCCTGGTCGTTTTCTTTGTGATCAAGCCTTTCGACAACGCCGCCACGCAGACGTCTGCCGAGGTAGCTAAGCTGCACCATGACGTCGACGACGATGACCTAAAGCCTCTCGGCGATCCCAACAGCCTGTACGACGATGATGACGATGACGACGAGGATGGCGGCGAAGCAACACTCTCCGAGCAGAACCTCTACCGCCGACTGAGCGAATACTACGACTTGCTCGAAGACCTCGACAACTACGTCCGTGGCTGCGCGCAGAACTTCAACGGCAGCTATCTGGAAGAGGATCGAACCACCCGTCAAAATCTCGCCGACGTCGCTGAGCGCACGGAGGACACCATCGAGCAGTATTACGACATCGTCGAGGACCTAGACGTCCCGACGAGCTCCAAGAACTACAGCTCCTGGAAGGACATCATCGCCCTGTACGACGACCTGAATCACCGCATTGACGCAATCTGTGATGCCTGGGAGATCAGCCTGAAATACGCCAAGCCTGAGGACCACAAGAATGAGATCGTGGCGCCGCTGTCGCGCGACAACGTGGCGGGCACCAATGACAATAAGTACCGCCTAGACTTTGAGGAGCGCTATCCCGGCGCCAAACCTGTCGAGGTGAAGTAATCCCAACAACTGATCAAAACTTGCGGTGAAATAGGGATTAATTAGGCCTTTTGCCAGCAAAAACAGTCCCTATTTCACCGCAACTTAGAAGTGGGGCCGGGCGCGCATTTGCATTTGCGCGCCCGGCCCCGCCGCGTCTATATGTGCTCGGCTACTTGTCGGCAGCGGTCTTTTTGGTAGTCGACTTCTTGGACGTCGTCTTTTTCGCCGTCGTCTTTTTGGCAGCAGTCTTCTTTGCCGCCGTCGTCTTCTTGGCCGTGCTCGCCTTGGTCGTGGTCTTGCGGCCGCGGGCGGGCTTCTTCTCCTTGGTCGGGCAGTCCATGTTCACGCAGATGCGCCACGGGCCGCGCGCCGTGTTGACCACCACGATGGGGGCGCCGCACTCGGGGCAGGTCTCACCCGTCGCCTCGAGCTTACCGCGCGCCGGCAGAGGATAGCTCACGCCGCAGTCATCGTAGTTGGTGCAGCGGATAAAGCGCTTGCCGCTCTTCTCGCTCTTGTGTGCGATCAGGTCGCCATGGCGTCCGGCCTCGGCACATACCTTGCACTCACCCACCTTAAGGTCGGGTTCGTAGTTAGTGGGGCACGTGGGGTTCACGCAGATCTCAAAGGCCTTCTGACGGAACGGCTGGCACTTAATGCGCGGCGCGCCGCACTCGGGGCACACGGCCGCCTCGCCCTCGAGCGGGCTCACCTTAACGCCGCTCGGCACCGGATAGGTCACATCGCAGTCGGGCCAACCCATGCAGCCGATAAAGCTGCCACGGGTCTTGGCGCTCGTCTTCATGACCAGGTCCTTGCCGCACTTGGGGCAAGCGCCCACGCGCGCATCGGCCGTGACGGCGTCGCTGATGGCGTCGCCCAGCTCCTGCGTGTGCTTGAGCAGCTCGTCGAGCACGCCGGCCAGCAGTGCGCGCGAGTGCGTCACGACATGCTCTTCGGTGTCCTCGCCGCGCTCCACACGGGTCATATCGCCATCGAGCTCGCTGGTCATATCGGGGCTCGTGATGCGCGGGGCAAACTGCGTCAGCGCGTCGATGATGGCGATGCCCAGCTGGCTCGGCTCAACGGGATCATTTTTAAGATAGCGCACGGCATACAGACGCTCAATGATGCTCGCGCGCGTGGACTTGGTGCCCAGGCCGCGCTTCTCCATCTCCTGCACGAGCTTGCCCTGGCTGTAGCGCGCGGGCGGCTCGGTCTGTTTGGCCTCGAGCTTAATGTCGAATACGTCGACCGTGTCACCCTGTTCAAGCGGCGGCATCTGCTCGTCGCGTTTAAGGCCGTACGGGTAGGCCTCGCGGAAGCCAGGGGTCACGAGCACATCGCCCGAAGCCACGAACGGCTCACCATTCACGTCGAGCTCGAGCTTGGTGTTCTCGATGGTCGCAGGACCCATAAGCGTCGCCAGGAAGCGACGGGCGATGAGGTCGTAGAGTTTGCGCTGGCCGCCGTCGAGTGTGGACGGATCGCCCTCGCCCGTAGGGTAGATAGGCGGGTGGTCGGTGGTCTCGACTTTACCGCGCGTGGGCTTCATGGGGCCGGCGAGGACCTTTTTGCACACGGGCGCCAGCGCCGGGTTGATCTTTGCCAGGTCGCTCACTACGGCGCCCAGATCGAGCGTCGCGGGATACACGGTGTTGTCGACACGCGGGTAGCTGATAAGGCCCGCCATGTAGAGGGACTCAGCGATGCGCATGGTACGCGCAGGCGAGATGCCCTCGGCTGCGGCGGCAGCCTGCAGCGAGGTGGTCGCAAACGGCGTGGGCGGCTGCTGCTTGCGCGAGCGCTTGGTCACCGCGGCGACGGTTGCCGTCTTGGCACCGTCAACGTGACCGTACGCCGTCTCAGCAGCATCCTTGTCGGTAAAGCGCGCCGTCTTGTGCGCGATCTTAAAGCGATCGTCCTCGGCAGCGCCTTGCGCGGCACCCATGCCGCGAATCTGCCAATAGTCCTCGGGCACAAACGCCATGCGCTCGCGTTCGCGCTCGACCACCAGGGCAAGCGTCGGCGTCTGCACGCGGCCGGCGGAACGCACGTTGCCAAAGCCGCCAAACTTGGCGAGCGTCAGGTAGCGCGTGAGCACCGCACCCCAAATGAGGTCGATGTGCTGACGGCTCTCGCCGGCGTCGGCCAGGTTCTGGTCGAGCGAGACAAGGTTATCGAAGGCCTGCGTGATCTCGGCCTTGGTAAACGAAGAATACTGGGCGCGGGCGACCGGCAAGTCGGGCGCCACCTCGCGCACCTTGTTGAGGGCGTCCGAACCAATCAGCTCGCCCTCGCGATCGAAGTCCGTAGCGATGATGACGCTGTCGGACTTTTTGGCGAGGTTCTTAAGCGAGCGGATGAGTTCCTTCTCGGCCGGCAGCTTAATGACGGGTGCCCAGGTGAGATACGGCAGGCTCTCGAGCTTCCAGCCCTTGATGGAGATGCCGTCGGCAAGAAACGGCTTGCGCTTGGTGTCGTAGGGCGGACGAGCCAGGCCATCGGGCATGTCGGCCGGCAGCATCTCGCCGTCCTCAGTAACCGAATACCAGCCCAGCTTTTTATCGAACAGCACGCTGTCGCAAAAATCGGGCGCAAGGATGTGACCGGCAAGACCGATCGTCACGCACTCCTCGCCCTTCCATTCAAAACGGTAGATGGCGGTGTTGTACACCTTGTCCTTTTTGGGTTTACCCGTGGACAGACGCTCGGCAATCTGCCGCGCGGCGTCGTTTTTCTCGGCGATGATGAGCTTCAAAAGAGGCTCCTATCTCGTGTCTCTGCGGCTACGCCCGCCCGTATGGCGGCCGATTTACGCCCTTGCTTGCTCAATCTGCCCGATGAGCCAATCGCACCAGGCATCCATGCCCTCGCCCTTGCGCGCGCTCACGGCAAACCGCGGCGCCTGCGGATTGAGGTCATCGAGTGTCTTAGTATACCTATCCATGTCAAAATCGAAAGCCGGGGCCACGTCTACCTTGTTGAGCAGCTGTGCGCCGGCGTGCTGGAAGATGCCCGGGTACTTGATGGGCTTGTCGTCGCCCTCGGGCACCGAGAGAATCATGATGGACAGGTTCTCGCCCAGGTCAAAGTCGACCGGGCAGACCAGGTTGCCCACGTTTTCGATAAAGATGACGTCGATGTTTTGAAGGCCCACCGCCTGGTCGAACGCGTCAACGGCCTCCATGATCATGTTACCCTCGAGGTGGCACAGGCCGCCCGTGTTGATCTGGATGGCGGGCATGCCGGCTTCCTTCATGGTGATGGCGTCGACATCCGAGGCGATATCGCCCTCGATGACGGCACAGCGCAGGCCGGCCTTGTCGCGCAGGCGCTCGTTGGTGCCCAGGATCGTGGTGGTCTTGCCCGAACCGGGGCTCGACAAGACGTTGATCACATAGGTGTTTGTCTCTTTAAATCGCTGACGCAACTGATCTGCCAGGCGCTCGTTGCGCGACAGAATCGGCGACGCGATATCAATCGTTTTCTCGGCCATACTCGGCACTCCTTACTTTGGCCCCTTTATACCCCGTCCCCAGGTGGCTGATGGGCTAATCGTCGGGGGTTTCGATTTCGATACTTGCGATGTCGAGCTCGCGGCCGTGCAGCAGACGCACGTTGGCGCCGCCACATTGGGGACAGCGGCAATGGAAGCGATCGTGCTCAAAGACCTCCCCGCAGTCCAGACACTCGCTTTGTGGATGGACTTCCTCCACGGCAAGCTCGCAGCCTCGCGTGAGCGGGTCCTCATCGCGAAATGTCTCCCACGCAAAGTCGAGCGCCTCGCGCACAACTTCGGTCATATCCCCGATACGCAGCGTTACCAAAACGGCGCGCGAGGCCCCCGCCCCACGCGCCGCGCGAATCACTGTATCGAGTATGCCGTTGACAATGCCAACCTCGTGCATACCGATTTACTCCTCGTCGTCCTCATCGTCCGAGAACAGGTCCAGACGGCTCACAAACAAGCCCTCCTTGCCCTCGCGCGCGGTAATGACCACGCGGGCAATGGCGAGCGAAATCTCGTAGAGCGAGAGCAGGGCACCATACATGAGGCCCAGCGTAACGGGCGAGCCGTCGGGCGTAATCACAGCCGAGCCCACAAGCAGGCCCACGTACACGTAGCGCCAGGCGCCGCGGAAGGCCGCGTAGGACACGATGTGGAAGACGGACAGGTAGAAGATGATGAGCGGCAGCTCAAACGCCACGCCAAAGCCGATCATAAAGAGCAGCTCCATGTTGACGTAGTTCTCCAGATCGGGCAGCGCCGTAGCGACGGCCGAGGTCTCGCCGATGAGCCACTCAAAGCCCGCGGGAATGATGATGAAATAGCAGAAGATGGCGCCCAGGAAGAACAGCACCGTCGAGGCGAGCACCGTGGGCACGACCCATTTGCGCTCGTTGGGACGCAGTGCCGGCAGGAAAAATGCCAGAATCTGCCAGATGATCATGGGCGTGCACATGACCACGGCCATCTTGATGGCCAGCGAGAAGCGCAGGCCAAAGCCGCCGAGCGTGGTGGTGATGTAGAACTTACCGTCCGGCACAAAGGAGCGGATGGGGTCTTCCAAGATGTCGAGCACCACGGGCGTGGCGAAATACAGCACGATAGCGGCGGCGAACACCGACACGACCACGATAGTCAGGCGGCGACGGAGCTCTCCCAGGTGATCGAAGAGCGGCATGCGCGCAGGTCCGATAGGCATTACTCATCGCCTCCCTTCGAGGCGTCGGCGGCAGCGGCGTCGTCCTCGGCCTCGAGCTCGCGGGCGAGCTGGTCGACGACGGCCTTGCGCTTGCGGGGACGACGGGCGTAGAGGTCAGCCGTCGTGGGCTCTGCCGGCTCGGGCTCGGGCTCCGGCTCTGCAGCAGGCTCGGGCTCGACGACAGGCTCGGCGGCAGCGGCAGGCTCGGCCTCCTCAGCAGCACCCTCGCCCTCGGCGGCAGCCTCACTCGCGGCCTTCTCGGCAGCAAGACGGGCGCGGCGCTCGGCAAAGGTCTCCTTCTTGGCGGGCGCTGCCGCCTCGGCGGCATCCTCGTCCGCATCGGAATCGTCATCGACGGCAGTCTTCTTGGGCTTGACCGGTGCCGAAGCGGCCTCACTTACCGGATCGATAATCTCGGACTGAACAACGGCCGTCATCTTTTCCTGCGTCTCGCGGAACTGACGGATGGCACGGCCAATCGTGCGGCCCATCTGTGGGAGCTTATCCGGGCCAAACAGCAAAAAGCCGAAGACCACGATGATCGCGAGCTCACCCTCTCCAATACCAAACACACATACCTCCAAGGCTCGATGTGAGTCGAGCCCGCACCGCGCCATTCGGCCGGAACTCGTCTATTCATTCGGTCAAGTATAGCGCCCGGACGCCAAAACGTCCGAGCGCATCACAAACATATGCCAAACGGCATGCCCTTTTGGGGGCAAAGATTATGCAGCGGTGATCGAAATCTCCTGGTCGACACCCAACAGCTGAACCACGCGCATCACCGGGGGCTGCACATTGGTGCAGCTAAAGCGCTTGCCGTGGTCGACCGCGTGGTGCGCGGCGCCCACGAGCACGCCAATGCCCGTCGAATCGATGTAGCTCACCTGGGCAAAATCGAGCTCAACGGCCTCAGTGGGCTGCTCGAGCGCCAGGTCGATGGCATTGCGCAGGCTATCGGCGTTAGAGATATCGATCTCGCCGGCCACCTTAATGGTGTAGAGCTCTGGCGTGGGGTTGGTGGAAATACCCAAATCCATGTATACGCTCCTTTGTGTATCGAAAGTGCGGATAGTACGGGAAGCCGCGCGTTAGGCGCGCTCGGCACGCGCAAGCTCGGCAGCGACAAGCTTGACGGCCAGCACCAGCACATCGAGCGCGGCCTCCAGGTCCTCGACCGTGGGATAGCTCGGCGCGATGCGGATGTTGGTGTCGCGCGGGTCCTTGCCATAAGGCCAGGTGGCACCAGCCGGCGTGAGCTTGACGCCCAGGTCGGCGCAGAGCGCGGCGACCTTCTGGGCCGAGCCCTCGGGACCATCGAAGCTTACAAAGTAGCCGCCGCGGGGGTGCGTCCAGGTGGCGCAGCCCGTCTCGCCCAGACCCTCGGTGAGCTTGCGCTCGACGGCCTCAAAGCGCGGGCGCAGGAACTCGGCATGCTTTTTCATGTGCTCCTTGACCACCTCAATGGTGGGAAGGAAGCGCACGTGACGCAGCTGGTTGAGCTTGTCGGCGCTGATGAGGCCGGCCTTCAGGCGCTTGGAGAACTCCGCGATAACCGCGGGGCTCGCACCGATAAAGCCGATACCGGCACCCGGGAAGGTGATCTTGGACGTCGAGGCAAAGGCCACCACGCGGTCCTCGGTGCCCGCCGCGCGGGCAAGATCGAAGATGTTGGCGAGCTCGTCGGTCTCGTCGTACAGGTCGTGCACACAGTAGGCGTTGTCCCAGAAGATGCGGAAATCGGGCGCGGCCGTGTGCATCTCGACCAGGCTGCGCACGGTGTCCTCGCTAAAGGTGATACCCGTGGGGTTGGAATACTTGGGCACGCACCAGATGCCCTTGATGGAATCGTCGGCGGCAACGAGACGCTCGATCTCGTCCATATCGGGGCCG
The DNA here is from genome assembly GCA_048368115.1 of Collinsella sp. Lineage (GTDB taxonomy): Bacteria > Actinomycetota > Coriobacteriia > Coriobacteriales > Coriobacteriaceae > Collinsella. The sequence continues at coordinate 59,496 of DBGBZQ010000103.1, forward strand.
TTGTCGGTCATTGCTACGGGGACGTTCTCGATACCCAGATCGGCGGTGATGCCAAAGTGGCGGTCGTAGCCGGGAACCGGGCACAGGAACTTGACCTTCTTGCCGTCGTGCGCTGCCTCGTAAGCCTCCCAAGGATCGCTACCACACGAGCCGCAACGCCAGAACATACCGGCGATATCGTGCTCGATCAGCAAGCTCGACGAACCCAGCACGAGCGTCTGCTCGGCGGGGCAACCCAGGAACTCCCCCGCCAGCTTGCGTGCCGAGGGAATGCCCTCAAAGCAGCCGTAGTTGGAGCAGTCGACATTGCCGTCGTGCAGATCGGCATCGGCATTGAGGATATCGAGCATGGGTCGAGAGATGTCCACCTGGGAGGGCGACGGCTTGCCGCGGGCCATGTCGAGCGCCAGGCCCTTGGCCTTGACCTCGGCGACCTCGGCCTTGAGCGCCTCGATGGCGGCATCGAGTTCGGTGGTTTCCATCTTCTGGTAGATCGTCTGCATGGGTGCGACCTTTCACGAAGCGGTACGTTGCAATTCTTCTAAGTATAGACCGCCACCGTCGCAACGTTATGAAGCCGTGATAGATTAAGTCCATCGCAATGAATTACGAATCGCCGCGCATGCCGGCATGAAGCGCCCAAGGAGGCACTATGGAGTACGGATCGTTCCAGGCCGAGGAATTCGGCGACCTTCAGCGCCTGGTCGACGGACTGTTTTACGACCGCCACGCCATCGACCGCCTGGATCTAATCGTACAGGCCGAAATCTTGGACCTGGCGCCCGATCTCATGGAAATCGTGAACCTGCTACCGCCCGGCTATTACGACCGCCAGTCACTTTGCGACCAGCTCAACTCCGCCTTGGCCGCCCACGGCTGGGGCGCCATCTACGGCACCGTGGAATAAACCTAGTCATTGGGGCCTGTGGTCAAAAAATAGCAAATATGAGTACTGTTACTTTTTTAGTAACAGCGATTTTGAATTAAAAAGGCCAGTCTTGGCCTTTTGTGTCCGGTTTTGGAAGGATGCATCGGCATTTTTCGTCCAGCCACGCAATCGTTAATGCACAGACAGAATAGATTTGTACATTATTTTTCGCGCCTAAAATGAAACGCCGTTTGTGACAGTACTCACAAACGGCGTTTTTTGGCCACTGGGGTGTCCGGCAGGTGGCAAGTACCACTCAAAACCGCGTTTTACATGCGCTCGAGCAGGCTCTGGCGTCTGTTTCTACGCGCTTACTCGTCCTTGGGCGCGGGGTGCTTGCAGATCACACTCATGTAAATCATGCCGAGCACGGCAGCGGTGACCGAACCGGCAAGGATGGCGGCCTTGGCAGCCAGAACCTCAAACTGGGCCGTCGGGAAGGCGAGGCCGCTGATGAGAATCGACATGGTAAAGCCGATACCGCCCAGAATGCCCACGCCGGCAATCATATGCCAGTTGACATTGTGCGGCAGCTCGCAGGCCTTGAGCTTGACCAGGGCGAACGTCATGCCAAAGATGCCGATCGGCTTGCCCAGCAGCATGCCAAAGTACACGCCGAGCGTCACCGGGTCGGTGAGCAGCGTGCTCATGTCCACGCCCACTAGGCGAACCTGTGCGTTCACGAACGCAAAGATCGGCAGAATCACAAAGTTGACCGGCGTGGAGATCAGACGCTCCATGCGGATGAGCGGCGGGGTAACGCGGTGCATGACGCGCTCGACCTTGGTGGTCGAGACGGTAAAGTCATGCTGGCCCAGGATGTGTGCCTCGTCGTCGTAACGGTCGTCGAGCAGCGGCAGGCACTCGCCCAACCAATCGGTAAGGCTATCGAGCTTGACGCCGCACTTGGCCGGAATGGTGAAGGCCAGGATGACGCCGGCCAGCGTAGCGTGCACGCCGCTCTTGAACATGCAGAACCACAACAGCAGACCCAGTACCGAATACGGGGCAAGGCGGTAATGCTGCGTCTTGTTGAGCCACACGAGCGCGCAGGTCACAAGCGCGGCGGCGCCCAACCAAAACGGATTGGGGCTCTGACCGTAGAAGATGGCGATGGCGGCGATGGAGATGAGGTCGTCGGCGATGGCGAGCGTCGAGAAGAACACGCGCACGCCGTTGGGCACGCGGTTGCCCAAAAGCGACAGCACGCCCAGCGCAAAGGCAATATCGGTTGCCATGGGAATGGCCCAGCCGTTGTGCGCGCCGGCATGGTTAAAGATCAGGTAGATGCAGGCGGGAACGACGACGCCGCCCACGGCTGCCAGCATGGGAAGCATAGCCTGGCGCGGGTTTTTGAGCTCGCCGACCGTCATCTCGTACTTAAGCTCAATGCCCACCAACAAAAAGAAGATCGCCATGAGGAAGTCGTTGACGAAAAGCTCAACGGTGAGGCCAGCCGTAAGGTTGCCCAGACCCACATACAGCGGGGTCTCCAAAAAGTGGTGGATGGCCTCGTAAGCATCGGTGTTGGCGCAAATGACGGCGGCGATGGCGGCGAAGACCATGACGGCGGCGGAAATCGTGCCGTTCTCGGCGATGCGCTCCCAAATGTCGTGGCGCTCAAAACGCTTGCGCTCACGAACGTTGAACAGCTGCTCAGTTGCTGCCATGGGCGGCTCCTTTCACGGGAAAGCTCCCGTCTTAAAAAAGCACGGCCCGCCCAAGTGGCGGCGCCGCGCTCTAACGTATTACGCTTGCATCTAGCCTACCCTGCACGACAGGCACGCAGGCGTGGCCGAAAAGCGGAACCATAGGTTGAACATTATTTGTTCAACGGCACGGGTGCGCCTGTCCAAGAGACGACGCGACGCCGTGCACAAAAAACGACCGGAGCGCGGGGCATCCGCGATCCGGTCGTGGCGTTTGGTCAACTAAACCTAGCAGGCGGCCATGATGGGGGCAGCGACCTGCTTCTTACGGGAGAGGACGCCCGGCATCCAGACGCCGTCGTGCTCGTCGGCAATGCCCAGGCCCTTCTGAGCAGCCTCGGTCTCGCCCTCGAGCAGGACCTGCGAGCCCTCCTCCATGATGTCGGTGATGCACAGGACGATGCCGTCAGCACCCTTCTCGGCGGCGTAGGCGCGCATGGCCTCGCGGATCTCGTCGATCATACCGAGCGCACGGCTCTTGTCGACGGTCTCGTACTGGCCGATGAGCAGCTTCTTGCCGGCGGGCTCGAACATCTTGATGTCGTTGCCAACCATCTCGGCTGCGGTGAAGGAGCCGGACGGGCGGGTGAGGAAGACCTCCATGCCAAACTTGACCGGGTCGACGCCCACCTGCTCGCCGAGCTTGGCGGCGACGGCGCGGTCGACATCGGTGGTAGTGGGGCTCTTGAGCATGAGCGTGTCGGTCATCATGGCCGAGAGCAGCAGCTTAGCCTGAACGTCGGAAAGCTCAACGCCGAGCACGCCGGCGAGCTTGGTGACGATGGTGCAGCTGGAGCCCCAGGGCAGGCAGATGTAGTGCAGCGGGCCGGCGGTCTCGAAGTCGCCGATGCGGTGATGATCGACAACGCCAAAGACCGTGGCGTCCTTAAGGCCGGCGACGGACTGGGCAGACTCGTTGTGGTCGGTGAGGACGACGAGCTGACCGGCCTCGACGGACTCGATCACGCGGGGCTCGGCGATGCCGGCGTCGGCGAGCAGCTTGGCGGACTCTGCCGGAAGCTGACCCAGGGCGCAGGCCTCGTAGGTGTTGCCGGCATACTCAACCTGGTTGAGCAGCTGGGACAGGACGACGGCGCTCATGATGGCGTCGTTATCGGGGTTCTGGTGACCAAAGACAAGAACGTTTGCCATGGATATCCTCCACTTGATATGTGTACTTGGACGTAGCTATGGTAGCACGCTGGCGCCGAACCTTATGAGACGCAAGGGCCGCGGCGCAATTTGGGGCGAGCCTGGGGGCGAAGTCTGCCCCCTTGTACCACCGCCCTCCTGCACCGACTATTTACCGGCGGCGCGCAGGGCTACGTAGGCGGCACCGATGATGCCGGCGTCGTTTCCGAGCGAAGCGACCTTAATGGGCGTCTCGCGCGAGGCAGAGAGCGCGTACTGCTTAAAGTGCTCGCGAACCTTGTCGAGATAAACATCGGCCGAGGCAGACGCGCCGCCACCGATCAGGAACATCTCGGGGTCGACCACGTTGGCGATAAGCGCCAGGGCGCGGCCAAGGTAGTCGGCCATGGTGTCGGCTGCGGCCAGCGCAAGCTTGTCGCCCTCGCGGCAGGCCTGGAACACGTCCTTGGAATCGGAGGGGCCGGTGAGCTCAATGGGCTCGACGCCCGCCTTCTTGCACTCGGCAAGGTAGTTGCTCACCACGCCGGTGGCGCTGGAATACTGCTCCAGATGGCCATGGCCGCCACAGCCGCAGGTGCGCTCCTCGGCCGGGTTCAGGCACATGTGGCCAATCTCGCCGCCGGCGCCCACAACGCCCGATACCACGTCGCCGTTAACGATAACGCCGCCGCCCACGCCGGTACCGATGGTGACCATCACCACGTTCTGCACGCCCTTGGCAGAACCGAGCCAGGCCTCGCCCATGGCAGCGGCGTTGGCATCGTTCTCATACTTAACGACCGCATCGGGGCAGTGCTTCTGAATGGCGACCCTCAGCTCGGGCAGGTTAATGGCAATGTTGGCCTTGACCTTGGCATCGCCCGACGCCGGGATGGGACACGGAACGGCCAGGCCAATGCCCGCCACAAAGGCACGCGGAATCTGTGCCTTGGCGACCACCTGGTCGATAGCCTCGGTCACCGCGGCAAAGCCCGCAGCGTCAACGATAGGAGGCGTGGGCACGCTGGCCTTGGCAAGCAGGTTGCCGTCCTCGTCGAACAGGCCCTCCTTAACCGAAGTGCCGCCGACGTCGATGCCGATGTAATACTGCTTAGGTTCCATGGGAGCCCACCTTTCTCGTTTAAACATTGCCTGTATGGTACCGCTCCCAAGGCAAAAACCTACCAAAAAGGGACAGGTTTATTTTGGCAGGCTTTATCTGGGGAAACGCGAATGGTCGCTTAATAGGTCGCGCAAGACCTTCCCCAAATATAAAGGCGCCGGGAGGCGGAGACTCCCGGCGCCCGTCAAAGGGACTGTGTTGTCTGTTGGACCGCACGGCCCATCGCGGCGATAACGCCGACTAGGCCTGAAGTACCTGCAGCTGCTTGTGAATCTCGATGAGCTCCGTCGCCATGACGCGCATGGTCTCGGTACCGGCCATCTGGTCCTCGGCATGCAGCAGAATCAACGGGGCCTCGCCGTTACGCTCGCCGTTGGCCTCCTTCTTCAGAAGCCCCATGTGAACATCGTGGCCACCGTTATAGGCCTCGTCGCCCTGCTTGATAAGCTCCTCGGCGGCGTCAAAATCGCCCTCCTTGGCCTTTTGCACGGCATTGATGTACATGCTCTTGGCGGTACCGACGTAGCTGATGATCTCGAAGCAGGTCATCTGCAGTTCGTTCATATCCTCCATGCGGAGCACCTAGCCCATCACGCTGACGCAGTGGTCGATGATGCCGGCAGCGTTCATGCGGCCGTAGTCGACCATGTTGATGACCTCGACCGGAAAACGACCGGCGGCCTCCTTCTCAAAATCGCCCTTGGTGTAGCCGATCTGCGGACCAAGCAGCAACATGTCGCACTCGTCCAGGTGATCGTGGGCCTCGTTCATGGGACGAGCCTCGACCTCAATATCCAGACCACGGTTTGCAACCTCGGCCTGCATCTTCTGGACCAGCAGGCTCGTGGACATGCCGGCATTGCAGCAGAGCATGATCTTCTTCATGGTTTCCTCCTTATAACTGCGCGGCGCGCAGACGACAACTGGTTGTATTCCTTGCGGCTATTGTGCCCGCTCCCCTGTATCTTTACGCAAGGGAGAGAGCCGCGGGCACCGGCACCGCGTACCGGCGCCCGCAAAGGTGAAAGGGACGAACGTTAGGCGTTCTACTCGGCGAGAGCCTCCTGCTTGGCGATTGCCTTCTCGGAAATCTTCATAAAGGGCAGGTAGACGGCCATGCCAATGACAATCTCGAGAGCCTGCCACACGCCGGCGCGCCAGTCAAAGCCCGTAGCGAGCAGGGCATTGATGACGGGAGGCATGGTCCAGGGCACCTGGGCGATGCAGGGGCTGATGATGCCTGCGCAGGTAAGGCCATAGGTGATGCCGATGAACAGATCGGGAAGAAGGACGAACGGGATCATGAGCGGCAGGTTGTACACGATGGGGTAACCGTAGATAACCGGCTCGTTGATGTTGAACAGACCAGGCAGGATAGCCATCTTGGAAACGGTCTCGGAAGCCTTGTTCTTGGAGAACAGGAGCGTGTCGAGCAGAAGCATGAGGGTGCAGCCCGAGCCGCCGATGAGGGCGAAGCTGTTAACGATCTGCATGTTCATGTAGTGATCGGGCTGGATGGTGCCACCGGCGGCAAAGGTAGCCATGTTGTCGACGATGAGCATGGTCAGGATCGGCTCGACGGTAGCGCCAGAGATGGTGGACTGGTGAATACCGACGCAGAACAGCAGGTTAGCAAGGGTGTAGATGAGGATAACAGCCCACGGACCGGCGTTCATGATGCTCTTGAGCGGGTTGGAGATGCACGTGGAGATGATGGTGCACAGATCGGTGCCGGCGCACACGGCGAGCAGGGCTGCGGCAAGAGCGAAGATCGCGAGGTTGAGCAGCATCGGGATCATGACGTTGAAGGAGTTGGAGACCGCGGGAGGCACGCCCTCGCCCAGCTTAACCTTGAGCTTCTCGACGCCAGAAATCTTGATGAAGAGCGAGACGGAAAGCAGGGCGATGATAATAGCCGAGAACAGACCGTTGGTGCCGGTGTTGGCAGTCGAAAGGGCGCCCGTGACCTCGGCGGAGGTGATCTTGTCGGTGAGCAGCGGGCTCGTGGCGGCAAGCGAGGCGGTGATCTGCTGCGGCATCATGATGACGAAAGCAGAGATAGCGACGACCACGCAAGCGAGCGGGTTATCGAAACGCTTGTTCTTAGCGAGGCTGTAGCCAATCAATCCGGCCAAGATAATGGCAGAGACGTTGAGGGTGCCCAGCGTAATTGCCGAACCCCACGTCTGAAGGTTGGCAAGGCCCGCCGCATCGAGCGGGAACAGAGGGAACACGACGTTGTTAATAAGAACCGCGATACCCGCAAGGATATAGAGCGGCGTGATGGTCGCGAAGGCGTCACGCAGGGAACGCAGGTGAACCTGGTTTCCCACCTTCGCAGAGACCTCGGCAAACTTGTCGAGGAAGCTCTTTCCGTTGTCACTGGCCATGATTGCTCCTAACTTTCAAATCCGGCCTTTTCCTATGCGCACGGTGGTCTGTCGCCCTCTGCCACCAGATGTGCCATGTGTTGCGCGCAGCGGCGCGCGGTCTGGGCGTTCGCCCGTTCGCTAATCAACCACGTGAGTCGTGGCGACCTGCTTGAGCCAAGCTGCCGACTTCTTAAGGCGGCGCTTGTAGCCGTCCATAAGGTCGACCTCGACAAAACCGTAACGGTTCTTAAAGGCATTCGCCCAAGACCAGTTATCGATGACGGCCCAATAATGGTATCCACGGCACTTGGCGCCCTCGGCAATTGCCTTGGCAACCCACTCCAGGTGCTGGCGTACAAAGTCGACGCGGTAGTCATCCTGGATGGTTCCTTCGGCGTCTCGGTTCTTGTATTCGTCCATGATGCCGATGCCGTTCTCGGAAACGAACCACTCAAGATCGGGGTAGTTCTTAGCGCAGTCCATGCCAAAGTCGTAGAGGCCCTGCGGGTAGATCTCCCAGCCGCGGCTCTCGTTCATAACGGCGTCGGGCCACACGTACTCGTCGGCAAAGTGCGGCAGACCGTACTGGTCGATCTTGCTCGCCGGCGCCTGAACGCGCGTGGGGTGGTAGTAGTTGCAACCGAGCCAGTCGACAACACCCTGCTTAAGAATCTCTTGGTCGCCGGCACGGAACGGAAGCTTAACGCCGCCCTCGGCCAGGCTGTCGAGCACGTCGGCGGGAAGCTCGCCCTTGGTAATGAGGTCGAGCCACCAGCGGTTGTTGATGCCGCTGGTCATACGCACGGCCTCGAGGTCCGCCTCGCTGGGGTTCTCCTTGGTGTAGACCGGGGTAAAGCAGTTGATCATGCCGATCTTGGCATCGCTGCGAACGGCGCCCTCGTCATAGGCGCGACGGTAGTTGGCCACGGCCAGCGCATGTGCCAGCGAGATGTGATACTGCACGGTGCGAGCGCGGCTAAAGTCGTGGAGCTGCGGGAACCACACGCCCTCCTGATAGCGCTGCTCGGGCTCGACGATGGGCTCGTTAAAGGTGAACCAGTACTTGATCTCCTGGCCAAACTCGTGGAAGGCGACGTCGGCGTAATGTGCGTAAGCCTCGACAACCTCACGGCTCTCCCAGCCGCCACGGTTAAAAAGGTAGGTGGGCATGTCAAAGTGGTACAAGTTGACAAACGGCTCCAGGCCGGCTTCGCGAGAGGCGCGGAACAACTCGTGATACCACGCGGCGCCTTCCTCGTTGAGGTTGCCGTCGGCATCGAGCAGACGGCTCCACTGGATGGAAGTGCGATAGGTATCCAGGCCCAAGTCCTTCAAAATGCGAAGGTCTTCCTGGTACTTGGCCATAAAGTCATTGCCGGCGTAAGAGCCAACGCAGTTGTAGAACGAGCCCAGATCCTGGATGGACCAGGTGTCCCACAGGTTCTCGAGCTTGCCGCCCTGGTTCCACTGACCCTCAGTCTGCGGGCCGGACATAGCAGCGCCAAAGAAGAAGTCGTTGGGCAGCTGATACTGTGCCATCAAAGTCCTCGCTTTCGTGTTCTAGAGCTTCCGGTTGGAGACGGGTTTGCTTTGGCAGGTTATCCGGCGCGGGCGCGCACCGGTCATACCGATATCCAACCCGCCAAAACAAAACCGTCCCCAAACAGTCGATCCTGTTCTGCGGAAAGATTCCGTTCGTTGCTTAAACTATAGCGCTCTAATTCTAAAAGTAAAGCGTCTTTTTCTTTTTTCTTTCTCGAGCTTCTTAGATAAAGGTTATATGGGTGCCTTGTTAAGGGTTATACTTACTTGCGTATTGATATATGTCGGAAAGGAGGTTCAATGATTCCCAAATACGAGGCGATAGCTGCAGATATTCGTCGAAGCATCGAGGATGGCACTCTTAAACCGGGCGACAAGCTTCCCACCGTCGTTGAGTTCTGCGAGCTCTATAGCGTTTCCAAAATCACCGTCAAACGAGCTATCGAGCAAATCACCGAGGAAGGTCTTATTACCAGCCGACGCGGATCGGGTACCTACGTTAAGGACACGGCGGGACTTCCCGGTCAGGCGTTTTTCCAGGGCAAAAACGACCGTGCCCAGGGCTTTTCGTATGAGCACCGCGGGGAGAAGGTGACCTCGGTGGTCTACGATTTCTCGATTGTTAATCCACCAGCGGACATCGCAGCCCAGCTGGGAATTGCCGAGGATGACTTTGCCTATCACATCGTGCGCGTGCGTCAGGCCGATGAGAAGCCCATCGTTATCGAGTACACCTACATGCCCCTCGAGCTGATTCCAGGCCTTAAAAAGAAGGACCTGTACGGATCGGTCTACCACTTCATCCGCGAGCAATGTGGGCTGAAGAATTCGAGCTTCCACCGTACCATTCGCGCCGTGGCAGCAACCGAGGAAGAAGCCGAGCGCTTGGACACCAAGCCTGGCTCTCCCCTGCTCGAGCTCACCCAGATTGGCTTTTTGGACAGCGGCGCCGCCTTTGAGTATTCGGTCTCGCGCAACGTTGGCGACCGCTTTGAGTTGCACAACGTAACGTTGGCATAGGTTTTTGTAGTCATCCGGGCGCTCGCTTTGAGCTGTTTTGTGCAGCGCCCGCGCAACACAATGGGGGTATGAACATGTCCGATTTGATTAAGCTGACGCCGATCTTCCACGAGAAGATCTGGGGCGGTCGCCAGCTCGAAACCGTATTTGGCTACGACATTCCCGATGGCCCCATCGGTGAGTGCTGGGCCATCTCGGCCCACCCCAACGGCGACTGCCAGATTGCGGAGGGCCCGTATGCCGGCCACACGCTGTCGTGGCTGTGGGCCGAGCATCGCGAGCTCTTTGGCAACTGCGAGGGCAAGGAGTTCCCGCTGCTCATTAAGATTCTGGACGCCAAGGACGACCTTTCGATCCAGATTCATCCCAACGACGAGTACGCTGCCGAGCACGAGAACGGTAGCCTGGGCAAAACCGAGTGTTGGTATGTGCTGGACTGCGAGCCCGACGCCACGATCATCGTCGGCCAGCGTGCCAAGGACCGCGCCGAGGCCGCACAAATGATCGAGGAAGGACGTTGGGACGACATGCTCAACGTGTTGCCGATTCACAAGGGCGACTTTTTCCAGATTGATTCCGGTACCGTGCACGCCATCAAGACCGGCACGCTCATTTTGGAGACGCAGCAGTCGAGCGACGTGACGTATCGTCTGTACGACTACGACCGTCCCGGCACCGACGGCAACCTGCGCCCGCTGCACATTGAGCAGAGCCTCGACTGCATCGACTTTGATGCTCAGGCTCCGACCGACGGCACGGTGACCGCGCCCGAGGTGGACGGCGTAACCGAGCTCGAGTCCAACCCCTGCTACACCGTCGATCGCGTGCGCGTCGACGGCAGCAAAACCATCGACCAGCGCTGGCCCTTCATGTGCCTGTCGGTCATCGACGGCGAAGGCACCGTCTGCGGCGACCCCGTCCACAAGGGAAGCCACCTGCTGGCCCCCAGCACCGTCAGCACCATTGACCTCAAAGGCAAGATGGAACTGATCATCAGCCACCTGTAGGTCACCGGTCCCCAAGCGCTCGCCGGGACGGGGCGCGGGGTTTGGTCGCCTGCTCGGACAGTCCTGCTCGCACGGAGAGCACATTAAGTGCTCTCCGGCTCGTGCGGAACTCGCGATCGACC
>DBGBZQ010000104.1:0-9028 GCA_048368115.1 Collinsella sp.
ACGCAGCGTAAGCGGCTTGTCCCCCGCCTCGGCCGACGTGGTCAGCGTATACGTGATCGTCGTCGTCTCGCCAGCATGCAGGTCAACGGTGCCCGAATAGAAGGGGATTCCATGCCACGTAGCGGCGCCAAGACCAAACTGTGTGCCCTCAACCGTAAGGTCACTGATGTTGCCGCCCGTCGGGGCAAACAACGAGACATTCAGGCGTTCGTCGTCACGCGCGGCATCGGGTGCGCTCGCCGCAACGTAGTCGGGCAGCTTGCCTGCCTCCTCCTGCGTCATGATGTTCGTCAGAGTAACGGTGATGCGATACGAGCACGTGCCGTCGCCGTTCTTGATGCCCTGGCCGATCTGCGTGTCGGCGTTCAGATACCAGTCGAGTTTGGAGAAGCTCAGATTGTTAAAGTAAACGCCAGCAACGGGATCGGCACTCGGGTCATCCGGATCGGGCAGCGAAGCGTCAATGCCCATCTCCTTGATGGCATTCTGCTCATCACCGTTTCTCATCCAAGCAATCAGACGACCCTCTTCGGCACCGCGTTCGAATGCACCGACAAGCTTCGTCACGTCGACGTCACCGATGCCACCGAGAATCTTGTCGAAGGCGGCGCTGGCAACAGATGCAAAGATGCCGTCCGATTCCTCGACCGGATAGTTCCAATACACATCGTGCATGAGAACCTTCGCCGCGTTGGTACCGTCGACGACCGTGCCATCGGGCAGCGAGACATTACCGACAAGGCCCAGCAGGTACTGCAAGAACACCGGATCGATGCCGACGACGCCATCAACGTCCTGCCCATACTGGGACTTCCACAGTGCGGCAACACGCTCCGAGTTGCGGGGCCAATCGGGCGAATACGTGTTACCAGAGTTGTACAGGTTACTGTGGTCGCCAAACAGCGCCTCGTCCTCTTCGTCGACGCTCTCGACCGCCTCGTCCTCGCTGAGTCCAATGCGGGGAACAAAGTCACCGATCGACATCTGGCCATCGGTGACTGAAATCAAACCTTGCGAACCACCAAAACCGCCGCAAGCACGGATCTCAACGTTGTTCATGGCATACACAAGATAGTTGCGCGTCTGGCCGTTGGCACCGAGCATCTGGGGCAGAACGGGGGCGACCTTCTCCGCCGCGTCGACTGCACCGTCCAGGGTGGCAAAGCCGTCCTTTGCCTTATCGACCAGCTCGGTCACCTGGGCGATATGCGTATCGCCAATACCCTGCACCTTTTTGTTGGCACTCTTGAACGCCTTCGAGCTATCGGAGAGCGAATCGGCGACCGCCTGCAGCGCGGACACGTTGATTGTTCCGTCCTGGAACAGCTTGCCGGGCGTTGCCTGAGCGAGATTATCGGCCATGGGGACCAGCGCGCCGCTCGAAACATCGGACAGAGCGTCGATCATGGTGCGGGCGGCGTTAATATCGCTGCCGTACACCGGAATGAACGAGGCCATCGTCCACACCGGGCTCGAGGTCTCCTTCTTCATGCTGCTGCAGAGCTCGTCGATCTTTTTCGCATCGTCGGGCAGGGTCGAAAAATCGCCCGACGTGACCTTGTCCTTAAGGCCGCCGACGATCTCGACAGTTTCCTTTGCCTGGCTCTTCACGGTTTTTGCCGAGTTAAGCAGCATGAAGCCACTCACGCCAAACGCGACAAGAACCACCGCGACGATGGCAGCGACAACGGCTGCAGCGCGGCGCTTCTTGCGCTCGCCCTTACGATGGCGATGGCGAACCAGGCCGTTCGAGGTCGAGCTCGTCGAGGAATCGCCGCCGTAGTTCAAGCCAAAATCGTAATAATCTTCTTTAGCGCCCGAACCCTTAAACTCGGCACCGTCGTCATTGAGACGGGCAAACGCGCCGGTTTCGGAAACGCCCGTATAGATAGTGCCTAGGTTACCCGTAAGCCCCGCGTCTCCAGCAGAAGAAGCGCTATCGGCGGGATTGGCAGAGTTGATGGGGCTGGCATTGTGGGCGCGATGAGCGTCGTTAGCGGGGCCAGCGGGGCCAGCGGGGCCAGTGGGACCGGCGACATTTGCACCGCCCGTTGGCGCCGGACGGACCCCGGCCGACGAAGCCGCAGAACCCGCCCCGCCCGGAAATGCCTGCCTGCCTACGCGACCAGCCTGTTTTGCCTTTTGAGACTGTTCGTACAGAGCGGCAAACATCGCCGTTTCACCCGGAGACGTACGGCTGCCAGCACCGTTTTGGCTGGATCCACTCGGTACGCCAGCGTTTCCAGTCCCATTTGAACGCGGCGGAACTGCAGAGCGCTCGCCGTCGCCGTTCTTAAAGTGGTTACCAGCCATAGAGGAGTCCTCGCAATACTAAAAGTCAATAACGCTATTAGTTTATGACATATTTGGCATCGTCAGTTAAACTCCAGATGCAGGCACCAATTCGCGGAATTGTGGTGCAACACCGTGTCCGTCTAGGCAGCGGCGTAAGCTATACCGTCAGGAACATCATCACGATGATCATGGCAAAGCCAATCAAGTCGGTCGTCAAAAATACCGTGCCCAGCATAACGGCGCTGGTAATGGTTGCCGAGACCGGCTCCACAGTTCCGATGAGACTCGCACGTACGGAGCCGATATCCTTGACGCCCTGCATATAGAGCATATACGCCAGGAAAGAGCCCACGATCACAAACACCGCGAGCGCTTCGACGGCAGCAGTATCGAGGGCCGGCATATGGGCCCAAGGCTGCACGATGGTGCAGGTGATGATACCAGCCGTGAGCATGGCTGAACCCGTAACGATGGGGCTGCCGTATTCGGACAGAATCTTGGCGGGAATCACCGCCATACAGGTAGCGCTAACCGCACACATAAGGCCCGCGACCAGGCCGAGCGGCGAGATGCTCAGACTGGTGGGATCACCGCCGGTAGCGATTAAAAAGGTGCCGCCGAGGGCCAGACCAATGCCGATCGCCTCGCGAGCGCGCGGCATGCGGCGATCGACCACGCAGGTGTAGCCCATGATGATGACCAGCTGCAGGCACTGAAGCACCGTCGCAGTTCCGGCATTGGTCAGACGCACGGCCGAAAGATAGCAGAACTGGTTGAACAGCAGGCCAAAAGCGGTAAAAAGCAGCAGTTGTCTGCGGTCGGCGGGCGTGGTCCAGAGTTTAACCAGACGCTCGCGATCGCGCGTGACCACCACGGCCATAAAGAGCAGACCGGCGAGAATCTGGCGCACACTCATAAGCCACAGGGTATCAACGTGATAGGTATCGAACAGGAAGCTCGCGCTGGTACCCGAAAAACCCCAAAACGAACCACCCACCAGCGTGGCCAGAACGCCCGTAATCATCTTGCGCGTCGACGCACTGTTCAGGCGGTCGCGCCATGCACGGCGGGTGCTGCGGCTGAGCTCGTCGGTGCCCTCGGGCACATCAATGTTCGATATATCGGTCATCGGCACCGAAGCCCCTGTGCCTTCGACCTGCTCGACACACTCTTTGCTCATTCCACTCCCCCGAAACAGCCTGGAAACAATTCGGCTTACCTTACCACGGCGAAGGCACCAGCCGGAGGCTTGTCCGCTTATCGGTAGGACAATTCCGCAGGCGTCTTTCCATAGCTCGATACCGCAATGGTCCTGCATTAGTCGACAGCCAAATCGCGGCAGCAGAATCTTTTGAAATGGATACGACAAAGCCCCCGAATTCCACAATGTAAGCGATTTTTAAAAATGTTCTTGCCACCGAGTTCAGGCTCCGTTATATTATCCCTTGCGCACTTGCGCACCCTTGATCGGGCGTTTAGCTCAGGGGGAGAGCGCTTCCCTGACACGGAAGAGGTCAGAAGTTCAAATCTTCTAACGCCCACCAAATGTTCGCAGCTCAGAGGCTTGGCCTCTGGGCTGTTTTGTTTTATGTCGCCAAATCCACTGGCAGCTCCAACCGTCATCGCAGCGTAACATCAATTCACCTGACAAATAGCCGCCAAACAAATTCAATGCCCCAACATCAACAATAGCCAGGCACAAAACTGCGCCGCAAGCTGCTCCAACCGCCCAACTGGCCAAAAGCCGACCATCTACTTGCCGATCTATCCATCGGCATAACCAATCAGTCCGCACCGCAACTTCTCAGCAAAACGCCGCGATGTCTGCGCCCTGCGGTATCCTTGAGCCACTTGCACCTGCAGCACCAAGGAGCCGCCATGCGCACCGAGCTCGATGTTCCCTTTTCGCACAAAGACGAGGCCAAGGCCCTGGGCGCCAAGTGGGATCGGGCTAAGAAGATCTGGTATGTACCCAGCGGCGTTAACCCCGAGCCCTTTGCCGAGTGGCTGCCCGGCGTTGACCGATCCGACCCCTCAGCGCCGTATATATATCTAGTACTGGGCAAGCGCGAGTGCTGGAAGTGTCACAAAGAGACCTCGGTCGCGGCCTTCGGCATTCCCTATCGAACCGATAACGACGAGAGCATCGCCATCGCACACGCGCCCAACGAAGCCGGGCACATTGTCATCGACACGGCCAACGCCAACGCACTCGCCATCGTGCCCGCTCTTGGCTGCGTGCCGGGCGAGATCCGCGACTACCTTCATAAGCGCTGCGGCTACAAGCCCGTAGGCGCGCGAGCCTCCAAAGCCCCGTCGCTCGGCAACACGTGCACCAGTTGCGACGCGTTGCAAGGCAGTCGCTATCTGCTCGAAGAGCCCTCGTCCCCGTTTGCCCTCACCGCCATCAACAAGCTGCCGGCACTGGAGTTTGTGCGCGTCGAAGTTGCCGGCGTCTTTGGCGTCCCGGCCACGCGCACCAATTTTGACCAGGCGCTCTTTACCTGGGCACGCGACCACCACGCCGAGTTCCACAAGACCCTGTTCGAGGGAATCTACCTGTAGGGCAAGGCTCGAAAATCGAGTCCAGATATCCTCGAAAATCGAGTATGCACAGGTAGTTGAATTGCCGACTCGAAGGCTACAACCCCAGGATGTGCTCTAGATAGCCTTTGTTAAACCAGAACGATTGCCTGGTCATCCAACGTCCATCGGGCAACTCGTAGGCGTTCCTCGCAATGTCGCCGATTTCGGTTCCGTCGGCAAATCTGTACGCAGCTTTTGAGGTATGCGGGCGAACGTGGACAATCGGGTTGTCCGCCATACCGGGCAGATTGTTGGTCACCTTGAGCTTTCCACTCGCGTCCCGATACGGACTGAGCTTAACGCCCTCACGAATTACCTTGCGAGTCTCATCCCAGCAGGCCTTTGCGGGGCCCTCGATTTCGTTTGCCGGCATTGCCCAGAATAGGCAGCGGTCAAGACGCCACTCCCCCTCGTGGTCCTCACGGAACACGACAAAGAAGAAACGGTTGGTCTCAAGGCGCGCACGGAAGGATGACGTTTCCCAATCCTCATTGATTAGCTGCTTAAACTCAAACGGAGGGAAAGACATTGCCTGCTCGATGTGTCCCCTCTTATTAACGCGACAAACGCGGACGTTAATCCCAGCCTTAACGAACTCCTCGGCAGCATTGCTTTTAATTCCGAGCATTCGATAAACGAGTGTCGTCCATTGCGCCTTGTTTCCCGTGTATTCCAGGCCGTACTGCTCTGCAATCTGGCGATCGGTTTCACCATAGTGGCGCTCGATAAGCGCAGTAACGTAGCTTTCGAAATCAATGGACTTGTCGCCGGCCTGGACGATACTCTCGCCAATGCGCGGAGCACCGAGAACATAGGTATGAAGCACATAGTCCATGTACGAGCGCTTGAGTGAGAAGGCACGACGCTTCGCGCGACGGTGCTCGATCTCGCCCGTATCGGTGTTGAAGTACTCGTAATACTGGTCAACCCACATCGTCGCTTCGGTTGCGCCCTTTGTGCAGGCGCCCAAGTAGGTGGTCATGCCCTCCGACAGCTCGTCCGCGCGACCATCCTGAATGTACGAAATGATCTTCTCGTAGTCGGCGCGAATGATCTTCATATCCTCTTCGGGCAGACGAACCATGACTGCACGCTCAATGCGCTGGTCGTATTTGTCGATGGAGCGGTCACGGCCGTAGTAGATCAGCAGGATATTGCTGAGCTTGGTCTTGAGATGCGAGCTGTCGTAGTCGAGCGAAACGGGACGGTCGTAGGGAATCATCGTCAAGACAAGACGCTCGCCGGCAGACTTGCGACCATCCTTGAGCACGTCGAAGCATGTTGCCTTGAGTTCCACACCCGCCTCGGGAAAGTCCGGCCGATCGTCGCTGTTGGCTTTGTAGCCAAAGTAACGCTCCTCGATCAGGGTTCCCATACCGCCCTTGTACTTCTTAGACCCAAAGTCCTTGGGCGCACTCTCCCCCTCCGGCGCAATGCCAAGCTCGAGAATATCGCGAAACGTCATCCCGTCGAGATTGGCAGCATACCGCTCAATGCTTGAGGGGTCAGAAAAATCAGTATCGTCAAGCATGCGCTTGAAATCGAGGTGCTTCTTGGACATGGCAAATCCTCTCGAAATAAGACATGATCTAACACGTATGCTACTGTAAATTCGGGTTATACCGTGAAGATCCCCTAAGGGATCTTCCATTTGCAACCCGATTTCTGTACCCTTGATCTTTGCATTTGCAGCGATTTGGGGGAGTGAGTATGTCAGAGGTCAAAATCGCCGAGCTTTTTGCTGGCGTCGGCGGATTTCGTTTGGGCCTCGAAGGCTACGCTGACCCTCGTTATCCAGATTTCTACATGAAGCCCGCCGGACCCTTTCGCACCATTTGGGCCAATCAGTGGGAACCACCCGGAACCAAGGCTCGTCAGTTCGCGGCACGCTGCTATATGGACCGCTTTGGCGAGGATTCCGTAGTCAACGAAGATATCAATAAAGTCCTGGAACAGGCTGAAGCCGGAGAGGTTGAAATCCCCGACGTCCAGATGGTCGTCGGCGGCTTCCCTTGCCAAGATTACTCCGTCGCTCGCCCGCTTAACCAGGCACATGGCATCGAGGGCAAGAAGGGTGTCCTTTGGTGGGACATCTACCACTTCCTCGAGATGAAGAAGCCGCGCTTCGGTCTCTTTGAGAATGTCGATCGTCTGCTCAAGTCGCCCGCGTCTCAGCGCGGTCGCGACTTCGCCATCATCCTAAGCTGCCTTGCCGACCTCGATTACACGGTCGAATGGCGCGTGGTCAACTCCGCGGAATATGGTTTTCCCCAGCGCCGCAAGCGCGTTTATATCTTCTGCGAGAAGAACGCCGGCAAGGTCGATCTCGTTGACCGCATGCACAACGGTGTCATGGCGAAGGCCTTCCCCGCCATCTACCCTGACGAAATGGCCGAGCTCGATGTCCTGCCTGATCCTTACGAGAACTCGACTCGTTTTGGCGTTGGTCAAAAGACATCTCAGTTCAAGAATGCCGGTGTCATGCAGGGCTGCCATGTTTTGACCTGCGACTTCGTTGAGGATTATCACGGCGAGCGCCGTGTGCTTGGCGATGTACTTGTTAATGAGGAGTATGTTCCGGAGCAGTTCTACATCTCCGACGAGAAGCTTCCCGACTGGCGCTACCTCAAGGGCAGCAAGCGCGAAGAACGCACCAACAAAAAGACGGGCTTTACGTACACGTATTCCGAGGGTGCCATGAGTTTCCCGGATGCCATCGACAAACCGAGCCGCACCATCCTCACGGGCGAAGGCGGCACGGGCGCCAGCCGATTTAAGCATGTTATCGAGTGCCCCGACGGCCGTTTCCGCCGCCTCGTTCCCGACGAGCTCGATCAGCTCCAAGGATTCCCCAAGGGCTGGACGGATACTGGTATGACCGACGGCCATCGAGCTTTCTGCATGGGCAACGCGCTCGTCACCGGCGTGCCCCATCGCATTGGCGAAGCTATGGTCGAAGTGTACGGCCTCTAAGGCAAGCAATCCGGAGCCGGCAGTCACGCTGTCGACTCCATTTTTCCACCCCACTCCCCTGTATACTGATGTAGCACGTGTTTCGTCCGGGCCTGTTGGGCCGGATTGTTCATGGGAGGGTCTTATGGCTGCTTCGAATCCGCCTAAGGGGAGCGTTTCTTCTTCGTCCATCAAGCCGGTTACGCGCAAGGCCGTGCGCTGCCAGCGCGAGGTCGCTTGGCTTGTCACGCAGGCGGCGGGCAGGCTTGTGGCGACCACTCAGGACGTCAATGCGCCTACACCGAGCTTTGTGTTAGCAGCGGCGCTGGATTTTGTGCGCCAATTGGAGCTTGCCGAACAGGATGCCAACGGCCACCTCGACTACCAGAATGTTATGGCGCCCGACCTGCAAACGTTCTGCCACATGGCCAAGTTGCCCGCCGCGCCCAATGCGCTTTCGGACGCAGGCTACATGTTTACGCTTTCGGGCGCGGACCTTATCCGCGACATCTATGCATACTGCAGCGAGCTCGCCGAGCGCCACGTCTTTGACGCGGCAGAAGTCAAACCGGGATATGTCATCAAGCTGGTTCTTAGGCTGTTCTTGATGGACGGGCTCGGGGCCATGCCGGCGTAAGCCGAGTCTTCAGCATCACCGTCGACTGAGCAACAACCGCTTTACCTTAATGGGCGCCAATTGAGGGTCGATTATTGGGTCGCCTCGTCCACTAACGCATTTATTCCACGCGCTCTGACAGTCGATACTTG
The DNA here is from genome assembly GCA_048368115.1 of Collinsella sp. Taxonomy (GTDB): domain Bacteria; phylum Actinomycetota; class Coriobacteriia; order Coriobacteriales; family Coriobacteriaceae; genus Collinsella. The sequence continues at coordinate 8,602 of DBGBZQ010000104.1, forward strand.
CGGTTGCGGCTCGTCGCCGGCGCCGTGGGCTCAAGCTCGCCTTGAGCAATGAGCGCGTTGACGCGCGACCTAACCTGGGAAATTGTAAGCCCCGTGCGTTCTGCCAGCTCACGCGTCCCCAGCTCGCCGTAGTGTTTGAGTGCCGTCACAATTAAGCCCCCACTATGATCGACCGGCTCGATCTTTGAACGGTAAAGTACGACCTTGAACCGATCGAACCCCGGGCAGAACAGGGGCTCTACCAGACCATGCGCGCGCATGGCATCGATCATCATCGGGATGCCCGAGCCATTTCCCTCAGCCGGCGAGCCTGCGCCATCCGGCAGTGGAACAATCGACATGAGCTTCACAAGCGTCGCATTGCGACATCGGGAGCTGCCGTCAAACAGGTTCTCGCGAGTCTTTCCTCCGTATAGGCCGCCGGGGT
>DBGBZQ010000105.1:0-5052 GCA_048368115.1 Collinsella sp.
CTTTTATGGTACTGGCTCTGGCGTGCGTTGGGGCTGGCTTGGCGGTATTGCGCTGTCGTAAAGCCGACTAGGCCGCGTGCCCGCCCGCAATATATTTGATTGCCTGCTCGGGCAGTCCTGCGCAAGACGAAGGCCACATTATGTGGCCTTCTTTGCGTGCGGAACTCGCGATCAATCAAATATATTGCGGGCGGGCACGCGGCCCTCTCGGGTTCGGGGCGCGACGCACCGGACTGGGTTATCTGAATAAATATGGCGAAGGCCCCTTTCGGGGCCTTCTTTTTTATAAAAATTCGCCGACTCGGTGGACTTCGGGTTCTAGGTCTACGTTGAATTGGTCTTTGACGGTTGCCTGGATGTGGCGGATGAGTTCGTCGACATCGGCGGCGGTGGCGTGGTCGGCGTTGACGATGAAGCCGCAGTGCTTCTCGCTCACCTGCGCGCCGCCAACGGCGTGTCCTCGCAGGCCGGCATCCATGATGAGCTTGCCGGCAAAGTAACCCTCGGGGCGCTTGAAGGTGGAACCGGCACTCGGCATGTCGAGCGGCTGCTTTTCCTCGCGGCGCTGGCGGTAGTCGTCCATGTCGGCCTTGATCATCGCGGCGTTGCCCGGTGCGAGGTTGAAGGTGGCAGAAAGAACGATAAAGCCGTCGTCGGCGATGCGACTCTTGCGATAGCCCAGGTTGAGCTCATCGACATCGAACTCGATGATGTTGCCGCTGCCGCGGGTGCCGTCGTCGAGCATGCGGGCGGGCTTGTAGACGCGCACAGACTCCAGCACGTCTGCCATGCAGGCGCCGTAGGCGCCGGCGTTCATGTAGCAGGCGCCGCCGACCGATCCGGGGATGCCCGAGATGGGCTCCATGCCGGTGAGACCGGCCTCGGCTGCCGCCGCGGCGACATCGGAAAGCAAGGCGCCGGCCGCCGCCGTGACGTGCGTACCGTCGACCGTAATGTCGGAGAGGCCTTCGCCCAACGCCACGACGACGCCGCGGATACCCTTGTCGCCGACGAGCAGGTCGGAGCCGTTGCCCACGATGGTGAGCGGCAGGTCGCAGCGATAAGAGGTGTCGAGCGTGGCGACGAGGCCCTGCTCGGTATCGGGCGTGACAAAGACATCGGCCGGGCCGCCGATCTTAAACGTGGTGTGCTCGCGCATGGGCTCGCTCATGAGTACGTTGTCCTCGCCGGCAACGCCGGCGAGCGCGCAGAGCAGGTCCTCGTTAAAAAAGTCGTTCTCGTGCATACGAATATCCGCCTTTTGGTGGTTGTTGTCATCGATCGATTGCAATATACCCCACCTGGACGGATTTGGTGCGCTGGCGGCGATAAAACAGCCGTCCACCGGATTGGTAAAGTGTTTATCACCGAGGTAGATGGGCAGTCGCTATACTTTCAAGAGATTGCGCGTAAACTCGGAAGGAGCGAGATGGCCAACAAAGTCACCCTCAAGCAGATTGCCCAGGAGGTGGGGCTTTCCCCTTCGTCGGTTTCGCTTGTTCTCAATAATCGGCCCTGTCGCATCTCGGAAGAAAACCGCAAGCTCATCAAGGAGGTTGCGGCGCGCAACCACTATGTTCCTAACCAGATCGCGCGCAGCTTGGTCATGCGCGAGTCGCGCACGCTGGGCCTTATCGTTCCCAATATCGAGAGCCGCTTTTTTGCCTCGCTCGCCGGCAGCTTGGAAAAGCGCTGTCGCGAGGACGGTTACGCGCTCTTTATTACCAGCTCGGGTGGAAGCGCCGATGACGATCTGGAACTGCTACGCCAGCTGGTGACGCGCGGCGTCGACGGCGTCTTTCTGGTGGTGGGTGACGAGTTCTCCGACGACCGCGCCCTGCGCGAAGAAGTCAGCCATCTGCCTATCCCTGCCGTGATGGTCGACCGTGCCATTGAGGGGCTCGAGTGCGACAAGGTGATGTTCGACCACGAGATGGGTGGCTACATGGCCACTCGCTATCTGATCGAGCAGGGTCACCGTCGCATTGCCTGCTTGGTTAACGCGCGCCGTTCCAATACGGGGCGTAAGCGACTTGCCGGCTATGAGCGCGCGCTGCGCGAGGTTGGCCTGCCTATCGACGCACGTTTGGAGTTTGAGAGCGAGTACTACATTCCGAGTGCCTACGAGGCCTCGGAGGCGGTGCTCGCAACTGATGCCACCGCTGTGTTCGCAAGTTCAGATAACATCGCCCTCGGTCTGCTCAAGCGCTTGCACGAGATGGGGAAGAGCATCCCGGGCGATATCTCGGTGGTGAGCTATGACAACTCGGCGGCCGACGTTCTCTTTGAGCCGGCGCTGACCGCGATTGAGCAGGATCCTGGTGTCCTTGCGGAGCATGCTTTTGGCTGCATGTCCAAGCGTCTTGCCGGTAGGGGCGGCAGGCGTGCCGAAGAGGTCGTCCTGGAGCCGGCGCTTATCGTTAAGGGCAGCGTGCTCGAACTTACCGAATGTAGCTAAACGTACTTGTTTGTTTGCATGGATTGCATGCGGAGTGTCCGCTATTTGCCGGCAGCCCGGCCCTCGTCCGTTAACTCTTCCGCTGGGCGAGCCATAGACGCCGCGCACCGATAGGGTAAGGCAGCGGCTTGAAATTGGTGCTATATTCAGCTTGAGTTGTTTAATGCTAGTACGGGAGGCTGATATGGGGCTGTTCAAGAAGAAAAACCCGCAGGATGCCTTTGATCCCGATGTGTTTACCATCACGGATACGATTTTGGACCCACCGCGGTTTACGTTTTTGCCGGCTATCTACCAGGATGCCACGCGCCGCAAGTGGGCCGTGCATCAGCGCGGCGGCGAGCCGAAGATTTTTGACTATGCGGATGTGCTGCAGTGCGAGATTGCCGAGACCGGAAATCCCGAGGATGTGCCGGAGCTTAGCAATCGCGAACTAGCTCAGCAGATTTTGATTAATCCAGCTCAGGCTACCAAAAACAATGCTGCCAAGCGTAATATGTGCCTTGGTATGGGTGTCATCGTTGCCGTGCAAACCGGCGAGGATGAGATTTCGAAGCTTGAGATTCCGGTGACCGCGGGCGAAGTCAAGCGAGACTCCGGCCTATATCGGTCGTATCGGAACGTTGCGGAGCAGATCAAAGAAGCCTTCGACGCCATGGGGCGTCCGGAGCAATGATGCCTGCAGCATCAAGCGGTTGAGGAGCCGTGCCCATGCCGAGTGAACCATATGCGATTCCGCCCAAAGATTGCGCCTTTGAGGGCATTCTTTGGTATATCAATCATTATGACCTGCAGGGTGGCGACCGGCTGCCCGCCGAGCGTGTGCTCTGTGAAGAGCTGGGCGTGTCGCGCACGGCGTTGCGTGCTGCGATCACGCGCCTTATTTCGTGCGGAACTTTGGAAAGCCGCCGCGGTTCGGGCACCTATGTGTGTCCTCCCAAACCGCTGAACATCTTTCAGGAAACATGGAACTATACGCAGGCGGTGGAGAGGGTTGGCTCAAAGTCGACCGCACGCCTGGTTTGGTCCAAGGTCGTGTACGCCGATATCGATCTGGCCCAAAAGGCCCAGATCGACCTGGGCATGCCGCTTTTCTGCATTCGACGTGTGCGCGTGGTTAATGGTTCCCCGGCGTCGATTGAGACGGCCCACGTCAATCTGTCTTTGTGCCCCTCGCTTCCCGATCACGATTTTGAGCAGGAAAGCCTCTACGACGTTTTGCTCAAAGAAGGGAATGTCCATGTGACGCACGGCAAGGAGCATATTTCCATCAGCCGTCTGAACGCCGACGAGGCCAAGTTGCTGGGTGCTCAGGAGGGCACGCCGGTGTTTTACAAGGCTTCGCACGAGCGTGACGAGAACGATGGCTTTGTCGAGTATTGCAAGTCCGTGATTCTGCCGACCAAGTATCGTTTTGCCGATAACGGCGAGGCAGACGGCGTTGCGACGAAGGTAGGTGTCGAATGGCTGATGCAGTAGAAGACTTGCCGGTTTACAAACAAATTCGCCGCTGCATTGCGGAGCGAATCGAGCGCGGCGACTACCCGACGGGCTCGATGATTCCGTCCGAAAACGAGCTGGCCGAGGAGTTTGGCACGACGCGCCTGACAATCCGAAGTGCCATGGACGAGCTGGTCAAAAGTGGCCAGATTCGTCGCGTGCAGGGCAAGGGCGCCTTTGTGGGACACAAGTGGTTTGACGAGCACGAACGCAAGGGCGGCTTCCGTCAGTCGGTTCTGGCGTCGGGCGCGACGCCGTCGGTGCGCATTCTGGCGCGCTCCAAACGCTACGCCGGCCCGTATTACGCCGACCTGTTTGGCATCGCCGAGGACGATCTGCTTTACTCGGTGCGCCGTCTCAACTGCATTGATGGGGAGCCCGTGTCGATTGAGATGACGCTGATTCCGTGTCTGCTGTTTCCGGGCATCGAAGACGTGGACATTTCGGTCTTCAGCCTGTTCGAGACCTACGACATGTTGGGGCGCAAACCGGACAAGTCGATTGAGAAACTCGATATTGAAGCGCTGGGCGCACGCGATGCGAGTTTGCTCAATCTTGAGCCGGGCGACCTGGCGCTCGTACTGGAATGCATGACCTATGACTCGAGTGGGCAGGCGATCGAGCATGCCAAGTCTTTTAACCGCGGTGATGCCGGCGGATATACCTACAACTATTAGCGTCTAGAGCATCCTCGTGCACGGCGGGGTGCTCATTTTTTTACGGACATGTGTCGCATGACCGATGAACGGCAAAAACTGACCGTCTACCGAGAGGGGAGGATGAAATCAAAAAATCGGTATTAAAAACGGCTAACCTGTAATCGTTCACTGGTATTAAGAACCTTTGAATTGTTGAGCTTGGGGCCAAGATGTCCACAAGGTTAAGCGGCGAGACGGGGCGGCAAGCCTGTCCATTCCGTGCGACAATTCAAACTGCTCGTGAAAGGAGCGGGAATGAAGGAGACCGAGAAGATCGAGATCATGCACTTCGACCAGGAGGGCTACCTCGAGGACGGCAGGAACGTCTACGAGGCCGGCAAGCGGATGACCGCCCTGGCCGACCGCGTGCACGAGGAGGGCTACGACGCCGTCTTC
>DBGBZQ010000106.1:0-20063 GCA_048368115.1 Collinsella sp.
AGGACATCTTCAAGTACATAGAGCTCTATTACAATAGGGTGCGCATGCATTCCACCCTGGGCTACATGTCTCCAGTGGAATACGAGCGGCAATACGCTTGAGGATCCTTAAAAGAAAGTCCAGTTTATCCTTCCCACTCCATTGAGAAGGTTTCCCGTTCAACGGGACCAGATTTACGCTGACAAGGCAAGCGGTAAGGACTTTAAGCGTCCTCAGTACCAGCGGCTTCTTCGCAGGTTGCGCGAGGGCGACGTTCTCGTGATCAAAAGTATCGATCGTTTGGGTCGTAATTATCGTGAAGTCCTCGATGAATGGCGACGCATCACGGTGGATAGGCATGCTGCCATCGTGGTGCTTGATATGCCTCTGCTCGATACACGCGAGCAACTCGACGGCATCACGGGAACATTCATGGCGGACCTTGTCCTCCAGATCTTGAGCTACGTGGCGCAGCTGGAGCGTGAAAACATCAAGCAGCGCCAGGCGGAGGGTATCGCATCGGCGCGTCTGCGGGGTGTGAGATTTGGAAGGCCGGCGCTCGAACGCCCGGATAGCTATAGCGATGTCATCAAATCATTCGAAGGAGGTGAGGTTACGAGGCAAGAGGCCGCAACGCTACTGAACGTCAGCACATCGACATTCGATCGTTGGAGGCGGGCGGACACGACCGGTTTTGACCGTTCGCCGTCCGTCCGTCCTCTTTAGCTAGACATTTTGACGAGGGGAGTTTATTGTACAGAGCTCACTCCTTCCCTCGATGTTTATCCAGTTCACGCCCTTGAACCAAATAGTGCCACCGCGTTGCCAATTCGTCTGCTTTTTGGCGAGGGGCTATAAGTCTTAACGTCAATCGAAGGGAAATAGTCGTGAAACGAAATACTACTAAAAAGCAGCCTATGATGGGCTTGCTTGTCCTACTTATCTGTTCTCTAGGATTCATCTCGGCCTGTTCACAGAATGCTGCAAACACTGCAAAGTCGAAATATGTCGACGATAAGGCGATGAATGTTATCGCCGCCGGGTTTGAGAGAAGGTCCGACGTCATTGAATCTAATGCAAACGATGATGATCCTCATTCAACCGAGAATATCCAGGAAGCTATTGAGGCCGAAATCAAGAACGACAAGGAACTCAAGAACGCTAGGTTTAAGGATTCCAAGATGCAACAGGACGTAATCACGTATCTGAATCTGCTTGATGACCAGCTTAAAGTGACCGAGGATTACTCGCAATCGTCTTCGGATTATTACGAAGAGTGGAATAAGGTCTACGATAAGCGGTCTGCGCAGCTCAAAAAGCTTGTTGATAATTACGGGCTGGAAGTCGGGAAGAATTACGAGGATGATTTCAACGACTTAATTAAGAATGGAAAGTCCGTAGCAGAGAAGACCCGCTACGAGGATGCCATCAACAGTTTGATTCAGGGAGCAAATTTCGAAAAATCGGATGACGGTTACGGTCTGTATACGTATACGGCGGTAGTTGAGAACACCTCTGGTATATCGTTCTCTAACGTCAGCCTGACACTTGCTCTCTATGATTCAGATGACATCAAAGCGGAGGAGACCTATGCGGACACTTCTTCGTGGGCGCCGGGTGAGAAAGTCAAGTTCGAGGCAATGTCCGATGTTGACGCCGCGCGCGTTGTCGCATCTGTTTCCAGCTACGATGTAAATAAATAAGTTCTGCACGGAAGGGGCGGGTTAATCGGCAATGAATGGTTGACCTGCCCGTTTTATGCCAATTATTGAACAACAAGTGCTGCGAACGAATGCGTATTATTTCGGATTGCAAACAACTGCCCTCGTCTAAAGACATGCTGAAAACGACAATTAAGGCATGAGGTATAACCCACGGCAGTTTCTTAAATAACAGGGATTTTGAAAGGAATAGGGGATGGATGAGATAGAGGAAGGCATGGGGGCGCTGAAAGCGAAACTCGGGAGAATCCTGACAAAGCCCAAGGTATTCTTTGCGGGCCTGGCGCTTGGTGGAGTGATTGTGGCTGTACTTTTCATTACCATCTTTAATAACGGCAAAGCTGCGGGCGCGAAAGAAACGACCCCCAATACGCTTTCCCCGTCGGTCGTGTTTGAACGCATCGCTTCCCAGAACGAGATGGTTTCTGCATCGCAGAACTATGCGATTGTCGATAAGGTGACGGATATCAAGAGGTTCTTCGATTGGTTTGATATCCCGTTTACGGAAAACAGCTTTTGGTACCGCTATGTGGGAACCATTAAGGCGGGTGTGAATCTCGAGACGGCAGAGATACATACAAACAAGAAAAAGCTGACCATTACGATGGATGAGCCTTATGTAATCTCGAACACGCCGGATATGAATAAGTCGGGTGCTCTCGAGGAACGCAACAACATCCTCAATCCCATTGAGGTCAAAGACGTCACGGCGTTTGAAGCGCAGTGCAAGGAGCGGAGTGAAAGCGAGGCCATCAAGGATGGCAAGCTGCTCGAAGAGGCTCGAGTGAACGCCGAAGCAAATATCCGTGCGATGTTCAACTCGGCATTTGGCGATGAATATACGGTTGATTTCGACTATCGGAAATAGGAGGTCACTATGGAGGATAAAGACGATCTAGCTGTTGTCGAAAGGGAGGAGCTGTCGCGACATAAGCAGAGTTTTGATATCCGTAAGGCCGCTGCTGGGTTGGTTGATGGCGCCGGAAGCGCGATGGCGGGCGCGGTTGCAACCGTACAGAAAGTTGCCGATGGTGCAATGCGTGCTGCAACTCCGATGGTCGATGACGCCTTGGCGGCTATTGCTGATGCGGCCGATGGTGCGGCAGGTGCTGCTGCGGATATTGGTGACGCCGTCAACGATTGGGCATACCAGCAACAGCTCAATAGATACAGGCCTGTAACCAAAGAGGTCTATCAGAGCCCTTCATTCCATTTGCCGAACATGATTCGAATTGTTGACGGAAATGAGCGTCGGGACATCGATGTCTGTAGGGATGCTATTGGTTGGTTGGATACTGTTAAGGGCACGCAGATTTTCAATTTGTACCGCGAAGGAATTGGGGATAGCGAGCTGTCTTTCTACCCTAAACCATCTCTTTATTCCACATATTACATAGATGCTTTTGATCGGTCTCGCTTTGTTGATCTTGACTCCTATTTCGCAACCATGCAACAAGACAAGATGGCCGAGTTGAGACGGATTGCGTTCATGCTTGGCGCGAAGCGCTGCAAGTTGGAGGTGACGGAGTACGAGGAAACTCGGAGAGGCCACCAGGTTAAGGGAAATGCCAAAGCGGGAAAGAAGGGCTCGGCTCGAATCAACGGCTCTTTGAGCGATTTAACGAGAAATGAGAAGAAAATCCTGTTTACACAGGAATTCGAGGGAGACATGGTTCCACAGCGCCCTGAACTCCATTGGTATGCCCATGACTCTGACATTCTCTTGTTAATCGAAACGAGATGCGGTGGAGAGGATAAAAACAAGGCGAAGAGTTATCGGGTTGAATTGAAAAGCGAGACGACCATGACCATGTCCGTATCGCTTGCTATGGCTATCGATGAGGCATGCAGCAAGCTGAACATAAGGGCGAATTCGAGCCTGACAAGCCAAGCTAAGCGAGAACTTCGGCAGTCGTTTGTATTTGAAGTTGAATTCTGACGTGAATTGTCAGCAGCCAAATGCGGCAAAGGGTCTGTCCCTTTGCCGCATTTGATGTCAAAACCATTTTGTCGAGGACTAGAGAGTTTGAAAGTCTACCATTTCTACCCCGTCCCCTAATGGCAGGTTTTACATGCCGGCAAAGCCTGTCTGGCGCAGGGCTTCGTAGAGGACGATGGCGGCGCTGTTGGAGAGGTTGAGTGCGCTGATGCGGTAGTCGTCCGGATTGACGAAGTTGCCGCAGATATCCTGCCGAAGGATGGCTTCGTGGTCGTCCTCGGTATGCCCGAGCGATTCCTCGTGGGCTTCCCATGCCTCGGCGTTGTCAAGCGAATCGCAATCGCGCAGCATCGGGATGCGCTCGCAGCACGTGGGCGCTGCAGCGAGTAGCTCCTCGGGAATGCCCGAGCTCTCGCTGCCAAAGACCAAATAGTCACCGTCGCGGTAGGTGCTTTGCGCATAGGTGCGGCGTGCCTTTTTGGTCAGCAGATGCAGGCGGCCATCGGCGGGGGAGAGGCCGTTGCGCGCAAGGAAATCCTCCCAGCCGGCATAGGTCGTCACATCCAAGTTTTGCCAGTAGCCCAGGCCGGCGCGACGCACCGTCTTGTCATCGAGCGAAAAGCCCAGCGGCTCCACCAGATGCAGGTGGGCGCCGGTGACCACGCAGGTACGGCCGATATTGCCCGTATTGGCCGGAATCTCGGGCGCATACAGCACAATGTTGAACATGAATCTCCTTGGCTCAGAACGAAAAACCACCACGAAGGGCACCTTCGTGGTGGTTTGGCGGTTACGTAGGCAGGAAAATGCCCGCTTGGATAAACCTAGGCGCGGTGCCAGTCGGTCAGACAGGCATCGAGGGCAGCGATGAGCGCATCCTTGTCCATGTGACGGCCGATGATGCACAGGCTCGTCATGCGGTCGCCCGTCTCGTCGTCCCAAATCTGCATGATCTCGGGGTTCTCGTCGATGATCTTCTGCTTCTCGCCCTCGGGCGCGGAGTCAACGAACAGACCGTTCTCCATCAGGCGCATCTGGTGGCCGGCCTGCTCAAACATGTAGCACATGTCCGGATCGCCGGTCTGCCACAGCGGACCCTTGACACGGATGACCTCGTCGGGCCACTCCTGCTCAACAAAATCGGTGAACTTTTTCAGGTCAAACGGCTTGCGGCGCGAGTACACAAAGGTCTCGATGTCATACTCGAGCACCTCGGGGTCGTCGTGCTCCTCGGGATGCTCCATGGCCTCGATCCAGGCGGCGGAGTTGTAGGCGCGCATAAAGTCGAAGCGGCCGGTATCGAGCAGCTCCTCCATGGGAACCTCGCCGTTTTGGGCCTCGACGATCACGGCGTCCTTCTGCAGGCTGCGCACGATGGCCTTGAGCTCGGCGATTTGTTCAGGCGTGACGGTATCGGTCTTGTTGAGGATCAGCGTGGAGCAGAACTCGATCTGCTGGATGAGCAGGCTTTCGATGTCGTCCTCGTCGATATCCTCGGCCAGCAGGTCGCGACCGCCGTTGAACTCGTCATACATGCGGGCACAGTCGACCACGGCCACGATGTTGTCGAGCGCGAGCTTGGGCTCGCCGCCCACCTTGGCCTCGTCGCAGAAGCTCGAGATGGTGTAGGCGATGGGGATAGGTTCGCAAATACCCGATGCCTCGATGATGATGTAGTCGAAGTTGCCCGAATCGGCGATGCCCTGCAGCTGGTTGGCCAGGTCATCCGAAAGCGTGCAGCAGATGCAGCCGTTGGTGAGCGGGATGAGGTCGTCGGTCTCGGAAAGGCCGCCGTCGGCGATAAGGCTGGCATCGACGTTGATCTCGCCGATATCGTTAACGATCACGGCGGCGCGGATACCGCCGTCGTTAGCGAGGATGTGGTTGAGCAGCGTAGTCTTGCCGGCACCGAGGTATCCGGTAAGCATGATGATCTTCACGGGTTTGTTGGGCATGTGCCCTCCTTTGTTAGACATGGCTTACAGTTGAATCTTATGCCAAACGCCTGCTCTTATACCCACGCGCCGGCAAATAACACAAGCTACTCCCAGGCTCCCCATACATCGGGGCAATAACCGACGGTGGCCTTTTTGCCGTTGCGCACGATGGGCTCGGCCAGAACCTGCTGGTTTTCGAGCAGCTTGCCGAAGCGCTGACTGGGGGTAAGGTGCTGAATGAGTGCGAGCGTCTCCTCGTCCTTGGCTTTGGGGTTGAGCAGCTTGTCGATGCTGCCGACCGCCTGCATCACGCTCGTAAGCTCGCCTTTGCTCATCTCCTTTTCCTTAAGGTCAATAAACTGCACCTTAATGCGGCGCTCCTTAAAATAACGCTGTGCCTTCTTGGTATCGAAGGACTTTTTGGTGCCGAAGATTTGCACGTTCATAGTATGTTCCACCGTTCTAACGAGCGTCGAAGTGACCACCGTTGGACTTATCGAATGAAGTTGGTCGTTGCGCGATCTGCCTCGGGTGCGTTGATACCGGCGGCCTGTCCCGCCTCGATGCAGCGCAGGAGCCAGGCCATGTTTTTGCCGATGTTTCGCATAGTGGCAAGGCCCTCGGCATCCCCATCGGCGTCGCCGGGTACGCGGCCAAACACGTTGTTCCAGTAGGTGGAAGCAACCACGGGCATTTGCTTAATGGTGAAGTACTTGTTGAGCACATCGAACGTGGTCGACGTGCCGCCGCGACGGGCGACGGCGACCGCGGCGCCGGGCTTGTGCTCAAAGGCATGCCCGCCTGCATAGAAGGCGCGATCGAGGGCCGAAAGGATGCGTCCGCTGGGGTGCGCATAGTAGACGGGTGAGCCAAAGACAAAGCCATCTGCCCGCTTGGCGGCAGCGATGAGCTCGTTCACCACGTCGTCGTCAAAGGTGCAGCGACCGCCAAGCTTGCCGCACTGGCCGCAACCGATGCAATCGCGAATAGGTTTGGCGCCCAGTTGAAACACCTCGGTATCAATGCCTTCTGCATTAAGTTGCTCGGCAACCTCGGCGAGTGCGCGGGCGGTGTTGCCGTTTGCCTTGGGGCTGCCGTTGACCAAAAGAACCTTCATCACAAACTCCCTCTGCTGTCGGTGACTGCTGCGGAGGATTATCGCACGAGAGGGTAGATGGCGTGGGGCGCGATGTGAAACGGCTTGTGTTTCACATCGCGCCCCACAACGCTAGTCCAGCTTGGTGCCCGGTACTTGCGGTGCCTCTTTAAGCAACGCTTTGAGCTCGTTCAAAATGGAAACGGGTTGTCGATCGACAGCGTCCAGATGAAGCGTCGCTACACGAATGGGTGGCTGATATTCAAGCGAGCCGATGAGCACGGGGGAACCCAGGAACCGCTCGATTTCGTCTGCGATCGAGTCGGTCTCTTCGGGATCAAAGTCGTCGAAAAGCGCCACGAATGTCGGCCCCGTCGAGCGGAACAGGCGACCCTTGCCGCGCGAGCATTCCATAAGGCAAGCGGCGCTTTCTGCCAAAACGCGGTCGCCTGCATCGAATCCAAAGCGGGCATTGACCTCGGCGATATCGTCAACCTTAATGGCAATAAAGCCTGCCTCGCGCGCCACGCGACGCATTTCACCAATGGCGTTGACCAGGGCGTGAATATCGCCCAGGCCGGTCACGGAATCAGTCGTATCTGCCAAGCTTCGGTTGATGATAATGCCCACATACATGCTGGGCTCGGTATCGGTGCCGTCCAAGCGGTAGCCTGTGCAGTCGCAAAGCGCGTACGCTCCGGTGGCATCCATTACACGATACTGCATGTAGTGGAAGTGCCACGTGCCGTTTATCACCATGTCGAGCTCGGCGCGTACGTTGTCGCGGTCCTCGGGGCGTACGCGGGCAAGCCACATATCGACCGAGTTAAAAGGGTGCTGGGAGGGCAGGTCAAAATCGCGTACGGCGTTGACCGACCATTGCGATTCGCCCGTATCGAGATTGAGGATAAACGGATAGCGCGTCTCGGAGCTCATAGAGATCGCTTGGAATACGCGGTCGTTGCACGGAAGCTGCTCGGCAATTGGGTGCTGCGGCGCGTCATTGTCTTTCGGCTGCTGCACGCGATGCATAAGCTTATAGCGATACATCTTGCGATCGGCATCCATCGTCATCTGGCGACGCGTGTCGCCGGCAAGTGGATTGACGCGCGAGCAGCCAAAGCTAAAGCTACCGATCATGGGCGCCTTGCCGCCCGAGCTCGCCTCGATCAGTCCGGTACGTACCTGCTCCAGGCGCTGCTCGAGTTCAGTCTCGTTTGCGGAGGGCGAGATAAGCACAAACTCGTCTCCACCGATACGGAACAGCATCTCATCGTGCTCCATGGTTTCGGAGAGCGTGCGGCAGATGCTCAGAATATAGCGGTTGCCTTCGGCGTGGCCGAACCTATCATTGCAATGCTTGAGATGGTCGATGTCAATATAGGCGCAGGTAAAGGGTTCGCCTTTGCGCCAGAGTTGCTCGACGTGACGGTCGAATCCGTTGCGGTTGCCCAAGTTGGTGAGCGGATCGATATAGGCGTTGCGCTCAAGCAGCTGGCGCTCTTGTTGCAGGATGGCATGCGTCTTTTGCAGCTGCTCACCAACAGCGCGTAGCTCAGCAGGCAGCGCGGCAACATCGAGTTCGGCGGTCGATACGCCATTCGCAAGTCGCTGAAGATAGGTAATAATCGATTGCTCGCCCAAGCGATATGACTCGTTCATGATGGATAACCTCCTTGGGCGGAACAACGGTTTGTATCATATCCCCAATTTGGTTTGAATTGGGGATATAAGTTAGCTAATGGAGACAAATACCCCCTTCGACGGTGGCGTTTTGCGCACGAGCGTATCAGTTGTTATTGCCACCATCGAGCAATGCCTCAAAATCCTTTGCCTGCATGGGGCGGTAGTAGAGGAAGCCCTGAGCGTAGCGGGCGCCCATGTGGCGCAGCATGTTCGCCTGCTCATTTGTCTCGATGCCTTCGATTACAACGGGCAGATGGAGCGACTGCGCCATCTCGAGCATCGATGACACGATCTGCGCGCTGCGGCCACGATCACCGTCAACGGGCACAAACGTGCGATCGAGCTTGATGACGTCGACGTTGACGTTCTTGAGCATCGCGAGCGTGGACTGGCCGGTGCCAAAATCGTCCATGTAGGTCGAGAAGCCGCGGGTGTGCAGATCTGCGGTCAGCTTATCCACGGCCTCGGATTCTCCCGTATAAGCCGTCTCGGTGATCTCGATACGCATGAGCTCGGGCGGTAGGTTGTATTGGGCGGCGAGTGCCCCCATATGTTCGGCAACGTCGCAGGCAAGGATATCCACGCGCGACACATTAAGCGAGACCGGAACCACGCGAAGACCGCGATCGAGACGCTCGCGAAGCCATATGGCGACACCCTGCCAAATGTACTTGTCGAGCGTTACTACAAAGCCGCTTTCCTCGAGTGCGGGGATAAACGTTGCGGGCGAAATGAGAGAGCCGTCCTTGTCAATCCAGCGTGTAAGAGCCTCGGCGCCAATGATCTTGCCGGTTTCCATATCGACCTGGGGCTGAAGGTAGTACGTGATGCGGCCGTTTGAAAGTGCGTACTGGAATTCGGTCAGCGCGCGGTGGAACGCGACTTCGCGCTCGTACTCCGCAGGACAGAAAATGGCAATGCGCTCCTTGAAGTCGTTTTTTGCGCGCCGATTGGTAAACATGGCCTTTGCCTGCGCATCGATGGTGATCTCCTCATTGGAGTCGATGGGGTAAACGCCCATGGACGGCCAAAAACCTACGCCGTCATCATGCCTGGCTACTGCCTCGCGAACGCGGTTGTAGATTTGATGGACGGTGTTGTGCTCAAAGGGGATGAGTATGCAAAAGTCGTCTTGGCCCCAGTACCCTGCGATGCCCATATCGGCATTCTCGATATCCTTGAGGACCGTGCCCACATCGGCGAGCATGCAGTCGCCCTCGGCCTGGCCGTGCCATTCATTAAACAGGCGCATGTGGCCCATGTCGACCGTGGCGATGCACCAGGTGCCGTCGCGCCTTGCTTCGAGAAATGCGTTGGCGCGCCGCATGAACTCGCTGGGTCGATAGAGGCCCGTGAGCGAGTCGATGCGTTCGGCGATGGCGCTTTTGCGCTCCGCCTCGGGTATGGGGAGGCTGTCGTTGGGAACAAGCCCGCCGGCCGTGCGAAGGCGACGGTCGAGTTCGCCTAAAACGGCGGTCGCTTGATGGGTTAAGTGCTCGTAAAAGGCCGGGACGACAAGGCAGACGGGAGTAATGGTGTCGCCTGCGATTTGAACAGGAGCGAAAACGGCCTCTTTAAGGTGGCGGGTCAGTTGCTCGAATGCCTCGTGGTCCAGGTCGTTGCTGAGCACGACGAACTGGACGCTTCGTGAACGGTAGACCCGGCTCCTGCCGCGGGTGATCGACAGCATGCGGCCTGCGTATTCGGCAAGCATGTTGTCGACAGCCTCGGCCCCGTAGAGCTCGTTGAGCTTTGTCGTGCCACGAACGCGCACCGCTATAAGCCCTGTCTCGCAACGATCGCGGCGGCAGGCATCGATAGCGTTGATCAGCATACGCTGCGTTCCGAGGCCCGTGGCGGCGTCGACGGTCTCGGCAAGTGAGTGGTTGACAAGTTCGCCGACATAGAGCGAGGGGGCATTTCCGTCGCCGTCGATGCGAAACCCGCGAGCACGGCAGAGAACGTAGTCACCCGCGGCATTGCGCATGCGGTACTGCATGACGCGGCGGTGTTTGGAGCCGTTAAAGATCTGGTTGATGTCGTTGGCGTAGGCCTCGAGGTCATCGGGATGGACACGCGTCTTCCAGAAATCGCGGCAGCTGTCTATGTGCTCCGAAGGAAGACCGAGATCGCGCAAGGCACCTTGCGACCAAAGGGTGCGGTCCTTGTCCAAGTTCTCGATAAAGAAATAACGGCCTTCGTTGAGCATCGAAAAGGCGTCGAAAATACGGTCGCTTATTTCGAAGTCGTCGGTGTGGACTTGCGCGATATTACGTCGATCAAGATGCATGGCATGACGTAGCTTGTAGTCGTACATGCGATGGTCGGCATCGAGTGTCATGCGATTGGAGGCTTCGCCCAGGGCGGGGTCGGCGTGTGCCACTCCGTAGCTAAACGAGTGGGGCATCTCGGAATCGTTGTTTTTGAGCAGGATCGTTCGGCAGTGTTCCAGACGTTCGGCGAGGTCGTCCTCGGTCGCAATCGTAGATAGGATGGCAAACTCGTCGCCTCCCAGACGAAATGCCGCCTCGTCTACCTTCATATACAGCTTGAGATAAAGGCTTACCTGCAAGATATAGCGGTTGCCCTCGTCATGGCCAAAGACATCGTTGCAATGCTTGAGGTTATCGATGTCGATGAACGCCATGGTAACGGGGGCGTCCTGCTCCCAGAGCTCCTCGAGGGAACGGGCAAAGCCGCCGCGGTTGCCAAGTCCGGTAAGCTGGTCGGTAAAGGCGGTCCTAATCAGATCATCCTGACGCTCGAGAAGGTCACGGACGGTCTTTTCGAGCGTTTCGGTGTAATTGCTGACAGTTTCCATGTTCTAAGCGGCTTTCTGAGGTCGGGGCGGATTGCGTCGGGCGAGCTCGTTGTGTACACGCGTCGTTGCTCGGCGTTTTGCGTGTATCCAGGTCCCCGTCTTGCTGCGTTGTTGGGTTACTTTGCCGGCTAATGTTCGCTGTTGATAACTGCTGAGTAGCATAAACAGCAGTGCACAATTATAGATGGGTGCACATGCTGCGGGCGGCTATTATTCGACAAGCGGTAGCGCGACGATGCGATGCTTGATAAAAATGCGACTGAGACGATATATGTTGACGGGTATACTTGTCCCGGTTTAAAACGCGGGAACGGAGATGGTCGCATGGCACAGTCAAATATGACGCGCACGGTGGGGCTGGCGCTCGAGGGAGGCGGCTACCGCGGTATGTATACGGCGGGCGTGCTCGACGTTTGGATGGAGCACGGTTTGACCTGCGACCATATGGTGGGTGTCTCGGCGGGCGCGGCGTTTGGCTACAACTTTAAATCGCGGCAGATTGGGCGCGCCATTCGCTACAACAAGGCATATTGTGCCGATAAGCGCTATGCGGGTGTAGCAAGCTGGCTGCGGACTGGCGACATGTTCAATGCCGATTTTGCCTATCATGAGGTGCCCATCGAGCGCGATCCCATCGACCTGGAGGCATATCGCGCCTGCCCCATGCGGTTTACGTGCGTGTGTACCGATATCGAGACGGGCAAGGCCGTCTATCACGACCTGCCTTATGGCGATGAGCGCGATATCGAGTGGATCCGGGCGTCGTCGGCTATTCCTGTGGCGACGCGTCCCGTTGCTATTGACGGACATAAGTATCTGGATGGTGGCGTGGCTGATTCTATTCCCAGCGCATGGCTGTTTGCGCAGGGGTATGACCGAAACATCGTGGTACTCACGCAGCCGGCGGGCTTTGTGAAACAGCCCAACAGCGTGATGCCCATGCTGCGGCGCGTGTTCCGTCACTACCCGGAGTTTGTCGCAGCGCTTGAGCATCGGCATGAGGTCTACAATGCCACGCTCGATGACTTAGCACGTCGCGAGGCTGCCGGCGAAATCTTTGTGGTGCGGCCGAGCGAATCGGTGAAGGTACCGTCGCTGTGCCGTGAACCGGATGAGCTCGAGCGTATCTATCAGATCGGTCGTCGAGATGCGGAGGCGACCTTGCCGGCGTTGGAAGCGTATCTGGCGGGGTAAGGGTCGCATGCGGAAAGCGCATCCCGGAATGGAGGTCCAAACTGGGATGCGCTTTCCATTGCTGAAGATGTGAGGCTGCGGATCAGCTGCTCGGCTTATGCCTATGCCTGCTGCCAAGTATCGACGAGCTCCTTGGCGGCGGCGTAGGGGTCGTCGGCACTGCAGACAGCGCTCACCACAAAGAAGCCATCGACGCCGGTGGCCTTGAGCTGCGGCAGGTCGGCCGTCTTGACGCCGCCGCCCACCACGATGGGCACGGGGCTTGCCGCGTGGAGTGCGGCCAGGTCCTCAAAGCTCTTGGTGATGATAGAGCCGTCGGCCGCGCGTCCGCAGTCGCGCTTGGTTTCGGTCTCGTGGAGCGGGCCGATGCCCAGGTAGTCGACTAGGCTCATGTCGGCGGTCTTGACGTACTCGAGCATCTCCTCGCAGCGGGCCGAAAGGCCCACGATGGCATCGGGGCCCAGAAGCTTGCGGCAGACCTCGACGGGAATATCGCTCTGGCCCACGTGCACGCCGTCGACAGCAATACCCTGCTCGCGCGCGGCGAGTACGCAGTCCAGGCGGTCATCGATCAGCAGGGCAACCTGACCGGTTTTGCCGGCCTGTGCGATTGCCTGCGCGGCGTCGCCCGTCAGCGCGATGATTTCACGGGCGCTTGCCACCTTGGAGCGTACCTGGATGCAGGTAAAGCCTGCGTCGAGCGCCTGGGCCACCACATCGCCCACGGGACGCCCGAGCGTGTTTTCGGGGCCGAGTACCAGATAGGCCGAGATATCAAGGTTGTCGCGGATGCTCATCGTGCTTCCTCCTGCTTTTTGATCTGTGCTTCCATGCGTTCGAGCTTGCCGGTCATGGTGTCGGTAAATCCGGGTCGAATATCGGCTTTGAGCACGACTTCGGTGCGGATGCCCTTGCTCGCCAACACAAAGGTTGCGTCGCGCACGACCTGCATGACCTCGTCCCAGTCGCCCTCGATCTCGGTGAACATCGAGGTGGTGCGGTTGGGAAGGCCGCTCTCGCGAATGACGCGCACGACTTCGGCGACCTCGGCGGACAGCTCGTCGCCGGTGCCGCACGGGGCGATGGCCACGGCGACGAGCGTGTTCATGCCGGCATTGGTTACGGGCTCGGACATGGCTTATGCCTCCTCGAGCTCGAGCTGGTTATCGGCAATGTCCTGGGCGGTTGCGCGGTAGAGCTCGTCGATAAAGGCGACCTTAAAGCTTGCCGGGGCATCGGCGACAGCGGCGGCACGCGTGCCGGCAACGTTGTAGACGGCGGCGCCGCAGATGGCTGCCGTAAACGGGTCGGCGGCACAGGCGTACACGGCCAGCACGCCGCCCTGCGAGCAGCCGCAGCCGGTGATCTTGGACATGAGCGGGCTGCCGCCGTGGGACTTGGCCACGGTCGTGCCGTCGGTAATCAGGTCGACTTCGCCCGAGACCACTACGGCGCCGCCGGTGTAGCGGGCGAGCGCCACGGCGGCATCGCGGGCGGCGTCTACCGTGTCGGTGGTATCGACACCGCGCACGCGGCTCAGATCGGCTGCCTCGCCCTCAAGACCCCACAGGCCGGCGAGCGCGATGATCTCGGAGGCATTGCCGCGCACGATGGCGGGCTTGTACTGCTTGAGCTCGTTTACCAGCTGGGTGCGCAGACTGCCGATGCCTAGACCCACCGGATCGAGCACCCAGGGCTTGCCGGCGTCGTGTGCCGCCTTGGCCGCGCGGGGAATCGTCTGTTCGTAGATGGGGAAGAGCGTGCCCATATTGAGATAGATAGCGCCGCCGCCGGCAACGAGTGCCTCGCCCTCGTCGGGCAGATAGACCATGGCGGCCGAACCGCCCACGGCGAGCTGCGCGTTGGCGACAAAATCGATCGTCACCGTGTTGGTGATGGAGCCGGCCATCGGATTGGTGGCGCGAATCTCCTCTACGGCCTTGACCACATTTTGCTTAAGTTGTTCCGAATCAATCACTGCACATGCCTCCTTGGCATAGAAAAGGGGCGCTGTGCATAGACAGCGCCCCTGTAAAGGCGGCATGCTCCCTACGCCAGCATTAACTGACAGGTTCAAAGGATTGGGCCCCATGCCCTCTCAGCCTTGTGGTTTGCACCGCCGGCACTCCCGCATCGAATCTGTTGTTCCCTATACTAGCGCACCGTTACAATGGTTGCGGTGAAAATGACGGGGGGACTCTATGATCAAACTTGTGCTGACCGATATGGACGATACGCTGATTCCGGCTGGACATGACGGTGCCAGCGACTACGCTATCGAGGGCATTCATGCCATGCAGGCGGCGGGTCTGCACTTTGGCCCGGTTTCGGGCCGTCAGCCGTCCGCGATGGGCTGGATGTTCAAAAATTGTTCCGAGTGCTTTTCGACCGGTGCGTTCTGCAATGGCCAGGTCATGTTTGTGGACGGCGAGGCGGTAGCCTCGCATGCGACCGACAACGCCGCTCTTATGCGCTTGGCTGACTACTTGGAGCAAGAGACCGATGATACGTATCTGAAGGTCTACAGCCTGGGTGACGACTTTTGGGATAACGATGCCTACTGCGTGACGAGCGATCCCGAGCGCGTTCGTCGCGCCATGGAGTCGGGCGGTAATGCGTGGCTCAAAGGCGAAGAGGCCCCGTGCCGTCCTGTTGTCGATGATGCCCCGGTATACAAGGCGAATATCTGGAGCGCCCGCTCGCGCGAAGAGCTTGCTGAGCTGCGCGAGCGCATTGCTGCCGAGGTGCCGGAGCTCTCGCTTGTATTTCCCAACAACCGCGTGCGCCTATTCGATATTCTCCCGGCCGGTTGGGACAAGGGCTGCGCTGCGCTGGAGCTGGCGCGCGCTTTGGGCCTGACGCCCGATGAGGTGGCCGTATTTGGCGATTCCGATAACGATCTGCCCATGATCGATGCCGTTCCCAACTCCGTTGCAGTCGCCAATGCCAACGAGGCCGTCACTGCTGCTGCGCGCTGGCATATCGGCGCTGCGGCAGACGATGCGGTCGCCGGGGCTCTGCATCAGATTGCCGCCTGTGCCGCGACGGGGGAGATGCCGCCGTTTATGCGTCAGATGGATGCGGTGGGTTCGGGTATCGCGGACGTCTAGGGAGGCCATCATGAAGCTCCAGCAGCTCAGATATGTCGTCAAAGTTGCCGAATGCGGCAGCATCACCGAGGCCTCGCGCCGGCTCTTTGTGTCGCAGCCTTCGATTACCGCATCGATTCGCGATCTCGAAAACGAGATGGGCGTGCGCATCTTTGAGCGCACTAACAAGGGCGTTGTTGTGTCCGAGGAAGGCGAGACCTTCTTGGGCTATGCGCGCCAGGTACTCGACCAGGCCGACCTGCTCGAGGGCAAGTACAAGGGCGCATCCGAGCAGGTGCCGCACTTTAGTGTGAGCTGCCAGCATTATTCCTTTGCCGTTAACGCGTTTGTTGACGTGATTCGCGAGTTCGATGCCGCGCGTTACGACTTTACCCTGCGCGAGGAGCAGACCCACGAGATTATCGAGGATGTCGCGCACATGAAAAGCGAGCTGGGCATCCTGTATCTGTCGGAGCACAATCGCGAGGTCATCGAGCGCATGCTGGCGGCCAACGAGCTCGTGTTCGAAGGGCTCTTCTGCGCCACGCCGCACGTCTTTGTGTGTGCAGACCATCCGCTGGCGGATCACGCCAGCGTGACGCTCGAAGACCTCGAGGACTACCCGTTTTTGTCCTATGAGCAGGGCAGCTATAACTCGTTCTACTATTCTGAGGAGCTGACCTCGACCTTTGAGCGCCGCAAGAATATCCGCGTGCGTGACCGTGCGACGTTGTTCAACCTGGTCATGGGCCTCAACGGCTACACGGTGTGTTCGGGTGTGATCAGCCATGAACTTAACGGCCCCGGTATTATCTCGATTCCGCTCGATGTAGACGAGTACATGGAGATCGGCATTATCACGCGCAAGAACACGACACTTACGCGCTACGGGCAGGCCTATATCGACGCGATTCGTCAGCACATCTAGACTGCTGCATTCTGCACGGGTCAAATCTCTCTATGACAGTCCAAACTGATATAGGAAGCATCTATATCAAACTGTTATAAACATATATTTTACGATGACCATATGAGCGCTCATACTCTGTCCCAGTAAAGCAACCAATGCAAAGGGAGATATCTATGAGCACTTCGATTCAACCGAACGCGCCGTTTCGCGCCGATATCGTCGGCAGTTTTCTTCGTCCGCAGGCCGTGAAGGACGCCCGTGCCGCCTACGCCGCGGGTACGCTCGATGACGACGGCCTTAAGGCCGTCGAGGATGAGGCCATTCGCGATTTGGTGGCAAAGCAGAAGGCGGCCGGCCTGCAGGTCATCACCGATGGCGAGTTTCGCCGCAGCTACTGGCACCTCGACTTTATGTGGGGGCTGAACGGCGTCGAGCGTCGCACCTCGCGTACGGGCTATATGTTCCACGACGAGGAGACCACGGCCGATACCGCCGTGGTGACCGGCCCCATCAGCGGCGAGAACCACCCCTTCGTCGAGCACTTTAAGTTTGTCAAGGCGCTTGAGGGCGAGGGCCACGTTGCACGCCAGACCATCCCGGCGCCGATTCAGACGTTCTCCGAAGTCACGCTCGACCGCTGCGATGGCCAGCAGGAGAGCTTGCGTGCTGTCTATAAGACCGACGAAGATCTCGCCGATGCCATCGCCGCAGCATACCGCACCGTGATTGCCGACCTGTATGCCGCAGGCTGCCGCAATATCCAGTTTGATGACTGTACCTGGGGAATCTATTGCGATACCGATTTTGTGGCAAAGACCGGCATGAGCCCGGTTGATCTGCAAAAGGTGAGCGAGCTGGGTGTGGCGCTCAACAATGCCGCCATCGCGGGCAAGCCCGACGATCTGGTCATCAACACGCATGTATGCCGCGGCAACTACCACTCCACCTACGCTTTTGAGGGCGGCTACGACCCCATCGCGCCGTACCTGTTTGCGCATGAGGATGTCGATGCGTTCTATCTGGAGTTCGACACGCCGCGCGCCGGTGGTTTTGAGCCGCTCAAGTACGTTGCTCCCGGCAAGAAGGTCGTGCTGGGCTTGGTGACCACCAAGGCGGCAGAGCTCGAGAACGAGGATGTTATTGTCGAGCGCATCCGCGAGGCGGCAAAGTACGTGCCGCTCGAGAACCTGTATCTGTCTCCGCAGTGTGGCTTTGCCAGCTGCGAGATTGGCAACAAGCTGACCGAGGACGAGCAGTGGGCAAAGATTGCACTGGTCAGGCGTATTGCCGAGCGCGTTTGGAAGTAACGCTACCGCCCGCGGCGCCGGAGCGTGCGAGAAATTACATATCGCGTACAATGGTTCGGATCATATCGTTCGGGCAGGTAATCCGCTATGCTCGAGCGCCCTTCCATTCTGAAAGGGCATCCGTGTCCCAGTCTTTGACGCCCGCCGTCACCGATGCCATCTACGATGCGTCATCGCTCGGCCGCCCGCGCATGTTTTTGCTCGGCCTACATATGCGCGTGGGCACCATTTTTATGCGTCAGTATCCAGTGGATGCCACGCGCCATGCGCAAGTCGGTTTGGGCAAAGTGGTTACCGGGGTTGAGCTCCAGCGTTGTTGGAATGCCGCGATCGACAAGCAACGCTTCCATGGCGCGTGTGCCTTCGAGGACGTGTCGCATCATGCGGTTGGGCGTCTTGGTTTCTTTTTTGCCGAGTGACAGGTAGACGGCGCCGGGCGCGTTCGGCATCCTGTGCTCGTGCGCATAGTCGATAAAGCCAGGAAACCAAAGGGACCCCGATGCGCTTGCGGCGCGGTCAAAGGCATCGGTTTGCCAGAGGGCCCAAAGCGAAAAGAGACCCGCCAGCGAATAGCCGGCAATGCCACGCCAGGCAGGTGGCTGTGGGAGTGATAATTCGACCTTTGGGATTATCCGGTTCAGCAGTTCATCGAGAAATCCGGACGCCTGACCGCCAAAGGGTTCGGCATCGCGTACAGTTCCGTCGCATTCCCAAGGGCTCAGCTCGCGATTCCAGTTGAGGCCGCCAATGGCGACAAGGGTAAACGGTGGGCAGTCGAGCTCTCGGCAGCACTTATATACCTCGATGCCGTCACCCATGACCACGGGAAGGTAGATGATCGGTGCGCTTTCGGCATGCATTGAATGAACGGTTATCTGCTTTTGGCACGCTTCCATGACGGGCTTCTCTCGGCGTTGTGATATCGACAGCCCCAATTGTCGCACGCCGACGCATACGCGCTACCGAAAAGAAAAGCGCGGAGCCGCTCGATGCGATTCCGCGCCTTGTTGTTTTGCTTTAGCAGACTATGCCGTTACGCCACGAAGAAGTAGACGAGGAAGGCAAGGGCTGCGATCCACATGAGCGGCTTGATCTTGGAGGCCTCGCCCTTAAAGAGCGCGACGATCACGTAGGCGATAAAGCCCAGGCCGATGCCGGCAGAGATGGAGTAGGTGAAGGGCACGCCGGCGACAATCATGAACGCCGGGAAACCCTGCGACACGTCGGACCAGTCGATCTCGGAGGCCTCGCTCATCATGAGGTAGCCGACGTAGACCAGGGCACCGCAGGTGGCGGCGCTGGAAACGATGGTGACGATGGGGGAGAAGAACGCGGCGAGAATGAACAGCACGCCGGTGGTGACGGAGGTGAGGCCCGTGCGGCCACCGTCGGCAGCGCCAGAGGTGGACTCGACGAAGGTGGTGATGGAGGAGACGCCCATGAAACCGCCCACAGCAGCGGCGGCGGAGTCGACGATCAAGATCTCCTTGATATTCTCGACGTTGCCGTCGTCGGTGAGGAACTCGCCCTGCTTGGCCACGGCCATCGCGGTACCCATGGTGTCGAAGAAGTCACTCATGAGCAGCGAGAACGAGATGACGAGGAGCGCGGGGTCGGTAAGGACCTTGACGATGGCGGGCACGCCGCCGGCATCGGCGATGGGGCCACCGATGCTCGAGAAGTCGAGCGGGGCGATGATACCGGTCGGAGCCTGGGTCACACCTAGGGGGATACCGGCGATGACGGCGACGACGATGCCGATGAGCAGCGAGCCGGGGACGTTGCGGCAGGCGAGGGCGACCGTCACCAGGATGGAGATGATGCCGACGATGAAGGTGGGGGAGGTGATGTCGCCCAGACCGACGAGTGTACCGGCGCCAGCGGTGATAATGCCGGCATCGCACAGGCCAATCATGGCGATGAACAGGCCCAGACCCACCGAGATGGCGTGACGCAGGACAACCGGGATGGCGTCCATGATGGCCTCGCGCAGGCCACAAAGCACGAGCAGCAAGATGACGATACCCTCGAGGAAGATAACGCTCATGGCCACGTGCCAGTCACCGCCGCAGACGGTGGTGGCGATTCCAGCGATCATCGCGTTGACGCCTAAGCCCGATGCGCAGGCGAGCGGGCGGTTGGCGAAGATGCCCATGCAGATGGTCATGATGCCGGCGCCCAGGCAGGTGGCGCAGGCGAGCGCTCCCGCATCGATGCCAGCGCCCGAGAGCACCGCGGGGTTGACGGCGATGATGTAGGCCATCGCCAGGAATGTTGTCAGTCCAGCGCGGAGTTCGGTCCCGATTGTGGACTTGCGCTCGCTGACGTGAAATAGTTCGTCCATGCATACCCTTTCCTTGTTCGGCCCCGAGTTTAGGCCGATT
>DBGBZQ010000107.1:0-1278 GCA_048368115.1 Collinsella sp.
CTGCTGTCCGATGTGGCGTGCGGCGCCGTGTTCTGCCGTGCCGCTATGCAGGGCGCGAGCTTGACGCTCTTTGCGAACACCACGTCTATGAAAGATCGCGTTCGTGCTGAGGAGCTCGAGACGGCGTGTGATGAGTTGCTCGACACATGGTTGCCGCGCGCCGATGCGCTGGCGCGCCGCGCCTCCGACGCTGCTAGGAAGAGAGGATAGTCATGGCTGAACTGCTGAAGGGTGCTCCCGTTGCTCGCGCTTTGACCGAGGAACTTGCTGCTCGCTGCGCAGCCCTGCGCGAGCGGGGCGTTGTTCCGACGTTGGCTATCGTGCGTGTAGGTGAACGCGAGGATGACCTATCCTACGAGCGCGGTGCCCTCAAGCGCTGTGAAAAAGTGGGGATTGAGGCTCGTCGCGTTTTGCTTTCCGCCGATGTTTCGCAGGACGAGCTGTTGACGGCCATCGAGGACATCAATACCAATTCGGCTGTTCACGGCTGCCTGATGTTTCGCCCGCTGCCCGCTGGGCTTGACGAGGATTCGGTTGCCGCGGCACTTGATCCCGCCAAGGATGTTGACTCCATGACGCCGGCCTCGCTGCTTACCACGCTTTCGGGGCGAGGCGAGGGCTTTGCTCCCTGCACGGCCGAGGCCGTGTTGACGTTGCTGGACCATTACGGCGTTGAGCTGGATGGGGCCAAGGTTGCTGTGGTCGGGCGCTCTCTGGTGATCGGGCGTCCTGTTGCCGCCATGCTTACGGCTCACAATGCCACGGTGACGACGTGCCATACGCATACGCGCGACCTTGCTGCCGAGTGCCGTGCTGCCGACATTGTGGTTGCCGCCGTTGGACGCGCGCGTACGATTGGCGTGGATGCCGTTCGCGAGGACCAGACGATCATTGATGTGGGCATTAACTGGGATGAGGACGCTGGCAAGCTGGTCGGGGACGTCGATTTTGATGCTGTGGAGCCGGTTGTTGGTGCCATCACCCCCGTGCCGGGCGGCGTGGGCGCCGTGACAACGGCGATTCTCGCCAAACACGTGATCGAAGCGGCCGAGCGCGCATTGAAATAGGCGTTTTGGGCTGTTTGAGGGGTTAGTTCTATACCCCGTGGACAAAAAATGCCAAATATGAGTACTGTTTCCAAGATAGTCACATATATTTTAGGTTAATTTGGCTCTCTTACGATATTTATTATCGATAGAGAGCCTATTTTATTGGACCTATGGGGAAGTACATCATCTAATTTTTGAACAAATGTAGACTTTCGACACCCATGCGTAG
>DBGBZQ010000108.1:0-49691 GCA_048368115.1 Collinsella sp.
TGTCGAGCGTCGTAATGACGCTTGCGAACCATCTCGATAAAGGCATTCGCCTCATCCTCGGACTCAATATGGACCAGCTGGGCAATAAACCGGCTCTTGCGGTCCACAAACTCGCCCGAAGCCTCAATATTCGATTGCAGAGTAAAATAGCTGTCCAACAAAGCCCCTCAACAAAACTAAGCGCGGCAACAAACAGCCTCAATAATACGGCAAAGACAGCACCGTTGCCCTCGCCAACAAGAACGGAAACGCCCATGATGCCGTCACCAACAGCGAGAACCCGTCAGCGCGAGCAAGGTGCCTTGAAAGACGAGGGCATTGACCTTATGGTCATGCCCGAAGGCTTGAAAGGCAGATTGCCGCGCTGACGGGTTCGCAGCGTCAACAAAGTGCCGAGTGGGCCTATAAGCCGGGTTCTGTCGTGAACGGTCATTTATCTTGTCTGCACGTTACCGTGCAGTTCCACGCACGCTACCCGAACGCGGACCGGGCCGGCCCATAGCGTTCCTATTCGCGCTTGCTCCGGATGGGGCTTGCCAAGCCGCCGTGTTGCCACGACGCTGGTGGTCTCTTACACCACCGTTTCAGCTTTTCCCTTTACGCCTTGCGGCGCAGGTGGGAGTCTTCTTTTCTGCGGCGCTTTCCGTCGGATCACTCCGCCCGGCCGTTAGCCGGCATCCCGCCCTCTGGAGCCCGGACTTTCCTCACGCGTGCTGCAAGCAGCACATCGCGCGACCGTCTGGCCCACTCAGCAGTGCAAAAGTGTAGCACACCGTTGCCGCAAGCAATGGCACAACACAAGCGTTCGACACGATAAACCAAGAACCACGCTATACAGTACAATAGGGTCGTCGATGGGCAACGTCGTCAGTCGAGACGCGACCGCGCTCCGCACCCCTCCGTCTACTCGGTGCGTTCCCGCCTCCTCCCCGAGGCGGGATGTCGGCATTTTTCATGCACCGACAATCCAATAGTCTGTGGACAGCCCGGGCAGCATTGCGCCCGGGCAGCATCGCGCATCTCGGCGTCAAATGCAAAAAGGGATCCGTCCATTGCGGACGGATCCCTTAAAACAAGTGATCGTCAAACCGATTTACTCGGCGTCGGTCTCCTCGTCCTTCTTCTCGGAAGGCAGCGGGGTGACCTCGATCTCGACGCCCAGAGTCTCAGCAGCGGACTTCATGGACAGGGAGATACGACGACGGTCGAGGTCGATCTCCATGACCTTGACCTGAACCTTGTCGCCCACGTGGGTGACCTGAGAAGGCTGATCGACGTGCTTGTTGGCCATCTCGGAAATGTGCACCAGGCCCTCGATGCCCTCGCCCAGGTCGACGAAAGCGCCGAACGGGACAAGCTTGGTCACAGTGCCCTCGACGATAGCGCCGACGGGGTACTTCTTGACCAGTGCGCGCCACGGATCCTCGGTGGTCTGCTTGAGACCCAGAGAGATGCGCTCGCGGTTGAGATCGACGTCGAGAACCTCGACCTCGACCTCCTGGCCGACCTTGACAACCTCGGAAGGATGGTTGACGTGGTTCCAGGAGAGCTCGGAGATGTGGATGAGGCCGTCGATACCGCCGAGGTCGACGAAGGCGCCGAAGTCGACGATGGAGGAAACGGTGCCCTGAAGACGCATGCCAGACTTGAGCTTGGACAGGATCTCGGAGCGCTCGGCCTTACGGGACTCCTCGAGCACGACGCGACGGGAGAGGACGACGTTGTTGCGGTTGCGGTCCATCTCGATGACGCGGGCCTCGATGCGGGTGCCCATGTAGGAGGTGAGGTCCTTGACGCGACGGAGGTCGACGAGGGAAGCGGGCAGGAAGCCACGCAGGCCGATGTCGAGGATCAGGCCGCCCTTGACAACCTCGATAACCTCGCCCTCGACGTTCTCGCCGGAGTTGAACTTCTCCTCGATGCGGTTCCAAGCGCGCTCGTACTCAGCACGCTTCTTGGACAGGACCAGACGACCGTCCTTGTCCTCCTTCTGGAGAACCAGAGCCTCGATGGGATCACCGAGTGCAACGATGTCTGCAGGGTTAGCGTCCTTGCGGATGGACAGCTCGCGGACCGGGATAACGCCCTCGGACTTGAATCCGATGTCAACGAGCACCTCGTCATGCTCGATCTTAACGACAGTGCCGTTAACGAGATCGCCCTCATCAAAGTCGGTAATCGTACCGTCGATGAGGTTGTTCATCTCCTCCTCGTTGACATCGTCAAGAGAGAAAATGGACGAGTTCTGAATCTCACTCAAAGGTGGACCCCTTTCGAACTACGGGGCCCCGATTGCTAGGACCTACAGAAGGGTGCGACAAGCACACAACGTTTAGGAACACTCGGGAGCCGACAGATACTAATGTGACGCTTATGCAATCACGTTCGTATAGGTTACGGGGAAATCATTTCGATTTCAAGCGTGAACTGCGATTTTTTACTCGTGTGGAGACTTTTTCGTAATCTTATGAACACACGTCTCCGCAACTTGACGATAACCAGCCAGGCATTCGGCTTTGGGGTAAAGTATCCGGAGCCAACGATTCTAGATCGATTTTTCGAGAAAGGTGCCCGCGTGCTCAAAGCAGTCGTTTTCGATATGGACGAGACGCTTCTTAGCATCAACCTCAACGCGTTCATCCTTCGCTATTTTAAGGATGTCTCGTCGATGCTCGCGGATATCGGGCGCCGCAGCCGCGGTGGCACGATGGCGCGCCTCGGCACCATTTTGGTCGACCTCAACGCCAACCGCCGAAGCGGCACGGACAACCGCACCAATCTTGAGTTTTACCGCACCGAGGTCGAGCGCAGGTGCGGCATCTGCCTCTCCGATCCGATCATTTACGAGGCGTTTACCTACTACGACCGCGAAGTGCTTCCATACAAGAACGACGATGTCATTAACGCTTACGCCATGCCGGGCGCGCACGCCGCGCTCCAGGCAGTACAGGACGCAGGGCTGCGCTGCGCGCTCTTTACCAACCCCAGCTTTCCGCAGGGGGCCATCGAGTGCCGCATGGGCTGGGGCGACCTGGCCGACGCCCCCTTTGAGCTCGTCACGCACATGGGAAACACCACCCGCTGCAAGCCCGATGCCACCTACTATCTCGAGCAGCTTCAGGTGATGGGACTCGAGCCACACGAGGTCCTTATGGTGGGCAACGACCCCAAGCGCGACTTCCCCAGTCCCGCCTGCGGCATTCAAACTGCCTATGTTGGCCAGGGAAAACCCGGCCGAGCCACCTGGCGCGGAACCATGGAAGACTTCGCCCGCGATTTCAACGCCGTAGTAGAAGCCTTCTACGAACACCAAGTAGCCGACGAACTGTCCTAGCACACCTGGGTTTTGCCGATCATGATGTTGAGGATCTCGACGTCGGTATCTTTCATACCCACACGGCCCACGTAGCCCATGCTGGCGATTGTCTGCTCAACGGTATCTTGGATCAGGCCCTCGCCGGCGCGGAAGCCGCGACCCTGCATGGCCATATCATGGCCCAGAATCGCCGCATCGACGGCAGCCGAGATCTTGGCGGCACAGCTCGCCTTGGCGCCGTCGCACACGATGCCGCCCACGTTACCGAGCGTATTCGAGACCGTCGCGCCAATCTGCTCGCGCGTGCCACCGCACAGCCAGGTAATCGCAGCGCCGGCGCCGCACGCGGCGCAAATAGCACCGCAAAACGCCGAGAGCGCACCAATATAGCTCTTGATATGCACAGCGATAAGATCGGACAGCATCACGGCGCGCACCAGGCGCTCGTGGTCGCAACGCAGGTACTCGGCATACTCCATGACGGGCAATGCGCAGGTAATGCCCTGATTGCCCGAGCCGCACACAATGGCGACCGGCAGCGCGCAGCCGTTCATGCGGGCGTCGGACCCGGCGGCCGCACGGGCACGGGCACGGCAGGCGACGTCATCGGCACGAGCACCCAGCAGCGTACGACCCACCTCGGCGCCCCAAGCGTGCGCAAGGCCCTCGGCACTGATTACGCCATTCAGCTCAATCTGACGCTCAACGGCAGCGCGGGCGTCCTCAATGTCACCGTCCTCGATAAAGTCGATGATAGTCTCAATCGACATGGGCGTATCGGCATTATCTGCCGCCCGCTCGGCCACGACGCGCTCGGCGCAGGCGGCACACTCCCCCGCCGACTTGCCGCACACCGGAATACCGTCGAGCGTATGGCACGTGACATTGGTGTGGTGGTCGGTAATCTCGACGACCGCGGTATGGCCCCCGGCCGTCGCAGTCACCTTGATGTAGAGGTTGGGCACACCCTCGACAAGCGACACATCGCAGTAGCCGGCGTCGGCGAGGAGCTCGGACACGCGCGCACGGTCTTTATCGTCAACGCTCTCGAGCACCTCGAGAGCGCTCTTGGCGTCGCCGCCCACGGCACCCAGCACGGCCGCAGCCTCAATACCATGCATTCCGCCCGAATTGGGCACGGTCACGCTCTTAACGTTCTTGATGATGTTGCCCGAGCAGGCAACGTCCATGTGATCGGGTTCGCAACCGAGCGTCTGGCTCGCCAGCGCCGCTGCATAGGCAACGGCAATGGGCTCGGTGCAGCCGAGTGCACAGACAAGCTCGCGGTTCAAAACATCGCAAAACGCGGCATCACGGATGGAATCGGTAGGCATAGGTATCTCCTGCTTGCATAACGGGCTGGGCTCTCAAAAAAGTTAGCTCCTTTATTTGATAACAATGCATCAAAAACCGCAACCATGGTTCCGGCAGACGGCGCTCAAGCGCAAACTGACGACATTCATTCACGAGAAGCCAGTCTTGTTGCCTGCTAAAGCGTTTGACCAAAAAACGCTCGAGCGTTTACGCAAAAGTCGCGCTATCATGCAGTCGAACGCGGTAAACACCTTTAGCATTTGCGCCGCACAGACCAGAGAGGAACCATCCATGAAGATCGGTATCGGTAACGACCACGCCGCCGTCGAGCTCAAGAACATCATTTCCGAGCACCTGAAGGAGCGCGGCTGCGAGGTCGTGAACTTTGGCACCGACACCTCCGAGAGCTTTGACTACCCCATCGCCGGCTACAAGGTGGGTAAGGCCGTTGCCAACGGCGACGTCGACCTGGGCATCCTCATCTGTGGCACCGGTGTCGGGATCAGCCTGGCTGCCAACAAGGTCGAGGGCGTACGCGCCGTTGTGTGCTCCGAGCCCTTCAGCGCCAAGCTCTCCCGCATGCACAACAATACCAACGTGCTCGCCTTTGGCGCCCGCGTCGTGGGCTCCGAGCTCGCCAAGATGATTGTCGACGAGTGGCTCGACGCCGAGTTTGAGGGCGGTCGTCACGAGCGTCGCGTTAACCTCCTCAACGAGATCGATCACACGCGCGGCCTTAAGATCGTCGACGAAGCCTAAACTATTCAGTGCCACAAGCTAACAGCAGGGGCCCGCTCGGAACACATGTCCGAGCGGGCCCCTGCATAGATTTTGGAATAAAAGGGCACCGCAGATGGAGTTCCGCGGCGCCCAAGCCACACGCTAACAGCTTTAAGGAGTCAAAGCTGGTTTAGCCAAAGAAGCGCTTGATCTCAATCTCGGCGTTCTCCAGGCAGTCGGAGCCGTGGATCACGTTGGCGTTGACATCGACGGCAAAGTCGCCGCGGATGGTACCAGGAGCAGCGTCAAGCGGGTTGGTAGCGCCCATGAGGGTGCGCATCTTAGCAACAGCGGAGAGACCGGAAACGACCATCTTGACGACCGGACCGCTCGTCATAAAGTCGCAGAGACCGCCAAAGAAGGGCTTGTCGGCCAGATGGGCGTAGTGCTCCTCGACGGTAGCGCGCTCGAGCGTGGTCATCTCCATGCGCTCGATGACAAGGCCGCTGCGCTCAATGCGAGCAACGATCTCGCCGATCTTGCGGTCGCGCACGGCGTCGGGCTTAATCATGATGAAGGTCTTCTCGATAGCCATAAAAGTAGCCTTTCAAGTAGGTTCGCGCGTGCCCAAGTCCCATTCCGGCACCCGCCTGGACTGCATCGTAACAGAGTTTTAGCTGCAGTTAAACAAAAAGCTGTTTATTGAAACGTTGCAATTTATTAAAGCGCTCCATATGTGTCACTTCTGTTTCGAAGCCCGATTAGAGTACCATCCGACCGCCCATCAACCGCATCGAACAGAGCAGGCGGTCGGTTGCCGCCCGCGAACGTAACCCCTTCACAACCTGCCCAAAGGTCCTACAGAAGTTCTCGACAAGCCCCTCCCCCATAGCAACAAAATACGGGCGCCCACATCAGCAGGCGCCCGTAAAGTGAAAACGATTTATCAATAAATGGCCAAAACGGCTTCAGCCAAATCCCTACTTTACCCCGTGGCCCATCTCGACGACCTTAGTCAGCGATCCAAACACGCCCTCGTCGGCCACGAGCTGTGCCTCGGCGCGCTGCAGCTGCACGGCAACGGCGGCAGGGGCGGTGCCGCCCTCGGTCGTGCGGGCGGCGACAATCGACGGGATGTCGAGCGCCTCGGTAATGTCGCGCTCAAAGAGCGGGCTTGCCTCATGGAACACCTCAAACGGCAGGTCCTCAAGATTGCAGCCGCGCTTCTCACACATCAGAACCAGATGCCCCACCACGGCATGAGCCTCGCGGAACGGCAGACCACGCTTAGCCAGGTAATCGGCAACATCGGTGGCGGCAAGGTGACCCACGCCGCACTCGCGCGCCATGGCATCCTCGTTGACGGCCCAAGTCGAAATCATACCGGCCATAACCGACAGGCACTGCATGAGCGTATGGGCGGTATCGAGCGCGCCCTCCTTGTCCTCCTGCAAATCCTTGTTATAAGCGAGCGGCAAGCCCTTCATGGTCACGAGCAGCTGCACCAGGTTGCCATACACACGGCCGCTCTTGCCGCGAATAAGCTCGGCAAAGTCGGGATTCTTCTTCTGCGGCATGATAGACGAGCCGGTGGAGTAGGAGTCTGAAAGCGTGATAAAGCCAAATTCGGAGCTCGACCACAGCACGATCTCCTCGGAAAGACGCGACAGGTGCATCGCCATGACGGATCCGGCGTAATGCAGATCGAGCAGGAAATCACGGTCGGAAACCGCATCGAGCGAGTTGGGAATCACGCCCGCAAAGCCAAGTTCGGCAGCCGTCATCTGGCGATCGAGCGGATAGCTCGTACCGGCAAGCGCGGCAGCACCCAGCGGGCAGTTGTCGGCGGCATCAAAGGCGGCCTTCAGGCGCGTAAAGTCGCGCGCGAACATCCAGGAATACGCCAGCAGATGATGCGAGAGCAGCACGGGCTGAGCGTGCTGCATATGCGTGTAGCCCGGCAGAATCACCTTGTCGTACTTCTTAGCCGCATCCACCAGCACATGGCGCAGCTCAAGATTGGCCTCCATGAGCTCCTTGGCCAGCGCCTTGACGCCCAGGCGCGTATCGGTCGCCACCTGGTCGTTGCGCGAACGGCCGGTATGCAAGCGCTTACCGGCCTCGCCGATGCGGCGCGTCAACTCGCTCTCGATGGACATATGAATGTCCTCATCGTTGATATCGAAGGTAAAGTTGCCGGCATCGATATCCTGTTCGATTCCGGTCAGGCCCTTGGCAATCGCCTGCTCGTCCTCGGCACTGATGATGCCCTGGGCCGCCAGCATTTTGGCATGCGCCTTAGAGCCGGCGATATCCTGCTTATAGAGATGTTTGTCGACCGGCAGCGACGCGCCAAACTCCTGCGTGACCTCGGCCACGCCTGCCTCAAAACGACCGCCCCAAAGAGCCATGGAACCGTCCCCTTTCTCCAAATACCAAAACAAGCGCCCAAAGCAATGCGCCATATCGCTAAAGCGATTTTTCAACCGCTAGTTTTACACATTCCCCACCGTGTGCGGTGCCATGTAGCTAATTTGCAAAGAAGTGACGCACCATGCACTTGGCGCCCAACGTCTCCCTCCGGATGTTGCCCTGCGAACCATCGATCCAGGCCTTCAGGCTCATAGGGACGTCCTCGACCCTTGCAGCATCGAACTCGGGCGCGAGGGCAAGTAAAGCATGCGCGATAGCATTGAACATAATGGATACTCCTCATATATAGGCGCAGAGCCGCCAAATTGATAGAAGGAGCCCCGCCGGACAACCCCGGCGGGGCTCGGACTCAGCCACAGTCGCGGCATCATATATGCGGGCGGAACGTAGGGGCCACCGATGTTAAGAAGTGTCAGCAAGCATAACGAAAGGTAGGGACCCCGTGCGCCCGTTATGTATCACGCGGATGGGCCGCGCGGATACCAAGGGAAGGAGGCGCTAGGCCTGGGCGGCAGCAGAGCTGGGGCCCTGGACCTTTGCCCACGTCTTGAGCGACAGCGTATCGATCTCGATAAAGCCGGCGCTGGCCTTCTCGTCAAACGTGGTGTCGCGGTCGTAGGTAGCCAGGCCGTAGTCGTAGAGGCTGAAGGGACTCTTGCGGCCGACGACATGGCAGTTGCCCTTAAAGAACTTCACACGGACAGTGCCGGTCACGAACTTCTGGGTATCGGCCATAAAGGCGTCGAGCGCGTTCTTGAGCGGGCTGTACCACTGGCCGTTGTACACGGCGGTGGCCCAATCCTGCTCGAGCTTGATCTTGGTCTTGAGCAGGTCGCCCTCGACGCAGATGTCCTCGAGCGCCTTGTGGGCGGTGATGAGCGTCAGGGCGCCGGGAACCTCATAGCACTCGCGGCTCTTGAGGCCCACCAGACGATCCTCGACCAGATCGAGACGGCCAAAGCCATTGTCGCCGGAGATCTTGTTGAGGGCGATGACGATCTCGGAGAGCTTCATCTTCTTGCCGTCGACGGCGACAGGCTTGCCGGCCTCAAACTCGATCTCGGTATAGGTCGGGGCGTCAGGCGTGTCCTCGGGGTTCTTGGTCATAACCCAAGCGTCATCGAGCGGCTCATTCCAAGGGTCCTCCAGGTGACCGCACTCGATGGCGCGACCCCACAGGTTGTCGTCGATGGAGTAGGGGTTATCGTTGGCACCCTCGGGAACCGGCACGTTGTGGGCGTGGGCATAGGCGACCTCGTCGGGACGGCACTTCAGATCCCACTCGCGCACCGGGGCGATAACCTTGAGCTCAGGGTCGAGGGCCTTGACGGCAGCCTCAAAACGAACCTGGTCGTTACCCTTGCCGGTGCAGCCGTGGGCGACGTAGGTCGCGCCAAACTCGTGGGCGACCTCAACAAGCTTCTTGGCAAGCAGCGGGCGAGACAGGGCGGAGAGCAGCGGATACTTGTTCTCGTACATGGAGTTTGCTGCGATGGCTTTGGTCAGGAACTCATCGGAGAACTCGTCGCGCAGGTCGAGCACCTGGCAATCGAGAACGCCCAGGTCGAGCGCCTTCTGCTTCTTGGCATCCAGTCCGGTCTCTTCCTGGCCCACGTTGCCGCAGACGCAAACGACATCGAGATTCTTCTCGTCCTGGAGCCACTTGACACATACGGATGTATCAAGACCACCGGAATATGCGAGAACGACTTTTTCCTTGCTCATGGCTGTTTCCTTTCGCCCTTGGTAGCTAGTTAGAACATCGGTCAGTTGCAAGTCATTTCAAGGTCATATACCGTGCAATATCAGGTTAAATAGCAAAAATCAGCACATACATGCCCTAGAAACATGCAGCAATGTCGTGCTAAAACCCAACGACCTCAAAATGACTCTGTTGAGGCAATTCGCCCCATGCGGACAGAGACGATTGTTATCGTCGTCGGGAAATTGCGCGCTGGCGTCGGATGGCATTGTCTGCAGTGGTGATGATCTTTACGAACTGCATCTGCCTCTCCTTTCACGTATCGCCGGGCGCAATTCAAATATCGTAAACGGTACCTTTTACTCGGTAAGCGGTTGTTTTTCCGTCTCCGTTTTCGATGGTCGCTATATTACGCTAAAGTGCCCGCAGCACAAGCGACAAATTCAAATTTCTGAAAAGTTTTTTCATTACTTTGTGAAGCGTGGTGCAAATACGCACCATTCCTGCGAAAATACGCTCGACTACTAGTTGATGGTTATAACGTCTGAAACAATCTCGAAACGAAAGGCGCATTTTTATGCAAACTTACGAATCGGACGCCAACATCGGCAACATTAAGATTCTCGCCGTCGATATGGACAAGACGCTGCTGACCGACGAGCGTGTGCTGCCCCAGGGTCTTGATGAGCGCCTGGACAAGCTCGCCGACGCCGGCATCGTATTCTGCCCCGCCAGCGGACGTCCCGCCCCCAAGCTCGAGGAGATGTTCGAGGGCATCAAGAACCGCCTCGCCTTTTGTCCCGACAACGGAGCTTGCGTGATCTATCGCGGCAGCTATATCTATAAGAGCAATATTGACGTGGAGCTGTATCAGCAGGTCTTGAGCCGTGCCTCGGAGGATCCTCGCGCTGTCCCCGTCCTGTGCTGCTTCGACGAGTTCTACGTGCTTGCCCGCGACCATCAATACCACGACGAGATCAGCGTCTACTACAACACAATCAACTACGTCGACAGCTTTGAGGGCATTGATTTCGAGTCCAACAAGATTTCGGTCTTCTTCCCCGGCTACGACGCCGAGCCCGCTTTCCGCGAGACCTATAGTCCCGAGTTCTCGGATAAGCTCTACGTCACCAACGCTGGGCGCGAGTGGATCGACTTTATGAACCTGGGCGTCGACAAGGGCGCCGGCGTCGCTCACCTGTGCGAGCACCTGGGCATCGATATTGCCGATGCTGCCGCCGTGGGTGATACCTACAACGACATCCCCATGCTGGAGCGCGTCGGTCACAGCTTTATCGTGGACAATGCCGAGGAGCACATGAACGCGCACGCCAAGTGGCGCATTCCGAGCAACAACGACGGGGGCGTACTGACGCTCATCGACGCCATCTTGGCGGCTCGTTAACGTGGCTCGTCGGACCTGGCCGGGCGAGGCGGGTAAGTTTTTCGCTCGGTCAGGTCCTGGGCTCGCTCGGAAAGCACATTAAGTGCTTTCCGGCTCGTGCGGAATCTACGAAAAACTTACCCGCCTCGCCCGGCCAGGTCCTTGGGTGACTTGCTCGCCGTCTGGGTGGCGTCTTGGCGCCTAGATACTTGGCTGATTTTTTGGAATGAAGGGGGCTCCTTGTTGGCAAGGAGCCCCCTTCTGGTTTGGTTACTTTAGGGTTGTGGGCACTTCCCTATTTGGCGTCGGCCCAGGTTATGCCGGTGCTGGCTTCGGCGATTAGGGGGACGCGGAGGTCTACTACGTGTTCCATGACGTCGCGGACCATGGTGGTCAGGCGCTCGACTTCATCGGTGGGGCACTCAAAGTCCAGTTCGTCGTGCACCTGCAGAATCATATGGGCGGCAAAGCCTTCTTCTTCCAGGCGGCGGCTTACGCGGGCCATGGCGATCTTGATGATGTCGGCGGCGGTGCCCTGCATGGGGTGGTTCATGGCCGTGCGCTCGCCAAAACCGCGGAGTTGCGGGTTTTTGGCCTTGAGCTCCGGAATATGACGACGGCGGCCGTACATGGTCTCGGCGTAGCCCGTCTGCTTGGCGCGCGCCACCACGTTGTCGAGGAATGTACGCACGCCCGGGTAGGCCTCGTAGTAGCGGTCGATCATGTCACGCGCCTCGGCCATCGAGATATGCAGCGACTGTGACAGACCATAGGCCTGCTGGCCGTACACGATGCCAAAGTTCACGGCCTTGGCGCGACTGCGCAGGTCGGGCGTTACCTCGGACACCGGCACACCAAATACGCGCGCCGCCGTCTCGGCATGGAAGTCCTCGCCCTCGTTAAAGGCGCGCACCAAGTGCTCGTCACCCGAGAGATGTGCCAGCAGACGCAGCTCGATCTGCGAGTAGTCCACCGCCAAAAAGACGCTTCCCTCGCCTGCCGAAAACGCCGTCTTGACGGTACGACCCAGCTCCGAGCGCGTCGGGATGTTCTGCAGGTTCGGGTCGCTCGAGGACAGACGCCCCGTTGCCGTGATGGTCTGGTTGTACGTGGTGTGCACGCGACCGTCACCACGGCGCAGCGGGCCCAGCGTATCCAGATAGGTGGACTTGATTTTGGACTTTTCACGCCAATCCAAGATCAGACGCACGATTTCGTGGTCGCGGGCAAGGTCGCTCAACACCTTGGCGTTGGTCGAATAGTAGCCGCGCTTAGTCTTCTTGAGGCCCTTGGTCGGAAGCCCCATCACATCAAAGAGCACATGCGACAGCTGCATGGGACTGCCAATATTAAAGGTCTCGTCACCCGCCAGGTCGCGAATGCTGCGCTCGACCTCGGTGATCTGGGTCGCCAGGCCCTCGGACAGATTACGCAGGCGGTCGGGATCCACGAGCATTCCCGCGCGCTCCATCTTGGCAAGCACCGGCACGAGCGGCATCTCGATGCCATCGAACACGTTGGCGGCATTCTCACGGGCCATGCACTCGCGCAACGGCGTCACGAGCGCCAGCGTCAGAGCCGCAGTACGGGCGGCAGGCGCTGGAGCGTCCTCACCAGCACCCTCTGCGCCGCGCGCCGCAGGCAACGCCATCTGCAGATACGTATCGGCAAGATATGCCTCATCGAACTCGGAGCGATCGGAATCCAGCAGATAGGCAGCGACCACGGTATCGAAGATACGCGTGGAATCGGCAGCGAGCGGATCCATGAGCTCGGGCTCAGAAGAATCGATGGGCGAAAGCTCGTGCAGCAGCGCCTTCGTATCCGGGCTCGCCACGCGGCCCTCCATAAACAGGCGCGCAAGCACGCCGGCGATCACACCGTGAGCGAAGTTGAAGCCATCGACTACGGCAGTGGAGGCGCCGTCGCCCTCCTCGAGCGCGAACAGGCCCTTGGACGTCGCCAACCACAGCGTGCGCGTCAGTCCAAAGAGCGCGCCCTCTTCCTTATCGTCGTCCACCACGGCGGCGACCCACTCGCCCGCCTCGATCGCACGCGAAACCTCGGACGCCACGGCAGCAAGCGCCTCGGCATCGCCGGCAGCGGTGCGCTCAATCGTGGGCATCTCAAACATACTGGAGACAGCAGCAGCCCCGCCCTCGCCGCCGATCAGCGCCAAGAAACGGTTCTGCATGGCGGTGATACCAAGCGTGCCCAGCGCAGCGGAAACCTCATCGGCAGAATACGCCGGGAAGGACGTCGCCTCAAAATCGAGCTCAACGGGCGCATCGGTGCGGATGGTCGCGACCTTGCGGCTCAGCAGCGCGTCGTCGATGTGCGCGCGCAGGTTCTCGCCCATCTTGCCCTTGACCTCGTCGGCATGCGCGATGACTTCGTCCAGGCTACCGTACTTCGCAATGAGCGCACTCGCCTTTTTGGGACCGATGCCCGGTACACCGGGGATGTTGTCGGACGTATCGCCCTTTAGACCGTAAAAATCGGGCACGAGCGCCGGCGTAATGCCGTGATACAGGTCGTCCACGCTCTCGGGCGTCATGATCGCCACGTCAGACAGGCCCTTGCGGGTCGAGACCACGTTGACGTGCTCGGTCACGAGTTGATACATGTCGCGGTCGCCGGTCACCAGTAGCATGTCGCAGCCGGCCTGCTCGCCCAGGCGCGCCATGGTTCCCAGGATATCGTCGCCTTCCCAGCCCTCGGACTGCAGAATCGGCACGTTGAGCGCACCGAGCAGCTCCTTGATCATAGGGAACTGCGCATGCAGATCGGGGTCCATGGGCGGGCGTTGCGCCTTATACTGCGGCAGCATCTCCATGCGCACGCGCGGCTTACCCTTGTCAAACGCCACGACCACACCGTCGGGGTTAAAGGCATCAATCATCTTAAGAAACATGTTCAGAAAGCCAAAGATCGCGTTGGTGGGGCGACCGTCCGGCGCGTTCATGGTCGGCGGCACGGCGTGAAAGGCGCGGTGCATGAGCGAGTTGCCGTCGATAACGGCAAAAGTGCGGCGCTTGTCAGACATATTAAATACCTCGCTTTGGGCTGGGCACGGTTTGCTCACTCCAGTTTACACGCTCCCCGCCCCGCGGCCACCTCACATCAAGCTCCCCCGCCACCGTGAGCCCGCGCGTGATACGATGGCTCACGGTACATCAACCAGCACGATCGATCCGAAAGGAGCCTGCGTCATGGAGCGTCCCTGCGCATGGAAAAAGTACACGCCACAGCAAGTCGAGGAGCTCGAGGAGCTTTGCCGCGGCTATAAGCAGTTTTTGAGCGAGAACAAAACCGAGCGCCTGTGCGTCAAGACCGGCATCAAGATGGCCGAGGAGGCGGGATACGTCGACCTGGAGACCGTAATCGCCGAAGGCCGCGAGCTCAAGGCAGGCGACAAGGTGTACGCCGCCAATCACGGCAAGGACCTCATGCTCGTCAACCTGGGCAACGCCCCGCTCGAGCAGGGCTTTAACATCCTGGGCGCCCATGTGGACTCGCCGCGCCTAGACCTTAAGCAGAACCCCGCCTTCGAGGCCGGCGACATGGCCTACCTCGACACGCACTACTACGGTGGCGTCAAGAGCTACCACTGGGTGGCCTCCCCGCTCGCACTCGTGGGCGTCATCTGCAAAAAGGACGGTACCACCGTCGACATCAACATCGGCGACAAGGCCGACGACCCGGTCTTTACCATCTCCGACCTGCTAATCCATCTCTCGAGCGAGCAGATGGCCAAGCCCGCCAAGGACGCCGTCGACGCCGAGATCCTCGACGTGATCGTGGGCGGCCGTCCCGTCAAGTTCGATGAGGACGACAAGGACGCTTCCAAGGAGCCCGTCAAGCAGATGTTCCTGGATATCCTCAAGGAGCAGTACGACGTCGAGGAGGAGGACTTCCTCTCCGCCGAGATCGAGGTCGTGCCCGCCGGCCCCGCCCGCGACATGGGCCTCGACCGCTCCATGATTCTGGGCTATGGCCATGACGACCGCGTCTGTGCCTACCCCTCCATGCTCGCCCAGATCAACGTCACCAACGTGGAGCGCACGAGCATCACGCTCATCGTCGACAAGGAGGAGATCGGTTCCGTGGGTGCCACCGGCATGACGAGTCGCTTCTTCGAGAACACCGTCGCCGAGATCATGACGCTCGCCGGCGAGGACAGCCCGCTGGCTCTGCGCCGCGCGCTCGCCCGCAGCCGTATGCTCTCCTCCGACGTGTCCGCCGGCTTCGACCCGGGCTATGCCGGCAAGTTCGAGACCAAGAACGCCGCCTTCATGGGTCGCGGCCTGTGCTTTAACAAGTACACGGGCAGCCGCGGCAAGGGCGGCTCTAACGACGCCGACGCCGAGTATGTGGCCCTCGTCCGCGACATCATGGACGAGGCCGGCGTGGACTTCCAGACCTGCGAGCTCGGCCGCGTCAACGCTGGTGGCGGCGGCACCATCGCCTACATCATGGCCAAGTACGGCATGAACGTCATCGACTCCGGCGTTGCCGTCCTGTCCATGCACGCCCTGTGGGAGGTCGCCAACAAGGCCGACATCTACGAGGCCTACCGCGGCTACAAAGCCTTCCTCGAGCGAGCCTAACCAGCCCTTCATAACTTGCGGTGAAATGCGGACTAAACTGGCCCATAAACGGCCAAAACAGACCGTATTCCACCGCAACCTCCTTTTTGGCAGAGGAGAGTTCATGCTGCAGGTCATCATTTCGCCCGCCAAGCAAATGCGCGCGGCCCAAGATGCTTTTGAAGTCCTGGGCATTCCACCCTTTGTGCGCGAGACGGCTCGCCTCCACCGCGCACTGCTAGATATCGAGCGGAATGAAGGCAGCGCCGGCCTGCAGGCGCTGTGGAACGTGAGCGACAAACTGCTGGGGCCTTGCCTCAACACCCTGCATGAGTTCGGGCCCATCCTGAAAAACAGCGATCTCGACAATCCCGAACTCGCCCGTCACCTCTCCCCTGCCGTCATGTCCTATCACGGCATTCAATACCAGAGCATGGCGCCCGAAGTGATGGATTCCGCGCAGCTCGCATGGCTGCAAGACCATCTGTGGATCCTCTCGGGCCTTTACGGATGCGTACGCCCCTTTCATGCCGTTGAACCATATCGGCTGGAGATGGGCGCGAAACTTGCCGTCGACGATGCCCGAGACCTCTACGCGTTTTGGGGCGACAAGCTCGCACGGGCCATCGCTCTGGCCGACTCCAACGCTACGATTGTCAACCTCGCCAGCGCGGAATACGCCAAAGCCGTTCTGCCCCGTCTCACCACCGATGCCACGGTCGTCACATGCCTCTTTGGCGAAGGCGTCCGCAACGGCAAGCCCATCCAGCGCTCGACCGCCAGCAAAAAGGCGCGCGGCTCCATGGTGCGGTGGA
Organism: Collinsella sp.; assembly: GCA_048368115.1. GTDB lineage: Bacteria > Actinomycetota > Coriobacteriia > Coriobacteriales > Coriobacteriaceae > Collinsella. The sequence goes on from DBGBZQ010000108.1 coordinate 16,274, forward strand.
TGGCGGAAAACAAGGTCGAGGACGCCGGCCGTCTCACCGATTTCAACATCGGCTATCGCCACGCCCCCGAGCTCTCATGCCCAGGCACCCTCGTGTTCATCAACGAACAGATGCTCTAGAGCCGGCACCCAACACTGACCCGCTCAGCCTTCTCTATATAACTTGCGGTGGAATAGTTCCTATTTGAGCCTTTTATCGCACAATCAGGAACTATTCCACCGCAACTTTTATGAATTGGCTGGCTAGGCTCGACACCTATTCTGCTAGACCGTCGGCCTTTGCAATCCCGTTTGTCGAACCGTCCTGATAGACAATCTTGACGTGCTCAACCTCGGACACCGCAGCACCCGTCGGAGGCTCCAGACGCCATTCCGTCAGGGCGATATCCATGGTCGTGGGCACATCTCCTTGATCTTTGAGCTTCACCGTCAGCGTTTTGAGCGTCGCATCAAACGTCACGCGTTCGATTTCTTCGCCCGGAATAGATCCGCCACTCAGCTGCAACTGCACAAACTCGTCGCGCGGATACCAATAGTCGCCCGGCGCGGCCACCGTGTTACCGCCAGCGACCTTCACCGTCATGATCGGCAGGGCATCGTCGGCTTCAAACCCCCAGGCAGCGCCGCCGCGACCGCCAAACGTCCAAATACAAAAGGCAATCACCAGCACGGCAAGCACCGCAAAGCCAATCGCAACCAACCCATGGTGCGCACGGCCCTCCTCGGCCGATACATCCCATTGCGTCTCTCGGTATAGATGCTTGTCTTCCATGTTCGCCTCCCCACAGGCACGCTCGTTGGCCCAATCGTACCCATTCAGGCTATACTTGAGCCCATTACATAAACGGGGAGCTTGCAGGACAAGACGGCAGGCTGAGATTGGGCGCGCCCGCCCTGACCCGCAAACCTGATATGGGTAATGCCAACGAAGGGAGCCGTGCTTATGAGCACACAGACCGAGCCCACGCTCGTCACGCAAATCGACTTCGCCCGCGCCGGACGGATCACGCCGCAAATGAAAGAAGTCGCCGAGCGCGAGCATCGCGATCCCGAGTACATCCGCGAGCGCGTGGCCGACGGCCGCATCGCCATCCCCGCCAACATCGTGCACATCAAAAAGGGCATGCGCGCCTTTGGTGTCGGTGAGGGCCTGTCCACCAAGGTCAATGTCAACCTGGGCATCTCGGGCGACAAGGCCGATGCCGCCGAGGAATGGAAGAAGGTTAAGATCGCCGAGGACTTTGGCGCCGACGCCATCATGGACCTCTCCAACTCGGGCAAGACGCGCCAGTTCCGCCAGCAGCTCATCGACGAGACACCGCTCATGGTAGGCACCGTACCCATGTATGACGCCATCGGCTACATGGAAAAGCCGCTGGTCAAGCTCACCAAGGACGATCTGCTCGAGGTCGTGCGCGCGCATGCCGAGGACGGCGTGGACTTTATGACCATCCACTGCGGCATCAACAAGTCGGTCATCAAGACCTTTAAGGAGACCGGCCGCCTCATGAACATCGTCAGTCGCGGCGGCTCGCTGCTGTTTGGCTGGATGGAAGTCACCGGTAACGAGAACCCCTTCTACGAGTTCTACGACGAGGTACTCGATATCTGTCATGAATACGACGTGACGATCTCGCTCGGCGACTCCTGCCGCCCGGGCTGCCTCTACGACTCCAACGACGCAACCGAGACCGCCGAGATGATCGAGCTGGGCAAGCTGTGCAAGCGCGCTTGGGCCGCCGGCGTCCAGGTTATGGTCGAGGGCCCGGGCCACATGGCGCTCGACGAGATCGCCGCCAACATGAAACTGCAGAAGCGCCTGTGCCACAACGCCCCGTTCTATGTGCTCGGGCCGCTGGTGACCGATATCGGCGTGGGCTACGACCACATCACCGCAGCCATCGGCGGCGCTATCTCCGCGAGCTCGGGCGCCGACTTCCTGTGCTACGTGACGCCCGCCGAACACCTGTGCCTGCCCAACGCCCAGGACGTGCTCGACGGCCTCATGGCCACCAAGATCGCCGCGCACGCCGCCGACATCGCCAAGAAGGTGCCCCACGCCCGCGACATGGACGACAAGATGGGCCAGGCACGCCGCAAGCTCGACTGGGACGCCATGTGGAAGTGCGCGCTCGACCCGATCACCGGCAAGAAGCGCTACGAGGAATCCCCCGCCGCCACCGAGGGCACCTGCACCATGTGCGGCAAGATGTGCGCCGTCCGCACCGTCAACAAGGTGTTCGAAGGCACGACGATTGACCTCGGCATGGAGGACTAACTCGTCACCGAAGCCACAATCGGCCACAAGGTGTTCGTCAATTGTTGATATGTGAACATTTTCTTACATTTACGTAAAGATTGCACCACCCGCCCGGGATCGGCATACAGCCGGCCCGGGCACTTTATAATGCAGGCAGAAGACCCATTTGAATCCGACCGAACAAGGGAGCGAACATGGATCGCAGTAAGGTACCCGCCGTTCTATCCATCGCAGGATCCGATTCCAGCGGTGGTGCCGGCATTCAGGCCGACATCAAGACCATCACGGCGCACCGTCTGTATGCCGAGACGGCCATCACGGCCATAACCGCACAAAACACGCTCGGCGTCACCGCTGTGCAGAATATCTCCCCGGATATTGTCGCGGCGCAGATCGATGCCGTTTTTGACGACATTCGCCCCAACGCAGTCAAGATCGGCATGGTCTCCTCTGCCGAGATTATCGAGGTTATCGCCGACCGCTTGAGTGCCTGGGACGCACAAAATATCGTCGTCGATCCCGTCATGGTCGCCACCTCGGGCGCTCGCCTGATCGCAGAGAACGCCGCCGAAGCGCTTACACGTCGCCTGTTCCCGCTGGCGACCGTCATCACGCCCAACATTCCCGAGGCCATGGCGCTGCTCGACTACGAGGTCGATTCCGAGCGCACACAGCAAAATGCCGCCATACTTCTCACCCGCCGCTTTGGATGCGCGTCTCTCGTTAAGGGCGGGCATTTTGTCAACGAGGCCAACGATGTGCTAGCAGAGCCCGCGCCGCTCGATGACGAGGGCAACCATCTGGGCGATCCGCTCACCACGTGGTTCCGTCACAAGCGCATCGAGACCGACAACACACACGGCACCGGCTGCACACTCTCGTCCGCCATCGCCTGCGCGCTGGCCCAGGGCATGGATCTTGCCGATGCCGTCAACGCCGGCAAGGCCTACCTAACCGGCGCTCTCGCCGCCGGCTTTGACATGGGCAAAGGCTCCGGCCCCGTCAATCACATGTGGCAGTATTAAGATTCGCAGCCCAAAACCACCGCAAAGGGGACAGCACCTTTGCGGTGGTTCCCACAAACATCTCGATCTGTAACAGTTAGAGTCCATTTCTCGGCCCACCTGTTACAAATCGAGACATTCAAATTCCGCTAAGAAAATAATCTCGATCTGTAACAGTAACTCGGCAAAATCGACCCTAAATGTTACAGATCGAGACAAACGACCGATATCGGCCTAAATAATCTCGATCTGTAACATCTAGCCCGTTTTCGGCCTTACAACTGTTACAGATCAAGACAAACCAACGAAACAAGCCGCCGCAAGGGGAATTTTTACACTGCTTGGGGTCGCGCTACGCTCCGAGCATCTCTTTGAGCTTGGCTGCCACGGCGTGGCCCAAGCTCTCGTGACTTTCGGGCATCATGTGCAGATAATCGATATCGCCCGGCTCGGCAAAATCAGCGGCATTCAAAAAGTCGCAGCCAAACTGTTTAGCAGCATACGCATAGTATTCGGCAAAATGCTCCGAGGCCTCGACGGAGCGCTCGTCAAAGTCGGTCATGTACACATCGGCGATCTGCGGTTTAATCTTGATAGGCGCCATCAGCAGAATACGCGGGCAGGGCGCGGCTTCGGTCCAGGGAAACGCGCGGACGGTGCGAATCAGCGCCATGGCACCGTCAGCGATATCGGCAGCCCCCACGCTAAAGACCGTCTTGCAGTCGTTGGTGCCCAGCATAATCACGATCGCATCCAGCGGCTTATGAGCCTCGAGCAGCATCGGAAGTGCGCGGATGCCGTTGAGATTAGTGTCCAGATGGCACATGTCGTCGCGTACCGTCGTGCGGCCGTTGAGGCCTTCCTCAATCACGTGCCAGCCCTCGCCCAGGTCGCGCTGGGCCACGCCGCACCAGCGCACATCGTGCGCATAGCGTACCGCGGTGCCGTCGCGCATGCCCGCCGGATCATAGCCGTAGGTATTGCTGTCGCCAAAGCACAGAACGTTTTTCATCGTAAGCCCTTCCTCTAGTAAAAAGAAAAAGTCGGCGGGAGCAGTCTCTCCCGCCGGATCGACCTATCTGTCAGCACATACCGATTACAGGTACTTGCGCCAATCGTCATCGTCTTCATCGTCCTCGGCGGCAGCCTGGGCCTGCTCGGCGGCGTGGGCAGCCGCAGCGCGAGCGGCAACCTGGGCATAGGACTCCTCGTTGCGCTCGGGGAAGTTTGCCAGCACGTGCTCGAACTTGGCAAAATCTTCGTCCCAGCGCGTAGAGGGCACGGCAAAAAAGACCTGCTTGACCTTAAAGTCGCCCGATGCGAGCTCCTTGCGGAAGAGCTCGGCCACGGCCTCGGCGTCAAAGCCGTTGTTGTCGCAGCCCCAAGCGCCCAGCACGAGCTTCTCGCGACCCAGCTCGTCGCAGATGGCAAGCACAAAGCGGATGCGATCGCGCAGGGCGTCCAGCAGGGCATCGTCACCCACGCGATACTCCTGGCGAGCGCGCTTGGCGTTGGGCGCGGCGGCCACGATCACGTCGGCATACGCATGCACGTGGTTGCGGTCGAAGCGCACCGCAGGCACCACCAGCGCACGGTTGCGGTAAAGCTCGCAGTTGATGTTGCGGCGACGGTTCTCGCCGTACCAATTGCGCTGTTTATCGAGCACGTTGTACAGGTACGAATCGGCACAGAGCGTGGCCTCCTGACCCAGATAGCCCTGGATGTAGCCGCCGCCCGGGTTGGTGAACGAGGCAAAGGCGAGCACGGCCATGTCGCAGAACTGCGCGTAGCCTCGGCCGTTATCCAGAATGGCCTGCGTGGCAGAGGCATCGAGCACGGTGACCTCGGGCAGAACCGGAGCGGGCTCCTCGGCGGGCTCGGGCGCCACCTCGGTATCGACTGCAGCCTCGACCTCGGCGGCCTCGGGCTCCTCGGCAACCTGCTCCTCGGCAGCAGCAGCCACCTGGGCCTTGACCTTCATCGCCGCGACAAAACCGGCAGGCATACCATCGAACTCGCACACGCCGGCAAGCGAACGCTCGATGTCCTTGGCGCAGGCCTCGGACATAGCCGCCACATGGCACTCGGCGGCCTTGGCACGCGCCTCGCGCTTGGGATTGGGCTGACCCGTTCGGTTGGACCTGCGGTTACGGTTCCTGTTGTCGACGTCTGCCATACGTGGCCACCTTTCCTGTCGCTGCCGCTATCGGCTTTTTCCCATCCATGATACCCCGCCGCGCACAAAAAAGACGGCCCCGAAGGACCGCCTTTCGCATCGTTTTACCGTGTCCGGCAGGAAGCGTCGCAATGCCGCGCTTTAATCGCGACGGCCGAGGATGTTCAAAATGCGCAGGAACACGTTGATAATATCCACGAACAGGTTAGAGGCCATGAGCACGGCGTTGGGCAGCGTAGGCGGCACCGTCGTGGCAACATAGGTGTCGTAGCCAATAAAGCCAGCGAACACCACAATCACGATCAGGTCGGTGATGGACTGCGACACGCCCATGAACATCAGCACGATCTCAACCAGAATAGTGGCGAGCAGAATACCAAAACCGATGCCATACACACGCTGGAAAAACTTGGGGAAGGTCACGCCAAGCGTGCCAAAGACAAAGGTGATGGCGGCCGTGGCGATAAAGGCAGTGTTGATGGTGGGCAGGTCGTAGTTGGCAAGGCCAAACGACGCGGTCAGGCCAAAGGTACTCGCAAAGATTACGTAGCCCACAAGGGACAGGCCCACGGACTGCTTGCTGGCGGCGGCCGACATCATGACCATGCCGACAATGGTCAAAATAAACGAGCCAAAGACCAGCGGCAGGGCGGCGCCGCTCATCATCATGCGCGCAAACGACATGGTGCTCGTAAAGTAGGCGCCGGCGCCCATGGCGCAAAAGCCCAAGAAGATCAGGGCAGACATGGCGAGATTGTACGCGCGCGGCGACATCTCCTTGGCGCGGCTTGCGCCGCTCTCGACGGGGCCGTTCTGATAGCCCTGGATATCGTTCATAGGTTCGTCCTTTCAAAAAGTGCCGTGAAAGACGGCGCAGCAGGTGACAAGATTCCTGTCATTGTACCCGAATGCCGTACGTCCTTACCCACGGCGCTCGCCCTCGAGTGTACGGTCGAATGCCCACACCCACCAACGCATCAGATGGGCCTGCGAACCATCTGGTCGTTCGCGCGTCTGGTCCTCCAGATACAACTCGGTCGCGTGCCCGCCAAAACGCACCTTATAGGTTGCCGTACGGATGCCGTGAACCGTCAGGCCAAACCCAGTGGTCGAGACAATCTCGTCAATCGTAAAGCAACGACCGTCGACCCAGCAGACGGTGACCGGCACGACCTGTCCGCCCGCGAGGATGCGAGCCACGACGTCCACATACTGCTTGTGCACGCGCCGAGTTTTGCCATCTGTCTGTCGATATTCCATGCCTCCTATTATCGAACGCATGTTTGCATGTTGTAAAGCGAACAGACTGTGGTTTTGGAGTGTCGTAGTAATCGCACGTGTCCGCATGGCGTGTTAGCAAAAAGAACACCCGCGGTCAACAGGGCTAATATTCAATTTTAGTGCCAAAAAGTTCACTTCTCCCATCAGAACTCGGTAAAGAAACCCACAGGAGGTGATACGATTTATCATGTTTTTGTAACGTGTCTGCAAACTTCGAGAAAGCCCATATATGGACGTAACGTTCTCAACCTTCCTCGGCCAAATTGTGTCGAACCCAGTCCTTGCCGTCACCGTGATCCTCGCGTTGGGCGCCATCTTCGTCAATGGATGGACCGACGCGCCCAACGCCATCGCGACCTGCGTCACTACGCGTTGCATGCCCGCCCGCGCCGCCATTCTCATGAGCGCCGCATTCAACTTCCTCGGTGTGCTCATCATGACGCACTTTAACGCGAGCGTCGCCAATACCATCTCGCATATCGTCGACTTTGGCGGAAACAGCACCATGGCGCTCGCGTGCCTCTGCGCGGCGCTGTTCTCCATCGTCGTCTACGGCGCCACAGCGTCGCGTTTTGGTATCCCCACCTCGCAAAGCCACAGCCTTATCGCCGGCCTGACCGGTGCCGCTATCGCCCTCGGCGGCGCGAGCAGCGTCAACGTCCACGAGTGGATGAAGGTCATCTACGGCCTGGCGCTCTCCATCGGCCTGGGCTTTGTCATGGGCTGGGTCCTGTGCAAGCTCGTCTCGATTCTTTTCGCCGCCGCCAACAGGCGACGTGCCAATGTCTTCTTTAAATACGCTCAGATCGCGAGCGCTGCGGCCATGAGCTTTATGCACGGCGCGCAGGATGGACAGAAGTTCATCGGCGTGCTCTTTTTAGGCGTGGCCTTTGCCAGCGGCCAGACGAGCGTCGGCGATGCAGGCATCCCCATCTGGATTATGCTGCTGTGCTCGGCCACTATGGGTATCGGCACCAGCGTGGGCGGCGAGCGCATCATCAAGTCCGTCGGCCAGAGCATGGTCAAGCTCGAAAAGTACCAGGGCTTCTCCGCCGACCTGGCGGGCGCCGCAAACCTGCTGCTTGCCACCCTTACCGGCATCCCCGTGTCCTCCACCCACATCAAGACCTGCGCCATCATGGGCGTCGGTGCCGTCAAGCGCCTTTCGGCCATCAACTTCGGCGTCGTCAAGGACATGATGTTCACCTGGTTCTTCACCTTCCCCGCCTGCGGACTCATCAGCTTTGTTATGGCCAAGCTGTTCATGATGTTCATCTAGTCAAACCGAGCGTCCATCCGGACTGCAATGCTTCGCCCACCCGTCTTCGCCTCGAAAGGACCCACCCATGGCAAAGAAACCCGATTCGTTCTACTTTGACAACTACGTCGCTTGCGCTGACCTCGCCGTTCAGGCAGCCGAGCTGCTCACCAAGATTTTTGAGAACTTTGACCCCGCGCAGATCCACGACATGCTCGATAAGATGCATGCGATTGAGCATGCGGCAGACAAGAAGCACCATGAGCTCGAAGACGCCCTGCTCACCGCCTTTATCACCCCGCTTGAGCGCGAGGATCTGGACCTGATGAGTTGCTCGCTCGACACCGTACTCGACCGCATCGAAGGCGTCGTGCAACGCGTCTACTTCACCAACATCCAGAGCATCCACCCCGATGCCATCGTCATCGCTCACAAGGTAACCGATGCCTGCCGCGCCATGAAGGACCTGATGGTCGAGCTGCCCAACTACCGCAAGTCCAAAACGCTGCGCGAACTGGTCATCCAGATCAACACCATCGAGTCCGAGGCCGACGAGCTCTACATCAACGCCATGCGCAACCTGCACGTTAACGGCAAGGATCCGCTCGAGGTCATCGCTTGGCGTGACGTGTACGCCTTCCTGGAGTACTGCGCCGACTGCTGCGAGAATGTGGCCGATGTTGTGGATTCGATTGTCATGAAGAACAGTTAATTGGGGGTACGTATCCCACCGGTCGCGGGCCCGACCACTAATACCTTTTTCACTCCGGCTGCAAGCAGAGTCGTTCAAAAGGTATTAGTGGTCGGGCCCGCTCCCTTACGTACCACCATTGGGAACTTTGGCTGAGGGGTTGAGCGTGGTGGGGCCTTTGCTGTGATGGCCCTTGATTGCTCGGGGTTTTACTTTGGTATTCGATGAGCGATTGGCTGATTGCTGCTTTGGGTACTGTTTGGGTTACTTTGGGTTTGTTTGATTTTTAATTGTTGGAGGGCTTGTATGTCTTATTTGGATCTGGCTCGGTCTCGGTATTCTTGTCGCGAGTTTGAGAATCGTCCTGTTGAGCAGTCGGTGGTGGATGCCATTGTTGAGGCTGGGCGTATTGCTCCTTCTGCTTGTAATAACCATCCAACCCGTGTGATGGTGTTGGATACGCCTGAGCTTCTGGAGAAGGCTGCTGCTTGTCAGCCTCGGTTTGCTCGTGATGGGTCTATCTTTGGCGCTCCGCTTATCTTCCTTATTTGCAGCGTTACCGATGATGCTTGGGTGCGCCCGTATGATCAGATGAATTCCAGCGAAATCGATACATCCATCGTTTGCGATCAGATGATGATGGAGGCCACCGAGCAGGGCCTGGGAACGTGCTGGGTATGCCATTTTAAGCCAGAGGTGGCACAGGAGCAGTTCAATCTGCCCAAGGGCGTTTATCCCTATCACATGCTTGTCTGTGGCTATCCTGCCGACCACATCGCCGACCCCGAGCATCGCGAGGCCCGTACCATTCCCCTCTCCGACTTCCTCCTCAAGTAGGTTTTGGGACATGCCCTAAAACCTACCCTTGACCGCTCACCCATTCGCCGAGTTCTGCGCCATTATGTGCAGGGCTCGGTTTTTTATGTTGCGCGCCCCTGCACAGTCATAAAAAAGGACCCGCAAGCTGCGGGTCCTTTCTAGGCACTAAATTGTAGGCCGAATGTTAGTCCAGGTCGTCGGCAGCAAAGTTGTCGATCGGGGCGAAGGGATCGGCCACGGGGACAACCGGGTCAGCGACGGGCAGCGGCTCGGCGGGAACAGTCACTGCAGGAGAAGCGGCAGAACCGACCGGCGTGGAGGCCATCAGATCGGCCGGGAAGGAATTCTGGGCATCGTCCATGAAGTGCTGGATGAGCTTGAGATACTCTGCCTTGAACTCCTCACGGGAAGCCTTGAGACGATCGATCTCCTCGAGCTCGGCCTGCTTCTCGGTCAGAGCCTGGCGGATAACCTCGCGGGCCTTGGCGTCAGCCTCGTTGCGGATACGCTCAGCGTTCTCGTTGGCATCGTTGACGATGGTCTCAGCGGTCTGCTGGGCAGCGATCAGGGCAGCGGAAATCTGGCGCTCCTGAGCGGAGAAGTCAGGGGCGGGAGCAGCCACGGGGGCGGCAGGAACGGCCTGGGCGGTGGCATCCTGAGCTTGGGCAAGCTGAGCCTGCGCATCGGCAAGCTGCTGCTCGGTAGCAGTCAGACGACCCTTAAGGTCGACGATCTTAGCGAGCATAGCGTCAACCTCGGAGGACAGCGTCTCCAAGAAGACGTCGACCTCGGCAGGATCGTAGCCACGCTTGGCCTCAGAGAAAGTCTGAGCCTGGATGTCTGCAGGGGTAATAGCCATAACAAGTCTCCTTTTTCATCGCCTCGGCGCTACACGCCCGACGTAAGTTACTAAGTCAGTTCTACACGAGTATACCTATAAGAAGCTGCAGAACCAGCCTCTGCACCAACTGCAACGCAATAATCGCAACGACCGGCGAAAAATCGATACCGCCCATCGGCGGGATGAAACGACGGAACAGGTTGAGCCACGGACCGCACACGCTATCAAGCACCGCGGCAATATCCTGAAGCAAACCACCCTGCTTCATGGGAATCCACGTCATAAAGCAGTAGACGACAATGAGCGTGGAATAGAAGTTGAACAGCGTGTTGACCAGCTGGACGATAGTGTAGATGTTGATGGGAATCTCCTCGTCTTGTCTTTACTTAAGGTAGCCGTCGGCACGAAGCTTCTTGAGATCGGAATCTTTGACCTCGCAACCGGCGGGCAGCACCATGAACACGCGGTCGCCCACCTCCTTGACCGTGGCACCCAGACCGCAGGCAAAGCCGTAAGAGAAGTCCAAGACGCGCTTGGCAACTTCGGTGCGTACGCCCACAAAAATCAGTGCGACAGGCTGCTTGGTGCGAACGCGGCGCACCACAGTCTCCACGTCGTCATAGCTCTCGGGGCGCAGGACATAGGCCGGCAGCTGCGGCGTGGCGTTGATGATATTGCTCGCATAGGCCGAGGCATCGCTCGGTGCAGGCGCGGGTGCAGCGGCGGCACGGGCGCGGGTATTCTCGGCGTAGCTCGACGGCGTGTCATAGGCACCAGGACGATAACCGCTCGCAACACTGTCCTGCGAGCGCGAAGGCGGGTTATACGTCGTGGCATGGCGGGAGTCATCGCCGACCAGCTGACCGGAGCGCGTATACACGGCAACCGACTCAGCTTCACCGCGGCGCGTCTGGCCAAGCAGGCCGTTGCTCGGCTCGTCTTGGGTGTAGAAGCCCTCGCCCGAAGCACCACTGTAGCCGTTGTTCTGATAACTATCGTCGTAGCCGTCATCGTAGCCGTAGTCGTCGTCCTGGCCATAACCCTGGTCGTAACCCTGCTGGCCGCCCAGGTGCATCTTATTTTTAATCTCGTCAAGGAAGCCCATGGTTGTGTCCTCTCGCGGTTTAGTGCAGGCGCCCCGATAATCAGTGCGCACTTCAGAGCCTTATTTTACTGCAAACTCCGGGCTAAATACTACCCTGCCCAGGCGAACGAGCGTAGAGCCCTCCTCAAGGGCAGACTCAAAGTCCTCGCTCATACCGCAGGAAAGCTCAGGCAGGTTCAAATCGGGATGCGCCGCCTCCAGCTCATCCCTCAGCTCACGAAGCCCCGCAAAGGTGCGGCGTGCCACATCCTTATTCCCCCGGGGCGCCATAGTCATAAGCCCCTGTACGCAAATTCCCTCAAGTTCTGCAAGCTCACCCGCGGCGGCGCGAATCTCATCGGGTGAAAAGCCTCCCTTCGACTCCTCACCACTCACATTGACCTCAATGAGCACACGCTGGGGGCCGACGAGCTCGCCTGCCTCAATCTTGCGAACAGCACGGCTCGAGATCGCCTGCGCCAGATGCAGCGAACCCACCGAGTGAATCAGCTCGGCTGAGCCCAGCACCGCATTGATCTTATTGGTCTGCAGGTTGCCGATCATATCGAAGCGCACCTCGGGCAGCTCCGGATGCTCCGCCAGACCCGTGAGCTTGCGAACCAGCTCCTGCGGGCGGTTCTCGGCAAAATGGCGATACCCCGCCTGGATGGCGGCAACGGTCTCATCGACACCAACGGTCTTGGACACGGCAATGAGGCTCGCGGCGTCGTGGGGACGGCCCGCGCGATCGAGCGCCGCATAAAAACGTTCCAGAATCTGCTCGCGGCGAGCGCGCATCAAGTCCAAATAGTTATCCATTGCCAATCGCCTCCGCTGACAGCCAAACAAGTAGTCCCATGCTAACGCAAGAGCGCGGCCCCGCATGTGCAAGGCCGCGCTCACTTAGGTATTTACAATCTTTCGACGAACGGGGTTACTTACTCCTCGTCGTCCTCGCCATCGTCCTCATCCTCAAGATGATCGAGCAGGTAGCGAAGACCCTCGCTGACCTCGTTAACGGGCACCTTGGCAACGTAGCGAGCATCGACGGCGGGCCTCATGATAACACCCTCGCCCGAAGGCACGCGCATGCTCTCGAGCTCATCCTCATCAGTGCAGGCGATATCACCGGCAGTCATACGCTGTCCGGTCAACAGGAAGGTCAGACGGCAGGCGGCATCGATGGAAATCGAGGCGATGCGATCGAGATAGCGCGATACCATGATGGCGCGGCGCAGGTCGTCATAGTTGCTGTCGTCGTCCATAAAATCGCCCGTGTCCATGCGGTTAAAGGTGCGGAAGAACTTCTCGTAGGCGGCGTGCACTGGCTCGTCCTCGACGGCCAAGTTGCAGATGATGGACATGTCGTTGGTGACGAGCGCAGAAAGCGAAGAGCCCAGCACCTGGTAGACGGCCTCAGCCTCGGCCTCGACCGTGCCGACAAGCTCCTTGGGCAGCGAGATGTCGGCCTTGATCATATGACGCGTGGCGCGGCAAATCTGGCGAACCTTATCGGTCATGCGCTGCAGGTTAAAGTCGACGTAGATGATCGTCTGCAGCAAGCGGAAGTCGGAGGCGACCGGTGACTGCGTGGCAATCAGGTTGTAGCAGACGGCCTCCAGGTTGGCGCAGCGTGCGTCAATCGAAAGCGTGCGCTTCTTGGTCTTGGTGGCGAGCTTGCGGTCGTCGGTCACATAGGCCTTCACGGCATCGTGGAGGGCCAGATCGACGGCCTCGTAGATGCTCAGCATCTCGTGACGGGCCTCGATGAGCTGACGGGAAAACAGTTTGCGCATGGTTCACTCCAATCAGTTGGGTGCGGTCATGCCGCCCGCACAGTGAATACGCACCGGACCAGATCCGATCGGCTTGGGACTAGTCGCACCGATCAGCCAAAGCGGCCGGTGATATAGTCTTCCGTCCGCGAGTCCACCGGGCTGGTGAAGATCGCGTCGGTTTGACCATACTCGATGAGCGTAGCGGGCTCGCCGGCAACTTCCTGCAAGAAGAATGCGGTGTAGTCGCTAATGCGAGCTGCCTGCTGCATTGAATGCGTGACGATGATGATCGTCATCTCGGGCGCCAGCTCGGCCATCAGATCCTCGACCTTAGAGACGGACGTGGGGTCGATGGCGGAGCAGGGCTCGTCCATCAGAAGGACATCGGGTTGCACCGCAAGCACGCGCGCGATGCACAGACGCTGCTGCTGACCGCCCGAGAGCGCCAAACCATCCTTGTTGAGCTGATTGGATACCTCTTTCCAGAGGTTGGCGCGCTTGAGCGATTCTTCCACGATGTCATCGAGGTCACTTTTGCTAGTCACGCCCTGCAGACGAGGGCCAAAGGCGACATTCTCGTAGATGGATTTAGGAAACGGGTTGGGCTGCTGAAAGATCATGCCCACGCGACGACGGAGATCGACCGGGTCGACACCCTCGGCATAGATATCGTTGCCGTCGAGCGTCATGGTGCCCTCGACGCGCGTGCCCTCGATCAGGTCATTCATGCGGTTGATGCAGCGCAAAAACGTCGACTTGCCGCAGCCCGAAGGGCCAATGAAGGAGGTGATGGCGTTTTTGGCGATGTTGAGGTCAAGCCCCGTCAGCGCATGAAAGTCACCGTACCAAAAGTTGAAATCCTTGGCCGTAATGGCCGCTTGCTCCAACGTGGGAGCGGACTGATAAACGGACATGGGACTCCTTAACTAGCGACGCTTGCGCGACAGGAAGCGCGCAAACAGGTTGAAGGCCAGAATGATCACCATCAGCAAGAGCGCGGTGCCGTAGGCTGCGTTCATGTTGATGCCGTCGTTGGCAAGCAGATACAGGTGAACCGTCATGGGGCGGCCGGAATCGAGCGGCGAAATAGGTAGATTGATGGCCTGCCCCATGGTATAGAGCACCACCGCGGTCTCGCCAATGGCACGGCCGATGGCGAGAACGATGCCCGTGGCAATACGGCCAAAGGCAGAAGGAAGCACGATCTTGGAGACAACCTGCCACTTGGTGGCGCCCAGGCCATATGCGCCCCAGCGGATATAGCGCGGAACGGCGCGAATGGCCTCTTCGGTGGTACGCATGACGATGGGAAGCATCAAGAGCGCGAGTGCCAGGGCGGCCGAGACCATCGAAAGGCCCAGGCCCATGGCCTCGACAAACAAGGCGTAGCCAAACAGGCCCATAACGATGGAGGGCACCGAGGCCAAAGCGTCAGCAGCGTAGCGAATGAGCTCGACGACCTTGCCCTGCTTGGCGTACTCGGCCAGATAGACGGCTGCCAGCACAGCGATCGGCGTGCAGATAAGCATGGCGAGCGCCGTCACGTAGACGGTCGAGACGATCGTGGGCCAAATTCCGCCCTCGGCGTTGACGCCCTGGGGCCAACCGAAGATAAAGTCGAGCGAGATGTGTGGCAGGCCGTTGATGACCACGTAGGCGATGATAGCGACCAGCACCAGCGTGGTGATGTAGGCAGCGGCACGAAACACGCCAAGCATGATCTTGTTGGACAGGTCCTTGTTGATGCGGCCCTTCTTGCCGTGGGAAAGGGCACGCTTGATGCGCTCGCGCGACGAGGTCGTATCGACCGTCGTGTCAACGGAATCGGACATAGCCTACCCCCTCTTCTTCTTGGAAATCAGACGGACGATGCCCACCAGCGTGGCGGAGATGATAAACAGGACCACGCCCATGCCGAACAGCGCCGAGCGGTGCAGACCCGAGGAATAGCTCATGTCGAGCGCAATCTGGCTCGTGAGCGTCGAGATGGGGCTCGCAATGCTGTCGGGAATAACCGGGGCGTTACCCACGACCATGAGCACGGCCATGGTCTCGCCGATGGCACGGCCCATACCCAGCACGATGGCATCAACGATACCCAGCTTCGCGGCAGGTAGCACGACCTTATAGATGGTCTGCCACTTGGTGGCGCCCATGGCATACGATGCCTCGCGGATGCCCATGGGAATGGAATTGAGAGCATCGATGGTGAGCGTGGTGATGGTAGGGACGATCATGATGGCGAGCACAAACCACGCCGTCAGCGCACCAAAACCAAGGCCGCCGGTCAGTTGTGCGATAAACGGGCGGATGATGATCATGCCGAAAAAGCCGTAGATGATAGAAGGGATGCCGGCCAGCAGGTCGACGGCAGGGCTGATGAGCTTGCGCACGCGCTTGCTGGCAATCTCGACCAGGTACACGGCCGTGCCCACACCTAGCGGCACGCCCATGGCGAGCGCACCGACGGTCACCAGACCCGAGCCGGCAAGCAGCGACAAGATTCCGTAGTGGCCCTCGGAAGGCGCCCACGTAAAGCTAAAGAAGTCCGCCAGACCGATGTCAGTAAAGACGGGCAGCGCCGAGTACGTGGTAAAGACAAAAATCAGGATGACGGTAACGACCGCCAAGAACGCGCAGGCAAAGAAGATCCACTGCAGCGCCTTCTCCTTGATATAGGTGCTGCGCGATACGAGCGCCAGCTCGCGCTTCTTGGGCGTCTGAACATTCTGCTCAGTCTGGGAGTTTTCCTGTGCTTCCATGCTACTCACTCCCCTTCTCGTCGTTGGTGACGGGAATAAAGCCCGCCTCGCGAATCTGCTTGTCCATCTTTTCGGACGTCACATAGTCAATGTAATCCTGCGCCTGCTGCGAAGGCGCACCCTTCACAAAGAAGTAAAGGTCGCGCGAGATGGGATAGCCGCCACTCGCGACCGTCTTCTCGGACGCCTCAACATGATTGACCGAGACGGCCTTGACCGAGGTCTTGGCGTTGAGGCTATCGACGAAGCCCAGCGAAATGTAGCCGATGGCCCCACGCGAACGAGATACCACGTCGCGCACCTGGCCCGTACCCGAAAGAACAGCCGAGCGGCGATCGAACGGCGTGCCATCCATCACGATGGTACGGAAGGCCTCGCGCGTACCGGACGCCTCGTCTCGGTTGATGACCTGAATCCTCAGGTCCTCGCCACCGACCTCTTTCCAATTGGTAATCTTGCCGGCGTAGATATCGCGGAGCTGCTCGGTCGAGAGGTTATCGACGGGGTTGTCGTCGTTCACGATGACCGCAATACCGTCGTGGGCAATGACGATGGGAGTCAGGCCCAGATCCTGTTCGTCGGCATTGAGTCCACGGGAGGAGCTGGCGATATCGGCCGTGCCGGCGCTGACGGCCTCGATCCCAGCGGAAGAACCCAAACCGGAAACGAGCACGTCGATGCCGGTCTCCTCCTTAAAGCCCTCGGCCGCAATCTCGGCGATAGGAAGGCAGGTCGTGGAGCCGGCCACGGTAATGGAAGAGGTAGAAGATCCCGAAGAACAGGCGCACAGCGTAAGCGTAAACACAGCGGCGCTCAGGACCGATACGATCTTTCTCATAGCATCATGCCGATCGCAGCATGGCGCCCACAGGTGCCGTCCTCGTTACGGTAGGAATAAAAGCGGTCGTTCTGACGCACGGTCGAAAGCTGGGTATCCACGATATTATCCGCGTCGACACCGACATCTACCAGCGCCTCGCGAATGGCAGCGGAAAGATCAAGCATGCGAGAGGTATTCGCATCGATGCAAGAGAACTCGGCGGCAAAGCGATCCATGAGTTCCTGGGATACCTCATATTCGTCACCCAAGATATGGGGGCCGATATAGGCGGAAACGTCGCTCGCATCGCAACCGGCAGCATCGCAAAGCGCCTGGCACGCCTTGGCGGAAATACGTGCAATCGTGCCCTTCCAACCGGAGTGCACCACGGCAAATCCGCCGGGGGCCACCAGCACCACGGGAACACAGTCGGCAAAGCAGAGCAGCACGGGCACGTTATGCGCCGTGCAGACGATGGCATCACAGCCCTCGGCAATCTGCTCGCGAACGTCCTCAAGGTCATCGGCGCCGTTCGAGGTCACCGCAACGATATGATCACCATGGACCTGATTGGGAACGAGCAGGTTGTGCTCGCACTCGGCGGCACCCATAGCCTCGAGCGCACGACGACGATTTTCTTGAACAGCAAAGGGGTCATCGCCAACATGCGAGCCCAAGTTGAGTGAGGAGTACGCATCTTCGGAAACGCCACCGGCGCGCTCGGTGAAGGCAAAGCGAACATCGGATGTCGCGCCCTCCACCAACGTAACTCCATCATGGTCGACACGCGAAACTTTGTCCGCACGTGCTGCCATACTAAAGCCTCCTAATAACACAAGTACCGCGGCATCGCCGCTACAGCCCGCGTTTATACGGCTGTCATACTTCTCTAAAAGGATACCTGCTGCGCTGGAGGCAATCGTAAAGGGAACGTAAAGAGATTGGAGGTTCTAGTTTACAAAGTCGAAATAAAAAGGGCGCGTCCATACGGACACGCCCCTGTGCACAACAATGCAAAGAACGACTTAGAAGCTACCGCGCTTCAGGAAGTCGGGAAGCTCGAACTGATCGTTGCCGAAGTTAGGAAGCTCGGTGCCACCGACGTTGCGGGTCGGAGCGGCCTGAGCCGGGCTCGTGGCAGGAGCGGTGCGCTGCGGCTCAGCGGAGGCAGCGGCCTTGCTCTGAGACTGCTGAGCAGCAAAGAGCTCGTCCTGACGGTTGACGTTGGAGTCGGAGAAGCCCGTAGCGATGACGGTGATACGCACCTGATCGCCCAGGGACTCGTCGACAACGGTACCGAAGATGATGTTGGCCTCGGGGTCGACGGCGTTGGCGACAACGTCGGCGGCGTCGCTGATCTCCTGGATGCCCAGGTCCTTGGAACCGGCGATGGAGAGCAGCACGCGCGTGGCGCCATCGATGGAGCTCTCGAGCAGCGGGCTGGAGATGGCCTGCTGGGCAGCGTCGACGGCACGGGTGTCCCCAGAAGAGGTACCGATACCCATCATGGCGGTACCGGCCTGCTTCATGATGGTCTTAACATCGGCGAAGTCCAGGTTGATGATACCGGGGACGGTGATGAGGTCGGTGATGCCCTGGGTGCCCTGGGAAAGGACGCCATCGGCAATCGCGAAGGCCTCGAGCATGGTGGTCTTCTTCTCGGCGATGTCGAGCAGCTTATCGTTAGGGATGACGATCATGGTGTCGACGCAATCGGAGAGGGTCTTAATGCCCTCCTCGGCGCTCTTCTTGCGCTTGCGGCCCTCGAAGGTGAAGGGCTTGGTCACGACGGCGACGGTCAGCGCACCGACCTCGTTCATCGCGATATCGGCAACGATGGGAGCAGCGCCGGTACCGGTGCCACCGCCCTCGCCGCAGGTGATGAACACCATGTCGGCGCCAGCGAGCGCCTCGGCAATGTCGTCGCGGGACTCATCGGCAGCCTTGCGGCCAACCTCGGGGTTGGCGCCGGCGCCCAGGCCGCGGGTAAGGTCGGTGCCGATGTGCACCTTGATATCGGCATCAGAGATCGCGAGTGCCTGAGCATCGGTGTTGATGGCAACAAACTCGACGCCGCGGATGCCCTCTTCGATCATTCGATTGACCGCGTTGGTACCGCCGCCGCCGACGCCGACCACCTTAATGACGGCAAGGTAGTTGTTGATCTCTGTCTCGTGCATGTCGGTCCTCCGAACAAAGGTTATAGCCATAGCATGGGTCGACCCCTGCGCACATTAACCTTCAGGTTGAAAGTAAATGCAAAGGTAAACCGTATTATGTTTGCACATTATGAACGTATCAGTCAAATAATTGACCGTGAAAACCAAACAAACCAGATAAACGGCGTGGTATGGCCCCTCAACAAAGCATCAACCAGCGCTACGAGGTCGGAGCGTTCCTAAATGTATAGTTACCCGGAGAGCGCACATTGATATACGTTACGCCCTCTACCTGCGAAAGCAGCTTGGTGACTACGCGCTCCTTCTTGACGATATCGTTCGAATCGCCCAGCGACACCTCAATGCCGTTATTGAGGTTTGCCGAGATGGCTTCGACCGAAGGCGTGGAAATATCCTTGACTTGTCCCAAGAACTCGCTCGAAAAACCACGCACATAATCCAAGCCAGCCTTAACGGCCTTGGAGCTCACTGCCTGGCCGGAAACCGGAGCGACATCCGCCGAGACATCAGTCAACAACACCGCGCCATAGTGCTTAGCGAGCGCCAGCGCGGCATCGATTCCGGTCAAGGTATTTGAGCCCTGCCCTGTCGTGATGACGTTGCCTTGGTCGTCCACTTCGACCGACGTCGACAGTGGGGCGATCCAGGTGTCATCATCCCCGATGGCCCAGGCAAGGTCATCGGAACTGATATAGGCAATTGCGATGACCTTGCGCTCCATCGGCGTAATGATGAGCGTATGCGGGAACTGACGCTGGACATCCACGCCCGAGACCCACGGATTCTGCTTGAGGTCCTCGGTAATCTGGTCGGGATCGACGTTAAAAAGCGACGTTCCCTCGGGCAAATCGATCAGCTGGATAGCATCGTGCTTCGTCACATGCTCGCTGCCTTGAATCTGAATATCAGTGGCGGTAAACAATCCAGAGTTGATCACCACGATGGCAACGACGACGAGCACGGCCAAGGCGGCCAGAACGCCGCCCACGATTTTGCCTTTGCCTGCAACGACAGAAGCGGCGTCTGATGTTTTATTTACCATCGCCCCAAGTGAAGACAACGGGTTGACTCCTTTTTTACCCGAAGGCTTCTTGGCGGTAGCCGGCACCGATGTCAGCGAGCGCGGTTTCGATGCGCCCAGCGTGCGACCTGGACGCGGCGCTTTAGTTCCCGTCGAGGGCTTAGGAGTTGCCATGGGACGGGCGGGTTTGGCGCCCATAACAGGCTTTGACGTCACCGAGGGACGCGAGGACTTTTTTGCGGCCGGACGATTACCGAGCTGCGAGCCGACAACCGGACGACTGGTCTGTCGAGCATGCCCGACAGACTTAGAGTGCGCGACGGTATTGCGTTGAGGTTTGGCAGGCGCGCCGGAACGCCCTCCGGCGCGGCGGAAGGTGGGTTTCGATGCTCTAGAAGCCGAGGAATTTAACTTCCGGTCTGAGCTCGATGCCATACGCCTCCCTCACCTTTCCGTGCACATGTCTGATAACCGCGGCAACGTCATCGGCCGAGGCAGTTCCGTTATTAACGATAAAATTAGCGTGAACGGGCGAAACTTCCGCGCCGCCAATCGAAAAACCCTTTAATCCACAATCCTCGATAAGCTTGCCCACACTCGCATCGGGCGGGTTGCGAAAGACCGACCCGCAGGATGCGCGACCCATGGGCTGCGTACGCTTGCGCCTCGTCAGGTACCGCTCCATGCGCTCGCGAATGTCGGCCTTGGGCGCCGGTTTAAGCTTGAGCACGCACTCGAGGATAATCTCATTGCGGGGAAGGCTACATTCGCGGTAGCCCCAAGTGATCTCGGACCCCGCATAATGCTTGATACCGGATGCCGGGTCAAACGTTACGACATCCTCAACCAGCGAGCCAATCCACTCGGTCCGTGTGCCGGCATTCATAGATATCGCACCGCCAACCGAGCCAGGGATGCCAACGGCAAACTCAAGGCCCGAGAGGCTACGCGACAGGGCATCGTTGACCAGGCGCGCAAACATCACGCCCGCACCGACCGTCAGCGTACAACCGTCATCGGCAACAACCGTGCGCTGAAACTCACGTCCGAGCGAAATGACGGCGCCGCGATAACCGCCATCGGCAACCAGCAGATTGGAGCCCTTGCCGATGATGACCCACGGCACCTGCTCGCGATCGAGCACCGCCACGGCGCGGCGGAGGGCATGATAGCTATGGCACGTCACAAAGAGGTCGGCCTTGCCGCCGATACGATAGCTCGTATGACGCGCAAGGCGCTCGTCCTCGATCACATCCGTGTCGATCATGCCCGAGAGCGCCATGACGGCGTTAAACAGACCCATTAGACTTAAGCGTCTTTCTTGGCAGTCAAATACTCGATAAACTCGGGGCCGACGGTCGTAACGTCACCGGCACCCATAGTGAGCAGCAAGTCGCCCTCGCCCACCATCTGCTCGAGCTCCTGATTGAGCTCAAGACGGCTGGAGCAGTACACGACCTCCTTGCCAGGATGCTTGGCGCGCACGGTATCGGCGAGCATCTTAGAGGTAACACCCGGAATGGGCATCTCGCCAGCCGAGAACACATCAATCAGCAGCAGTTTATCGGCATTGGCAAATGCATCGGCAAAGTCGTCGCACAGGGCCTGCAGGCGCGAATAGCGGTGCGGCTGGAACACGACGTCGACGTGCTTGTAGCCCAGCGACGAAGCGGCAGCAAGCGTCGCCTTGATCTCGGTGGGGTGATGGCCGTAATCATCGACCACGGTGATGCCATCGATATCGCCCACGTGGGTAAAGCGACGACGGACGCCCTCAAAGCTCGAAAGCGCCTTGGCGGC
Organism: Collinsella sp.; assembly: GCA_048368115.1. Taxonomy (GTDB): domain Bacteria; phylum Actinomycetota; class Coriobacteriia; order Coriobacteriales; family Coriobacteriaceae; genus Collinsella. The sequence goes on from DBGBZQ010000108.1 coordinate 38,048, forward strand.
GGCGTCGATGTCAAGGCCCAGGACATGGGCGACGGTGAGCACCGCCGTGGCGTTGAGCATGTTGTGGCGACCGGGATTACTCTTGATCTCCACAGCGTGCTCAGTGCCGTCCTCAAAGCGAACGATAAAGTCGCTCTGGATGCCCTTGACATCCGGGTGCATGCAGACGATGTCGTTGCTCTCGGCAAAGCCGTAGGAAAGCACGTGACGGCCCGTCGACTTGGCGAGCTCGACCAGATGCGGGTCCTCACCGCAGACGATGACGGTGCCGTCCTCGCCCACCAGGCTCATGAATTTGGCGAAAGTCGCCTCGATCTCCTCGATACCCGAGTAGTGATCGAGGTGGTCGGCCTCGACGTTGGTCACAATGACCACGTTGGGGTTCAGGAACAGGAAGGAACTGTCGGACTCGTCGGCCTCGGCGACAAAGTAGTCGCCCGAGCCGTTCTTGCCGTTCGTGTCATAGCCCTCGACGATGCCACCGATCAGGAAGCTCGGATCCAGACCCATGCGGTCGAGCATGGTGGCGCACATCGAAGACGTGGTGGTCTTGCCATGCGTGCCGGCAACAGCGACGGTGGTGTAGCCGTGGCCCAAAGCAGAGAGCATCTTGGCACGGGGCCACACGGGAATACCAAGCTCGCGAGCGCGCACGAGTTCAGGGTTGGACTCCGGAATAGCGGTGGAGACAACAACCACGTCGGGCTTGACCTCGTCGATCGTGGCGGCCTCATGGCCCACATGCACCTTCACACCAGCGCGGGTAAGCTGGCGGATATAACGTGACGTCTTAAGGTCGGAGCCGGTAACGGCATAACCGCGCTCGTGCAGAACGAGGGCGATGCCGCTCATGCCGGCGCCGCCGATACCGATAAAGTGGGCGCTCTTAAACTCGGGCGCGGAGGTTGCAGTCTGGGAATCAGCCATGTGCTCGTGTACTCCTTGCGTAAACACTGCCTGTAACCCGTTAACTGTACCGCACCTACCGCATCAGCGCGAGGGCGACCGACGATATCCCGTCTAACTAACGCAAACCCTCTACCGCATCCGCCAGAAGAGCGGCGGCCCTATCCTGAGCCAGACCACGCGCCGCCTGACGCATGGCGTCGCGTGCCGCCGCGTCATCGACCAGGTGCAGCAGCTCATCGGCAAAGGCAGAACCGTCGATATCGGCATCGGCGCAGAGCACGCCGGCCCCGGCGTCGACCAGATAACGAGCATTGGTGGTTTGGTGGTCGGCCGTCGCATGCGGATACGGCACGAGCACCGAGGGCACGGCGAGCGCAGCGATCTCGGCCACGCTCGATGCGCCCGAACGCGAGAGCACCAAATCGGCAGCAGCCAGCATATCGCCCATGTTGTCGATGTAAGGCTGGACGCGGTAACGCTTCGCCTCCTCGGGCGTCAGCGCCAAAGCGCGCTCGGTCTCCTCAAAGCCGTCGGCACCCGTCGAATGCAACACATAGAGGTTCTTGCGCGAAAGCAGCTCGTTTTTGAGCGAAACCACGCGCTCGTTGAGGTGTTGGGCGCCAAGTGAACCGCCAAAGACGAGCAGCAGCGTAGCGTCCTCGGGAACGCCAAGTGCCTTGCGGCCGCGAGCGCGATCACCCTCGATCACCGAGCGACGTACGGGGTTGCCGGTCATGAGCACGTGGTCAGGGTCACCTTCGCGCTCAAAGACCGAACGCGCTGCCGGCACCGAGATGCACACGCGGGCGGCGTGGGAGTTCATCATCTTGTTGGCCAGGCCCGGAACAGAGTTCTGCTCATGCAGCAGATACGGAACGCCCGCGCCCTTGCACCACCCCAGCAGCGGAACCTCGACATAGGCACCAAAACCAATGGCGGCATCGGGCTTGCCGACCTTTGAGAAATGACTGGCGAGCGCACGCTTGGCTTTGTTGACACGCCACAGCGAGGTCAGCGCCGTCCAAGGACGGGAGCGGTCGAAGCCCGTGACCGTAATGGGCACAAAATCAAACCCAGCCTCGGGGACCAGACGACCCTCGAGCTTGCGCGACTGGCCCACGAACACAACGTGGTGGCCACGGTCACGGAGCTCTTCGGCCAAGGCGAGCGCGGGGTTGATGTGCCCTGCCGTGCCGCCGGCTGCAATAGCAACGGTCATTTTATCGGTCATGGTAGTCCCTTCGTACACGCGGTCCCTGGCCGTCGGTACGCAGACGCGCCGACGGGTCTGAGTTCAAATCGATTCGATTATATCCGCCGCCCGCATTGCGAGGAGTGGGGCGCTGAGGACGACCTTGCGGCGCCGTTCGCTGACGCGGGCGGGCTGCGGGGTCGGTCGCAGAGCCATCCAGGACGGTAAAACCGTTACGCGAAGATCGCTCGCCGCGCACGTGGGGCACGCCGGCGGTACTCTCATCCATAACGGCAAAGCTCTCACGGCGGCGGTCATACTCATCGCGGCGGGCGCTCTCGTACGAAACGCGCAGGATCAACCCGGCAAGCATGAGCGACACAATAATCGACGAACCGCCGTAGCTAATAAACGGCAACGGTTTGCCCGTCATGGGAAACACGTTGAGGATGCCCAGCGCGTTAATCAAAAACTGCACTGCGAGAATGACCGCGGAGCCAGACGCCATGAGCGCGCCCCGACGATCGGTCGCCTGCTCGGCAATGCGAAACGCCGAGTAGATCAGCATCGCAAACACCAAGAAGAACAGCACGGTTCCGACAAAACCGACTTCCTCGCCAATGATGGCCAAGATGTAGTCGTTGTGTGCCTCGGGCAGATACGAGTACTTCATGGTTGAGTTGCCGATGCCACGGCCGAACAGACCGCCCGAGGCAAAGGCCATGATGGCAAGCGTGGCCTGATAGCCGTCACCATACTCGTCGGCCCAAGGGTTCAAGGCAACCTGAATACGCACCATACGGTATGGCTCTGCGACAAGCGCAATCACGATCACGAGAATGCCGAAGATTAGCACGCCGATGATAAATCTGGGGTCGAGACCCGCAAACAACGCCATGCACATGAGGGTCAACAGGATGATCAGGACAGTACCGAAATCGGGCTGGATAAAGATCAGAAAGAGCGAAATGCCCAGGTAGATGCCCATCTTGCGAAGGAATTCGTTGATGTTGCCACCGGGCGAAAAGAAGCGATCAAGCATGATGGCCGAATACGCAATGGCAAATGGCTTTAAAAACTCGGAAGGCTGGAACTGAATACCGGCGATGTTGAGCCAGCGCGTGGCGCCGCGGCTGCCGCTGCCCACCAAGAACACCAGAAGCAGTAGCCCTATCATGCCGATAAGGAAGATCCTGAGCACATCCTCCCCAAACCAGCTGTCCGGCAAAACGCGCACGATGGCAATCAGCGCCAGAACACCGACCACGGCAAACGCGGCCTGTCGACCCAGAAAAAACGTCGCCGAGCCATTCTCGTGCAGCGCCTCGACCGAAGACGCCGAGTACACCATCAGCAGGCCAAAGCATACCAAGGTAAACAAGCAGGCCATGAATATCAAACGGGGGCGCATGATACGGGCGGGAACGCCGGCAATATAGCGTTCGCTAAACGACTGCCCGCCGCGGCTGGAACGCGGTGTGGTGCGACGTGAGGAAGCACGGTCCGAGTCGGGCCTCCTCATACCTTGTCGAGGGCTCTCCTCTCTCACCGCAACCCCTATTCCATTTGTGATTTCGCTGTAGCGGCAAGCTGAGCCACGTAGTCCTTAAACACGCGGCCGCGCTCCTCATAGCCCGAGAACTCATCGAACGAAGAGCAGGCAGGAGAAAGTAAGATCACGTCACCACGGCTCGAAAGCGAACGGGCAACGTCCACGGCGTCGCGCAGGTCATCCGCCTGGGCGATATCCACATCGCCATCGACATCAGCCTCGTCCATAGCGGCGGTGAAGCGCTCGCGCGCATCGCCAAAGCAGACGACCGAGCGCACGTTGTCCATAACGACGCGCGCGAAGTCCGTGAGCGGAGTGCCCTTATCGTGGCCGCCGAGCAGCAAGATCACGTCGTCATCGGGAAATGCCGTCAGTGCCTTCTCGACCGCATCGGTGTTAGTCGCCTTGGAATCGTTGACGTAGCGCACGCCGTCAATCTCGCCACACGGCTCCACGCGGTGCTCGAGCGGCTGGAACGAGGCCAGACCGCGGCAGACACCGTCGACATCGGCACCGACTGCCAAGGCAGCCGTGGCAGCGCACAGGGCATTGATAACATTGTGATGGCCCGAGATCTTGAGCTCGGATGTAGCGATGAGCGGGGTCTCGACACCCTTCAGACGCACGATCATCTTGCCATCGCGCACAAAGGCGGCATCCTCGCCCTCAGGCTCGTCAAAGGCAACCTTGCAGATGCGACGACCCGGCGTGTAGATGTACTCATCGAACTCGTGAATGCCGGCGTCTTCAACGTCGACAACCACCAGATCGTCATCGACCATATTGTCAAACAGTTTAATCTTGGCAAGCGCATAGTTCTTATGACTCTTATGCCAGCCCAAGTGGTCGGGGGTGATGTTGAGCAGCACCGCCACGCGGGGGTGGAGCTCGGTTGTCGTAGCAATCTGATAGCTCGAGAGCTCAGCCACAAACCACTCGTTATGGGCTCGGCCGTCAATCTCGTTGACCGGCGGCTCGCCGATGTTGCCGACAGCAACGCTGGCCTCGCCGGCAGCCTTAAGCAGATAATCAGTCAGCGACGTGGTGGTCGTCTTGCCGTTGGTGCCCGTGATGGCAATCCAGTTATCGGGCGACAGGCGATAGGCAAACTCGGGCTCACCCATAATCTGGGCGGCATGCTCGCGCCCAGCCTTAAAGAAGCCCGAGAACTCCGAGATGCCCGGGCACGTCACGCATACGTCATAGGCGCCCTCGACCTGTTCGGTCCCATAGACAAACGACGCACCAGCAGCCTCGAGCGCACGCGTGGCGTCATTGGGCTCAGAGGTGCCACCGCCATACACGGTAACGGCACTTACGCGCTCGGGATGTGCCAGCGCCCAGCGGGCGACATCGAGACCGGATTTGCCCTGACCCAAAACGAGCAGGCTAAAGACATCAGCAAGAGACATGAAAGACCACTATCCCAACTGGAAGAACAGAGCAAGGCCAACGGCACCAAAGGCAGCAGCGATAATCCAAAAACGGATGACGACCTTGGTCTCGGCCCAGCCCTTCTTTTCGAAATGATGATGGATGGGCGCCATAAGGAAGACGCGCTTGTGCGTAAAGTGGAAGTAGACAACCTGAATCATGACCGACAGGGTCTCAACGATAAACAGGCCGCCGATGATAAGGGAGACGACCTCGGTGTTGGTCATGATGGACGTGCAGGCAAACGCGGCGCCCAGGGCAAGCGAGCCGGTATCGCCCATAAAGATGCTCGCCGGATAGCAGTTGAACCACAGAAAGCCCAAGCAGGCACCGGCACACGCGGTGCAGAAGATGGACAGGTTCACGTCTCCGTGCAAAAACGCCATGGCAGCCATGGCGAGCATGGCAATCATGGAGGTGCCGCCAGCAAGACCGTCAAGGCCATCGGTCAGGTTCACGGCATTAGAAAGACCGGCGATCATCAGCCAGCAAAAGACAATGTAGAGCCACGGGAACGAAAGGCCGCAGATGGTGGTCGAAAGCACGCCAAGGTCAATCGTCAGGCCGCCGGGAAAACGAATCTCGGGGGCGACGCCGCACCAGTTAACGGCAAGTACCGTAAAGGTGACACAGATAATGGTTAGGCCGATCATCTTGGCATGAGGCGTCAGACCGAGCGAGCGCCCATGCGTAACGGAGGTCAGGTCGTCGATCAGGCCCAGCACGCCGGTCGCCAGCGTGGCGAGCAGCACGAGCACGAGCTCGGTGGTGAGCTTGCCCATCAGCAGGCAGGTCAGCGAAATCGCAACAAGGATGATGACGCCGCCCATGGTCGGCGTACCCTGTTTAATCAAATGACGCTTGGGGCCGTCGGCTCGGACCTGTTGGCCGATACCCTCGACCTTCAGCAGCTTGATCCACCACGGCATGAGCAGCAGCGCAATGGCAGCGGCGATGCCAAGCCCCAAAAAAGCCTGATACGTTGGATACGAGGGATTGCCGAACATGGGCTAGCACACACCTTCCACAAAGCGGTCGAGCTCAACAAAGCGGGAACCCTTGACCAGTACAACATCATGTTTTTCAAGCGCGCCGCCCATGCGGTCGAGCACCTGCTGATAATCGGAGAACACCTGGATGCGGTCCTCGTCCATGCCCATCATGCGCGCGGCATCGGCCATAAGCTGGGCCAGCTCACCACCCACGCACGCCAGCATGTCGAGCTTCTTGGCGGCCGCATAGGCGCCCACGAGCTCATGCATGCGAGGAGCCTCATCGCCCATCTCGCCCATCTCGCCCAGGATCGCCATGCGAGACCCCGTGCACGAAAGCGAGCACAGTAGATCGAGGCCAGCAGCCATGGATTCGGCACTGGCGTTATAGGAATCGTCGATGACGCGGGCACCGCTCTTGGCGCGCTTGATCTCCTGGCGGTGACCGGTGATCGTGAGGCCCCTAAAGGCAGCATCGATCTGCTCGGGCGTCACGCCCAGGCGATAGGAAACCGCGGCGGCCTTAACGGCATTAGGAACGGACTGCACGCCGGGGATGGCAAGCATGGTATCGATCGTCTCACCCTGGCCAAAATCGAGCGTAAAGACCGGACGTCCCTCGTCATCAACACGAATGTCGCGGGCACGGACCTCATCATCGTCCGAGACGCCGGCCAGCATCACATCGATACCAGCAGGCTGGGCGAACGTATCGCGAATGAACGGCGTAAAGTCGTCCTCACCGCCCAAAACCAGCAGCGGCAAGAAGTCGCCGGCGGCGCACATACCCTGGACAATCTCGGCCTTAGCGCGGGCGATGTTCTCGCGGCTGCCCAAAATGCCGATGTGAGAGGTACCAATCTTGCTTACGATGGCAAGGTTGGGATTGGCGGACTGGGACAGACGCTCAATCTCGTGGAAATGGTTCATGCCCATCTCGAGCACCAGGACCTCGGTATCGGCCGGAGCGGAAAGCACCGTGAGCGGCATGCCGATCAGGTTATTGAAATTGCCCTTGGTGGCCCAGACACGATAGCGCTTGGCGAGTACAGCGGCGAGCACGTCCTTGGTCGTCGTCTTGCCGATGGAACCGGTAATGCCAACGACCAGGCAGCCAAGCTCCAGGCGATACGTGTGCGCCAAACGCAGCAGAAACTCCTCGGGATCATCGGTCAGCAAGATGGCACAGCCCCTGTCCTGTGCCAGCGAGACCAGCTCGGCCTCGGGCTCACGCGTCATCACGACGGCGCCGGCACCCGACTGGACGGCACGGGAAGCAAAATCATTGCCGTCGACGTTTTCACCGGGAAAGGCGACGAAAATCGTCCCTTCCTCGACCTGGCGCGAGTCGATAACGCACCCGCGGCATACCCGATCGGCTTCTCCCGTCACGGTTCGGGCCCCTGTTGCGGCCGCGAGGTTGTTGACGGCGATCTCTATCATTGCAGCTCCCCTGTAAACCTAATAATGCTATCGGCGTATTGTATCCCAGCGCCGCGCATGCGTGGTGCAGGGCATGTGAACACCCTCATATGGGACAACAAACCAGGCCCCAAAGATTGTAACCCCCTACCTCGTGTGCGGGATACCCAGCACGTCGAGCGCGTTGGCCATAATGGACTGGAACGGCACCGCAGCGGCATCCGAGCCGCTCGGCGTTCCGTCGAGCGTGATATAGCACAGCACCTTGGGCGATTGTGCCGGTGCAAAGCCCATAAAGGACGACATATAGTTCTCCTTGAGGTAGCCGCCGTTCTCGTCGGCTCGTTCGGCCGTACCGGTCTTACCCGCCACGTCATAGCCGTCAACCGCGCCGCCAACGCCCGTTCCCTCGGACACGACCGTCTGCATGCACGATGTCACCTGGGATGCGGCATCCTCAGAAATCGCACGCTCGCCTTCGCCCCAGTCCTTCTCGTCGCCCTTGCTGGACTTATAGAAGTGCGGGGTCATCATCACGCCGCCGTTGGCGATACCGCCCACGGCACGTGCGATCTCAATCGGCGAGACGGACAGTGCCTGTCCAAAGCTCATCGAGCCCAGCGTGGCGCCGTCATACTGGTCACGCTCCTTGACGATACCCAGGCTCTCTCCCGGAAAATCGACACCCGAGCTGTGACCGATGCCCCACTTGTCCACATAGGCGGCAAAATCGTCGGCACCGATCTTGCGCCCCACTAGGACAAAGCCCACGTTGGACGAACGGCGCATCATCTCGCGCACATCCATGGTCATGGCATAGTCGCGCTTGTCGGCATCGGTGACGGTATCGTCGCCCACCTTGATGCTCGCCGGCACCTCAAACGACGTACTCGATCGCACGACGCCCAAGTCGAAGCCGGCGCCCGCCACGAGCGTCTTAAAGACCGAGCCGGGCTCGTAGGCGTCGGTGACCAGGCGCAGATTCATATCCTCGGTCTTGGCATTCTCCAGATCGGTCTGGTCGTAGGTCGGGTACGAGCAGGCTGCCAAAATCTCGCCTGTCGTAGGATCGGTGACCAGCGCCGAGCCGTTCTTGGCCTTAGTCTTCTCAACTGCCTCTGCCAGGGCATCCTCGGCCGCACGCTGGATATTGACGTCGAGCGTCGTCACGATATCAACGCCGTCGACCGCAGCCACCTTTTTATAGGCACCGCCCGCGATATAGCTGCCGTCCCTCGCGCGCTCGCGTACGAGAGAACCGTTCGTGCCGGTCAGAAGCTTGTTGTATTGCTTTTCGAGACCCGTCAAGCCGTCGTTGTCTACATTCACTACACCCAGCACCTGCGATGCCAGATTGCCGTATGGATATACGCGCTTCATGGCCTGCTCAAAAAGCACGCCGGGCAGGTTCTTCTTCTCCAGCGCCGCAACATCGTCTTCGTCCACCTGGCGCTTGATATACACCCAGGTTCCATCGGACTCAACGAGCTTGCGGCAGGTCTTTTTATCGATTCCAGCTGCCTTGACCAGCGCCGACACCGTCTTGTCAACATCCTCGACAAGCTGCGGGTTCACGGCGATGTTGCGACATTCGACCGACGACGCCAGCACGTTGCCGTTGCGGTCGTAGATGGTGCCGCGTTTGGCATAGAGGGTCTGCGCAAGCAGGCGGCGCGCATCGGCACGCTCGCGCAGTTTATCGGCTTCGACAATTTGATAGTCGGCAAGGCGAAAGACGCCCAAGCCCAAGCCAAGCCCGATGAAGCCCATGACGGCTTTGCGGCGAGGCAGAGGCGCGCCTGTGAGCCATTCGGTCGACGAACTCTTGCGCGACCTGGTGTTATGCACTTGAGGGCCGCCCGAGCCGCGAAGTCGCGACGCCGGGTCGTTGCCACGGGACCGCCCGGCGTTGTAAGATTGCCGACCCGTTCCTTGATAACCAGAACGTCCCCGCGACGAGGGACGTCCAGAACCGCGGCCCCCATCGGAACCGCGGCGATAGTCATTTGTCATACTCAGCTACCGTCTTGCTACTGAGCGGTCGCGGTCGCGTTGGCGCCCGCGGCTGCATCCTGCGAAAAGTCAAGTGTAACGCTCTCGCTGGGCTCCACCATGCCATAAGCGCCCGCAAGGTCGCGAATGCGCGTGTCGGCGCCATAGACCGAATGCATGACCTCCAGGTCGGAGCTCTCATCGGTCGCCTTTTCGAGCGTGCTGGTAAGCTCGGCGTTGCTGTTGAGCACCTGGGCCGTAACGCCGGCGAGCGCCACGCGGGCGACGCCGATCGTCATGAAGATAGCCGCAATGATGCAAAACGTTTTAAGAACGCTCATGAAAACCGGGCTTACCGCCTGGTTTGCCTGACGGCCCGCGCCCGTGTAGACATCAAAGCGCGGCGCGCGCTGCTCACGGGGAGCAACGGGGGCCTGCGGCGTCTCACGATAGGCGGGCATGGCGTTCATATCATAGGCGAGTGCTGCGCTTGAAGTGTTGTAGCCCATGATATGCCGCCTCCCATCCCGAGTACGTTGGTAGTGTGTTTAAGCTTCGTTTATGGTGCGAGCGGGAGGTCCAATATCGCGCGGTCGCGCCTACAGACGCTGCGCCACGCGGATTTTGGCTGATCTCGCCCGAGGGTTGCGCTCAACCTCATCAGGCTGGGCAACCAAGGGTTTGCGGGTGATGACCTTGAGTATCGGTACGTTGCCGCACACGCACACCGGAATCTCCGGCGGACACGTGCACCCCTGGCTCATCTCCTTAAAGTGGTTCTTTACGATACGGTCCTCGAGCGAGTGATACGAGATGACGCAGATACGTCCGCCCGGGTTGAGCCACCTGGTGGCGGCATCAAGCCCTCGTTCGAGCACATCGAGCTCGTGATTGACCTCGATGCGAATGGCCTGGAAACTTTTCTTGGCCGGGTGTCCGCCATGCCGACGAGCGGCAGCCGGGATACCCGCCTTGATGATCTCGACAAATTGGCCGGTGGTTTCGATCGGTTCTTGCTCGCGGCGGCGCACGATCTCGCGCGCAATCTGCGAGGCGAACTTCTCTTCTCCGTAGACGCGTAGAATCCGGGCGAGGTCGTGTTCGTTATAGGTGTTGATGACCTCAGCTGCGTTTAAGGTGTTATTACCCGGATCCATCCGCATGTCCAATGGGGCGTCCTCGTTATACGAAAAGCCCCTGCCAGGGATATCGAGTTGCGGTGACGAAACGCCCAAATCGAACAGGAAGCCATCGACCCCGGGCACCTCGGCCGAGCAAAGCAGCTCGTCCAAGTCGCCGAAGTTGCCCTTCAGCAGCTGGTGCGGAACGCCGGGAACCTCGCGGTCCAGACGGGCACCAGCGGCCTCGAGGGCCATGTCGTCCTGATCGACGCCGAGCAAAAGGCCCGTCTCCCCCACCTGCGCGGCCATCTTTACCGAATGGCCGGCACCGCCAAGGGTGCAATCGCAGACAACGGAGCCGCTCTTTAGCCGCAGCGACTCAAGCACTTCGCCGAGCATGACAGGTTCATGCCGATATTCTTGTGTCAAGATCCCACGCTCCATCCGTTACCCGTGCCTTGCCCTTACGAGAAGAAGAGGTCCAGCAGGGCCTCATCGTCATCGTCCTCATCGGCCGCGGCGCGATCCCAAACCTCAAGGTGGTCGTAGTTGCCCACAACCGTGACCTCGCGGTCGAGGTTCGCCTGCTTGCGGAGAGACTCGGAAAGACCGATACGACCGGCGCTGTCCACGTCCATCGACGTGGTGCGCTTGTTGATCGCCCTCATGAGCTTCTGGTCGTTGATGTCACGCGGGTTAAAACCCTCGTGGCCCTCACGACCCGCGAAGAGTCCTTCGACCCACTTATCGAAGGCCTCGGCAGAGAACACGTACAGAGCATCGACATCCAGGGCTTTGAACACGCGAACGTGCTCTCCAAGCTCCTCGCGAAGGGGTGCAGGCAGGGACAGACGACCTTTTGCATCGAGATTGCGCTCGTATGCACCCGTCATTCCCATGTGCGCCCTCCCCTCGGTTACTCAGATGGCACGTACGCGGGGAACCACCCCGCCTGTCGACGTCATTAATAATATGGGGTACTGCCCCATTTTTCAACACTTTTCCCCACCCCTTCCCCCACTCCGCCCCA
>DBGBZQ010000109.1:0-34824 GCA_048368115.1 Collinsella sp.
GGCCTGGACGACGACTTCCGCGTCATCGTGTCCCCCTGGATCCTGTCCGTGCTGACCACCGACCGCCTCGCGCGCAACTACGAGCTGGTCACCAAGCACAACCTCAAGTACCGCCGCTACTACCACCAGTTCGACTACTAAGAGCTGGTCACGGGTCCGATATCTTGGCTGGTTGATATCTCGACCCTGCACAAGGGCGTCCGCATTCGCGCGGGCGCCCTTTTTGCGTTGTGACAAGAGACTGCTGCTAACCGCTCGCCCTATGTTTCCAAATGAATACGCTATGAGCGGTTGCGGCGGATTTCCCCCGCAACCACTCTAGTATGCTAAAGTACCCAGAAGACCGGCGGAGCTATGCCGGTCTTCTGCTCTATATGAAACACAGCATGAGGAGGCTCACCAGATGACGGCCACACCGTGGGGATTCCGGGACATATTGCCCGAGGAGGCTCAGGCGCGCGAGGAGATCGCATATACGGTGAAGGGCTGCTTCAGGGAGCATCATTACCTTCCGGTCGAGACGCCACTGCTCGAGGACAAGGGCTCGCTCGAGGAAGGCGGCCGCATTGCGGACACGCCGTTTAAGCTCTTTGACGATGATGGCCGCCTGCTGGTGGTCCGTCCCGACAACACGTTGCCGATCGTGCGCCTGGTTTCGACCCGCATGCACGCTGCCGACCTGCCCCTGCGCCTTCGCTACGAGGCGCCGGTGGTTCGCGAGTGCCAGCGCAATGCCGGCGGCTCGCGTCAGTTTACGCAACTGGGCTTTGAGCTTATCGGCGCGGGCGATGCCGCGGGCGATGTCGAGATCGTCTCGCTCGTGGCCGAGGCCGTGCGTAAGCTGGCACTGCCCGATGCGCGCATTATCGCAGGTAGCGTGCGTCCGTTTAAGGAACTGCTCGCGGCGTGCGAGGATCGCGAGCTGGCCGCCGAGGCCCTGCGCTGCGTGCACGCCAACGACTTTGTGGGCCTCGATGCCCGCGTGGCGGCAAGCGTCGAGTCCGATGCCGTCAAGGCCGCCATTAGCGAGCTGCCGCGTCTGCACGGCGGTGCCGAGGTGCTCGACCGCGTGGACGCGCTGCTGGAGGCCGCCGGTATCGTCGCGCCGCTGACGTGCGAGCTGCGTGCCCTGGTTGAGGGCCTGGCACCCGAGGACGCCCAGGTGCTGTCGTTCGACTTCTCTATCATGAACTCTTTCGATTACTACACGGGCCTGGTCTTTAAGGCTTATGCCGGCGGACTGCCCGATCCGGTCGGTTCGGGCGGACGCTATGACTCCATCTTTACCGGCGCATTTGGCGACGGCATCGAGGTACCGGCGGCGGGTTTCGCCTTTTCGCTCGAGCGCCTGGAGGCAGCGCGCACCTCGGCCGAGGATGCCGCTTCCGACGGCGATCACGCCGCGGGCCGTGGCGCCGAGGGTCCGCTGCGCATCGCCGTGCCCAAGGGCTCGCTTAAGGCCGACACGCTCGAGGTGCTCGAGGCAGCGGGCCTGGACGTTTCTGAGCTGCGCGACCCCGGCCGTCACCTGATCGTGCGCGGCCGCGACACACGTGCCGGCGAGGGCACGGTCGGCGATATCGAGTTTGTCATCGTGCGTCCCAGCGATGCGCCTGCCTTTGTGGGCTGCGGTGGTGCCGATTGCGGCGTCTGCGGTTGGGACTCGCTCATCGAGGCAGACCTCAACTTGCTGCAGCTGGTCGACCTGGGCTATGGCCTGTGCACCTTTATTGAGGCGGAGCCCGCGTGGCGCGCCGGTCAGGCCGAGCGCAACTATGCCCGTCGCGGGTCGCTTCGCGTGGCCACCAAGTACCCGCGCATCGCGAGTGCCTGGTATGCCGAGCGCGGCGTGAACGCCGACATCGTTTCGCTGCACGGTAACATCGAGCTGGGTCCCATTGTCGGTATGACCGACCGTATCGTGGACATTACCGCCACGGGTGCCACGCTGCGCGACAACGACCTGGTCATCACCGGTCGCATTATGGACTGTACGGCCCGCTTCTTTGTCAACCCGGGTGCTGCACGCCTGGATCCGCGCGTGCGCAATCTGGCAGATCGCTTGGCAGCGGCCGTGAAGGACAAGCATTTTGAGCCCGTTGCGGGCTCGGCACAATAGCGCGAGCACGCACGGGCGCCCCCATATCCGGGCTGCGGACCGATTGGTGCCGCTGCCCGGCATCTCGTTTTTCAAACGCAACCTCAACCGATAGGGGATACCGATATGAAGATCATCAAACTCGCTCCCGGTGAGCGTCTCGTTACCAACCAGCTCAACCGCAAGGGCGTGCTGCCGCAAAACATCGTCGACGCCGCCCGTGATATCGTGGTCAACGTGCGCGCCAACGGCGATGCCGCGGTGCGCGATTACTGCCAGCGTTTTGACGGCGTTGAGCTGCAGAGCTTCCGCTTGCCGCAAGAGCAGATCGATGCCGCGCTCGAAGGTCTTGATCCGGCCTTTGTCGCCGCGCTCGAGAAGGCCGCGCGCCAGATTCGCGAGTTCCACCAGCGCGAGGTCGAGCAGAGCTGGTTTACCACGCGTGCGGACGGCACGATGCTCGGCGTTAAGGTGACCCCGCTCGCGGCGGCCGGCATCTATGTACCGGGCGGCCGCGCGCAATATCCCTCCACGGTGCTCATGAATGCCATTCCCGCCAAGGTTGCCGGCGTCAAGCGCGTGGTCATGGTGACCCCGCCGCAGAAAGATGGCCTGATCAGCCCGTATACGCTCGCCGCGGCAAAGCTCGGCGGCGTGGACGAGATCTATATGGTGGGTGGCGCTCAGGCCGTGGCCGCGCTGGCGTACGGCACCGAGACTATTCCGCGCGTCGACAAGATCACCGGCCCGGGCAACGCCTTTGTCGCTGCGGCCAAGCAGATTGTCTCGGGCGACGTGGGTATCGACATGGTCGCTGGCCCCTCCGAAGTCTGCGTGCTGGCCGATGCCACGGCCAAGCCCATGGTGGTCGCGGCCGACCTGATGGCCCAGGCCGAGCACGATCCGCTGGCAGCCTGCTATCTGGTGACCTGCGACGAGCAGTTTGCGCGCGAGGTCGAGGCAGGCATCGATATCCTGGTGGCGCAGTCGCCGCGTGCCGAGATCACGCGTGCTTCGCTCGACAATGAGGGCACCATCGTGGTGGCCGCCGACATGGCTGCCGCCGTCGAGGCGGTGAATACCGTGGCGCCCGAGCACTTGGAGCTGCACTGCAAGGACGCGATGGGCCTGCTCGGCGGCATTCGCAACGCCGGCGCCATCTTTGTGGGCGCTTGGAGCTCCGAGCCGCTCGGCGATTATGTTGCCGGTCCCAACCACACGCTGCCAACCGGCGGCACGGCCATGTTCTCCAACCCGCTTTCGGTCGAAGAGTTCGTTAAGCGCTCGAGCGTCATTTGCTATACGCCCGAGGGCCTGCTCTCTGACGCTCCCGCCACACAGCGTCTAGCCGAGGCCGAGGGCCTGTGGGCGCACGCGCTTTCTGCTGCCCTGCGTCGTCGCGTGCTGGAGCAGGGCGAGGATGCCGTGAGTGCCGAGTCACTGGCTGCGGCCGACCTGACCAAGGTCGCCTGGCCGGGCGACGCCGTGGCGACGGTTGCTGAGGGCGTGGACCTGGCGGCGGCTGCGGGCGGTGCCGCTGGCGCGACCGGCGAGGAGGCCTAATATGGCCGAGCTGACGCCCCGCATGAAGGAGCTCGTCCAGCCCTACTTGACCGGCATCGAGCCCTACGATCCCAACTTTACGCCCACGCGCATCAATCTTTCGGCCAACGAGAACACCTATCCCGTGCCGGCCGGCGTGCGCGAGGCGGTTGATGCGGCCTTGGCTGCCGCACCGCTCAACCGCTATCCCGATCCCATGTCCAACGACCTGCGCGACGAGCTTGCTGCCTGGCATGGCGTGACGCGCGAGAACATCTGCGTGGGCAACGGCGGCGACGAGCTACTCTATAACTTCCTGCTGGCGTTTGGCGGCGCGGGGCGGACCCTGCTCAACTGCCCGCCGTGCTTTAGCGAGTACGCGTTCTTTGCGTCGCTCTGTCAGACCGAGGTGCGCGACGTGTGGCGCGACCCGGCAACTTTTGAGCTCGACCAGGCGGCTGTGTTCGCGGCCGCACCCGAGTGCAACCTGGCGATCGTGACCTCACCCAACAATCCCACGGGCGACGTGGCGCCGCTCGACTTTGTCGCGGCGCTGTGCGATGCGTGCCCCGGCATGGTCATGGTCGACGAGGCCTACGTGGAGTTTGCCGACGATTCGTTTGGCGCGGCAACTACGGCGCAAGGCCTTATTGCCGAGCATCCTAACCTGGTGATTCTGCATACACTGTCCAAGGCGTTCGGCGCCGCCGGCACGCGCCTGGGCTATGTGATCGCGGCGCCCGAGGTCATCGACGTGTTCGCGGCGATTCGCCAGATCTATTCGGTCAACGTGCTGAGCCAGGCGGCAGCACTTGCCTGCGTGCGTGCCCGCGATGCCTACGCACCTGTGGTGGCGCAGGTCGCATCCGAGCGTGAGCGCGAGCTGGCCGCTCTGCGCGTGATGGCTGCCGAGGGCTTGCCCGTGGAGGCGTGGCCGAGCGCGGCGAACTTTGTGCTCGTGCGCACGCCGCATGCCACGCGCGTGCGCGAGCGCCTGCGCGACGAGTATTCAATTTTGGTGCGCGACTTTAGCTACGCGCCGGGGCTCGCGGACTGCCTGCGCATTACCGTGGGCACCCCGCAGGAAAACGACGAGGTGCTGGCAGCGTTTGCCGCGCTGGTGAAGGAGGAGATGTAGATGGACCGCTATGCCGAGGTAACCCGCAAGACGGGCGAGACCGACATTGTCGTAAAGCTCGACCTGGACGGATCTGGCGTGTGCGATATCTCGACCGGCGTGCCGTATTTCGACCACATGCTCAACGCTTTTGGCCGCCATGGTCTGTTCGATCTGACGGTGCACGCGGTGGGCGACGTCGAGGTCGATGCACATCACACCGTCGAGGACACGGGTATTGTGCTGGGCGAGGCGTTTTGCCAGGCGCTGGGCGACAAGGCGGGCATTACGCGCTTTGCCGACGCGGCGATCGCCATGGACGAGACGCTTGTGATGGCTGCTGTTGATATTTCGGGCCGCGGGCAGGCCTACTGCGAGCTGCCCGTGCCGACCGAGCGCGTGGGCAGCTTCGATACCGAGCTGGCCGTCGAGTTCTTCTACGCCTTTGCGCGCGATGCCAAGCTCACGCTGCACGTGCGCGAGCTGGCGGGCGGCAACTCGCATCACATTATCGAGGCCGCCTTTAAGGCCGTGGGCCGCACGATGCGCCACGCCTGCGAGCTCGATCCCCGCGTGCATGGCATCCCCAGCACCAAGGGCTCGCTGTAACCGCAACAAAGGCAAAAACCACTACGAAGGTGCCTGTCCCCTTTGTGGTGGTTTTGGACGATGAGATAAGGGAGGGGTCGCGTGGGCGAACCGAAGATCGTGGTGGTCGACTACCACAAGGGCAACTTGTCGAGCGTTGCGCGCGGGCTTGCGCGCGCCGGTGCCGCCGCCTGCACGTCGGACGATCCGGAGCAGATCCGCAACGCCGACGGCCTGGTCATCCCGGGCGTGGGCGCGTTTTACGACGCGGTCGCCTTTATGCGCGAGGGCGGCGAGGCGGACGCGGTGCTCGACGCCGTTGCCGCCGGAACTCCGTTGCTCGGCATCTGCCTGGGCCTTCAGTTGTTTTTTGAGCGCGGCAACGAGGGCGTTCCTGCGAGCGAGAGCGCGGTCGCCGACGGCAACGCCTCCGAGCGGGCCGGTGCCCTCTGGGTCGATGGCCTGGGTATTATGCGCGGTTCGTGCACGCGCCTGGAGTCGAGCCGCCTGAAGGTGCCGCACGTGGGCTGGGACCAGGTGCACATGACGCCCGCCGGTGCGGCCGATCCGCTGCTTACTGGTTTTGCCGAGGGTGCCAACATGTACTTCACCCACAGCTACGCGGTGGCCGACGATTCCGATGCCGCCGATGTGCTGGCGCGCACGCACTATACGCGGAGCTTCCCGTGCATCGTGCGCCATGGCAACGTGTGGGGTTGCCAGTTCCATCCCGAGAAATCCTCCGCGCTGGGTCAGCGCATCCTTAAGAACTTCGTCAACATCGTCGAGGAGGCCGGCCGATGATCCTGTTTCCCGCAATCGATCTGATCGGCGGCAAGGTCGTGCGCCTGGAGCGCGGCGACCGGAGTCGCTGCAAGGTATATTCCGACGACCCCGTGGCCGTTGCTCGCTCGTTTGCCGAGCAGGGCGCAAGCTGGGTGCACGTCGTCGACCTGTCCGCTGCCTTTGGCGAGGACGAGGACACATGCGCTGCCAACTCGGCGGCGATTAAGGCCATCTGCGGCGTCAACGGTCTGTCCGTGGACGTGGGCGGCGGCGTCCGCTCGCTCGCGCGCATCGACGAGTTGGCCGGCTACGGTGCGCGCCGCATCGCACTAGGCACGGTGCTCGTGACCGAGCCGGGTTTTGCCGAGGTGGCGGCCCAAGGCTTTGGCGAGCTGTTGGTGGCAGATATTGCCGCACGCGACGGCCAGGTCAAGGTGAACGGCTGGCGTGACGGCGCGGGCGTGGCGCTCGACGACGCCGTGGCGCAGCTTTCCGAGCTGGGTTTTAAGCATCTGGTGTATACCGACATTGCGCGCGATGGCATGCAGGCGGGCATCGATGTGGCGGCGTATCGCCATGTGGCCGAGGTCGCGGGCTTTCCCGTCGTGGCATCGGGTGGCATCTCGACGCTCGACGACATCCGCGCGCTGGCCGCAGTGGGTGAGGGCGCGATTGAAGGTGCCATTACCGGTCGCGCGCTCTACGAGGGCAACTTTACGCTGGTACAGGCGCTGACCGCCGCCCGAGGGGAGGAGTAGCCCATGCTTACCAAACGTGTGATTCCCTGCCTGGACGTCAAGGACGGCCGTGTGGTCAAGGGCGTCAACTTTGTGAGCTTGCGCGATGCGGGCGATCCGGTGGAGCTGGCGCGCGCCTACGACCGCGAGGGTGCGGACGAGGTCGTCTTCTTGGACATTACCGCCACGAGCGACAACCGTGCGACGACCATCGAGATGGCGGCGCATGCGGCCGAGGAGCTAGCCATTCCCTATACCGTGGGCGGCGGTTTTCGCGACCTGGCGGGCATGCGCACCATGGTTGCAGCCGGTGCCGACAAGGTGTCGCTCAACTCTGCCGCCGTGCGCGACCCGTCGCTGATTAGCCAGGCTGCCGCGGCGTTTGGTAGCCAGGCCGTGGTCGTGGCGATCGATGCCAAGCGCGTCGGTTTGCCCGGCGCATCTGGTGCCGACAAGTGGGAGGTCTTCACGGCGGGCGGCCGCAACGCCACGGGCATCGACGCGGTGGCGTGGGCCGAGGAGGCGGCTCGTCGCGGCGCCGGCGAGATCCTGCTCACCAGTATGGACCGCGACGGCACCAAGGCCGGATTTGACCTGGCGCTCACCCGCGCCGTGGCGCGCGCGGTGCCGATTCCGGTGATTGCGAGCGGCGGTGTGGGCGCGCTCGAGCATTTTGCCGAGGGCGTGATTGAGGGCGAGGCCGATGCCGTGCTGGCGGCGAGCGTCTTTCACTTTGGGACGTTCAGCATTCGCCAGGTGAAGGAGTATATGGCGTCGCAGGGTATTCCTGTGAGGTTGGACTTCTAATGCTGCGGGCTTCGCTGCGGCTTGCCCAGGCACCGCATCTTGCCGCTTAAACCGTCGCTCGCGTACCAAAGTACGCGTCGCTCCTCTTTCGCGGCAACCTGCGGCACCTGGACAACCCTCGCCGACCGGCGATGTTTAAATTGGGGAATTGAAATGAGAGAAATTACTACTCCAGCGGATCTTAAATACGACGCCAAAGGATTGATTCCTTGTGTTGTTCAGCAGTATGACACCGGCGAGGTGCTTATGGTTGCTTGGATGAACGAGGAATCGGTGGGGCTGACGCTCAAGACCGGTACCACGTGGTTTTGGAGCCGCAGCCGCCAGGAGCTCTGGAACAAGGGTGCGACGAGCGGCAACATGCAGGAGGTCAAGGAGCTCTGGGCCGATTGCGATAGCGATACGCTGCTGGTCAAGGTCGACTCGCCGGGTCCGGCCTGCCACACCAGCAACCGTACCTGCTTCTTTAAGAAACTCGCGTAGGGCGGGCGCTCGATTAGACGCTCGGCCACCAGAAAGGATTGAACCATGGGTGTGCGCACCGCAAACGTTCAGGATGGAAATATCGGTGAGACGCTGACGGGACTGGCCAAGGTGATTCACGGCCGTCGCGACGCATCGCCGCAGGAGAGCTATACCGCCCGTCTGCTGACCGACGTCGAGGACGAGCTGCTCAAGAAGCTTGCCGAGGAGGCGAGCGAGGTGATCATGGCCTGCAAGGACAACGACCACGACCACATCCGCTACGAAGCTGGCGACCTGGTCTACCATCTGCTCGTAACGCTCGAACGCTACGGTATCACCCTCGACGAGCTGGCCGGCGAACTCAACGCCCGCCGCCACTAGTCTTAGGCGAGGGGCGTGGACTCCCATTCTCCGGTGGGGTGGGGGATATCGAAGGTTCGATAGCCGCAGTCGTAGGCGTGGGCCTGGGCCTCGCGGATGTTCCAGCAAATATCGCAGGCGCGGTGCGCGTCCGAGCCAAAGGTGATGGGTACCTCGGCGTGGGCGAAGCAACGCAACAGCCCCGTCGAGGGGTAATAGTCGTCGAGGCCCTTGCGCGGTGCGGCGGTCGAGACCTCAATGCGACGACCCGTATCGTGGGCGCATTCGGCCATCTGCTCCCAAAACGGCGCGAGGTCAAAGTCGGGCGCAAAGCCTTCCTTCGAAAAGCGCATGACCAGGTCGGGGTGAGCCATCACATCAAAGTTGAGCGGGCTCTCGCAGGCGCGGCACCAGTCATCGACGTAGCGTTCCCATACACCGCGCACGCCTAAGTTTTCCCAAACATGCAGGTTGGTGTCGTCATCGATCCAACCGCAAAGGGAATCGGGCGTATCGGGGCGAGCGACGTCCTCTGTCCCTGCCGTGCCCGCGGCGCCTGCCGCAATATCTCCCGGGTTGCCAATCCAATGCACACTGCCCAGACGCACGACGGCGCCCTGGGACCAGCGCTCAACCAAAGGCTCGCAGCCCTCGTACCAATCGCATTCAAAGCTATAGATAAAGCTGAGATCCGGCGCGATCTGCGCGGCAAGCTTGTGAGCATCCTCAAAGGCCAGACGATGTGCCGGCAAGTCGCCCTCGACAACCTGCACTTCGCAGCTGGCGTCCATGCTGGCGGGCAGGGTGAGATGGTCGGCCGAGACCATGACGCGGCAGCCGGCGGCGGCAGCGGCGCGGACGTTGTCCTCAAATGAGGCATGGCCGTCCGAAAACGAGGTGTGGGTATGGCAATCGACCAGCGGGCACATAGGCATAGCGGCTCCTTTGCATTTAGCGAATCCGCTCCATTGTAATGGCGCAGCCTCGGCGCGTCGTACGCGCGGGGTGCCGAAATCGATCGGAAAGGCTGCGCGGCGCGGCCTCGCTTGCGCTCTCAAAACATGTACGTCAGCCTCCAAAACCGACAAAAAATGACATGTTTGGAGGCTGATGTACACGTTTGGTTAGGAGCGAGGGCGGCGACGGACGAAAGTCACGCCTGTGCCACGTCCGATGTGCTAGCGTTTGGATGAACAAAACGAGCCCGTGCGGAAAGGAGCCGGACCGTATGCCATGCGATAGCAAATCTCCGCTGTCCCGCGAGACCGATGCGCCCGAGACCATCGTCAAGCTGGAGTGCGACATCGACGACGCGTCGCCTGAGGTGCTCGCCTACGCCGCCGACCGCCTGCGCGAGGCCGGTGCGCGCGAGGTGCATTGGCTGCCCCTCTATTGCAAGAAAGGCCGCCCCGGCTGGCAGCTGCAGGTAATCTGTACCCACGAGGATATCGAGCGCCTGCAGACGATTATCTTTTTGGAAACCACGACCAATGGCATCCGCCGTCAAGTTATGGAGCGCGTTTGCCTGCCACGCCGCTTTGAGCGCGTAACAACGCCTTGGGGCGAGGTATCCGTTAAGGTGGCGACTCTGCCCGACGGCAGCGAGCGTGCAGCGCCCGAGTACGAGGACTGCGCCCGTCTCGCCCGCGAGCATAACGTACCGCTCCAGCGCGTGATGCATACGGCACAAGCCGCGGCGCTGCGATTTGAGTAACGCGGCCGGTGACACGCCATGCCCAGCCACATCAACCCCTCCCGAAAGGATCTCCATGAAATACCTCATCGCCTCCGACATCCACGGCTCGGCATACTGGACCGAGCGCCTGGTCACCGCCATCGAATCCCAGCAGCCCGACCGCATCGTCCTGCTGGGCGACCTGCTCTACCACGGTCCGCGCAACGACCTGCCGCGCGACTACGCCCCCAAGCGTGTGATTCCGCTGCTCAACGCCCTGGCCGACCGCATCATCGCGGTGCGCGGCAACTGTGACGCCGAGGTCGACCAGATGGTGCTCGACTTTCCCGTCATGGCCGACTACGCCACGCTGTTCGACGAGACCGGCCGCGAGCTGTTCCTGACACACGGCCACGTCTTTGGCGCCGGCATGCACAACAGCGTCGACCACGCGCCCGCGCTGCCCGAGGGCTCCGCGCTCGTCTACGGCCACACGCACATCAAGGTTAACGAGGCAAGCGAGGCGCACCCGGGCCTGTGGCTCTTCAATCCCGGCAGCGTGAGCATTCCCAAGGACGGTACGCACAGCTACGGCATCTACGAGGGCGGTGCGTTCCGTCACGTGATCATGGAGGAGGACTAACCATGGCGCAGCACATGGCTCAGCAAAATGCCGAGGGCTCGCGCGATCTGTCCACGCTGGTCGACGCGTCGGCCGAGCTGCAGCATCTGGTGCAGACCATCTGGCGTCTGCGTCAGCCCGATGGCTGCCCGTGGGACCGCGAACAGACGCACCAGAGCATCGGCAAGAACATGATCGAGGAGGCCTACGAGGCGCTCGATTGCATTGAGGCGGACGACGCGGCGCACCTGCGCGAGGAGCTCGGCGACGTGCTCATGCAGGTAGTGCTGCATGCGCAGATTGCGGCGGACGCCGGTGAGTTTACGCTGGCCGATGTGGCACGCGATATCGACGCCAAACTCATCCGACGCCATCCGCACGTGTTTGGCGATGCGGATGCCGATAACTCCGACGAGGTACTCAAGATCTGGGACGAGGTCAAGCTTGCCGAGAAGGCCGCCAAGGACAAAGCCGTGGCGGCAGGCGAGGCTGCGCCCGAGGGCCTGCTCGACGGTGTGCCCACGCATCTGCCGGCGCTGATGCAGGCCCAGAAGGTGTCGCGCAAGGCAGCGGCCGTGGGCTTTGAGTGGGAGACGGTCCAGGACGTGTGGGACGAGGTCGCCGAGGAGCGTGCCGAGTTTGAGGCCGAGGCTCCCGGCTCGCCCGAGCGCGAGATGGAGTTTGGCGACCTGCTCTTTGCCCTGGTCAACGTTGCGCGCAAGGAGGGAATCGACGCCGAGAGTGCCCTTCGTGCCAGCACGGCAAAGTTCCGCCGCCGTTGGGCCGCGATGGAGCAGATGGCGGCCAACGCTCATGTAGATCTGGCTGAGCTTTCGACCCACGGCCTCAACGACCTCTGGGATGCCGCAAAGGCGGAGGAGTAAGACTGCGGGAACGACGGGCTGACATGCCTCATCGTTCCCGCTAAATTTTTCGAAAAACAATTGTATCCCTCGGCTAACTTAGGGCATAATGCAAAAAGTGCGACATGGCTAACTTACGGAGGCGCACCGATGGTGCACGGTCGGCCAGTCGCTTGCATCAACTACGTTTCCAAGTGAGAGGGAGACAACATGAGCGATATTTTGGACGTTTACGGTCGCGAGGTGCTCGACAGCCGCGGCAATCCCACCGTCGAGGTCGAGGTCGTGCTCGAGGACGGCAGCTTTGGCCGCGCAATGGTGCCTTCGGGTGCTTCGACCGGCGCCTTTGAAGCCTGCGAGCTGCGCGATGGCGACAAGGGCCGCTACCTGGGCAAGGGCGTTTCGCAGGCCGTCGAGCATGTCAACAACGAGTGCGCTAACGCCGTCGTGGGCCTCGATGCCTTCGACCAGCGCGCCGTCGATGCCGCGCTGATTGCTGCGGACGGTACCCCCAACAAGACCAAGCTCGGTGCCAACGCCATCCTGGGCGTGTCGCTGGCCGTCGCCCGCGCCGCTGCCGAGTCGGCGGGCCTGTCGCTGTACCAGTACCTGGGTGGCGTCAACGCCCACCTGCTGCCCACGCCTATGATGAACATTCTCAACGGCGGCGTGCATGCCGATAATAACGTCGACTTCCAGGAGTTCATGATCATGCCGGTGGGCGCCCCGAGCTTTGCCGAGGGCCTGCGTTGGTGCGCCGAGGTCTACCACACCCTCAAGGGCGTGCTGCACGAGGCCGGCCTGGGCGGCGGTGTGGGCGACGAGGGCGGCTTTGCCCCCAACCTTAAGACCAATGCCGAGCCGTTCGAGTACATCACCAAGGCCGTCGAGAAGGCTGGCTTTAAGCCCGGCGTCGACTTTATGTACGCCATGGATCCGGCGTCCACCGAGTTCTACAACGCTGAGACCGGTATGTACGAGCTCAAGGGCGAGGGCGTTGAGTACACGAGCGCCCAGATGGTCGATTACTGGGAGAAGCTCGTCGACACCTATCCCATCATCTCCATCGAGGACGGCATGGCCGAGGAGGACTGGGACGGCTGGGTCGAGCTTACCCGCCGCATTGGCAATAAGGTGCAGCTGGTGGGCGACGACTTGTTCGTCACCAACACCGAGCGCCTCAAGAAGGGCATCGAGCTGGGTGCCGCCAACGCGATCCTGGTCAAGGTCAACCAGATCGGCACGCTCACCGAGTCGCTGGAGGCCATCGAGACCGCCAAGGAGGCCGGTTACGCTTGCATCGTGAGCCACCGCTCCGGCGAGACCGAGGACTCCACGATCGCCGACCTGGTCGTGGGCGTCAACGCCGGCCAGATCAAGTCGGGCGCCCCGTGCCGCAGCGACCGCATCGCCAAGTACAACCAGCTCATCCGCATCGAGGACGAGCTCGAGGGCAGCGCGCGCTACGCCGGCAAGGCCGCGTTCTACAACATTCGCTAAACGGGCGAATTTGGCGAGGGGGAGGCTGACTCGGTTCCGCCCCCGCCTTGGCTGGACGCCGCAAAGCGCTGTGGGCGCTGGGCCATATGGCTCAGCGCCTTTTTTATGTCGAGCAAAGGCTGTCGAAGGTGGTGCGCACGCTCGTGCTATAACTAGAATACTTAGCGCAAACAAACCTCAACCGCACAAGGCGCACATGGATCAGATTTACGACAACAGGTACTATTCCGCCGGTTCGCGTGAGCCGTCGCCTCGCCGTGCGCGCACGGTGCAGCTCGGTGGGTCCGCCTACGCCGGCGCCGACCGCTCCATGCAGCGCCCGACAAGTACCTCGCGCCCCAATGCTCAAGTGAATACTTCGACAGATGGACCGGTGCGCCCGGCACGTTCGACACATGCGTCGCGTCCCTCGGCCCAGACGCACGACAAATCGAGCAGGCCCTCGAGCCGTCTTTCCGGCTCGGACTTTATGCACTACGCCAACGACAACGCAGTGGTCAAGGCAATTTACGACTTTACCCACGGTCCTCAGCGAGGGCTATTCATCGGCATTGTCGTCGCCCTGGTGCTCGTGAGCCTGTATTTCCCTGTGCGCGATCTGTACGTGGCAAAGCGTTCGAGCGATATCTTGGCCAAGCAGGTCGAGATTCGCCAGCAATACAATGATGGGCTGCAAAAAAGCGTCGACAAGCTGCTCTCGGAGGAGGGTATCAAGGATGCGGCATCCGAGGACCTGGGCTTGGTGATGCCCGGCGAAAAGAGGATTGAAGTGCAGGGCCTGGACGGCGATTCGGATGCCTCGTCGAGCCAGAAGTCGTCGAACGCCAAGAAGGCCAGCGAAGTTGCCAAGGAAATCGAAGAAGTCGGTAAGGACGCGCCGTGGTACATCCAAGCGCTCGACATGCTGTTTGGGTTTAACGGCGTCGAGGGCCAGACGGTCGTGTCCAATGGCAAATAGCGCCCGGAGGGGAGCCCGCAATGACAAATTGCAAACGCTATAAGGTAGCCGCGATCGACCTGGGAACGGTGTCGTCGCGACTGGTGTTGGCCCAGGTCGAGGGCGGAGCGATTGTGGAATCGTCCAAGCATACCGATATTACCGATCTGGGCGAGGGCGTCGATGCGACGGGCCGCTTTTGCGAGGCGGCGGTCGAGCGCGTGCTTGCCGCATGCCGCATGTTTGTGGACGAGGCGCGTGCCTTTGGGGCTGTGTGCATCTGCACCACGTGCACGAGTGCCGCGCGCGATGCGTCCAATGCTGCCCTGCTGCTGGACGGCTTGCGCGAGCTGGGGCTCGAACCGCAGGTGATTCCGGGTGAGGTCGAGGCACGCCTGACGTTTTTTGGCGTGGCGCACGACTTTGCCGGCGAGCGCATCATTGTTGCCGATTCGGGCGGCGGATCCACGGAGCTCGCGACGGGCGTCTATGCGCCGGAGCGTGGCGTCTTTGCGCTAGAAGGGACGCGCTCGCTGGACATTGGCTGCCGCCGCGTGACGGAGCGGTTTTTCTCGACGCTGCCGCCAACGGACAGTGAACTTGCCGCCGCTGGCGTATGGGCGGGCGAGCAGTTCGGGGCTTACTTTGAGGGCCTGCCTGTCGACTTTGAGCGCGCCGAGCGCCTCGTCGCGGTGGGCGGTACCGTCACCACGCTCGTGGCGCTGGTCCACGAACTGGAGCCGTACGACTCGAGCTTTGTGCACCTGCGCGAGCTTTCGATGGAGCAGATCTCGGCCGCCATCGATCGTATATCTACGCTGGATGTGGAGGGTATCGCTGCGCTGCCGGGCGTGCAGCCCAAGCGCGCGGGCGTGATTCTGGCCGGCGCCGTGGTGATTCGCGAGCTCATGCGCGCCGGTGGCTACAAGACGCTCACCGTAAGTGAGAACAGCCTCCTCGCCGGTATGGCCGCCACCATCAACGAGGTTCTCGACGGTGCGACCCCCACCATCGCCTGGACCCCGAGCCTGAGTGCTCTTTAACCGTCTTCCTCTGAGTTGCGGTGAAATAGTTCCTAAATAAGCTGGTAAACGGTATAAACAGGATCTATTCCACCGCAACTTAGAGCCCTGCCGGCGTGTAAAAGAAACGAGCCCGCATCCCTTGGGGACACGAGCTCGTAAACAATACGTGGTAGGGGCGGTGGGACGTCTGCGTATTTGCTGCGCAAATACGCACCGGCTTCGGCCGCCTGTCGGCGCCCTCGCCGGCTCGCTACGGACGCTGCGCGTCCGCTTAACGCTCGCCCCCTCGCGGGTTCGAGTCCCACCGGCATCTAAAGGAAGCGAGCCCACATCCCTGGGGAACACGGGCTCGCAAGCAATCACATGGTAGGGGCGGTGGGACTCGAACCCACAATCCTTGCGGCGAGAGATTTTAAGTCTCCTGCGTATGCCAATTCCGCCACGCCCCCGTGAGACTAGAAGTCTAGCACAAGCCGTCCGTTACGCGTTGACGGCCATCGAGTGTTGCCCCGACTTCTCCAGGAACTCCTGGAACTTGGCTTCGTCGCCCTTGTTCTTGTACTGCAGGGCCAGCAGGTATTCCAGGCGGCAGCTCTTGACCTTATCGTCGCCGGCCTCCTCGAGCATGCGCTCCAGCTCGGGAATATCGTTGTGGCGCTTGAGGATCATCGTGTCGTACATCAGCTGACACTCGTGTGCAACCGCTTCGGCTTGACCGCCCTCAAAGCCCTTGATCTCGTGCAACAGCTCCTTGGACTTTTTGCGGTCCTCCTGGCCAACGTAGTAGTTAAAGGCCTTAATTACCAGGTCGACACGCTGCATCTTGGGGAGGTTGAGTCCCAGCAGCAGGTCGAACATCTCGCTGGCGCGCTCGTGGTCCTCGCGCAGCAGATAGGAGTTCAGGCGCAGGTAGTCGCGGTTATAGCGCGGGTACAGCATGCTGGTGAGTTTGGCGTCGAGCAAACGATCGAACTCGTCCCACTGCTTGGCAGCCATAAGCTGCTGCAAGCGCTTGAACGTGGTGCGTTTTTTGACGCTAAAGAACACCGACACGGCGATGCAGATGATAACGACGGCGGTCCAGAGGGTGCGGGAATCGGGCATATTGGGGTCCTTAGTCGCTCATAAAGCGAGCGGTATGACAACACGTACTAGATGTATTATACGCAGCGCGCAAGCAAACTGGCATAAAAGTGCATCGAGGCCGAGCGCCATCGCTCGCTGCGGTACACTTACCTAAAGTAAACCATGAAGGGAGACATTACCTATGAAGAAGATCGTTTTGGCTTGCGGTGCTGGCGCTGCTACTTCCACGCTCGTTGCCCAGAAGGTCGCCACCTTGCTCGACGCCAACGGTTACGCCGACAAGTACGAGATCGTGCAGTGCGCCATCTCCGAGGCCAAGGACTACTGCGACGAGGGCGCCGACCTGCTGATCGCCACCACCGTTGCCCCCGAAGGCCTCACCTGCCCGTACGTGAGCGGCGTGCCCTTCATGACCGGCATGAACCGCGTCGCTGCCGAGAAGGCCGTTCTCGACGTCATGGCTCAGTAGGCGCTGACTGTATGAGTGAGCAGAACGCCAATCCGGTTGAGCTCTTTGGCATGCGCGTTGCCCATGTGGGCATTAACGCCGCCGACCCGGCAGACGCCCTGGAGATCGCGGAGCTGTTCTCGACGATGATGGGCCTGCCCGTTATCGAGACCCCGGTTTCGTACTTTAACGATTCGCTGATCGAGGTCATGAAGCAGAACGGTCGTGGCGCCAAGGGCCACATCGGCTTTGCCGTCAATGACATTGACGCGGCCGAGAAGTGGTTTGCCGAGCGCGGGCTCGAGGTCAACGAGGAGTCGCGCGCGCTGCTGCCCGACGGTAGCACCAAGCTCGTGTACTTTAAGCGCGAGTTCGCCGGCTTCGCCGTGCACCTGTGCCGCGAGTAGCGCACAAGCTGCCATAGCTGGCAAAAAGGGATAGGGCCGCGTGGCCCTATCCCTTTATTTATGCCGAGGGGCTTCCTATCGTGGCAGGCGAATCGTAAAGCGGCTGCCGACCCCTTCGACCGAGGTCACGCCGATGACGCCGCCGTGGCTATCGACGATCCACTTGGCGATGGCGAGCCCCAGGCCCGAGCCCTGCGCTCCGGCATCGCGCGCGTTGTCGGCGCGGTAGAACCGCTCGAACGCGTGAGCTGCGGATTCCTGGTTCATGCCGATGCCCTCGTCCTCAACGCTTATGTCGATCGTGCCCGCGCCCGCATCCGGCGTTATGCCAAATGTGACGGTCGTTCCCGCATCCGAGTACTTGGCGGCGTTTTGCACGATCACGCGCAGAGCCTGCTTCACGAGCGCCACGTCGACGGGCGCGTCGCAGCGCGGGTCGCTGGCAAGCGCAGCGTCAGAAGCCAGCCGATACGTGTGCTCGGTATCGATCATCTGCGATTCTTCGCATACCTCGCTGACCAGTGCAGCCAAGTTGGTATGCGCGCGCCGCAGGACCGTGCGCCCGGCATCGCCGCGTGCCAAAAACAGCAGCTGTTCCACGAGCTCTTGCATGTGCTCGCTTTCGGCCTTGAGGGACGCGATAGACTCCGCCAGCACGTCCGGGTCGTCTTTGCCCCAGCGGTCGAGCATGTTTACGTAGCCCTGAATCACCGCGATGGGCGTGCGCAGCTCGTGGCTCGCATCGTTGACAAAGCGCATCTGCTGCAGCTTGGCCTCTTGCATCTGGCGCAGCAGGCGGTTGAGTGCGACCTCGATGCTTGCCAGGTCGGCGTCGCCGGTGGTGACGCTCGGCGAGTCGACGCTTGCGCGCTCGATGGCCTGCTCCAGTGTTTCCATTTTGCCGCCGGAGAGCTGCATACGGCCGAGCTCGTCCACGCGCAAGGCCAGGTCGTTGAGCGGTGCCATGGTGCGGCGCACGCGGCGGGCGCCGCCGAGCATGTTGAGCACGCTGATGACCTGCCAACCCACAATGACAAGGTAGAGAGGCCATAGCGTGACGAGGTCCTGCGCGAGGGGGAAAGTCTTGGTGGTACGCGCAAGCTCGACGGTATAGGTGAGCGTTGTCAGGTCCCAGCCGCGCGCGGGCGTCAGCGACATGCCGCGAACGGTGGCGCTGGGGATCCATCCTGCGGTAAACGCGCCGTTGGGCAGCGTCTGGTTGTATCCATAGACGAGGATCGCCACCGTAATAACCAACAGCAACAGATCGAGCCAGACGTAGCTCACCAGGCGGCGCCACATATAGCCCCAGTTGATGGCGCGGGCGATGGAGGTGACGCGCTTGGCCTCGGCGTTACGCACGGCAGACATAGCCCACCCCGCGCACGGTCTGGATGATGCGGGCGCCGCCGGCGTCCTCGATCTTGGCGCGCAGGTGCGCGATGTGCACGTCGACGTTGTTGGTGTCGCCCACGTATTCGTAGCCCAGCGCCTCGTGCGCGATGCGCTCGCGTGTGAGCACGGTCTCGGCATGCGCCATAAGCAGGGCGAGGACGTCGAACTCGCGAGCCGTGAGCGCGATAGGCGAGCCGCCGACTGTGACTTCGCGGCGGTCGGGATCGAGCACGACCGAGCCAACGGTGAGCGTAGCGGGGGAGGGCGAGGCGGAAGCCTGGGCCGAGTCGCTGACCGGGGGTATCGCAGCGTCGCTCCCGCCCGCGTCGCTCGCCGCGCCCGTCCCGATGCCGCCAACGCCCGAAGCCGCTCGCACGGCCTCCGAGCGCTTCAGCGCCACGCGGATCCGTGCGAACAGCTCCTCAATCGCAAATGGCTTGGTCAAGTAATCGTCGGCGCCGGCATCGAGCCCGGCCACCTTGTCCATCACGGCATCGCGCGCGGTGACCATAATCACCGGCACATCCTTGTGCTTGCGGACACGCCGCAGGACCTCCATGCCGTTGAGCTGCGGCAACAGCACATCGAGCAGAATCAAGTCGTAGTCGCGCTCCAGTGCCAGGTCCACGGCGGTGCGGCCGTCGGCGGCATGTTCCACCCGGTAGCCCTCGTGCTCCAGCTCGAGCGTCACAAAGCGGGCGATTTTCTCCTCGTCCTCTACGATCAGGATCCGTGCCATACGTGCCCCCCGTCTGCGATTACTTGTCGTCGTTGAGATTTTGCTTGATGTCGTCCGCGGCGTCGGCGGCGTGATCCATAAGGTTGTTGATGCTGCCGGGCACGTCGCCGTCGCTGTCGATGCGGTAACGCATGCCAAAGAACAGGCCAATCAGCATCAGCCATATCGTGGCGCCCCAAGCAAACAGCGCGACGATGGGGATCAGGATGGGGATGTTGAGGATGATCGCATCGCGGCGCGTGGCAATAAACTTGGTGTCCAGGCTCAGGCGGAAGAGCTTTTTGAGGTACTCCCACACGCTGTCCATCTTCTTGGAGAAGTCGGTCTTTTCGCTCGACTTCTCGTAGGCGGCCTGCGCGGCGACCATCTCGGCCGAGGGCTCATCGACCGGCACGGACTCGGTGGCGGCGTGCGCCGACGTGGTTTGCGTCTTGCCCTGCGACTCGAGCCAAATGATGGCATCCAGAACGTTACCGTCGGCGGCGTCGAGCGCGGCCTTGGCATCGGTGTAGCTCACGTTGCACTTGGTGCGGATGGTTTCAACTTTTTCGAGGTCGTCCATGACCTGTCCTTTCGTTCGATGGGCGCGACGCCGGGCGATTTGCCCGGGCGCGAGCGTTGCGTTCGGCGGTCTGCGTTGCGCGGCGCCGCCCCGCCCTTGGTCGAACTCTATAGTGCAGGTTATAGATTAAGCGATTCTTGAGCCAAGATTAACGTTGGATGAGTTTTTGGGTGGCGGTGGGGAAGTATTGGACCTCGATAGCGGGGGATGGGGTGCCGGTGCAAAACGGCGTCAAGGGTTGGTCGAGCAGGTGGTTTCTCCATTGATGTCCGCACAGCATGTGACACTTACCCTGCCGCCCCGCTCTGCCGCGGCGGCATGCGTCTGAACAACGACCCTCTAAGGAGTTCGATACCGATGAGTGACAACGCAAAGCATCTCGCAAAGAAGTGCGTTAAGGACGCGGGGCCGTGCCTCGCGCTGTGCGTAGCCGGCGCAGCGGTCGCGCTGTTGGCTGTTCTGGGGCCGTTTGATGTGCTCCGAAGTGCCAGTTCTCTGCATGTTTGCATGGCTCTTGCCGGCGCCATGATGACCGGCGGCGTGCTCGATCTGATCTTTTGGGTGTTTGACCCGTTTGGATGGAAGAGCGAGGGGTAGGTTCCAAAGGATGGAAGGGCTGGAACGGTTGACTTAGTGATCGTGCAGAATGCGGGCTAGCGACTTACAGGGAAGTGGTAATCCGATGACGGTCTATGTGACGGGCGATATTCACGGCGGCGTCGACATGCAAAAGCTTCGCGACTGGGATCTTGGGGATGGTCTGACAAGTGACGACTATCTCATCATCGCGGGCGACTTTGGCTTTCCCTGGGACTTTTCTACCGAGGAATGTGCCGATATTGCTTGGCTGGAGTCGCGCCCCTACACCGTGCTGTTTGTCGACGGCAACCACGAGCGTTTCGATCACTGGGCGGAACGCCCCATGGAGTTGTGGCACGGTGGGCTGACGCAGCGCCTGTCGGATACCTCGCCCATACGGCGCCTGACGCGCGGCGAGGTTTTTGAGCTCGACGGCTCAACGGTCTTTACCATGGGCGGCGCCACGAGCGTGGACAAGGAATACCGCATTCCGTATTCCAGCTGGTGGCCGCAGGAGCTGCCGGACGAGCGCAACTTTGAGGAGGCGCGGGCAAAGCTCGACAGCGTGGGTTGGAAGGTCGACTATGCGATCACCCATACCTGCTCCACGCGCATGCTTTCGCCCACGCTTTACCCGGCACCTGGCTGGAATTATCCCGATGTCGATCGACTCACCACGTTTTTCGACGAGCTGGAGGACCACCTGGACTACAAGCGCTGGTACTACGGGCATTTTCATCGTGACGCCAACCCAGCCGAGTGCCACACCGTGCTCTACGACTGTATTGTCCGCCTGGGCGACGAACTCCAGCCCTGGGATGTCGCGTAGGGGCGGGGTGGCTGGCTACTCGACCGTTACAGTGATGTTTTCCCGATGCGTGCGGATAACATCCCAGCTAAAGTGCTCGACCAGCTGCTCGGCAGAGCGCGGTGTGGCGTCCGGCGCGATGCCTGTTTGCCCGGCGAGCCAGCCCAGCAGTGCCTCGGGTGTGCCAAAGCGGGCGCGGAGCTCGCCCAGGTCCAGATCGCGGTCGCGCTTGGAAAGGCGGCGGCCGTCCGGCGACATGAGCAGCGGAATGTGCGCGTAGTGCGGCGTGGGAAGTCCCAGCAGATGCTGCAGGTAGATTTGGCGGGGCGTGGAGCCCAGCAGGTCGCATCCGCGCACGACCTCGGTAACGCCCATGGCGGCGTCGTCGACCACCACGGCTAGCTGATAGGCAAAAACGCCGTCGCTGCGGCGCACCAAAAAATCGCCGCACTCGGTGGCGAGCGCCTCGCATTGGGCCCCGTACGTGCGGTCCACGAATTCGATCACGTCGCCTGCGAGGTCGTCGATGTCGGGCACGCGCAGGCGCGTGGCCGGGGCGCGCAGGGCACTGCGGCGGGCGACCTCTTCGGCCGAAAGGCCTCGGCAGGCGCCGCGGTAGATGGGCGTGCCGTCGCTGGCGTGCGGCGCGCTCGCGGCGTGGAGCTCGGCGCGCGTGCAAAAGCAGGGGTAGGTGAGGCCGGCGTCTTGCAGTTGGTGCAGGGCGTCCTCGTACAAGTCCAGGCGATCGTGCTGGTAGTAGGGGCCTTCGTCCCACTCAAGCCCTAGCCAGGCTAGGTCGTCGATGAGCTGGGCGGCAAGTTCCGGGCGCTTACAGCGATCGTCCAGGTCCTCGATGCGCAACACGATGCTGCCGCCCTGGCTGCGGGCCGAAAGCCACGCGCACAGGCAACTGAACACGTTGCCCAGGTGCATACGGCCCGAGGGCGACGGGGCAAAGCGGCCCACAACAGGCGCAGGAGCGGAGGCGGGCAGCGTCGTTGGCGCGTCCGCGGCGGGCGTTGCTATGTTGCGTGCTTTGATATCCATGTGGACGAGTATAGCGCGGGGCGCGATGGGGAGGCGTCACTGTGGTCCGCAAGTTGTCGAGGCCGCGTGTTGTGCGCGGCGGGCACCGGCTCAACATCTCGATTACCGCTCGCAAGCTAGCCCCTTCAACCCCCCAAACGACAGAACCCCCGGCAGCTCTTCGCAACTGCCGGGGGTTCCGCGGAAAAGGGGGACATGATCCTCAAGCGAACGGCAAAGGGGCAAACCGTTTTCGCTCAACTGCTTTATGCCCCTCGGCTGGCGGCTCAATCAGTGCATGCCGCGCCCACACAAAGCCGCTACACCTGTGACGGAGCTGTGAAGTGGTATCTATCGTTGGTGCAGGACATGCCAAGGAGTGTCCTAAACTGCCGGCAGATAAGGAACGTCCCTAAGTGCCAGGCTCGGGTGGGACTTTTGTCCCATTTGACGCTCCGGTCGCCTAGATATTCGTCGTGTGTGCCCGTAAACGTGGGACAATGGCGCTGTTGGTTTTACAGACAAAGGATGTGCCTATGAACACCCTCGCCGCCAAAGTCAGCCGGCAGCGCCACCTGTTTGCGCGATTCGCTTCCGTCTGCGTGCTCGTCGCGCTTGCGTTGTTGCTGCTGCCTGTCGCCGCGCACGCCGACGGCTACTCCATGACCCAGACCTATATCAGTGCCACGGTCGAGGCCGATGGATCGCTGACCGTTGTCGAGGGACGCCAGTTTGATTTCGACGACGACATCAACGGCGTGTTTTGGGAGATCAATACGGGCTCCAACCAGCAGGGCGGCACGGCGGGCGTCGACGTGCTGAGTGTCGAGGAAGAGGACACCGCGTTTAACAAAGTCGATAGCGCGAACAAGGGCGACTCTGGCGTCTACACGGTCGAGCAGACCGGTGACGGCGTAAGGATTAAGGTGTTCAGCCCTCACGAGAGCGGCGACAGCGCAATCTACTACGTGAGCTACACCATGACCGGTGCGGTTATGAACTGGGCCGATACCGCCGAGCTCTACTGGAAGTTTGTGGGCGACGGCTGGTCTGCGGATTCCGATGACGTCGAGATGGAAGTGCGCTTCGCAAATGCCGCTGCCGGGACGGCGGCCGTCAAGGGCGATAACTTCCGCGCATGGGGCCACGGCCCGCTGACGGGCGATGTATCGCTCGATGCGGACGAACCCATGGTCACCTATACCATTCCCTGTGTGCATCAGGGCGAATTCGCCGAGGCACGCATCGCCTTCCCTAGCGACTGGGCGCCGCAGCTTGCCGCTTCGGGCGAAGAGCGCATGTCAACGATCCTGAGCGAAGAGAGGGAATGGGCCGACGAAGCTAACGCCCGCCGCGCTCACGCTCGCATGATTGCCAATGCACTTGCCGTGCTAAGTGTTGTTGTGGCGGTGGCCTTTACCGGCACAATCGTTATGCTCAAGCTGCGCCGCCGCAAGCCCAAGCCGCTTTTCCAGGACGAATATTTCCGCGATGTGCCTTCGGCCGACCATCCCGCCGTGCTTTCGGCCCTCATGAGCTGGAACGAGGTGCCCGATCAGGCATATATCGCCACGCTCATGAAGCTCACTGACGACCGTGTGATCAAGCTGGAGCAGGCGACCGTGACCAAGGCCAAGAAGGGTCCGTTGGGGCGTGAAAAAGAAGAGCAGACGTATCGCGTGACGGTGAGTGATGCGGGCTGGAAGTCGGCCAAGGGCATTGACCACATGGTGCTCAAGGTCTTCTTTGCCGGTGCTAAGCCTGACGAGAACGGCGATCGCTCGCGCACGTTCGACGAGCTGCAGCACTACGTCAAGCAGCACTCTACACCCGTGGGCGACAAGCTCGAGGACTATCAGAGCACCGTTAAGGGCAAGCTGGCCGATAGCGAGTACGTTGCCTCGGACGGCATTGTTGCAATGGTGTTTTGCCTGGTTCTTGGTATCCTGATCGCCTTTGTTCCCGTGGGATCCATCTTCTTTACCGATGGCGCACAGGCGAACATTACCGCCGCGTTTATCTCGGTGCCGATTGTGCTGGTGGGTATCGGCGTGGGCCTTACGTTCCGCCGCTTTACGCCGGAGGGCGCCGAGGTGGCGGCTCGCTGCAAGGCACTTAAGCATTGGCTCGAGGACTTCACTCGTCTAAAGGAAGCCGTCCCCGGCGATCTGGTGCTGTGGAACAAGCTGCTGGTGATGGGCGTGGCGCTGGGTGTTTCCAAGGAAGTGCTGCGTCAGCTTGCCGAGGCCGTGCCGCCCGAGGTGCGCGAGGCCGACGGCTTCTATGACAATTATCCCTGCTACTGGTGGTACTACCATCATTACGGTATCGAGTCTCCGCTCGATTCGTTCGATGACGTGTATCACGAGAGCATCCGTGAGCTGGCGTCGAGCTCCGACAGCTCGGGCGGCGGCGGAGGCGGCGGATTCTCTGGCGGCGGAGGCGGCGGCGTCGGCGGAGGCGGCGGCGGAACGTTCTAGCGGTCGTAAGCTATGGGATGGGTTTTTCTCGACAGCCGTCGGGGAAAGTCCATCCCCTTTTTTGCGCTACCTACGAAGACTGTCCCCAGCGACTAGTCATTTAAGAACGTCCCCAACGACTAGGTATGGCTGCTGGGCCTAGACGGTTAGGTCCAGCTCGTAGAGGAAGCTTTCGCGCGGCATGTCGTGACGGCGCTCTTCGCGGTTGGCGCGGTGCGTGGCCGTGCGCTTAAAGCCGTGCAGCTCGTAGAACTTCCACGAGCAGTTGGAGTCGGTGTACAGGTGCGCCCTCGTCGCTCCAAGCGAGGACAGGTGCGAGACCGCGGCGTCGAGCAGAACCGTGCCAACGCCCAGGCCATGGACATCGCGATCCACGGCAAGCAGCGTGACCTCGTTGTCGTGCGGCAACGGGCTGCTCTCGAGCAGGCGGTTGTTGGTTCGGATGGTTGCGCGCACAAACGAGAGGTACTCGGCGCAGGCATCGGGCTCCAGCTCACGCATCTGCGATAGCAGCGCGCGTTCGGTATCCATCCAATGTTCCTTAACGGTGGCGCCGGAGCTCTGTCCTGCGCGTGCAAGCGCAATGCCGCGTGCCTGGCCGTCGATTACGGCAACCTGCGAAAACGTCGACGACGAAAGGCAGTAGGCGAGGTCGCACGCGGCCTCAAGGCGGTTGTACTCATCGTTATCCGAATTGTTATGCCAAAGCTGCTGCAGAATCAGCGCGATGGCGTCGAAGTCTTCGGTATCAAACGGTCGGTAGAGAACCCGCGAGACCATGGTGCCTCTTTCTTTTGCGGATGCATATCGAGCACAGTTCTACCACGCCATTGGCATCGAATTATGGTGCCCCTGTGTTCCATGAACTCACCGTGCCCGGTGCTGTGCCCATCCCCTCAGCTCGCAAACTTTTTCTGCACATGCGCCCGTTGCGGGGTGCATCGATGCGCTCGATGCGCTACATTAAATCAGTATTTTCAATGCCGCTGCGCGAGCGCTGCAGATCGACGTATCACCGACTCACAGAGCACGGCGGCGTACCAGACAGGAGGACTGCATGGGATCTGATGTGAAGATCGCACGCGCGTTGATCTCGGTTACCGATAAGACGGGCGTCGTCGATTTCGCACGGACGCTGGTTGACGACTTTGGCGTCGAGATCATCTCTACGGGCGGCACGGCTCGTGCCATCGAGGACGCGGGCGTTCCCGTAACCCCCATCGAGGAGTTCACGGGCTATCCCGAGATGATGGACGGCCGCGTCAAGACGCTGCACCCCAAGGTTCACGGCGCGCTGCTGGCCCGCCGCGATTCCGAGCAGCACATGCAGGAGGCCGCTGAGCACGGCATTAAGCTGATCGACCTGGTCGTCGTCAACCTGTACGAGTTCGAGAAGACCGTTGCCAACCCCGAAGTCACCTTCGCGGACGCTATCGAGCACATCGACATCGGCGGTCCCTCCATGCTGCGCTCTGCTGCCAAGAACGCCGCGAGCGTTACCGTCGTCTCTGATCCGGCCGACTACGACGCCGTCCTGGCCGAGATGCACGAGACCGGTGGCTGCACCACGCTTTCCACCCGTCGTCGCCTGCAGGTGAAGGTCTACCAGACCACCGCCGCCTACGACACGGCTATCTCCCGTTGGCTTGCCGCCCAGGCAAGCGACGTGGCGGACACCTCTGCCAAGCTCGAGATCTCGCTGGAGAAGGTCGACGACCTGCGCTATGGCGAGAACCCGCAGCAGAAGGCTACGGTCTACCGCTTTGCCGAGGGCTGCGAGAACACCGCGAGCTCGCAGTTCCCGCTCGTGGGCTCCGAGCAGATCCAGGGCAAGCCGCTCAGCTACAACAACTATCTGGATGCCGACGCCGCCTGGAACCTGGTCCGCGAGTTCGACGAGCCTGCCTGCGTGATCCTCAAGCATCAGAACCCCTGCGGTTCTGCCGTTGCCGAGGACATCACGGCTGCCTACGACCGCGCTTTCGCCTGCGATCCCAAGAGCGCCTTCGGCGGCATCATCGCCTGCAACCGCGAGGTTCCCTTTGATCTGGTTGAGCACTTTGCCGATCAGAACAAGCAGTTCGTCGAGGTCATCATCGCCCCGAGCTACACCGCCGAGGCGCTCGAGCGCATGGCCAAGCGCCCCAACCTGCGCGTGTTGGCGACCGGCGGCGTGGACCACGGCGCCCAGGTGGAGCTGCGCTCCGTCGACGGCGGCATGCTGGTACAGGAGGTCGACCACGTGACCGAGGATCCCGCGACCTTTACGTTCCCCACCGACCGCAAGCCCACCGACGCCGAGATGGCCGAGCTCGAGTTTGCCTGGAAGGTCTGCAAGGGCGTTAAGTCCAACGCCATCCTGGTCTCCAAGGGCAAGGCCGGCATTGGCATGGGCCCGGGTCAGCCTAACCGCGTTGACTCTGCGCTGCTTGCCTGCGAGCGCGCCGAGGACTTCTGCGAGCGCGAGAGCGTGGAGAAGGGCGGCTTTGCCTGTGCAAGCGACGCGTTCTTCCCGTTCCGCGACAACGTCGACGTGCTTGCTGCACACGGCGTGACCTGCATCATCCAGCCCGGCGGCTCCAAGCGCGACGACGAGAGCATCCAGGCCTGCAACGAGCACAATATTGCTATGGTGTTTACGGGCGCCCGCCACTTCCGCCACTAAGTTCCGCCTTGGGACAAAATAATCTCTGCAAAAGACGGCTGCTCCGTTTGGAGGGCCGTCTTTTTGGTATAAGAGGACGGAATGACTAACACGAAAGGTACAACCATGCCCCAGATTGATGATGCCGAGCTGTTTGGCAATGCCGAGGATCAGCGTGCGTATGAGGACTTTTGCGCCAATCAGGAGGCGGTCGAGAAATTTACGCTCGACAAGCCCGCGCTTGTCTGCCGTTGGCGCATGTCCAACAAAAAGGTACCCATGCTCAACCGCCACATTCGCGCACTGTCCGAGCGCTTGGTGCAGGGCGAGCCGCTTACCCATAACATGCTCAGCTGGGCCAAGCAGCACGTTGAGTGGTCGCTTGCCGAGGGCGATTACACTGCGCACGACGGCGTACTCATGCTGGTGATCGACATCAACGGCAACGCCGCCATGACGGTGGGGGAGTACGAGCCGCTGGCCGATACGTCGGCCAAGGCGCTGCGTGCCCGTTCCGCCGAGGCCCGCTCCGAGGCCGACGAGACCGGCGTGGCGCCCGAGTTGCTCGCCGCCGTCAACAACGGCGAGCTTGCCTTTGTGGCGCCGGAGGACGAGTGCCTGTGCGGCACGGCGACGCTCATTGAGCAGCTGGCCCAGACCAAGGGCATCCCGGTCACGCGCGTAGACATTCCCGCGCAGCTCAAGGGTGCGCTGTTTCTGGTGAGCGACGAGCACGGTGTGGTTGCCGCCGCCGACTCCGACGCCGCCGACTCCGACGCCGCCACGGTCGCCTTCTTCGCCGAAGGCTACGAAAAGCTCCGTGCCCGCCGCTAAATGATGTTTCTGGGACGGGGATTAAAAACTCATTTAATTCCCGTGCTCGTCGCGAGCGAGAGGCAAACCTCTGCCACTCGCGAACAGTTCTGTCACTTTGGTGCCGCGTGAGGCGCGTATCTGCGGATCCGCGGTCATAATGGGGCAAGACAACCAAGAGGGGGGCGGAATCCATGGCGCTAATCTATATCGTTGAGGACGACGAGCCCATTCGTCGTGAGCTTATCGACATCCTTGCCCGCGCCGGGTTTGAAATCGAGGCCTGCGAATCGTTTGAGCATGTCTCGCGCGATATTCTCGCCGCCGCGCCCGACCTGGTGCTGCTCGACCTGACGCTTCCCGTCAAGGACGGCCAGCATATCTGCCATGAGGTTCGCCGCGAATCCGAGGTTCCCATCATCGTCCTCACTTCGCGCGCGACCGAGATTGATGAGGTCATGGCCATGACGCTCGGCGCGGATGACTTTGTTCCCAAGCCCTACAGCGCGCGCGTGCTCGTAGCGCGCATCAATGCCTTGCTGCGTCGCACCGCGGCGGCGGGCGAGCGCAGCACACTTGTCCACAAGGGCTTGGAGCTCGATCTCGCTCGCTCCATGGTCACCAACATGCAAACCGGCACCAGTACCGAGCTCACCAAAAACGAGCTGCGTATTCTCTCGCTGCTTCTGAGCCGTGCGGGCAAGATCGTCTCGCGCTCGGCCATCATGCAGGACCTGTGGGACTCCGACGCCTTCGTGGACGACAATACGCTCACCGTCAACATCAACCGCCTGCGCACCACGCTCGAAAAAATCGGCATCAAGGGGTATTTGACGACGCACCGCGGCCAAGGCTATTCGGTCTAGGGGCCGGCTATGTCGTTTGCCAAGTTCTTTAAAGACGCGCTGCTTCCCGTCGCCGTGTGGACGTGCGGCGTGCTGCTGAGCTGCTTTGTGCTGACGGTCGCCGGTGCACCCGTTTCTATCGTGGTCGTGGCGGTTGGCGTGTCCTTTATCTTTGGTATGCTCGGCATCGTGATCGAGTACGCTCGTCGTCGCCGTTTTCTGCGTCAGTTGGAGCGCGCGGCAGAGGAGCTCGAGAGTCCCGCATGGGTGCAGGAGATGGTGCAATGCCCGACCTATGCCGAGGGCGAGCTCGAATACGAGGTCTTGCGCCGGGTGGGCAAAGCCGCCTGCGACGAGGTTGCCGAAGGCAGGCGTCAGACCGATGACTATCGCGACTATATCGAGAGCTGGGTCCACGAGGCCAAGCTGCCCCTGGCGGCGGCTCACCTGATTTTGGAAAACCTGGACAGCAGCGAAGACGACCTGTCGCGCGTGGACGACCTGGCACGCGAACTTGCCCGCGTGGAGCGCTATATCGACCAGGCGCTGTACTACGCGCGCTCGGAAGTCGTGGAGCGCGACTACCTGATTCGCCGCTGGGATCTCAAAACCTTGGTGACGGGCGCAATCAAGGCCAATGCGCGTGAGCTCATCGCGGCACACGTGGCGCCGGTGTGCGAGAACCTCGACTTTGAGGTCTTTACCGACGAGAAGTGGCTCGAGTTTATTCTGGGCCAGCTCATTCAGAACAGCATTAAATATGCGCGTGAGGACGGCGCAAAGATCGTGTTTTCGGGTGCGTTGCTGGACGAGGGTCTGGCAAGCGAGCGCATCGAGCTCACCGTTGCGGACAACGGCTGTGGCGTTTGTGCGGCAGACCTGCCGCGCGTGTTCGA
The DNA here is from genome assembly GCA_048368115.1 of Collinsella sp. Classification (GTDB taxonomy): domain Bacteria; phylum Actinomycetota; class Coriobacteriia; order Coriobacteriales; family Coriobacteriaceae; genus Collinsella. The sequence goes on from DBGBZQ010000109.1 coordinate 29,851, forward strand.
GAAGGGCTTTACCGGCGACAACGGCCGCACCACCAAGCGTGCAACGGGTATTGGCCTCTACCTGGTGGCGCGCCTGTGCTCCAAGATGGGCATCGACGTCACCGCGGCATCCGAGCCGGGCGAAGGCTTCGTCGTAACATTCGTCTTCTCAACCAACAAGTTCCAATACTTTGAGTAGCCAGCCCGTCTTACGGTGCGGACGGCTATGTTCCCGAACGTGAACTTAGCTAAGGCAATTGGCGCTATGTTCCCGAACGTGAATATAGCCGCAAGGATTTAAATGAATCGCCCCATAAAAAACGTGCCGCCCCAAACGGGGCGGCACGCCATCTTTTATCAGCCAACTCGTTGAAGTACGGTGACGAAGGCGCAAGGCCGGGAGGGGTTATCTAAGCCGACATCCCGCAGCCGCGAAGCGGCGAGGACGTCGGCGTGATAACCCCGCAGGCCCTGCGCCGGCGGGAAGGAACCTACTTCACGACCAAGATGTCGCAGTCGGTGTTGCGCAGCAGGAACGTCGAAATCGAACCCAGCAGCGCATACTTGATCGAGGACAGGCCGCGTGCGCCGCAGAGCACCAGGTCGGGCTTAACCACGTCGAGCATCTCGTCCTTGAGCGTCTCGCGAATACGGCCGGCGCGAATCATAACCTCGACCTCGGGAATATCGGGATTGGCCTTGGCCTCTTCGAGCTGCTTGGCGATGGAGTTCTTAAATGCCTCCTCTAGGCCGTTGACCAGATCGACCGGATAGGAACCGGCGCTCTCGAGCGCCGTGGAATCGATAACGTGGCCGATGATTAGCTTGGCGCCGTTGTTCGCGGCGACCTTGATGGCGCGTGCGAGCACAAAATCCTGCTGCTCAGTACCATCGAGTGAAACAAATACCTTGGTGTAGCCCTCGTTCATGGTTTCCTCCTTGGTCTATCGCACGGGCGCGGGGCTCGTGCCTCGGGCGGGCGCGGGCGCGTTGGCCGCCGAACACTTTATCTTGTTGCAGTTATACCCAAGGATTTCGGTTTGACCGCTCGCAATTCTGTGAACGGACGAGTTTTTTGGTAAGGGTAGGCGCAGACGCGCCCGAACGGTTGATAATGGGACATCGCCCGCACCGTCCGCAGAACAATATCGGCGGGTGTCTAACGAGGGGGTCCCTTTGGATATCATCGAGCTTCTAAAATCTGCCTTCATGGGCCTGGTCGAGGGCATCACCGAATGGCTGCCTGTTTCGTCGACCGGTCACATGATCTTGGTGGACGAGTTCGTCAAGATGAACGTGAGCGAGACGTTCTGGAACATGTTCCTGGTCGTGATTCAGCTCGGCGCCATTCTGGCCGTCTGCGTGCTGTTCTTCCATGAGCTCAATCCGTTCTCGCCCAGCAAGGGCAAGGAGGGCCGCCGCGACACCTGGGTGCTGTGGGGCAAGATTGTGCTTGGCTGCATTCCCGCCGCGGCAATCGGCCTGCCGCTCAACGACTGGATGGAGGAGCATTTCTACAATGCTCCCGTCGTGGCGCTGGCGCTCATTGTGTACGGTGTGCTGTTTATCGTGATCGAGAACTGGCGCGCGAGCAAGCGCGAGGAAATGGCTGTTGCCGGTTCGTTTGGTTCGCGTGCTGTGGTGTCGGGTGGACGTCCCGCCGGTGCGCACTTTGCGGCACCCGCCGCGGCTACCGCTGAGGATGAGGACGATGACGAGAATCTGGACTTTGGCTCCATCGCCACGCTCGAGGACCTGAGCTGGAAGACTGCGCTGGGTATCGGCTGCTTCCAGGTGCTTTCGCTGGTGCCTGGTACGTCTCGCTCCGGTTCTACCATCATCGGCGGCCTGCTTTTGGGCTGCACGCGTTCGGTGGCGTCCAAGTTTACGTTCTTCCTGGCCATCCCGGTCATGTTTGGCGCGAGTGCGCTCAAGCTGGTCAAGTACTTCATCAAGGGCGGCACGTTCGGTGCCAACGAGGTCGCTATCCTGGGCGTGGGCTGCGTTGTGGCCTTTGTGGTTTCGCTCATCGCCATCAAGTGGCTCATGGGCTTCGTCCGCCGTCACGACTTCAAGTGCTTCGGTGTCTACCGCATCATCCTGGGCATCGTAGTGCTCGCATACTTCTTCGTTCTGGAGCCGATGCTCGGCCTCTAACTTAGTCGACACTGCGCGGCGGCCAGGGCGACAACTTGTCATTCAAAGGGGGTGGCATGACCAAAAGGTCTATGCCGCCCCCTTTTCATGCCAATTTGTTCGCCCTGACCGTCGCTCGCTGCTGCTGCCATGACATCGGCGGTTTCGTGATTGTCAATAGATTGGTGCAGACTAACCTGACCCCATTGCACCAAATCCGCTGGGGCGAGCCTGACGGTGACGCACGGAGTCGTGGTGTGATTTGCGTCGGTGTCCGCGCGGCTCGGTATACTGGTACGGCTCAAACTATGGCGCTGCCCGCAGGCGCGCCGTCCGTCAGATGAGGAGTCGCCCATGACCCAGCCCTTGCCCTGGGAAAAGAATGTCGCGGTACCTGTGCCGCCCGCGCCGGAACCCGTGCCGCTCGATGCATACACCGCCCCTGCTGCGCCGGAGCCCGAGCTCGTTCCGCTCGACATCTACGACGCTCCCGCGCCGGCGCCCAAGCCCGCCAAGCCGCTCGTCGACATCGACAGCCTTAATCCCGCTCAGCGCGAGGCGGTCCTGACCACCGAGGGCCCGCTGCTGGTCCTTGCCGGCGCCGGCTCGGGCAAGACCCGCGTCTTGACCTTCCGTATCGCACATATGCTCGGCGACCTGGGCGTTAAGCCCTGGCAGATCCTTGCCATCACGTTTACCAACAAGGCCGCGGCCGAGATGCGTGAGCGTCTGGCGGCACTCATTCCCAGCGGCACCCGTGGCATGTGGGTATGCACCTTCCATGCCATGTGCGTGCGTATGCTGCGCGAGGACGCCGACCTGCTGGGATACACCGGTCAGTTCACCATCTACGATGACGATGACTCAAAGCGCATGGTGCGCGACATTATGCAGGCGCTCGGTATCGAGCAAAAGCAGTTCCCCATCAACATGATCCGCAGCAAGATCAGCTCGGCCAAAAACGCCATGATCGGCCCCGAGGACATGCTCAAATCCGCCGACAGCCCCAATGACAAAAAGGCCGCGCAGGTCTACCTGGAGCTGGAACGCCGCCTGCGCGCCGCCAACGCGATGGACTTCGACGACCTGCTCGTGCGCACGCTCGAGCTGCTGCGCACCCGCCCCGAGGTGCTCGACAAGTACCAGGAGCGCTTCCGCTACATTAGCGTCGACGAGTATCAGGACACCAACCACGTCCAGTACGAGATCGCCAACCTGCTGGCCGCCAAGTACCAAAACCTCATGGTCGTAGGCGACGATGACCAGTCCATTTATAGCTGGCGCGGCGCCGACATCACCAACATCCTGGACTTTGAGAAGGACTTTAAAAACTGCAAGACCGTTAAGCTGGAGCAGAACTACCGCTCCACGGGTCATATCCTGAGCGCCGCCAACGCCGTGGTTCGCCACAACTCGCAGCGCAAGGACAAGCGTCTGTTTACGGCCGAGGGCGATGGCGAGAAGATCCAGGCCTTCCAGGCAAGCGACGAGCGCGACGAGGGCCGCTGGATTGCCGGCGAGATCGAGAAGCTGCACTCCAAGGGCACGAGTTACGACGACATCGCCGTGTTCTACCGCACCAACGCTCAGTCGCGTATTCTCGAAGATATGTTCCTGCGCGCAGGCGTGCCCTACAAGATCGTGGGTGGCACGCGATTCTTCGACCGTGCCGAGATCCGCGACGTCATGGCCTACCTCAAGATGATCGTGAACCCGGCCGACGAGATGAGCGTCAAGCGCGTCATCAACACGCCGCGCCGCGGCATCGGCTCCACCTCGATCCAAAAGATCGAGCAGCTGGCACGCGACAACCGCTGCTCGTTCTTCCAGGCTTGCGAGATCGCGTGCGCCGAGACCGGCATGTTTAGCGCCAAGGTGCGCAACGGGCTGTCGAGCTTTGTGTCGCTGGTGCGCGAGGGCCGCCGCATGGACGGCGAGCTCAAGGACGTCGTCGAGATGATTGTCGATAAGACGGGCTTGCTGCAGGCGTTTCGCGCCGAGGGCACCATGGAGTCCGAGAGCCGCGCCGAGAACATCCAGGAATTCCTGGGCGTCGCTGCCGAATTTGAGGAGACGCACGAGGACATCGAGGGTACGCTCGAGAGCTTGGAAGAGCTGCGCGCAGCCGGTGTTGCCGACGTGCCTGCCGGCGCCGAGCCCGAGTCCGTCGTGGTGAGCGCGCCCGCGCCCGAACCGGGGCCATCTGCCCCGGCATCCTCGTTTGAGGCACTCGTCGGCGCGCGCGATGCTGCAGGTTCCAATCCGCTCGATAGACTAGCCGCCCCGGCGCTCTCACCGCAGGATGCCCTGGCCGCCGCCATCGCGGGCAACGCGTATGCCGCGCCGACGGAGATGCCGGCGGGTGCCGTGCATGCCGACGAGATTGAGCGCACCTACGGTCCGCTCACCTGTAAGGCGCTGCCGGCACTCATGGAGTGGCTGGCCCTGCGCTCCGACTTGGATTCCCTGGCCGGCGAGACGCATGCCATCACCATGATGACCATCCACTCCGCCAAGGGCCTGGAGTTCCCGGCGGTGTTCGTGGCCGGCATGGAGGAGGGCATCTTCCCGCACGTGCACGACTTTGGCGGCAGCGATGACCCGGGTAAGCTCGAGGAGGAGCGTCGCCTGGCCTACGTCGCCATCACGCGCGCCCGTAAGCGCCTGTTCTTGACCTATGCGGCCACGCGTCGCACCTACGGCTCGACCTCTGCCAACCCGCGCTCGCGCTTCCTCAACGAGATTCCGTTTGAGGATATCGAGTTTAGCGGTATCGGTTCTGCCGGTTTTGAGGGCACGGGCTGGGAGAAGCGCGGCGACCGTCACGGCACCTTTGGCTCGGGCATGGGTTCGGATATG
>DBGBZQ010000110.1:0-23741 GCA_048368115.1 Collinsella sp.
GTCGAGGATGACGGCAAGCTGGTGTGGGAGTGCCCCAACTGCGGCAACCGCGATCAGGAGAAGATGAACGTCGCCCGTCGTACGTGCGGCTACATCGGTACCCAGTTCTGGAACCAGGGCCGAACCGAGGAGATCCGCGACCGCGTGCTGCATCTCTAATAACCATCCCAGGCCGCCCCGTAGCGAGGCCCCGGGCCTTTACTCGCTATTTCGGACAGTCCTGGCTCACGACGGAGGCGCCACTGGCGCCTCCTGTTCGTGCGGAACTCATATCGAGCAAAGGCCCGGGGCCTCGCTACGGGGCGGCCAAGTTGATGTAGCTGAGATGCAGCATGCGGCCTGCTCACTCCTCGAAGTTCTTAGCGGAAATGAGTTGACTTGCAACAACGCTTTGCTTGCGATGGCGGTTGAGCTGCAACAAAGTTTTTATTGGACCTCGAACCCTATACTCGATGTTCGCTTCGTTCATTGAGTTACCCTTTGCATGAGGCCGGGACATATCGTCCCGCCCGCAGTTTCGCAGGCCGCAGGCCGAGAATGTTTGAGGACGGGATGATATGTCCCGGCCTCCCGGGAGAGTTACCTATGAATTACGCGAACATTAAGTATTTCGACATTGCTGATGGGGAAGGCGTTCGTACTTCTCTGTTTGTGAGCGGGTGCCGTCGTGGGTGCAAGAACTGCTTTAACTCTGTCGCGTGGGACTTTGCTGCGGGTGAGCCGTTCGATTGTGCCGTCGAGGACAAGATTATCGAGAGCCTCGACCATCCCTTTATCGATGGCCTGACGATTCTGGGCGGCGAGCCTATGGAGCCCGAGAATCAGGCGGGGCTTGTTGACTTTATCGAACGCGTGCGTGCGGCCTATCCCGCGGGGTCGGGCAAGACCATTTGGTGCTTTACCGGCGACGTGCTCGAGGAGCTTATGCCGGGTGGTCGTCACCATACCGAGGCGACGGACCGTATCCTTGCCTGCCTCGATATGTTGGTGGATGGCCCGTTTGTTCAGGATCTGTACGATATCTCATTGCGTTTTAGGGGCTCGAGCAATCAGCGCGTGATTGATATGAACGCCACGCGCGCCCGTGCTGTGCGCGAGGGCGTTGCGCTTTGCGACGCTGTGGAGCTTTGGCGGGACGATCCGGTCTATTCGACCCATACTATGTAGCTTGTGGCCGATGCCAAAGGGCGTGGTACCATAGCGCGAACGCAAAATCGGAAAAGTGAGGCCCAGATGGTCGATCAGGAAAAAGTCGAGGCCGCCATTAAGCTGTTGCTTGAGGGCATAGGCGAGGACCCAACTCGTGAGGGCCTGCTGGAGACCCCGGCGCGCGTTGCCCGTATGTATGGTGAGATCGCCGGTGGTATGGACCAGAGTGCCGAGGAGCACCTGTCCAAAACCTTTGCCGTCGCTTCGAACGATTTGGTTATCGAGCGCGACATCACGTTTTACTCGCTGTGCGAGCATCATCTGCTGCCGTTTTACGGCAAGGCTGCCATTGGCTATATCCCCAACGGCCGTGTCGCAGGGCTTTCTAAGCTTGCCCGCACGGTAGAGGTCTACGCCCGTCGTCTGCAGCTGCAGGAGCAGTTGTGCGCACAAGTTGCCGATGCCCTCATGGAGTATCTCGCTCCCCAGGGAGCGATTGTGCTCATGGAAGCTGAGCATATGTGCATGACCATGCGCGGCGTGCAAAAGCCTGGCACCAAGACCGTGACGCTCGCTCGTCGCGGCGTCTTTGAGACCGATCCGGCGCTCGAGGAGCGATTCTTTAGGATGCTGGGACGCTAACTATGAGAGTCGTCAACGACTTTACATCGAATACTGACGAGGGAACGCCGCGTCGCGGCTTTATGGCTTCGGGCCTGGCGCCTTTTGGTGCCATGCCTCGCATTGATTACATCTGTGCCAACGGTCTGTTCCGGCGGCACCTGGGCAACATTGCACAGTTGGAATCGGGGCGCATCTTCTGCCGCCACGGTATTGACCACCTGCTGGATGTCGCTCGCATTATGTGGATCAAGAATCTCGAGGAACAGCTCGAATTTGACCGCGAGGTCATCTACGCCACGGCACTTCTTCACGATATCGGCAAAGATGAACAGTATGAATCGGGTATATCCCATGATGTTGCAAGCGAACGCGTCGCTGATGCGATTCTCGGCGGTATGCCCGATGACGTAGCGTTTGAGCCGGCCGATGCCGCAGCCATTAAGACGGCCATTCTGGGCCATCGAAAGCTGCGCGTGAACAGCCAACCGCTCGAGCGCCTGCTCTATGCAGCCGACAAAGCGTCGCGCGCCTGCTTTGCATGCCCCGCGCGCAATGCTTGCAACTGGAGCGATGATAAAAAGAACCTGTCGATTCGCGTGTAGTTAGTTTACGCGGTCGGGGTTCTAAACGAAGGAGACGATCGCGATGAGCAACAAGAAACTGCCCGAGAATGCAATCAAGACTGAAGGCGCCGAGCTCGCCCGCCGTGGAAGGGGCGAAATATCCACCGCAACGGCGGTTCCCCACGTGAGCTATGACGATCTGCGCCATGCTGACCGCATTACTATCGACGGTCTCGAGGTCTTTGCCAACCACGGCGTGTATCCCGAAGAGAACGCGCTGGGCCAGAAGTTCATCGTGTCCTTGGTGCTCTATGCCGACCTGCGTGCAGCGGGGGAGCACGATAACCTGGACGCCTCGATTGACTACGGCTCGGTGTGCCACGATGTCGATTGCTATCTGCGAGAGCATACGTTTAAGCTCATCGAGGCTGCAGCCGAAGGTGTGGCCTCGATGCTGCTACGTCGTTACCCCCTGCTGCTTGGCGTGCACGTTAAGCTCGATAAGCCTTGGGCGCCCGTCGGCCTTCCCCTGGCAAGCTGCGGTGTCGAGATCGAGCGCGTGCGCTAACCGACTCTAGAGCTCGTTGGCGGGCGGTTTTTTGAGTCGCTGCGACAGGGCCCTGTTGTTGGGGCAGTACGTGTCGAGCAGCGCGTGAAACCGATGATTGTGGCTCGGCTCGAGCAGGTGGACGAGCTCGTGGGCGACAACCATGTCAAGGCACTCGACGGGGTAGGCGGCAAGTTCTCGTGCGATGCGAATGGCGCCGGCTTTGGGCGTGCACGAGCCCCAGCGCGTTTTCATGCTGCGCACGGAAACGCGGGAAACGTCGACACCCATTGCGATTTCGTATGCGTGCACCATATCGCGCAGTGCCGATGTGACCTCGGACGTATAGAGCTGGTCAATATGGGCTTGGATCTCACTGGGCGTTAAGCCGTCGAGGGTCGCGTTCCACTTGGCCTGCGGATGTTCGTCTGGCTCGTCGGTACCCATAAAACTTGCGAAGGTAGCCTGCTTGGGCCGCGGTGCGGGTGATGCAAAGTTATGATCGAGTGCATCCTGTACCGTGATGGGCTTGCCCCAAAGTGCAATGATCGAGTGGGGACTGAGCGACTCCTGTGTCGTCGTCTGACGTTGCTCGCGCTGGGCAAGTCGGTTGACAATCCAGGCACTGTTACGTTGAACGAATGCCTCGATACGTTCGCGGCTGGCGCCGAGCGGTGCGCTGGCGTGGACCTCGCCGCTCGATGTGACGCGTAGGTTGAAGTTCTTGACGCGCTTTTTGGTAACGACGACGGGGATGGGCGTCCCATCCGGTCGGGATACGGAAATCGTAAACTGCTGCGTCAAAAGCGGTCCTTCAGATTGGGGACGGGCCGGCATGTCGACCGTTCGGCATGTCGGCCCGCTCAAGGGATGTGAAATTAATAACGCTCAAAGAAGGCAAGCGCGTTGTCGCTGCAGAGCTTTTGCATCACGGTCTTGCCAAAGTGCTTGGAGAGCATGTTCTGGAACTCGGGCATCTTGCTGGCATCGGAGAGGAAGGCGGGCACCGTGGCACCGTCCCAGTCGCCGCCGAGCGCGATGACGTCCTCGCCGCCCAGGTCGAGCCAGTGCTCGATATGTGCCGCTAGCTGGTCGAAGGTGACGTCTGCGGCGGTCTTGTCGGTTGCGTCGTTGGAAAGGAACTCGCTGCAGTAGTTGAGGCCGACGATACCGCCCATGTCGCGAATGGTGCGGAACTGGTCGTCGGTGAGGTTGCGCTTGACGCCGCAGACGGTGCGGGAGTTGGAGTGGCTGGCGACGAAGGGGCGCGTGGCGTGGGCGACAACCTCGTCAAAGCACTCATCGTTGAGGTGGGAGACGTCGAGTACCATGCCGGCGTGCTCCATCTGCGTAAGTGCCTCGATGCCGGCGGCGGTGAGGCCGGCGTGGGTGTCGTGGCCGCTCGCGAGCGGCCCCTGCGCATTCCAGCTGAGTGACGACATAAGCACGCCCAAGCTCTTGAGCACTTCGATCAGCGCGGGGTCCTCGGCAAAGAACGTGGCGTTTTCGATGGTGTGGATGCAAGCGACCTTGCCGTCCTTGAGCGCGGGGCGAATGTCTGCGGCGCTGCGCACGTTGACCATACGGTCGTGGTTGAGCATTGCCTGGCCGCTCATATGCGCCATGATCTGCGCCTGGAAGCGCGCGGCGTGGGCGGTGGGAATCTCGTCGGGGACAAACGTGGCGAAGCACTGTGCCCACGGCGTGTTGCCGATCTTTGCGAGCGAGATGGCACAGGCGTTACCCTCGATGAGGTCGAAATCTTGCGGATGCGTTTCGTCGCCGGGGAAATAACCGTCGGTGCCGGCGGTAAAGCGCAGGTCGAGATCGAGCGTGGCCCAGCCGATACGGTCGGCGGTGTCGCAGTGTAGGTCAAATACGGGATATGCCATGGTTCCTCCGGTTGCAGCGTTTCTTTGCAAACTGTCCTTGAATTGTATGACTAGGGTATAGTTAGCGCCATATGTTCACGGCGGCCCGCGTTGTGCGCCGCCCTTATCACGGAGGTTACCATGTCCAACCAGGGCAAGAAGGTTAAGACCCATTATCGCGGCACGCTCGATGACGGCACGCAGTTCGATAGCTCCTACGATCGCGGCGAGCCGCTGGAGTTCACCTGCGGCGCCGGTCAGATGATCAAGGGCTTCGACGCCGCTGTTGTCGACATGCAGGTGGGCGAGAAGAAGACCGTGCACATTCCTGCTGCCGATGCCTACGGCGAGCACAATCCCGAGATGGTTATTACCTTCCCGGCCGAGCAGGTTCCCAACATCGAGCAGATCGAGAAGGGCATGAAGCTCTTCCTGTCCACGCCGAGCGGCATGCCTGTCCCCGCCGTCGTCATTGACGTGACGCCCGAGGCCGTGACGCTCGATGCCAACCACGAGCTTGCCGGCAAAGACCTCAACTTTGATATCGAGCTCGTCGAGGTCGAGGGTTAGAGCATGCCTGAGCGCTTGGTTTCGACGACATGCTTGGGAAATCTCAACGATCCGTCCTATGAACTTCTGCTTCGCCGGAAGCTGGGCGGCGTCTTTGAAGTTGACGAGCTACTGCTCGATTGGGACCAGGCTGATGTATGCGCGTTTGTGGGCGTGACGGAGCTGGGGCGCACGGTCGATGTTCGGCTGGATACTGCCGACGGCGGTCGTTTTGTCGACGGCGAAGTGCTCGCCGTCGACCGTTCGGGCGTGGTGCCCGTGGCGGTTGTCGTGCGCCTGCGCAGCGCCGAGGTTTATTTGGTCGAAGTTGACCGCATGGACCCGATTGCGCTCGCGCATGTGTGCTGGGAGATCGGCAATATGCATGCGCCGCTTTTTCGAGGCGATTCGGACGAGTATACCGTGCGTATGTATACGCCGGTGCAGCCTGTTTTGGGCCGCATGCTCCGGGGCGTCGAGGGCGTTCGGCTCTCGACGGTTACCCGTGAACTCGATTCGGACCGGCGCTTTGCGTCGAGTGCGGCGGATGCCGTTGTGAGTATGGCTCCAGACTTTACGATCGTAAAGAAGGCGCGCGGTTAACGTGCGTATAAGTAAGGCGGACTTTGAGAGACAACTATTCAAAGTCCGCCTTTCTGTTGATGAGATGCTGTGGGGGAACATATGGGTCTTGAAGGAATCAAGCTGATTGCATGCGATTTGGACGGCACGTTGCTGCATCCGGGGGAGCGCGAGCCGCGTTCCGAGGCCTTTGAGCTCATCGATGAGCTGCATCGTCGCGGTATCGTGTTTATGCCGGCGAGCGGCCGTCAATATGCGAGCTTGCGCTATCTGTTTGCCCCGGTGGCCGATGAGCTCGCCTATGTATGCGAAAACGGAGCCCTGGTGATGAGCGAGGGACGTGCCGTTGTCAAACGTTCCATGGAGCGTAGCCTTGCTATGGATATCGCGAATGCCGTGGTTGCATATCCCCATGCTGACGTGACCCTTTCGTGTGAGGGACACCTCTACACCATGAGCGGCAACGATGCGTTCGTCGATCATTTGCGCTATGAGGTCCACTGCGATGTGGCGGTGGTCGACCGCCCCGAGGACATCGACGAGGACGTCATTAAGATTGCCTTCCAGGCGCCCGAGGTGGATCAGCCGGCGGCCCTAGAGTATTTTGAGCGCCTCTTTAGCGACCGTGTTGACGTGATGACATCGGGAACCGAATGGACGGACTTTATCGGTTTTGGTTCGGGCAAGGGTTCCGCGCTTGCCGATTACGGTCGCGCCCTGGGTATTTCGCCCGATGAGATGATGGCGTTTGGCGATAACGAAAACGACCGCGACATGCTCAACGTAGTGGGCCATCCTTATCTAATGGAGAGCTGCAATCCCTCTATGCATGGCATCAACGACCGCGTCCGCTATGCGCACACGGTCGAAGAAGAACTGCGTCGCCTGCTTGCCGAGTAGGCATGTCCCAAACATCTACCGGCAGTCGGGGCAGAGACCCTCGAAGATGGTGTAGTGCGACGTGACGTGCCAGCCGATTTGCTCGGACGCCTTGGCGTCGAGCTGGGCATCGAAGGGGAGCGGTACGTCGATGACGCGGCTGCACGAGGTGCAGATGATATGTGCATGCGGCTCGATCGTGCGATCGAAGCGGCTGCCGCCCGGCGTCTTGATGGAGAGGATCTCGCCGGCGTCGGCCAAGAGATTGAGGTTGCGGTAGACCGTACCGCGGCTGATTTTGTCATCCTGCGCGCGCACGACGTTGTAGATTTCGTCGGCGGTGGGATGGTTATAGCTTTGGCGCACGGCGTCAAGAACCAGCTTTCGCTGCTTGGTATTCCTTCTTTGCACCGCCATGCGCCTCGCCTCTTTTCTATCAACGGTCGTAGGTAAATGATACCGTATTTAGCACACAATACTAATAATGAGGACTGAAACCGTCTTCATTGGCAAGTGGGGCTCGGGCCTGGGCGTCTACGAGGCGAAAACGCGTTCCCATGCGCTCGTAGGAGGCATGAAGCGCCTCGAGATGAGATAGGATGTTTGCCGGAGCTCCCTGTATCTCCATCTCGACTGAGCCGTCTTCCATGTTACGCACCCAGCCGGTGAGTGCGCGTGCCTGCGCGAGGTTGGTGTTGGTAAAGCGAAAACCAACGCCTTGGACTTGCCCCGTCCAGTGCAGGAAATAGCGCAGGGGAGTGTCTTGAGTGGCCTCGTCGCTTGCGAGCACGGTAAGCCTGCGGCGCAGCTCGAGCTCGACGTTTGATGGTTTTTGAGGCTCTCGACTGCCGCCGGTGACGCTGGAGAAGAACGTATCGAAGAGGCCCATCGCTATGCCTGCTTGTCTGCGTCGGCCGGGAAGGTAATGCCGGCCTGCTGGCGCACGGCATCCATGATGCGCAGTGAGACGAGCGTGACATCGCGGTAGTGGCCAAGCTCGTGGCGTCCTGCCGGGGTCTCCCAAATCTCTTCCTTAACGTTATCGATGCCGCCGATGGCGGTGATAAAGTCTGTGAGTTCGTATTCCATAGTGTTGCTCGATTTGGGTAGGTCGAGCACGCGGCCGTTGTCGCCCTGTTCGCGCGGTGCCTCGGTCGCCGAGCCGCGTACGACATCGCCGCGATAGTCGATGCGGACGTTGCGGGGCGTGGACAGATGGTCGATCTGGATAGTGCCACGCTCGCCTTCGATCTGCGAGGGCAGCAGGTCATTCGTAATTTTGGAGTGCGCGAGCTCGACGGAGATGCGGCCTCCGCCATAGCTGGCGAGGATGGAACCGCAGCCGTCGATGGGGCCGTGCGTGAGCTGTCGCGTGGTGGGGTCGAGCAGAGTAGTCATGCTCGTAAGGCCGGAAGGCATGCCGAAAATCTCGACCATGGGCTCGACGGCGTAGACGCCAATGTCCATGAGGGAACCCGATGCCATATTGCAGTCGAAGATATTGGTGGCGCGTCCCGCGAGAATCTCGTTGTAGCGCGAGGAATACTTGCCAAAGCGCAATGAGGCGCGGCGGATGGGGGCGATCTCGCCCAGGGCGTCCTCGATGGCGTGGAAGGCGGGATCGTGGAGGGGACGCATGGCCTCGAGGGCCACGACACCTGCTGCCTCGGCAGCGCGGAAGACTTCCAGCGTCTGCGCTTCGGTGGCGCAGAAGGGTTTCTCGACGATGACGTGCTTGCCACCGGCGATGCAGGCAAGGGCCTGCTCGTAGTGAAGTGCGTTAGGGCTGCCGATATAGACGGCGTCGACGTCGACGGCGGACGCAAGCTCGTCAAGTGCGGTGAAGTTACGCTCGCCGCCGTGTTCGGCGGTAAAGGCAGTACCGCGATTGGCGTCGCGCGAAAGCGTGCCCACAAACGCGGCTTGGTCGTTGGCGTTGACGACTTGGATAAAGTCGTCGGTGATCATGGATGTGCCGATGGTCGCGATGCGCAGCATACGTCCCCCTTGCGTTGTTTGGTCTACAGGATGAGTGTAGCGCGTGGGGATATAAAGCTGCTCGAAAACGCTATTACAGGTCGCTCTCGTTAAAGCCGGTGTCGATATCGAGGTTGCTGCCGTCGGCCGCCGTGGTGGCAAGCTCGTCGCAGCGCTCGTTGAGCTCATGGCCGGCGTGGCCCTTAACCCAGATGAACTCCACTTTGTGCTTGCTCTTTGCGGTGAGCAGGCGCTCCCACAAGTCGCGGTTCTTGACAGGCTGCTTGTTGGCGGTCTTCCAGCCGCGTTTTTTCCAGCCGTCGATCCAGTGTTTATTGAAAGCGTTGACGACGTACTGCGAATCGGAATGGACCTCGACCTCGCAGGGGCGGTTGAGCGCCTCGAGCGCCACGATGACCGCCATGAGCTCCATGCGGTTGTTGGTGGTCTTGGCGTAGCCGCGCGAAAGCTCGGAGGTGAAGGTCTTGCCGGCGGGGTTGGTGTATTTGAGCACGGCGCCGTAGCCGCCGCGTCCCGGATTTGATCGGGCCGAGCCGTCGGTATAGATGATGACCTTCACATGGTTCCTTTCGTTGGGTACGTTTCGTGTGAGTGACCATTGTAGCGCCATGTCCGCCGGGGGCTAGCAATCTACGATTTCTACCCCGTCTTCCGACAGTTAGTTGGCATGGATGATGCGGTTGAGCTCGTCGAGGTATTGCTGCAAGAGGGGAGAGGGCTTGCGCTCGTCGTGCATGATATAGCCTACGTGCATCGTTGGGGCGTCTGCTAACGGGATCGATGCCATACCCCATTGCATTTCATTGGAGAGGACACCGGTCGACAGGGTGTAACCGTTCGACGTGATAAGTAAGTTAGTAAGTGTTCCGCGGTCCGAGATTCGTATGTTGCGGTCGCAAGGGATATAGCTAAAAGGTTCCTCGGCGTAATAGAAGGAGTTTGAGGTTCCCTGCTCAAAGCTGTAGCGCGTATAGGGTGTGAGGTCGGCAAGGGACAGCTGCGGGCGGCGGGCAAGCGGGTGGCGCTCGCTAACGAAGACGTGGACCGTCGCGTCGAATAGGGGATGGAAGCTCGCACGCGCATCGGCAAAAGCCTTCTGCAGAACGCGGGCATTAAAGTCGTCCAGATACAGGATGCCGATGTCGCTGCGAAACGCGCGGACGTCATCGATGATCTGCGACGTGGTGGTCTCGCGCATGATGAACTCGAACTTGCTGTCGCGGCAGCGCTCGACCACGTTGACAAAGGCCTCGACCGAAAAGGCGTAGTGCTGGGCGGAAATGGCGAGGCGGGCTTGCGGGGTGCCGCCGTCCTCGTAGCGGGCCTCGAGCATATCGGCCTGCTCTACGACCTGGCGCGCATAGCCCAAAAGCTCGGTGCCGTCGTTGGTGAGCGTGACGCCGCGGCTGGAGCGCGTAAAGATCTCCAGGTGGAGTTCCTGCTCCAGGCTTTTGACGGCGTTTGAGATGTTGGACTGAGCGGTATAGAGGCGCTGAGCTGCGGCGTTGATTGAGCCGGACTCTGCCACGGCGATAAGAAAACGAAGCTGCTGGAGGGTCATCGGCGCCGTCCTTTCGAGCGTTATCTATAAAACCGATAACAGGTTAGCGCTTTTAAGTGATTGACCGAGCGAAACAATGCTCGTACTATTCAAAACACACAAAGGCGGTAGGTAATTAAACCGACCACGGAACCGGGATGCGAAAGGAGGCCCGCATATGAATTGCTTACCAAGACGAATGCCGGGCTCCTGTTTGCGCCCGTCGGCGTGATCAGGAGACAGCGACTTACTTCTCTCTAATTAATTTACTTTTGTTCGATCAAGGAGATCATCATGAGCCAGTTCATCAACAACCCCGAGCACACCTTTGGTTTCGATACCCTGCAGCTTCACGTTGGCCAGGAGAGCGCCGATCCCGCATCCGACTCCCGCGCCGTGCCTATCTACCAGACCACGAGCTATGTTTTCCGCAACTCCCAGCATGCCGCCGACCGCTTTGGTCTTGCCGATGCCGGTAACATCTACGGCCGTCTGACCAACTCCACCCAGGGCGTCTTCGAGGACCGTATCGCCGCACTCGAGGGTGGCGTGGCGGGTCTCGCCGTCGCCTCCGGTGCTGCTGCCATCACCTATACCCTGCAGGCTCTTGCTCAGGCCGGCGACCACGTGGTGGCTCAGAAGACCATCTACGGTGGCTCCTACAACCTGCTGGAGCATACGCTCTCCCAGTTTGGCGTCGAGGCCACCTTCGTCGATGCCCACAACCTGGACGAGGTCGAGGGCGCCATCAAGGACAACACCACGGTCATCTATCTCGAGACGCTCGGCAACCCCAACTCCGACATCCCCAACATCGACGCCATCTCCGAGATCGCCAAGAAGCACGGTCTGCCGGTTGTCGTCGACAACACCTTCGGCACCCCGTATCTGTTCCGTCCGCTGGAGCATGGTGCCAACATCGTCGTCCACTCCGCAACCAAGTTCATCGGCGGGCACGGCACTTCGTTGGGCGGTGTGATCGTCGATGGTGGTAACTTCGATTGGAAGGCGAGCGGAAAGTACGCCCAGATCGCTGAGCCCAACCCCTCCTACCACGGCGTCTCGTTTGCCGAGGCTGCCGGTCCCGCCGCCTTCGCGACCTATGTCCGCGCTATCTTGCTGCGTGACGAGGGCGCCTGCATCAGCCCGTTCAACGCCTGGATTCTGCTCCAGGGCACCGAGACTCTGTCGCTGCGCGTTGACCGTCATGTCGAGAACACCAAGAAGGTCGTTGAGTTCCTGACCGGTGACAGCCATGTTGCCAAGGTGAATCACCCGAGCCTGTCTGAGCACCCCGATCACGAGCTCTATCAGAAGTACTTCCCCAACGGCGGTGCCTCGATCTTTACCTTTGAGATTAAGGGTGGCCAGGAGGCAGCTTGGAAGTTCATCGATCATCTGCAGGTCTTCTCGCTGCTCGCCAACGTGGCCGACGTCAAGTCGCTCGTCGTGCACCCGGCTACCACCACGCACTCCCAGCTCTCTGCCGAGGAGCTCGCCGAGCAGAACATCACGCCCTCCACGATCCGTCTTTCCATCGGTACCGAGAACGCCGAGGATATCATTTGGGATCTGAAGCAGGCCTTCGCCGCGCTGGACGAGTAAGGCGACTTGTGCAAGGACCCCTTGCGACTCGATAGGTATAACTGCATAAAATGCCTGCTCAAGGCGCCTGTGCGAACAATGGTTGCACAGGCGCCTTTTTTGCATAGAGAGGGCGCAAAAACAGGGTTTTTGACACGCTTTATGCATTCGAGTTGTGGAAAACTCCTGTTGAGAGAATGTGAGTTTTACGCAATTGACGTGCGCCTTTTGAGTAAAACCGCAGGTCGCGATTTGCTCGGGGTACTATGCAGCGCGATTGAATCACACGCAGCTCAAACGCAGCAAAAACGCACTACGGAGGTTTCCAGCTACATGAGGATCGATTCACGAAAACCGAAAGCCGCCGCCCTTTCCGCCGCTCTGACCGTGGCACTTTTGGCGGGCGCCGGTGCAACTGATGCCCACGCGGCAACACTGTCCGATACGGTTGGACCTACGCCGTCCGAGGCGACGCTGGTGCAGCCCGTTGACTATCGCGGCGATGGTTATGGTTCCATGCAGGAGTGGAACGCCTCGATGGAGGCCAAGCGCGATTCCCTGGAGATACGTGCTCAGATCATCATGAACATGTACGGTGACTATGCCACCGATGACGAGCGCGCTGTGCTGCAGGGCTGTATCGATGGCGCGGGCAGCCTGTTGACGATGGGGGAGGTCGACGCGAAGTCGACCGAGCTCGATGAGCTGCGCACTGCGCTTGAGGATGCCAAGCGCGAAGCGCTCGAGGCTGCTGCCGCCGAGGCGGAGGCTGCCGAGGCCGCCCAGGCTTCGTACTACAACGCCGGTTACACTCCGTCTTACGCGTCTGCCGCGTCCTACGCGAACGGATCGGGCCTGACGCGCTCTGCGGGTGTCAATAACTACAACGGGCGCCGCGAGACCTATTACAGCAGCAATGTGCTTTATCACTATCGCACGGGCGAATGGACTCAGGATTCTGAGGGCTTCTGGCGCGATTCCGACGGCTATTACGTTGTTGCCGCGGGCGATATGGCCCAGGGCTCGACCTTTACGGGCTCCAAGGGTGATTGCAAGGTCTATGACTCCGGCTGCGCTGCCGGAACCACCGATTACTACACCGGTTGGTAATTTTTCTGCATCACGGATATTTGGCGGACGGGCGTCTTTACCGAGCTTTAGGGCAACGTAAGGACGTCCGTTCTATGTATGCGTTTGAGTTAACAGAGCCCTTACCGTGGCGGTACGCTGGGCGTATGGATGCGGGGCACACTGGTTCTTGAGAAATAAGGTCTTTCTCTTGGAGGAAGTGGTCTTGTGAATGCTCGAGATATTGCCGTTGCCGCCGTCGCGTTGATGCTTGGCTGCCTTGGTCCCACGGCCGCGCTCGTCGCGGGCATGCAGGGGACATGCGGGGCTGCTCCTATCGTGGTCGGCGCGCTGATCGCGGCCACGCTGCTGGGAAGCGCAGGCGTGGTTCTTTGCCGCGACGATGAGGACGAGGTGCCGGGGTCGCAACGCTAACTGTTGTGAGATCGGCCGCCGGTCATAGACGAAGATGAAGGCCGCCGCAGGGGAAAGGTTCCCTTGCGGCGGCTTTGCTGTTAAGGCTGTTGAATGCGGCGCGTCGGCGCTACCAACTTTTCTCGATATCGCGGATGCGTCGATAGAGCCAATCGTTTTGCGGCACTTGGATATCGTGTTTGGCGGCCAAGCGGCAAATGGTGCCCGCGAACTCATCAACCTCGGTTTTGCGCCTTGCGATGCGATCTTGAGCCATCGAGGGCATACCGGCGGGGTCGATTCCCTCGATGAGGTGCACCATTTGCGTCAGGTCTGCCTCGGTCAGCTCAACGCCCTCGGCGTTGGCAACCGCAAGCGTCTCGCGCATGGCGGAGACAAAGCAGCGGCGTTGCTCGGAGCCCGGCTCCGTGGCGCTTCCGTAGGTCCCGCCGTAGGCCATGCAGGTCTGGTTGATGCCGTCGTTGAGCATGAGTTTGGCCCACATGCGGTGCGCAATATCGCGCTCGACGGTATGGGCGATGCCGCAGCGCGTATAGAGCTCGTCGATCGCGGTGATGGTTGCGGGGTCCGTGCCGGCCGCCGCGCCAAAGCGGATTTCGCCCGCATTGGTAAAGGTGAGCGCGCCGTTGAGGAACACGGCGTCCATGCCCTGGCAGATACCAAGAACGATATGCTTCCAGCCAAAGCGTTCGGCAATCTTTTGCTCGCTCGTAATGCCGTTGCACAGCGAGGCGATGAGCGTGTTGGGTCCCACGACACGCTCCATAGTCTTGAGTGCTTGGTCGAGACCGGTGGTCTTGACCGTCAGGATGACCAGATCGGCGGGCGTTGCCTCGCTGGCGCGGACGGACGTGAGATCGCAAGGCTTTCCGTTGACGGTGAGCGCGTCGTTCGCATGACGCTCAAAACGGGCATCATCCATGACGTATTCGACGGCGTCGTTGCCGAGCGCCCGGGCGATCATGCTGCCGTAGAGCAGGCCGACGCCGCCCTTGCCGATAAAGGCGACCTTGTTGATCTGCATGTGAATCATCTTCCCATATAAAAGGCGCCCGCGTAAGGGGCGCCTGATGGATTGTATGCTGCCAGGGTGATTGGTGGGTGCGCGGGGCGGCTGTTATAAAAAGAAACTATTGCGCTGTGCGCTTATGCCACGGGGCAGACCGCAAAGACGCGGGCGGGGTATCCGACGCCATCGCTGACCTTGGGGAAGGTGCAGAAGATGGCGTCGCCTGTGGCGGGAAGCTCGTCCAGATAGTCCATGACCTCGATCTGATAGCGGTCGACCGAGAGGATGTATTGCTCGCCGGGGTAGGGGTAGGCGTCCTCGCGCGTGGTCATGCCCGGCTCCTTTCATCGGGCTTTTTGCTGATGTTAAAGCGGTGCCGTGACGGCTCGATTTCTGCTGCGTTACGATACGTTCTCGATTGCGATTCCACGATGTTTCGGCTGCGTGACCATTGTGTTTCGCCTTGCCGGGGCGCTGATGGCGAAGGGAGGGGCCGTGCAATACCGTGTTGACCCCAAAAGTGGTAACCGAATATCCGCTCTGGGTCTGGGCTGCATGAGGTTTCCCGGTGCGCCGGGACACCCCGATGCGAAGACGGCCGATGCCATCATCTCCCGTGCGGTGGAGCAGGGGATTAATTATCTGGACACGGCCTATCTCTATCCCGGCAACGAGGCTTGCGTGGGCGCTTCGCTTGAACGCCTGGGCTTGCGCGACCAGGTTTTGCTCGCAACCAAGCTGCCGCATGCTTCGTGCAAATGCGCGGAGGATTTCGATCGGTTTTTCGACGAGCAGCTGCGCCGCCTGCAGACCGACCGTATCGACTATTACCTTATGCACAACATCACCTCGCCTGCGCAGTGGGAGCGCGTGGTGGCGCTGGGCATCGAGGACTGGATCGCGCAGCAAAAGGCTGCAGGGCGTATTCGTCAGATAGGCTTTTCGTACCACGGCAGCGCGGCGGACTTCCTTACGATGCTCGATGCGTATGAGTGGGACTTTTGCCAGATACAGTACAACTATGCCGGCGAGCGTTACCAAGCGGGAACGGCAGGACTCATGGCGGCTGCGGAGCGCGGGCTCGCGGTGTTTGTGATGGAGCCGCTTTTGGGCGGACGCTTGGCAGGCAAATTGCCTCCGCGGGCGCGCGCTGTTCTCGATGGTGCATGCGATCGGCATTTGCATACGCCTGCCGCTTGGGGGCTCTCGTGGGTGTGGAATCATCCCCAGGTGACCATGTTGCTTTCTGGTATGACCGATACCGCGCAGGTGGACGAGAATTCGTCACTGGCAGACCTCGCGTTGCCGAATTCGATGACGGCCAACCAGCTCGACACGATTGCGCGCGTGTTGATGGAGTTTGAGAAATCGAACCGTGTGCCCTGCACGGGATGCGGCTACTGCATGCCATGTCCCAAGGGTATTAACATTCCCGGCTGCTTTGCCGCTTACAACGCGAGCTACGCGCACAGCTGGTTTACGGGGCTGTCTCAATACTTTACGGCGAGCGCGGTGCGCACAAGCGAAGCCAAGCTGGTGAGCAATTGCGTCAAGTGCGGCAAATGCACGCGCCACTGCCCGCAGCATATCGATATCCCCGAGCGTCTCGATGACGTGCGCCGACGCTTCCAGCCGGGCCCCGTGACGGCGGTGCTTAAGGCCTTCGGCAAAACGCGCTCCTGATGCCCCTTTTATAACTTGCGGTGGAATAGTTCCTGTTTGCGGCAGAATAGGGACCAAACAGGAACTATTCCACCGCAACTGAAGGGGGCTGTCGTGGGCCATCGGGATTCATGTGATGATTTGCGCGAGGTTCGTTGAGGCGTTTTGGGCGCCGGGCACATTTCGCATCGATTTGCATCGTCGCTCAAGGAGGTGGACGGGGCACGGCTGGTGGCTGCGGCCGGCCGCACTCCTGCACATGTCGAGGAATTTTGCCGAGTGTTTTCGATCGATGCTGCGCATGGCCATGTCTCGGTCGACGATAACGGCAATGCGGCTTATGACGCGCTGATTGCCGACCCCGATGTCGACGCAATCTACTTGGCTCTTCCGCATGGCATGCATACGCGTTGGGCCTGTCGCGCGCTGCGCGCCGGAAAGGCCGTGCTGTGCGAAAAGCCGGCCGTTTTGAGTGAGGAAGAGGCTCTCTCGATTGCCTCCACCTCTCGTGAGCGCGGCGTGCTGTTTATGGAGGCGATGAAGAATCGGTTTTGCCCGATGCGCACTCGCGTGAAGGACTTGCTTGCGTCGGGTGAGCTTGGCCGTATTGTCTCGATTGAAAGCGTGCAAAAGCTCGATTACGGCGAGCCTCCTTCGGGCTATCTGCTTGATCCGTTGCAGGGCGGCTGTCTATATGACATGGGCTGTTATGCGGTCGGTTGGTTTGAGGATTTGCTCGCGGGCGCGTGCGAGGTTTCGTCCCGTGAAGTTCGCTGGCGTGACGTATCGGGCGGCCGCGTCGATTGGGCCGACGAGATCCATATGAGCGTCGGCGGTATACCCATTCATATGGCGTGCGACGGCAAAGCAACATATGAAAGCCGCTTAACGATTGCCTGTGAGCGGGGCTCGTTGGAAATCGAGCGTCTCCATCGCCCCGAGCTCGCCCATGTGAAGTATTCCGACGGTCGAACGCTAGAAATAAATGCCCCGTTTGAGATCGATGATTTCTACGGCGAAATCCAGCATGCGACCCAGCTCATCTGGGCGGGGAAACTCGAGAGTCCCGTCATGCCCCTTGCCGCCACGCAGCGCTGTGCGCACATCATCGATGCGATTCGCTTAAAACTTTAGGGCGCGGGGGCATGGCGCCAGCGCCTGGAATGCCTTGGAGGCCTTTGCCCCTGATGCCCCTTTTATAACTTGCGGTGGAATACGGTCTGTTTGCGCCAAAATAAGGCACCAATAGACCGTATTTTTCCGCAACTGATGAGGGGGAGTTGGAGATGCTGACGATCGGGTGTCATCTTTCGACGACGAAGGGCTATCGGGCGATGGGGGAGACGGCGTTGTCCATTGGCGCCAATACCTTTGCGTTCTTTACGCGCAACCCGCGAGGTGGCAAGGCAAAAGACCTTGACATGGATGACGTGGCGGCCCTGCGCGAGCTTATGGAGCAAAACGACTTTGGCCCGCTCGTGGCTCATGCCCCGTATACCTATAACCCCTGCTCCGCTAAGGAGCGGGCGCGCGAGTTTGCCCTGGAGGCCATGGCCGAGGATCTGCAGCGTATGGAAGCACTGCCCGGCAACTACTACAACTTCCATCCCGGTGCGCATGTGGGGCAGGGCTCCGACGCCGGCATTCAGATGATTGTTGATACGCTGTGCCAGGTGATGTTTGAGGGCCAGCAGACGACGGTGCTGCTCGAGACCATGGCCGGCAAGGGCACCGAGGTGGGCCGCAGCTTTGAGGAGCTGGCGCTAATCATCGAGGGCGTTGCCGACAAGCGCCCCGAG
Source organism: Collinsella sp. (assembly GCA_048368115.1). Lineage (GTDB taxonomy): Bacteria > Actinomycetota > Coriobacteriia > Coriobacteriales > Coriobacteriaceae > Collinsella. Next base: position 17,860 of record DBGBZQ010000110.1, read on the forward strand.
CTGTCGGCCAAGTTGGGCGTTTGCCTAGATACCTGCCATGTGAATGACGCCGGCTATGACATCGTCCGCGATCTTGACGGTGTGCTTGACGAGTTCGATCGCGTGGTGGGTATCGAGCGCCTGCGCGCCGTGCACATCAATGACTCCAAGAATCCCTGCGGCGCCCATAAGGATCGCCACGAGTGCATCGGCAAGGGCTACCTGGGCAGTGAAGAGTTTGGCGGCGGTATGCAGGTTATACAGAATATTGTATCGAATGGCCGCTTGCGCGCATTGCCATTCATCTTGGAGACACCGAACGAACTTGCAGGTTATGCGGCTGAAATCAAACTGTTAAGGTCGTTGCAGCAGTAATGGCTGCCATAAAGTGGAGCGCTCCATTCACGTTATGGGTTTGTTTCAATCAGTTTTCTAATTGCAGATTCTTCCAAGCGGGTGCATAATAACCCTCAGTTTTTGCAGACCTCTGAATCACGTGGGGTCATTGGAAGGAGACTGATTATGAAGCTGAAGAAGCTTGGCGCATTTGCCGCCACGGGTGCTATGGCGCTCGCCCTCGCTCTGACGGGCTGCGGCTCGTCCAACGCCACCTCTGGTTCTAATGCCGGTTCCAGCAGCTCTGACGACGCTAAGGTCGAGAAGGTCGACGGCTCCAAGGAGTACGCGCTCGTCAAGGACGGTACGCTGACCGTCGGCACCTCTGCCGAGTACGCTCCGTTTGAGTACAAGGATGACAACGGCGATTATCAGGGCTTTGACCTTGAGCTCATCAAGGCTATCGGCGACAAGCTGGGCCTGGATGTCGAGTATGTCAACAATGACTTTGACACGCTGGTTCCGGGCGTCGCTTCGGGCGCCAAATATGACGTTTCCATCGCGGCTATCACCGACACGCCCGAGCGTGAGAAGGAAGTCACTTTCTCCGATTCCTACTACATGGACGATCAGGCTATCGTGACCAAGGTCGATAACACCGACATCACGGCCGACAACTACAGCGAGAAGCTCAACAACGCCGATGCTACCATCATCGTCCAGTCTGGCTCGACCGCCGAGTCCTTTGCCCAGGAGAACTTCCCCAAGGCCAAGATTGTCCCCTACAAGGACGCCACCGAGTGCTTCAGCGCCCTGCAGTCCGATAAGGGCGACGCCGTAGTCACCAACCGCTCCGTTGCCAGCCAGCTGACCGCCGAGCAGTTCAACACCTGCCAGACCATTAAGCAGATCAGCACCGGCGAGGAGTACGCCATCGCCATCAACCAGGGCAACACCAAGCTCAAGGACGACATCAACCAGGCCATCAAGGACCTGACCGACGACGGTACCGTTGACGCCCTCATGGCTAAGTACAACATCAAGTAAAATAGCTACTTGATTGCTCGCGGGCCCTTTCCGCTTTGGCGGAGAGGGCCTTTGCGCTTCTCTTGACGGAGAGCATTTCCGTCTCGTTTTGCCGGCAACTTCTACGATAGGAGCCACCTTGTCTCGACTGAACAAAGGGGCCGTGGAGCAGCGTTTTCCACTGCCCGCCTTGCTCCAAAAGCTAGTCTGCGTCATGGCCGTGGCGCTCGCGCTGGTGTGTGTGGGGGCATATGCGCCCACGACCGCTCAGGCGCTTGAGACCGCAAAGATTACCGCCCGACCCAACACCGGTTCGGGCAGCGCTGTGGTCGGCGGTACCGAGACGCGCATTACCTGGGAGGTCCAGGCCGATGCCGATGAGGAGCTGAGCGGTCTTTCGCTGACGTTTGTCGACGGCACGACGTTTGGTACCGATGACACGCGATTGACGATGCTCTCGGGCGAGGACCTCATGGATCGTACGCCCATGAAACCCACGTGCACGGCTGATGGTCAGACGCTCAAGATCGACTTTGGCGAGACGGCGCCTGCCGGCGGCTTTTTCCGTGTCGAGGTTTACGGCGTGACCTTCCCCGTTGAGGGCGGCGATGAGGCCTTTAGCGGCACCTATACGCTCGCCGACGGTTCGACCAAGAAGATTTCAAAAATTCCTTCCGTCGAGATCAAGGGCGTGACGGCCTTCGATAACTTCCTGGCCGATCTTAAAGAGCAGCCGTGGGTCGAGGCCTGGAACTCCAATATGTTCCTGCGCCTGTTCTTGAACCCGGTCATTTTGGTCCAAAGCCTGCCGATCGTCTTCAAGGGCTTCCTTATGTCGCTTTCGATCGTGCTTGTGGCGTTTCCGCTGGCAATTCCCTTCGGTTTCGCCCTGTCGCTCATGCGCATCTCCAAGTCGCGCATCCTGCGCTGCCTCGCCGGCATCTACGTGAATATCATTCGCGGTACGCCGGCGTTCCTGCAGATCTATATCGCGTTCTTCGGTCTGCCGTTGGCCGGCGTCAAGGTTGATGACTACGTGCTCGGCGTCATCGTCATGGCCATGAATTCGTCTGCCTATCTGTGCGAGATCTTCCGTGCCGGTATTCAATCAATCCCCAAGGGCCAAAACGAGGCTGCTCGCTCTCTGGGCATGAATGCCTTCCAGACGCTGCTCTACGTTATGATTCCGCAGACGTTCCGCAATGTTTTGCCTACGCTGACCAGCGAGTTTATCTTGCTTTACAAGGATACGTCGCTGCTTGCCGCCGTGGGTGTGGTCGAGATCGTCATGAACGCCCGTACCATCGTGGCCACGACGGGCTCCATTACACCGTACGTGGTTGCCGCCCTGTTCTATCTGGTCATTACCCTGCCGCTTGCGCGCTTGGTGAGCGGTCTTGAGGCGAGGCTTTTGGGCACGACCGAGACCAAGAAGAAGCGTCCCGCCAAGAGCGCCGGACAGGTTGTCGCGACGCCTGCCGATCACATCGCCGGTCTGTAAGGAGGTCCTATCATGAGCGAAACCAATAACTCGAACGAGGTCGTCGTCAGTATCAAGAACCTCCAGAAGGCCTTTGGCGACAACGTGGTCCTGCGCGATATCGATCTGGATGTGCACAAGGGTGAGGTCGTTGTGGTCTTGGGCCCCTCGGGCTCGGGCAAGTCGACAATGCTTCGCTGCATCAATCGTCTGGAGCATCCCACGAGCGGCTCGATTATCGTTGAGGGCGTGGATGTGTGCGCCAAGGGTGTCGACCTTAACAAGGTGCGCACGCATCTGGGTATGGTGTTCCAGCAGTTCAATTTGTTCCCGCACCTCTCAGTCAAAAAGAACGTCATGCTCGCGCAGCAGAAGGTGCTCAAGCGCAGCAAGGAAGAGGCCGAGAAGATCGCCGTCGAGGAACTCACCAAGGTCGGTCTGGCCGAGCGCATCGATTTTATGCCGAGTCAGCTTTCGGGCGGCCAGCAGCAGCGCGTTGCCATCGCCCGCGCCCTGTCGATGAACCCGCACGTCATGCTCTTTGACGAGGCCACCTCGGCGCTCGACCCTGAGCTCGTGCGCGACGTCTTGGGCGTCATGCGCGACCTGGCGCGCGACGGTATGACCATGATTGTCGTGACGCACGAGATGGGCTTTGCCCGCGATGTCGCCGACCGCGTCGTCTTTATGGACGGCGGCGTCATTGTGGAAGAGGGTACGCCGAGCGAGGTCTTCGACCACCCCAAGAGCGAGCGCACCAAGGCGTTCTTGGGCAATATCTCGTAGCCGGTTGATGTAACTGCCGCTACAAAAGAGCGGGGGGCTGGACTCGAATCCAGCCCCCCGCTCTTTTGTAGGGATGGGGATGCGCTTTGATGCAGGCTCTCTTGGAGGCCCTGGGTTCGTTACGCGAGCGCGGCTCCGAGGGCCTTGCAAGCGGTCTCGCCCTCGTCGTCGGGCGCGTCGTAGCAGATGGTGGAGTCCACGACGTTGACGCCGGCCTCGTCGGCGTCGGCCTTCCAGTTGTCCATCCACTCGCCCTCGGCCCACGAATAGGAGCCAAAGAGGACGACCTTCTTGTCGCCGAGAGCCTCCTTAACCTCGTCCCACATCGGCTGGAACTCATCGTACTCGAGTTCCTCGGAGCCCATGGCTGGGCAGCCGAAGGCGAAGGCATCATATTCGGTGGCCTTGTCGGCAGAGAAGTCGGCGCAGGAGATGACCTCTGCCTCGGCGCCGGCATCGGTTGCACCTTCGGCAACGAAGTTTGCCATGGCCTCGGTGTTGCCTGTGCCGCTCCAGTAGACGACTGCGATCTTGCTCATGTTGAGTCCTTTCAGTTGTGCGGCAGGTTGCCGCGGCTTCTATGTTCTATCGGGTTGCCTGGGCAAGTTGCGCCAGGCTGCAGCCCTGCTGATAGACAAAGGTGAGGTATTGAGTGCAAGCACGGTAGGCGTCAAACATCGCAAGCGCTTGCTCGACATTCGTGTAGACCTTCCAAGCTCCAAAGACCTTGTAGTTCTCGCCGCGCTGGACGATAAACTCGTGCACGTCGTCGTAGGGATATCCGAGGAAGTAGCCTATTTCGTGCGGAAACTCGCAGGTACAGTCGTTGCTGCAGCTAGCTTGCTGGGGTAGTGCGCATCGAGTCTGGCTACAGGCGCATTCCGCGACGTTATTGCTCGCGAGCGTGATGCGTGATGCCAAATGCACAAGGCATGTCGAAAGGTCTCTTGTGTCGTAGCCTTCCGAGGCGAGCGCCGTTTGGGCGCGAGGGTCTGCGAAATAGGTGGTGAGGCTTTTGGCTCGGTACATATACACGAGCGCTCCGCAGGGCCGCCAGACCAAAACACTCAGGTGGATACCGAACGGGTCAAGCTCGCGATTGCACTGGGCGATAACGTTGAGCAGGCGTGCTCGGCGTTCTGCGATGGTTTCGGTTGCGGTCGAGCCGTCCCCGTGGGCATAGGTGCCTGGATAGGTAAAGAGCGATGCCGGCTTGATGCCCGCGAGCGTGGGAGAGCAGTTGCGCACGACTGCTGCCTGAAACGTTGGGATGTCTATGGTTCGAGTCACGGCGCTCCTCACGGATCTAAACTGTTAGCCTAGGAAAACTTATACACGAAAGTAAGCCATGGTCAACAAAAAAGTTTGAAGCGGGAAACTAATTGACCGAACGGACATGATTTTGGGTTAAGATGGGGACACCCCATGGGGGTATCTAGATAGGGCTACTTGAAAGGGGAACGCATGAGTGACTTGCTCAACCCTGCGAATCTCATCGTGCTGGCCGTCATTGCCGTCGGCATGTTTTTTGGACTGCGTCGCATTGCCGCTTCGACACACGGGAAGAGTTGCTGCAGCGATGGCGCGAGCGGCAAGAAAGCCAAAAAGGTTGTTGTGGTGGATACCGATGCATCGCACTACCCCTATAGCGATGAGCTACTCATCGGCGGCATGAGCTGTGACGGCTGCGCTCAGAACGTAGCCAATGCCCTCAATGCACTGGATGGCGTGTGGGCAACAGTGACGTATGCGGACCACACGGCACGCGTGCGCTCTAAGCAGCCGGTTGATCGCGGTGTCCTCGAGACGGCCGTGAAAGACGCGGGCTACTACGTCATGACGCTGTAAGTGTCGCTCTGGATGTGCTTCCTTGGCTAGGCTCGTCCGCGCAGTTCGATGTCTTGGATGTCGTCGAAGTCGATGGCGATATCTTTGAGCTTGAGGAGCCTGAAGGCAGGGAGTACCTCGTCAAGGATGCCGGTGCGGGAGCGATAGCCGTACGTATCGTAATAGGTGACGCGGACCAGGTCGCCACGTTTGAGACCCTCGAGCTTTTTAGAAAGCACGAGGGCTTTTTCTTCCGTGAGCTCACGTTTTGGCTCGAAGGTGATTTCCTGCTTGCGCACGAGTTCGTAGTATCCCGTGAGGGCGGCAAAGGGCATAAACTGTGCGGCGCGGTTGGCGCGCACGGCACCGTTGGCTGTGAGGTTGGGGTCGGCGGCGCGGCGTCTGCCCTCGGGGTCCGCCAGGCGCTCGAAGGCGGTCGGCGGCCGCA
>DBGBZQ010000111.1:0-3788 GCA_048368115.1 Collinsella sp.
CGAAGAGCACTTAATGTGCTCTTCGTGCGAGCAGGACTGTAGAGCAGGAAATCTCACAGGCCGCGCACGGGCCCCTGTGGGCGAGCAAGCGGACGACAAACACATCTGTCCAATAATTCGTCTGAAACATAATGAAAAACCGTTTGATGTGAGTTAATATAAACAACGTCGTGAATCTGACTCCTGCCACATACATGACAGGGGTTAAACACAAAAAAGGAGTCAACTATGGTTTCTGAGAAGGCTACCCTCGTTAATCCTCAGGGTCTGCACATGCGTCCGGCTGGTCTGTTCGCCTCCACCATGGGCAAGTACGCCTGTGACGTGACGGTCGTCACCCCCGAGAAGGAGGTCAACGGCAAGTCCCCGATGGCCCTCATGGCTGCTGGTATCCCCTGCGGTACCGAGGTCGAGGTCAAGTGCGACGGCGCCGACGAGGCCGAGGCTCTGGCTGCTGCCATCGAGCTCATCAAGAGCGGTCTTGGCGAGTAGAACTCAAACGGGTCGCATGTTGAACAACTAAGTTCATATTTGGGGGCGCAGTGACCTGTTGTAAGGTAACTGCGCTCTTTTGTCATGGATATGGCAAAACGCTTTATCACATGACACGGAGAGAGGAATGGGAATGTATCAGGGAGTCAACGCTTCCGAGGGCATCGGTATCGGCACCGTCATGGTCGCCGTCGATCCCGACTTGACGTTTGAGCCGCACGAGGTTGCTGATTCGGCAGCAGAGAAGGAGCGCTATCAGTCCGCTCTTTCGGTCTTCTGCGAGAAGACCCAGGCTCAGGCCGACCACATGAAGGAGACGGTGGGCGAGGCCGAGGCCGAGATCATGAGCGGACACATTGTTCTGGCTCAGGATCCGGGTATGACCGACGCCATCAACGCCGCCATTGACGGCGGTACCTGCGCCGAGCAGGCGCTCATGGACACCTCGACCATGTTCGAGAACATGTTCCTGTCCATGGACGACGAGATGTTCCGTCTTCGCGCGGCTGACATCGCCGACATCCGCACCGGTATTCTGGCCGAGCTGCTGGGCAAGGAGGTCGTCGACCTCTCCGTCCTGCCCGAGAACACTGTCGTTGTCGTGCACGACCTCACGCCGTCCATGACCGCTACGATCGATAAGGCCCACGTTGCCGGTATCGTCACCGAGACCGGTGGCCGCACGTCGCACTCCGCGATCATTGCGCGCGCCCTCGAGATCCCGGCTGTCCTTTCGGTCTCCAACAGCTGCACCGCACTGCGCAACGGCATGACCGTTGTCGTCGACGGCGGCAAGGGTATCGTCGAGGCCGATCCCGACGAGGAGACGCTCGCCGCCTACACCGCCAAGGCCGAGGCCTTCGCTGCCGAGAAGGCAGCCCTCGAGGCCTTCCGTGGCAAGCCGTCCGTGACTGCCGATGGCATCAAGAAGATCATCGCCTGCAACATCGGTAACCCTGATGACGTGCCCAACGCGCTCGATCACGATGCCGAGGCCATCGGTCTGTTCCGCTCCGAGTTCCTGTTCATGGACTCTGCCGAGCTTCCTTCCGAGGAGGAGCAGTTCAACGCCTACCGTAAGGTCGCCAGCGCGCTCAAGGGCGCTCCGGTCATCATCCGCACGCTCGATGTGGGTGGCGACAAGGAGATTCCGTATCTGCACATGGTCAAGGAAGATAACCCCTTCATGGGCTTCCGCGCCGTGCGTTACTGCCTAGCCAATCCCGACCAGTACAAGGTCCAGCTCCGCGCTCTGCTGCGCGCTAGCGCCTTCGGTGACGTAAAGATCATGATCCCGCTCGTCACCTGCGTCGAGGAGGTCTTGGCTGTCAAGGAGCTTGTCGAGCAGTGCAAGGCCGAGCTGACTGAAGAGGGTCGCAAGTTCAACGAGAACATCGAGGTCGGCATCATGGTTGAGACGCCTGCCGCTTCGCTGCTCGCAGACCGTCTTGCCGAGGTCGCCGACTTCTTCTCCATCGGCACCAACGACCTGATCGGCTACACCATGTGCGCCGACCGTGGCAACGACACCATCTCCAACCTGTACCAGGTTTACTATCCCGCCGTGCTCCGCTCGCTCAAGAACATCATCGAGAGCGGCGTGAAGGCCGGCATCATGGTCGGTATGTGCGGCGAGGCCGCTGCCGATCCGCTGCTCGAGCCGCTGCTGATCAGCTGGGGCCTGGAGGAGTTCTCGATGAGTGCTCCGTCGATCCTGCGCGCCCGTAAGACCATCAGCCAGTGGACCAAGGCCGAGTGCGACGAGCTCGCCGAGAAGGCGCTCGCCTGCAACACCGCCGCCGAGGTCAAGGCACTGCTCGAGTCCGCAGCTCGCTAATTTGGTATCAGAGGTAACCGCGTGGTTGGAATGGGCCGGCCACGCGGCCCTCACATATACAGGGGGTACTGTAAATGTTCTACACGCTAACCGCTAACCCGGCTGTCGACATGACGGTTTCGAGCTCTCCGCTCGAGCCCGACGAGAACGTCCGCACCGGTTCGGCCAGCTACACGGCTAACGGCAAGGGCCTCGACGTGTCCTTCGCCTTTAAGAAGATGGGCGTCGACACCGTCGCGCTCGGCTTCTTCGCTGGCTTCACGGGCAAGTTCATCGTCGAGGAGGTCATGAACCTGGGTTGCCTCTGCCGCCCGGTCTGGACCGACGGTATCACGCGCATTAACACCTACGTCAACGATGGCCAGCACGAGTACGGCATCCTGAACCCGGGTGCTCCGATCACGCCGCAGCACCAGGAGGAGCTCTACAACATCCTGGACACCGCGGGCGATCTCGAGTGCCTGATTGTCTCCGGCTCCGTGCCTCCCAAAGCTACGCCCGACTTCCTGGCTCAGGTCATGGAGCACGCGCAGGCTCGTGGCGCTGACGTCGTCCTGGACCTGTCCTCCGACAAGCTCAAGGAGCTTGCTCACAAGAAGCCTCTGCTCATCAAGCCGAACCATCACGAGATGAAGGCCATCTTCGGCGTGCCGGTCGACACCGACGACGAGGTCCGCGTTGCCATGAAGATGGCTCACGACGCTGGCGTTCAGAACGTGCTGCTCACCCGTGGTAGCCGCGGCGACGCTTACTTCTCCAACGGCGAGGACATCTGGTACGCCAAGCGTGAGTTCAACATCAAGCTGGTTTCTTCCGTCTGCGCCGGCGACTGCACCCTCGCTGCGTTCCTGCACAAGTGGTACAGGGATCGCGACAACGTCGAGGAGGCCATGAAGCTCGCTATGGCCACCGGCGCCAACGTTGCCGAGTCCGTCGGCATCGGCGACTTCGGTCACGTCGACGAGTACAGCAAGCGCGTTGCTGTCCGCAAGCTCGATCGTCAGTAATCGAAACGCGACATATTCGTGCGCATGCGGCGCCCCGGTTTCGGCCGGGGCGCCTTTTTTGTTTCGCCATGGGGGAGAGGTTTCCTGCCGTGCTTCATCGCTTCCACACCGTTCACCGAGTTGTTGTAGCCTTTTGTCGTTGTGTGGAATATACTTTCATTAACACGTTGCTTCGTGAAAGGAACATTCATGATTTACACGCTCACTGCAAATCCCGCCATTGATTACAACATCGCCTGTGACGGTCTTGCTGCCAACACCGTCACGCGTACCCGCAACGCCGTCTACACGCCCAACGGCAAGGGCCTCAACGTCTCGTTTACGCTTGACCACTACGGTGTCGACACCACGATCCTGGGCTTCTTCGCCGGCTTCTCGGGCGAGTTTATCGTTAAGGGCGCCGAGGCCCTTGGCGTGCCCGTCAAGCCCGTGTGGACCGACGGCATCACGCG
>DBGBZQ010000112.1:0-26290 GCA_048368115.1 Collinsella sp.
GCCGGCAAGCGTGAAGCGCAAGCCCGCAAAGAGCAGCTGCGAGGCGCTATCGTGCGCTGGGATACCAAAGAGTGCGTAACCGATCTTGATACAGGGAAAGGCCGATCCCCAGAGTGCACAGCAGACGAGGCAGCCCAGGATAAGTCCGGGCAGGGTGGCGAGATACGGCTTGCGGCTTTCCATGATGTCCTTCTCCTATACGCGCAAAGCAAAAAAGAACCCGCCACCGGGGGTGCCGGTGGCGGGCGTTGTTACCCGAGGGGATTGTACCCGATGGAAACGTATTAAGCGAAGTAGGCTACGCCGCTCTCAAAGATCGGCATGAATTTGTCGCCGGGGACATGCTCGGGCACGTTGCAGTACAGGTTGTCGCCGCGACGCTCGGCATGGCCCATCTTGCCCAGGACACGGCCGTCGGGGCTCGTGATGCCCTCGATGGCGAGTGCGGAGCCGTTGGGGTTGACGGAAAGGTCCATGCTGGGTTTGCCGTTCTCGCCCACGTACTGCGTGGCGACCTGGCCGTTGGCGATCAGCTGGGCGAGCACTTCGTCATTGGCGACAAAGCGGCCCTCGCCGTGGCTGATGGCGACGGTATAGGGGTCGTCCAGGCTGCACTGCGACAGCCACGGGGACAAGTTGGACGAGATGCGGGTGCGCACCAGACGGCTCTGGTGGCGACCGATGGTGTTGAACGTCAACGTGGGCGCATCGGGCGTGGCGTCGACGATGTCGCCGTAGGGCACCAGGCCGAGCTTGATCAGGGCCTGGAAGCCGTTGCAGATGCCCAGCATCAGGCCATCGCGGGCCTTGAGCAGGTCGCGGACTGCCTCGGTGACCTCGGGAGCGCGGAAGAACGCCGTGATGAACTTGGCAGAGCCGTCGGGCTCGTCGCCGCCCGAGAAGCCGCCGGGGATCATAACGATCTGGCTTGCACGGATGCGGCGGGCAAGCTCGTGGGTGCTCTCGGCGACGGCCTCGGGCGTGAGGTTGTTGATCACGAAGGTGTCGGCCTCGGCACCGGCGGCACGGAAGGCGCGGGCGCTGTCGTACTCGCAGTTGTTGCCGGGGAACACGGGGATGATCACGCGCGGGCGGGCGATCTTGGCGCCGCCGTACACGTGGATATCCTTGGCGCGGAAGTCGATGGTCTCGACCTCGGGGGTCTCGCCGGCGCTGCGGTAGGCGAAGACGCCCTCGATGCCGCTCTCCCAGGCCTCCTGGAGCTCGGCGAGCTCGATGACCTCGGAGCCGGTGTCGATGACATAGCCCTCGACGGTGGTGCCCAGGGGCTCGACGACAACGCCGTCGGCGACCTCGGGCAGCTCGGCGTCCTCGGCGAGCTCGACGATAAAACTGCCGTAGAGCGGGGTGAAGAGGCTCTCCACGTCTACATCCTCGGCAAGCTCGATACCGATCTGGTTACCGACGCACATCTTAAAGAGGCTCTCGGCGCCGCAGCCGTAGCCGGGCGTGGATATGGCCAGGGCGTTGCCGGTAGCAGTGAGCGCCTCGACGGCGTCAAACGCGGCGAGCAACTGCTGGGCGTCGGGACGGTAGTCCTCGCCATAGGTGGCGGGGGCGATGCGGACGACGCGGTGCGTGAGGCCCTTGAACTCGGGCGAGACGGCGCGGGCGGCCTTGCCCACGGCGACGGCGAAGCTGATCAGGGTCGGCGGAACGTTGAGCTCGCCGGTCTCGTCCTCAAACGAACCGCTCATGGAGTCCTTGCCGCCGATGGCGCCGGCACCCAGGTCGACTTGGGCCATGAGGGCGCCCAGGACGGCTGCCGTGGGCTTGCCCCAGCGCTCGGCCTCGGTGCGCAGACGCTCGAAGTACTCCTGGAAGGAGAGATAGGCGCGCTTGTGCTCAAAGCCGGCAGCCACGAGCTTGGCGATGGACTCGACCACGGACAGGTAGGCGCCCGCAAACTGGTCGGCCTCCATCAGATAGGGGTTGAAGCCCCATGCCATGGCGCTCGCCGTGGTGGTCTCGCCGTCCACGGGGAACTTGGCGACCATGGCCGAGCTTGGGGTGAGCTGCGTCTTGCCGCCAAAGGGCATGAGCACGGTCGCGGCGCCGATGGTGGAGTCGAAGCGCTCGGAAAGGCCCTTGTTGGAAGCGACGTTGAGGTCGGTGACGAGCGAGGTCATGCGCTCGGCGAGCGTGGTGCCGGCCCAGCTGGGCTGCCACACGCTACGGGCGCACACGTGGGCGACCTGGTGCTTGGGTGCGCCGTTGGAGTTGAGGAACTCGCGGGACAGATCGACGATGGCGACGCCGTTCCATGCCATGCGCATGCGCGGCTCGGCGGTAACCTCGGCGATAACGGTCGCCTCCAGGTTTTCCTCGGCGGCGTAGCCCATGAACTCCTCGACGTCACCGTCGGCGACGGCGCAAGCCATGCGCTCCTGGGACTCGGAGATAGCGAGCTCGGTGCCGTCCAGGCCGTCGTACTTCTTGGTCACGGTGTCCAGGTCCACGTACAGGCCGTCGGCAAGCTCGCCCACGGCGACTGAGACGCCGCCGGCGCCAAAGTCGTTGCAGCGCTTGATCAGACGGCAGGCGTCGCCGCGGCGGAACAGGCGCTGCAGCTTGCGCTCGACCGGGGCGTTGCCCTTCTGGACCTCGGCACCCGAGGTCTCGATGGACTCGGTGTTCTGGGTCTTGGAGGAGCCGGTGGCGCCACCGATGCCATCGCGGCCGGTGCGGCCGCCCAGCAGGATGATCTTGTCGGTGGGGGCGGGGCACTCGCGGCGCACGTGGTTTGCCGGGGTAGCGCCCACGACGGCGCCGACCTCCATGCGCTTGGCCACGTAGCCGGGGTGATAGAGTTCGTTGACCTGGCCGGTGGCAAGGCCGATCTGGTTGCCGTAGCTGGAGTAGCCGGCGGCAGCGGTGGTCACGAGCTTGCGCTGCGGCAGCTTGCCCTCGAGCGTCTCGGAAACCGGGACGGTGGGGTCGCCGGCGCCGGTGACGCGCATGGCCTGGTACACATAGCTGCGGCCCGAGAGCGGGTCGCGGATAGCGCCGCCCACGCAGGTGGCGGCACCGCCGAAGGGCTCGATCTCGGTCGGGTGGTTGTGGGTCTCGTTCTTAAACAGGAACAGCCAGTCCTGGTCCTCGCCGTCGACATCGACCTTCACCTTGACGGTGCAGGCGTTGATCTCCTCGGACTCATCGACATCGGTCATGACGCCGGTCTTCTTAAGATACTTGGCGCCGATGGTGCCCATGTCCATGAGGCAGACGGGCTTGGCGTCGCGGCCGAGTTCGTGGCGCATCTCCATGTAGCGGTCGAAGGCTTGCTGCACCACGGCGTCGTCGATCGTCACGTCGTCCAGGACGGTGCCGAAGGTGGTGTGGCGGCAGTGATCGGACCAGTAGGTGTCGATCACGCGGATCTCGGTGATGGTGGGGTCGCGGTCCTCATCGCGGAAGTACTGCTGGCAGAAGGCGATGTCCGCCTCGTCCATGGCAAGGCCGCGATCGGCGATAAAGGCGGCAAGGCCGGCCTCGTCGAGCTCGCGGAAGCCGTCGAGCACCTCGACGGGCTGGGGCTCGGGGGTCTCCATGTACAGCGTCTCGGGCAGGTCGAGCGAGGCGATGCGCGCCTCGACGGGGTTCACCACGTAGTGCTTGATGGCATCGATGGCGGCCTCGTCCAGAGCGCCCGAGATCATATAGACCTTGGCGGAGCGCACGGCGGGGCGCTCGCCCTGGCTGATGAGCTGCACGCACTCGCTGGCGGAGTCGGCGCGCTGGTCAAACTGGCCAGGCAGGAATTCGACGGCAAAGACGGCGCCATCGCTTGCGGGGAGCTCGTCGTAGGTCACATCGACCTGGGGCTCGCTAAAGACGGTCGGCACGCAGGAGCGGAAAAGCTCCTCGTCGATGCCCTCGACGTCGTAGCGGTTGATGATCCTCAGGGCCTCGATGCCCTTGATGCCGAGAATTTCGGTCAGCTCGCCCTTGAGCTGCTGAGCCTCGACGTCGAACCCGGGTTTCTTCTCCACGTAGATACGAGAGACCATTGGTTCCTGCCTTCCTGATCGGTTGGGCGTACGGTACGGTATGCGGCAGCGGTCGGTTTGCGGGGTCTGCCCTGCGGTCGCCTTGAGCCACATGTTTGTAAACCTCACTATGATACGACAGCTCGCGGCGCGTTGAGGACGGCGAGGGTGCTACAGTGAAGCGCAAACAAGAGAAAGGCATCACATGGCATTCGTTTCGCTCGCCATCATCGCACTCGTGGCCTTTGCGAGTCCTTTTATCGCCTCGGCGATTCCCGGAAAACCCGTTCCCGAGACGGTCTTTTTGCTCGTGCTCGGCGCGGTGCTGGGACCCCATATGCTCGGCGTCATCCATGTAGATGCTGAGGTCTCGCTTGTGTCCGAGCTGGGCCTGGCCTTCTTGTTCCTGCTTGCCGGCTTTGAGATCGACCCCAAGAGCATCACGGGCGTCGAGGGGCGCTACGGCTTGGCGACGTGGGTCGTCACGTTTGGTATCGCCTGGCTTGCCGTGCGCTTTACCCCGTGGTTCTCAGTCAGTCATTTCGACGGTATCGCCGTGACGCTTGCCCTCACTTCGACGGCGCTCGGCACGCTCGTGCCCATCATGCGTGAGCGCTCGCTCACTGGCACGCGTGTGGGCGACTCGATTCTCGCGTATGGCACCTGGGGCGAGCTCGGCCCCGTGCTCGCCATGTCGGTGCTGCTGTCTGCCCGCACTGGCATCCAAACGCTCGTAATCCTTGGCTTGTTTGCGGTGGTTTGCGTGTTGCTGGCTGTGGTCCCAAGCCGCTCCAAGCGTGTCGGCAGCCGCTTCTTTGCGTTTGTCGAGGAACGCGCCGATACCACGTCGCAGACCTTCGTGCGCCTGACGGTGCTCATCCTGGTCACACTCGTGGCGTTCTCGGCCGTCTTTGATCTCGACATCGTGTTGGGTTCTTTTGCCGCCGGCTTTGTCTTGCGCTATATCATCCCCGAGGGCAACCATACGCTCGAGACCAAGCTCGATGGCCTGGCCTACGGCTTTTTGATTCCGGTATTCTTTACCGTATCGGGCGCAAAGATCGATCTGACGGCCGTGGCGTCGCGCCCGGGTCTGCTCGTGGGCTTTATCGTGGCGTTGTTGATTATTCGTGCCGTGCCCATTCTTATTTCTATGAGCATTTGTCCTGCGACGCGCGATGTGTCGGCGTATGGTCGCATTACCGTGGCCCTGTACTGCACCACGGCCCTGCCGATCATCGTTGCCGTGACAAGCGTTGCCGTCAACGCGGGCGCGCTGTCGCAAGATATTGCGTCGGTCATGGTCGCTGCCGGTGCCATCACGGTGTTCTTGATGCCGTTGCTCGCGCAGCTCTTCTACCGCGTGGTCGACGCCGCGCCGGTCGCCGCCGTGGCAGAAGTTGCCGAGCATCCATCCGATGCGCTCGACATCCTGCGCGCCCATCACGATTTGGCGAGCCTGCTCGCACGTGAGCACGAGCTGCTGACTTCGCATGGCCATGGTCGCGTATTCGAGGGCTTGCCTACGCTCGATACGATTGCCGAGCGTCTTTCCGCCGAGGCGGCGAGCGGCCACATCGATGCCCGCATCGTGGACGCGGCGCATCTTCTTGCCGATAAGACCTATGGTGATGAGGTCGACCCGTCCGAGCTGACCCCGCGCGAGCGTCGCCGCCTGGAGCGCGCCAAGCTCGCCGTGCGCGAATACCGCCGCCGCATGTTGGAGCTCTATGCAAGAGAAGAAGCCGAGGACGACGACGGCAAGTAGTCGATACTCTCTCGGGGAAGCCGCGTCCCGCTTTGAAGGCTCGGAACGGGATGTGGTTTCCGAAACGGGGGCCGTTGGGAAACTGTGTCCCGGAATGGGCGCTCAGAGTGGGATGCAGTTTCCGCGAGAGATCCGTTGCGGAAACGGTATCCCAGAATCGGCGTTCAAAACGGGGCGCTCTTTCCGAAACATGGCCCTGAGGGAAGCTGCGTCCCGGTCTGAGTCGGAATTCCGGGACACAGCTTCCCTTTCAAACAGAAGAAGGCGCGCTGCCTGCAGTTGATGCAGACGGCGCGCCTTCTTTGTTGGACTATGTTGAGGCTGGGAGCTGAGGCTTGTGGTCCCTTAAGAGCGGGCGGCTCCGTCGACGGGGAGCACGGCGCCCGTGACATAGGATGACATGTCGCTCGCTAGGAAAACAAAGGCGTTGGCGACATCCTCGGGTTCGCCCATGCGACCCAGCGGAATGGTGGCGATGATGGGCTTGATGACCTCTTCGGGCAGGTTGGCGACCATGTCGGTCTTGGTTACACCAGGTGCTACGGCATTGACGCGAATGCCCATGGGGGCGAGTTCGCGCGAGAGCGACTGGACCATGCCGTTGACGGCAAACTTGGACGTTGGATAGCCGACGCCAGAGGGCTGGCCGTACTTGGCGACCATCGAGCTCGTGGTGGTGATGGTGCCGCCGTGGCCGGCCTTGGTCATGATCTTGGCGGCAGCCTGGTGGCCATTAAAGACAGCGACGACGTTAAGGTCCATGACCTTTGCGAACTCCTCGGCCGTGTAGTCCAGGAGAGGCGAGCGCTGGGAGATACCGGCATTGTTGACGACTGTGTCCAAGCCGCCCATGTCGGCTGCAGCCTGGGCAAAGGCCTCGGTCACGGCTTCGAGTGAGGTGAGGTCGCAGGAGCGGCCCCAGACCTTGGCGTCGGGATAGGCGGCTGTCAGCTTCTCAACGGCCGCATCGGCGGTCTCCTGACGCGAGCCAAAGACGGTGACGGCGGCGCCCTCCTCGATAAAACGGCAGGCGATGGCATAGCCGATACCGCGCGTGCCTCCGGTGATGATCGCTTTCTTGCCCTCGAGCAACATGGTGCTTCCTCTCATCGCGGGCGGACATTCGCAGCACAGCGTAGCGGTAGCCGGAATCGGCCGCGTCTGCATATCGGTGAACGGTAGCCCGCGTTACCGATGAGCGGCTCGCGCAAATGTGCTCTGCCGTTGTGCTTGGGGCAGGAGACAAAAGGGCTCCCGTCCCACATCGGACGGGAGCCCTCAAAGCGCGTATTGCTAGGCGAGCGTTGGATTAGTTGGCCATAACGCCTTCGGTCCAAGCCTCAACGTCCTCGATGCGCAGGACGTTGGCGACCTCGGCCACGCAGCCGACGTTGGCAAGCTCGGCGGCGGCAGCCTGGACGTCCTTCTCGAGTGCGCGGTGCGTCAGGAAGATGACCGAGCAGGCATCGCTGACGCCCGACTTGCCGTCCTCGACCTGATTGATGAGCGAGATCGAGATGTTGTGCTTGGCAAAGATATCGACCGTCTCGGACAGGGCACCCACGCGGTCGGCGACCTTCAGGCGCACATAGTACTTGGTCCGAAGCTCGTCCATGGGCTTAAAGGCGAGGTTGTGACCATAGGGCTCAATCTCGGGCAGCGGAGCCACGCCGCGGCTGATCTGCTCGGAGAGCGACAGGATATCGCCCACGACGGCGCTCGCAGTGGGGAAGGAGCCTGCGCCGGCACCGTAGAACATGGTCTCGCCTACGGCGTCACCCACCACGTAGACGGCGTTCATGGCGCCGTTGACCTTGGCGAGCATATGGTCGGCGGGAATCAGCGTGGGATGCACGCGGACATCGACGCCGGCGTCGGTGTTGCGTGCGATGCCCAGCAGCTTGATGGTGTAGCCGAGCTCGCGGGCCTGGGCGATGTCCTCGGCGCCGATGGTACGGATACCCTGCTGGTACACATCGTCGGTGGTAACGCGGGTGCCAAAGCCGATGGAGGCGAGGATGGCCGTCTTGCTGGCGGCATCGAAGCCGTCGACGTCGGCGGACGGGTCGGCCTCGGCATAGCCCTTGGCCTGTGCGTCGGCGAGCACGTCGGCGTAATCGGCGCCCTCGGCGTCCATGCGCGACAGGATGTAGTTGGTGGTGCCGTTGAGGATGCCAGCGATGGTCAGGATCTTGTTGCCCACCAGGTCGTGCTCAAGCGTGCTCACGATGGGGATGCCGCCGCCGCAGCTGGCCTCGCACTTAATCTGCACGCCGCACGCGCGTGCCTTCTCGGCAAGCGTCTCGACGTGACGGCCCAGCAGGGCCTTGTTGGCAGAGACAACGTGCTTGCCGTGCTCAAAGGCAGTGGTGAAGATCTCGGTCGCGGGGTGCTCGCCGCCGATCAGCTCGACGACGATATCGATGGCGGGGTCGATGGCGACATCGTGCCAGTCGCTCGTAAAGACCTCACGCTCAATACCGGCCGCCTCGGCCTGCTCCCAGGCAAGCGCGCAGGCGCGGGTCAGCTTAAGGTCGATGCCGTAGGCTGCCAGGTACTCATCGTGGTGGCTCTTGATCAGGCGGGCCACGCCGCCGCCGACGGTTCCCAGACCGATGAGGCCGACGTTCACGGTGCGCAGGGGTTCGCTCATAGATAGCTCCTTCGTGCATCTTATGGATGGATTAACCGCTTAAAGGTTGAGTGCATTCTAGCGTGAACCGAGGGCGCGTGCTCGCCAGGCAACAGGAGTCGCACAAAACGGCACCCCCGAAACGCTGCGGAAACATTGGAAACATGCTCGCTACAAACGAACTTCCGCAACAAACTGTCAACGTTTGCACCATAAGGTTTGCCCTGTACCGCAAGACGGCCGCACCGCGGCCAGCGAAAAGGGGGACACCATGTTTAGCATCAACAACGTACTTAACCGCAGGAGTTTCCTTGTCGGAGCCACGCTTATTTTTGCCCCGATCTATTACACCCCAGCGTCCGTTTTGCTCAAGAACGCCAAGGACATGAGCTACGACATGACACTAATGGGTGTCGACGGCATGGACAGCCTATGTGATCCAGGACGGCAAGTACATCGCTTCCTAAGTGCGCATAAAGCACGACCGGTGAGGCTGTTTTATTTAAGGCAGGTATGCTTGTAACAGAACGGAAACATTACTTTTACATAATAAAGTGGCAATACTGTATAAAGTAATAGAAATACGCAGGATTATGGATAAATCAACAAATCCAAAGAAAAGTTGAAATAATCGCCACTTTCCTTAACTAAAGCGTCTAGTATTTTGCGAACGCCGAACACGGCGAAGGATGGCCTGTCGGGTAACCGAAACCCGACGAGATTTGAGAGGAGAGCCGCATGTCGAGCCTCACCGGTAAGTCATTGAACCCTGTTATGAATCGCAGGAGCGTTATCGCGAGCGCAGCAGGTCTGGGGGCGATGTCCATTCTAGCTGGCTGCTCCTCCAACGGCGGCGACAGCGGTTCCGCTTCGGGCGACGCTTCGTTTAAGATCGGCACCATCGGCCCGCTGACCGGCGCCAACGCGTCCTACGGCAAGTCCGTTACCCAGGGCGTCGAGCTTGGCTGCAAGGATTTCTCGACCAAGGAGCTGCCGCTTGCCAGCAAGGCCGAGGATGATCAGGCCGATGGCGAGAAGGCCGTCAACGCCTTGAATACCCTGCTCGACTGGGGCATGCAGGCCCTCGTCGGCCCGACCACCACGGGTGCGTCGGTTGCCGTTGCCGCCGAGTGCGGTAACGACCCCAAGACGTTCATGATCACCCCGTCCGCGTCCTCCGAGGACGTCACCGACGGCAAGGATTGCGTCTTCCAGGTTTGCTTTACCGACCCCAACCAGGGTGTTAATGCTGCCAAGTTTTTGGCAGAGAAGTACGCGGACGAGAAGTTCTTTGTCTTCTATAACGCCGCAGATGCCTATAGCTCGGGGATTGCTGATGCCTTCAAGGCGCAGGCTGTCGAGTCTAAGCTTGAGATTGTCGCCGAGAAGACCTTTAAGGATGACTCCGCCACGAGCTTTACCAACCAGCTGACCAAGGCCAAGGAGGCCGGCGCCACCATGATTTTCGCGCCGATCTACTATACCCCCGCAACCGTCCTGCTCAAGACCGCCAAGGATATGGGCTACGACGTCAAGATGATGGGTTGCGACGGCATGGACGGCATCCTGGGGGTGGAGGGCTTCGATACCTCTCTTGCCGAGGGTCTGCTGCTCATGACCCCGTTCTCCGCCGATGACGAGAAGAACGCCGACTTTGTCAACGCTTACAAGGATAAGTACGGCGATACCCCCGACCAGTTTGCCGCCGACGCCTACGACGGCGTGCACGCGGTGGCCGAGGCCCTCAAGGAGGCCGGTCTTGGTGTCGACGCCGATCCGACCGAGGTCGCCGAGAAGCTGCCCAAGGCTATGCTCAAGATTACCGTTGACGGTCTGACCGGCAAGCTCACCTGGAACGATAAGGGTCAGGTCCAGAAGGAGCCCACGGCGTACGTTATCACCGACGGCAAGTACGTACAGGCCTAATTGGCCGCCTTACATAGAGCGGTTTTGATCCCAAGCAGGGGAGGTTTTGGCCTTCCCTGCTTGCTTGGTATCTAGGGACGATGTAACGTCCCTGTTTCATACATTAACTGGAAACCTATTCGAAAGGGGGATGTGGAACATGACGGTCTTTATCCAATACCTGGTCAACGGCCTGTCCATGGGCAGCGTCTACGCCATCATCGCGTTGGGCTACACCATGGTCTACGGTATCGCCAAGATGCTCAACTTCGCTCACGGCGATGTCATCATGGTCGGTGCCTATGTCTCGTTCTGTGCCACGTCGTATCTCGGCCTCCCGGGCTGGGCATCTGTAGTTCTCTCTTGTGTGGTCTGCACGGTTCTCGGCGTTCTCATCGAGGGTCTGGCCTATAAGCCGCTGCGCCAAGCAGGCCCGCTGGCCGTTCTGATCACGGCTATCGGCGTGTCTTACTTCCTGCAGAACGCCGCGCAGCTTCTGTGGGGCGCCACGCCCAAGAACTTCACTTCGCTCGTCACCTTCCAGGTGCCGGAGTTCTTGGCCAAGTTCAACGTAAGCGCCGTCTCGCTCGTCACCATCGTCGCCTGCCTGGTTATCATGGCCGGCCTGATGTTCTTTACAGGTAAGACCAAGATGGGCAAGGCCATGCGCGCCGTGTCCGAGGACAAGGCCGCCGCTCAGCTCATGGGCATCAACGTCAACCGCACCATCTCGATGACGTTTGCCATCGGCTCGGCGCTTGCCGCCATCGCCGGCGTGCTCCTGTGCTCCTACTCGCCGGTGCTGCAGCCCACGACGGGTGCCATGCCTGGCATCAAGGCCTTCGACGCCGCCGTCTTCGGCGGCATCGGCTCCATCCCCGGTGCCTTTGTCGGTGGCATTCTCATCGGCATCATCGAGGCGATGGCGCAGGCTTACATTTCCACGAGCCTTGCCAACTCCATCGTCTTTGGTGTTTTGATCATCGTCCTGCTCGTCAAGCCTGCCGGCCTCTTGGGCAAGTACGTCCCCGAGAAGGTGTAGGTGAGCGTTATGAAGTTTCTTAAAGACAAGCAGACGCGTCACGACTTTGTCACGTACGCCATGTGCATCGTGGCCTTCGCCATCGTGTTCTTTATGCAGTCTAACCACATGATTCCGCGCATGATCGCCGGTCAGCTGGTTCCCATCACGGCCTATATCGTCATGGCCATTTCCCTCAACCTCGTCGTCGGCATCGCGGGCGACTTGTCGCTGGGCCACGCGGGCTTTATGAGCGTCGGTGCCTACACGGGCATCGTCACCGCCGTCGCGCTGGAGAGCGCCGTTCCGTCCGATCCGATGCGTCTGATCATCAGCATTGTGGTCGGCGCTATCGCCGCTGCCATCTTGGGCTTCTTGATCGGTATCCCGGTCCTGCGCCTGAGCGGCGACTATCTGGCCATCGTGACCCTGGCTTTTGGCGAGATCATCAAAGAGATCGTCACCTGCCTCATTGTGGGCGTCGACTCCCGCGGCCTGCACGTGATTTTTAACATCACGGGCAACTCTACGATCGACGACCTGCACCTGCTCGAGGACGGCACCGCCATCATCAAGGGCGCCCAGGGCGCCTCGGGCGTGTCGACGTACTCGACCTTCCTCGCCGGTGCCATCCTGGTCATGGTCGCACTCGTGATCGTGCTCAACCTGGTCCGCAGCCGTACCGGCCGTGCCATTATGGCCGTGCGCGATAACAAGATTGCAGCCGAGTCCGTAGGCATCTCCGTCACGGAGTACCGCATGATCGCCTTCGTGGTTTCCGCTGCCCTCGCCGGTGCTGCCGGAGCTCTCTTCGGCGGCAACTTCTCGCAGCTCTCCGCCACCAAGTTCGACTTCAACACGTCGATCCTCATTCTGGTGTTCGTGGTCCTGGGCGGCCTGGGCAACATGCGCGGTTCCGTCATCGCGGCGGCGTTGCTCACGGTGCTTCCCGAGCTGCTCCGTCAGTTCTCGGACTACCGCATGCTCATCTACGCCATCGTGTTGATCCTGGTCATGATCTTTACCAACAACCCGCAGTTCAAGGCGTTCTTCGGTCGCGTCAAGGACCGCTTTGCTTCCAAGAAGGAGGTGGCAGCCGATGCCCAGTAAATTTGAGTTCAACAAGGGCAAGATGGTCCCGTATCCTTCTGGCGCCATCGTTCCCGACCGTGACCTGGGCGAGCGCCCGGCACTCGAGTGCATCCACCTGGGCATTGAGTTCGGTGGCCTTAAGGCAGTCGATGACTTTAGCCTGACTATCGGCAAGACCGAGATCGCCGGTCTGATCGGCCCCAACGGTGCCGGCAAGACCACGGTCTTCAACCTGCTCACCAAGGTGTACCAGCCTACGCACGGCACCATCCTGCTCGATGGTGAGGACACCTCGGGCAAGTCGGTCTACCAGGTCAACCGCATGGGTATTGCCCGTACGTTCCAGAACATTCGCCTGTTCAACACCATGACGGTGGAGGACAACGTTAAGGTCGGCCTGCACAACCAGGAGCGCTACTCCGGCTTTGAGGGCGTGCTGCGCCTGCCGACGTATTGGAAGCACGAGAAGGCCGCCCACGAGCGCGCCATGGAGCTACTGTCCATTTTTGACATGGAGCACCTGGCAAACGAGCAGGCCGGATCGCTGCCTTACGGCGCTCAGCGTCGTCTGGAAATCGTCCGCGCGCTTGCCACCAACCCCAAGCTGCTGCTGCTCGACGAGCCTGCCGCCGGCATGAACCCGTCCGAGACCGCGGAGCTCATGGAGAACATCGTTAAGATTCGCGACACCTTCGGCATCGCCATCATGCTTATCGAGCACGACATGTCGCTCGTCATGAATATATGCGAGGGTATCTGCGTGCTTAACTTTGGCAAGGTCATCGCCAAGGGCACGGCAGAGGAAATCCAGAACAACGACGCCGTTATCGAGGCGTATCTGGGTAAGCAGGATAAGGGGGAGAACTAAATGGCAGAGCCGATGCTTTCCGTCTACAACATCAACGTCTGGTACGGCGCCATCCACGCCATCAAGGACATCTCCTTTAACGTTAACGAGGGCGAGATCGTGGCCTTGATTGGTGCCAACGGCGCCGGCAAGTCCACGACGCTTAAGACCGTCTCGGGCCTGCTGCGTTCCAAGACCGGCTCCATCAAGTTTATGGGCGAGGACATTACCCATACGCCTGCCGACAAGCTGGTGGGCAAGGGCCTGGCTCAGGTTCCCGAGGGCCGTCGCGCCTTTTTGCAGATGACGGTCGAGGAGAACCTGGAAATGGGTGCCTATACGCAGCCCAAGTCCACGGTGGCTCCGGGCCTCGAGCGCGTCTACGAGCAGTTCCCGCGCCTAAAGGAGCGCCGTCGCCAGGTCGCCGGCACCCTTTCGGGCGGCGAGCAGCAGATGCTCGTTATGGGCCGCGCCCTTATGAGCAACCCTAAGCTGCTCATGCTCGATGAGCCCTCCATGGGTCTGGCGCCGATTCTGATTGAGCAGATCTTCCAGATCGTCGAGGACCTGCACAAGGCCGGCACCACGGTGCTTCTGGTCGAGCAGAACGCGCAGATGGCACTTTCCATCGCTACACGCGGCTATGTACTCGAGACCGGCAAGATCACCATGACCGGCACCGGTCAAGAGCTGCTGCACGACGATAACGTCCGCAAGGCCTATCTGGGCGGTTAATCCATTCAACAAAGGGGGCGCTGACCAACCCGGTCAGCACCCCCTTTTAAGTTGCGGTGAAATAGGGACTAAATGGGGGCGCTAGACGCCAAAACAGTCCCTATTCCACCGCAACTTCATGGGGATGTGTGACAATGCCCGTCGGAAAACATCTGCTGTCTTTGGGGGTCTATCTATGCTGTACGAGTTTTGTGCCGAGAACTTTGAGCGGGTGCCGGCGGCTATCGAGGCCGGTGCAAGGCGCATCGAGCTGTGCGATAACCTTGCCGTCGGTGGTACCACGCCCTCGGCCGGCGTTATCAGCGCTACGACCAACTATGCCCACGAACACGATGCACGGGTGATGTGCATGATCCGTCCGCGTGGCGGCGACTTTCACTACAACCAGGATGAGCTGCGCATGATGGAGATGGACTTGGGCCTTGCCGTGAGTGCGGGCGTTGACGGCTTGGTCTTTGGCTGCTGCAAACCCTGCGCTGGCGGATGGGCGCTCGACGAACTTACGCTTGGCGCCCTCGTGATGGCTGCGGGCTGCGCGACCGAGGAATGTAAGCGTGATCCCATCGACATCACCTTCCACATGGCGTTTGATCAGCTCTCGCCCGAGGCTCAGCTCGATGCGATTGATACACTTGCCGACTGCGGCGTTACGCGCATCCTCACGCATGGCGGCGCTGCCGGTACGTCGATCGAGGATAATTTCGATTACCTGGCTCGTTTAATCGAGTATGCGGGCGATCGTTTGACCATCCTTCCCGGCGGCGGCATCACTACGGCAAATCGCGACGCGGTCGCGGCGGCGCTAGGCGTCTCCGAGCTCCATGGCACCAAGATCGTGCCGCTGGAGGTATAACCCGTGGCGCTGGTATTTGACGTTCAGCAGGCGAGCGGTAAGCCCGACGATAATCGTCGCCCTGGCACCGCGTGCCCCTTTTGCGACACGGAGGGACTTGCCAACATCATCCAGCGCGATGGTGACTGTATCTGGCTCGAGAATAAGTTCAAGACCTTGCGGGCCACACGTCAGACCGTATTGATCGAGTCTGCCAATCACGACGCCGACCTGGTGACCTATGAACCGGATGAGCTGCATCATGTGATGCGGTTTGCCCTGGGCTGTTGGCAGCAGATGATCGATTCGCAGCAGTATCGAAGCGTGCTCATGTACAAGAACAAGGGTCCGCTTTCGGGCGGCAGCCTCGTCCATCCACACATGCAGATTGTGGGCTTGGAACAGGAGGACGGCTATGCGGCGCTGACCTCAGCCAACTTTGAAGGCATCGATGTTTGGCAGAGGGGAAGGGTTGCGGTCAACATCTCAACCGAACCGATTATGGGGTTCTTTGAGGTCAATGTTTCAGCCCCGCAGGGAATCGCCGCCAGCGATGGCGCGCGAGACCAAGCCGAGACGGACCTCTTCGCCGATGCGATTCAGGTAGCTCTGCGCTATATCCTGAACGAGCACCATGGTGGTCGCGCAGAGTCGTACAACTTGTTCTTCTACCACATGGACGGCCGGACCATTGCCAAGGCGCTTCCGCGCTGGGTGGTTTCACCCTACTTTGTCGGGTATCGGCTGGCTCAGGTCAATGCTGAGACCACGCTCGATGTCGATGCGGAGCGATTCCGCGCACATCTGGAGGCGCTCACATCGTAAAGTGAGCGCCCGCACACTGCGGACGGTTTAGCGCGCCATTGCATCGCGGCCGGCCTCGACCCGCTTGCGCTGGGCGGCGCGCTCCTCGCCGGTCAGACGCTCAAAGAAGTGTCCGATAAGCGAGGCGAGCACCTGCTGAAACAACGTTCCACACATGACGGGAAACACAACTTCGCCCGGAAAGTATTGCGTGGCGATGACGGCGCCCGAAGAGATATTGCGCATGCCGCAGGTAAAGCACATGGTGGTCGTTTCGCTATATGGCAGATGCAGCGCGCGGGCGACCAGAATGCCGACGACAAAGCCGCTGATGGCGAAGACCAAAATAAAGAGGGCGACTTCCAAGCGCACCGCGTTCATGTGCAGCACGTACTCGCTCATGGCGGTGGAGTTGGAGGCGATAACGCCCACCATCATGAACTTGCAGGCGGGCGAGAGCGCGGGGGAGAGTTTTTCGTGCCCCCATCCGCGCGTGAGCTCGTTGATCACGATGCCGAGCACGGCGGGGATGGCGATCATAAAGGCCATGTTCTGCATCATGCTCGGCACGTCGATCGAGACGGTGGCGCCCAGCAGGAGCTTGAGCGTAAGCGGAATCGTCACAGGGGAGATGACCGAGGACGTCAGGATGATGGTGAGCGCGAGCGGGCCGTTGCCGCCGAACATGCTGATCCACATAAAAGCGGTGACTGCCACGGGCACACTGTATTCGAGCACGATGCCGCAGACAAGGTTGGGGTTGGAACCAAAGAACAACGATCCCATGGCGTAGGCCGCGATGGGAATAAGCGCCGCCGAGACCAACAACGCCAGAATCAGGTGCAGCGGACGGTGGAACACCTCGGCTACCTGGTGAAAGGTGTTGCTGAGCGCACCTTGGAACGTCATAAAGGCAAACAAGGTGGGAACGATGGGCTTGAGAACGCCGATCTGTTGAGGAAAGAGCACGCCGAGCGCCACACAAATCGGAACGATGATTTGCATGTGCCCCGCGAGAAACTTGCCCAGTCCAACCCATTGCTTCATATGCTCTTGTGACTCCCTTTGCTCGTGAATCCGTTTTGACTGGATATGCTAGACGCTCACATGTGTCCGTGCGTCAGAAACGCTCGATTATTTCGAGGCTATTACCGGCATCGTTTACCGAAACCGCGGCATGCTGCGGCGATTTGCGTCCGCGCCGCACGGTATAATAAATCCGTTCAACAGATCTGCCTGCCGAAGCGGGCATACACAGAGGACTCATCGCTATGAACCGTGAGAGGTATCGCGGCGACCTGCCCCTATCGGGGGTGGGTGCCTATGTCATCGCTTAAGACGACGCATCGCTGGGCGGTCGCTCAGCAAAACCCCGAGCTCGAAAAGGAGCTTTCGGCTGGTCTGG
Organism: Collinsella sp.; assembly: GCA_048368115.1. Lineage (GTDB taxonomy): Bacteria > Actinomycetota > Coriobacteriia > Coriobacteriales > Coriobacteriaceae > Collinsella. Next base: position 17,052 of record DBGBZQ010000112.1, read on the forward strand.
GCATTCCCGGGCTGGTGGCGCGCATTATGGTCGCGCACGGCATTGGCTCAATCAAAGAGGGCCAATTGTTTTTGACGCCTTCGCTCGATCGCGACTGGGCCGACCCACTCATTATCCCGGGCATGTCGGTCGTTGCCGACCGCGTCGAGCGTGCTATTCGCAACCACGAGCACATTGCAGTCTTTGGCGATTTTGACGTTGACGGTATTACGTCGACCTGCCTGTTGACCGAGGCGCTGCGCACGTTTGGCGCCGATGTCACGCCGTTTATTCCGCATCGCTTTGATGAGGGCTACGGTCTTTCGCGCGCGGCGCTCGACCGCGTTAACGAGCTCGCTCGCCCCCAGCTGATCGTGACCGTCGATAACGGCATTGCCGCCAAGGAAGAGGTTTCCTATCTGAAGAGCCTGGGGATCGATTTGGTGGTCACGGACCATCACGAGCCCTCCGATCAGGTGCCGCAGGGCGTACCCCTGACCGACCCTAAGCTCGATGACGATGGTCCTTCGCGTGAGCTTGCCGGTGCCGGCGTGGCACTCAAGTTGGTGCAAGTCCTGGGCGAACGTCTGGGCAAGCCGTCGTATTGGCGTTCGCTAATCGAGGTCGCGGCGCTGGGCACCGTGTCCGACATGATGCCGCTCACGCCCGAGAATCGCGCGCTGGTTGCCGAGGGCATCCAGCAGATGCGCGTAACCGCTCGCCCGGGCTATATCGCGCTTGCCGCGCTCGCCAAGGCGGACCTTTCGAGCATTACGGCGGATGGCCTGTCATTCTCGCTCATTCCCCGCTTAAACGCTGCCGGTCGCATGGCTGATCCCAAGCTGGCGCTCGACCTGCTGCTTGCCCGCGATCCCATCGAAGCAAGCGCACTGGCGGCTGAGCTCGAGGAAATCAACCGCCAGCGCCGTGAGATCGAGGCGGAGCTCACGCGCGATGCCATGGCAAAGGTCGAGGAGACCTATGACGGCGGACGCGCGATCGTCGTGGGCGGCGAAGGTTGGCACGAGGGCGTCAAGGGCATCGTGGCAAGCCGTCTGACCAACCGCTACCACGTGCCGGCGCTGCTGTTCTCGATCGAGGACGGTATCGCGCGCGGCTCTGGTCGCTCGGTGGGCAAAGTTAACCTGTTTGACGCCATCGAACGCTGTTCCGACCTGATGATTCGTCGCGGCGGACATGCCGGTGCGGTGGGTGTGACCATCGAGGCATCCAAGCTCGATGAGTTCCGCCGTCGCCTTTCCGTCGTGTTGTCCGAGCTTCCCGCCGAGGACTTTGAGGACACCGACGAGGTTGCCGCCACGGTCGACCTTTCCGAATTGAATATCGAGACCATCGAGCAGATTTCCCGCCTTGAGCCGTTTGGCCAGGGTAATAAGGTGCCGCTGCTGGCTGCCGAGGGCGTGACGATGTGTGATCGCGCCGTGGTGGGTAAGACCGGCGAGCACATGCGCTTTGTGGCGACCGATGGCGCCGCGAGTGTGCCGGCTATTATGTTCCGCGTGCCGCAAATCGATAAGCTCATCAACTGCGATAGCGCTGTCGACTTGGTGTTCGAGGCCGTTGCCGAGCATTGGCAGGGTCGTGTGAAGCCCAAGCTCATGGTCAAGGATGTTCTGGTCCGCGATACCACGCTGCCCAGCGTCGACGATCCGGCATGCGAGCTTCGTCGTGGCGTGCAGCCGGCGGATTCCGGCCTGCGCTTGGAGTCGCGCAAGCGCGAGACGCTCGCCCAGCTTTCCTATACCGAGCTGACGCGCTCGCTTATCCATAGCTTTATCGGCTCGAACCAGCCACATCGCGCGCAGGTCGAGGCGCTCGATGCCCTGGCCGATCACCAAAGTGTTCTGGCCGTTATGGGAACGGGGCGCGGCAAGTCGCTCATCTTCCATGTGCATGCCGCGCGCGAGGCGGTCCTTCGCGGGCGTGCGAGCATCTTTGTCTATCCGCTGCGTGCGCTCGTTGCCGACCAGGCCTATCACCTCTCGTCGACGATGGCAGCGCTTGGCATTGGCGTTGGCATGCTGACCGGCGAGACCGTGGAGGCCGCACGCGATGACGTGTTCGCCGGCCTAGCTTCGGGCCGCACCGGTATCGTGCTCACGACGCCCGAGTTCCTATCTATCCACCGTGACCGCTTCGCGCGTTCGGGCCGCATCGGCTTTGTCGTTATCGATGAGGCACACCACGCCGGTCTTGCCAAGGGCGGCGACCGCAGCGCCTATCTCGACATGCCCGATATCCTCAAAGCCCTGGGCGACCCGGTCGTTATGGCTGCGACGGCCACCGCGACGGCTCCGGTTGTGGCCGAGCTTGCTCGCATGCTGCCGATCACTCGCACGGTGGTCGACGAGACGGTGCGCGAGAACTTGCAGCTCGAGGACGACCGCGATCTTGCAAGTCGCGAGAACCGTTTGGTGTCGATTGTGGCGACGGGGGAAAAGACCGTCATCTACGTCAATTCGCGCGACCAGTCCGTGGCGCTCGCCAAGACGTTGCGCAAGCGTGTGCCCGATTGCGCAACCCATATCGCGTTCTATAACGCGGGGCTTGCGCGTTCCGATCGCCGTCGCGTGGAGGAAGCATTCCGAGACGGCAGCCTCAGCTGCATCGTCTCGACATCTGCCTTTGGCGAGGGCGTCAACCTGCCCGATATCCGCCATGTCGTGCTCTATCACATGCCGTTTGGCGGCATTGAGTTTAACCAGATGAGCGGCCGCGCCGGTCGCGATGGCCAGCCCGCCGTGATCCATCTGCTCTATTCGTCGCGCGACGCCCGCATTAACGAGCGCCTACTCGACTGCTATGCGCCCGAGCGCGACGAGCTCGTCACGCTCTATCGAGCGCTGCAGACCATGTGGCGCTCCAACCGTGGCAAGACGGGGGACGATTCATTCTGCGCAAGTGATATCGACATCGCGCAGATGTGCCTTGCCATCGATGCCCGCACGCCGGTCGACGAGCGCTCGGTGGAAAGCGGCCTGGGAATCTTCGAAGAGCTTGGTTTCTGTCGCGTTTCGGGGTTTGACGACACTCGTCGTATCGCGATGGCCGAAAACCCCGGCCGCGTGCAATTGAGCAGGTCAATTCGCTATTTGGAGGGCTTGCGCTCGCGCATGGAGTTCTCGGCTTTCCGGAGCTGGGCGCTCGATTCGTGCGCTTCTGATATGCTAGCCAAAGTTAACCGCCCGATCGTACCGCGGGCCTAGGGGAAGGGGACCTCGATGGATGCCGCAGCCCGTACCGCCCATGATTCCACCCTCCAGCCGTTTTCGGAGATGGAGCACTATAAGCATGCCGATGAGCTGCCGCCCGAGATTATGGCGGACAGCTACGACAAGCTGGAGCGCCTGTGCCTCAAATATATGAATGAGGACGACTTTTCTAAGGTTGAGCAGGCCTACTGCTTTGCCGCCGAGAAGCACTGCAACCAAAAGCGCCGCTCGGGCGAGATGTACATTAACCATCCCGTCGAGGTTGCCATCATTTTGGCCGATCTCAAGATGGACTGCGATGTGGTGTGTGCCGCGCTGCTGCACGATACCGTCGAGGATACCGAGACCTCGCTCACCGATGTTTCCGGCCTGTTTGGCGAAACCGTTGCTGAGCTCGTCGATGGCGTGACCAAGCTCACCAACATCGAAGTCGACAGCATGGACGAGAAACAGGCCCTCACGCTGCGCAAGATGTTCCTCGCCATGTCCAAGGACATTCGTGTCATCATCGTTAAACTTGCCGACCGTCTGCACAACATGCGTACGCTGGCGGCCCTGCGTGAGGACCGTCGCCTGTTTAAGGCTCGCGAGACCATGGACGTGTACGCGCCCTTGGCCGACCGCCTGGGCATGAGCTCTATTAAGTGGGAGCTCGAGGACCTGTCCTTCTTCTACCTGGAGCCCGATGCCTACCAGCGCATCGCGCGCATGGTGGCTGAGTCGCGCGAGGTCCGCGAGCGCTACCTTGCCGAGACCATCAAGACGCTCACCGACGAACTCAACCGCATTGGCCTGGAGGGCTTCCAGATTAATGGCCGCTCCAAGCACTATTGGTCCATCTACCAAAAGATGAAGCGCAAGGGCAAGGAGTTCTCCGAGATCTACGACCTGGTGGCGCTGCGTGTTATTACCCATTCGGTGCGCGATTGCTACTCCACGCTCGGTGCGGTGCATACGCTGTGGCATCCCATGCCTGGTCGCTTTAAAGACTATATCGCCATGCCCAAGGTCAATAACTACCAGTCGCTCCACACGACGGTCATCGGCCCCACGGCTCGTCCGCTCGAGATTCAGATTCGAACCTACGAGATGCATGAGCAGGCCGAGTATGGCATTGCCGCCCACTGGCTATATAAGAAGTCGGGCGGATCGTCTGCTTCCAAGACCAATGACGCTCAACGTTTGGACGACCAGATCAACTGGCTCAAGCATTCGCTCGATTGGGCGGCTTCCGACGAAATCACCGATGCCAAGGAATACCTGCATTCGCTGAAGGTCGACCTCTTCGATCAGGAGATTTTCGTCTTTACGCCCAAGGGCGAGGTCATGGCGCTTCGTGCCGGCTCCACGCCGCTCGACTTTGCCTACGCCGTTCACACCGAGGTGGGAAACCACTGCGTCGGCGCTAAGATCAACGGTGCGGTGGCCCCGCTCACGCACGAGATCAAGACGGGCGACCGCGTTGAAATCCTGACGAACAAGAGTTCCAAACCGTCGCGTGATTGGCTCAAGATCGTCAAGACGCCTTCCGCCAAGTCAAAGATCCGCCGCTATTTTGCCGCTGCGACCAAGGACGACGACGCTGCCGCCGGCCGCGATATGCTGGCCAAGGACCTGCGTAAGCGTGGCTATGGCATTTCTACGCCGCGTTCGACGCGCGCGCTCAATGCCGTGGCGGAGCAGTTTAACTTCAAGCAGCTCGAGGGCCTGTTTGCCGCCGTCGGCGCCGGCAAGGTTGCCCCGCGCGCTGTGGGCAATAAGGTCGAGCAAATCTTGGACCCAAAGCCCGAGGAACAGCTCACCAAGGCCGAGGCTATCGCCGAGGTCGTGAAACAGCCTGCTCGCGGCTCCAACCGCAAGCCGCAAAAGCGCGGCAAGAGCGCCAGTAACGGCATTATCGTCAAGGGCGAGAGCAACAGCGGCCTGCTAGTCCGTCTGGCTCATTGCTGCAACCCCGTGACGGGCGACGACATCGTCGGCTTTATCACGCGCGGCCGAGGTGTCTCAGTGCATCGCGCCAACTGCCCCAACGTCAAGGGCCTCATGGAGCACCCCGAGCGCATGATTGACGTAGAGTGGGATGGTGCTGCCGACACTCTCTTCCAGGTCGAGATCGTGGTCGAGTGCCTGGACCGCATGGGCCTGCTCAAGGACGTCACCATTGCCATTGGCGATGCAGGCGGCAATATCCTTTCCGCCGCCACCTCGACCAACCGCGAGGGTATTGCGACCCTGCGCTTTATGGTCGAGATTTCGGATGCGAGCGGCCTGGATCCGCTGCTGGCTTCCATCAGCAGCGTCGACTCGGTCTACGACGCTCGCCGTCTTATGCCCGGCGAGGGCGGAGCGCAACTCAAGCGCCGTGTGTAGGTGCGAGAGCCTCTCAGCATCATAGATATTGGTTACGTTCGAGGCATCGTTTGGTGCCTCGAACGTATTTTAGAAGGAGGGTATGCGCATGGGCGATATGACTTTGGACCTGACACCCCGAGGCGCGGCTTCGATTGAGGCGCTCGTCAACGGCCCGATTCAGACCAACAGCTACGCCGTGATTTCGAATGACGAGTGCTTAATCGTCGATCCGGCGTGGGAGGGCGAGCGTCTTGTGGAGCATATCCGCACCGCGCATCCCGAGGTGCGCGTGCTCGGCTCTGTCTGCACGCACGGTCATGCCGACCATGTTGGCGGGGTTGCCGGGGTTCGAGCTGTCGTTGGCGACAGCGCACTATATGAGTTGTGCGCTAAGGACGTGACGGTACCTCGCGCAAATATCGAGGAGCAGCGCGCCATGTGGGGTATCGAGACGCCCGATCCGGGTGAGCCGACGCGTTTGCTTGCCGAGGGCGATACAATCGAGGTGGGCGACGTCTGCCTGCAGGTGATCGAGACGCCGGGGCATACGCCGGGCGGCATCGTCCTGTTCGCCGCGACCGAGCAGGGGAACATCGCCTTTGTGGGCGACACGCTTTTCCCGGGCAGTCACGGTCGTACCGATCTTTCCGGCGGTGACGAGGCGGCGATTATGCGCTCGCTCTCCAAACTTGCCAAGACGCTTCCGCCCGATACCGTTTGCTTGACGGGCCATGGCGATTCGACCACGATGGCGCGCGAACTTATGCAGAACCCGTTTATGCAGATGTAGGCTTGAAGCCGTCTTTCGAACCACGAAGACCGCTCAATCGTCAAGCTATTTTCCCCAGTGGGTCGATTCTGTGGGGCAAACGGTCAAAATTTGTCCAATCGGATGGTATTCGTGAACAAACGAACGTTTATGCTCGGGTATGTCGTGGTAAAATCTCAGGCGTTATCGGAGCAACCTTACAGGAGGTTTCTTTTATGCTCGTCAACGCAGCAGACATGCTCAAGAAGGCCGAGGCCGGCAAGTACGGTCTCGGTGCCTTCAACACCAACAACCTCGAGTGGACCCTGGCTATTCTCCAGGCCGCCGAGGAGGCCAAGTCTCCGCTGATCCTTCAGTGCACCGCTGGTGCCGCTAAGTGGATGGGCGGTTTCAAGGTCTGCGCCGACATGGTCAAGGCTGCCGTCGAGGCCACGGGCGTTACCGTTCCCGTCGCCCTTCACCTCGATCACGGTTCTTACGAGGACTGCTTCAAGTGCATCGAGGCCGGCTTCACGTCCATCATGTATGACGGCTCTCACGAGGAGACCTTCCAGCTTAACCTCGACCGCACCAAGGAGCTCGTTGAGCTTGCCCACTCCAAGGGCATGTCCATCGAGGCCGAGGTCGGCGGCATCGGCGGCACCGAGGACGGCGTGACCTCCAGCGGCGAGCTCGCTGATCCTGCTGAGTGCAAGCAGATTGCTGACCTGGGCGTCGACTTCCTCGCCTGCGGTATCGGCAACATCCACGGCGTGTACCCTGCCGACTGGGCTGGCCTTTCCTTCGAGCGCCTGGGCGAGATCAAGGCTCAGACCGGCGACCTGCCCCTCGTCCTGCACGGTGGCACCGGCATCCCCGAGGATCAGATCAAGAAGGCCATCTCCCTGGGTATCTCCAAGATCAACGTCAACACCGATCTGCAGCTCGTCTTTGCCAAGGGCGTTCGCGAGTACATCGAGGCTGGCAAGGATCAGCAGGGCAAGGGCTTTGACCCCCGCAAGCTCCTCAAGCCTGGTCGCGACAACATCGTTGCCCGCACCAAGGAGCTCATGGAGGAGTTTGGCTCCGTCAACAAGGCGTAAGTAGCGGTTTAACTTCCCGCCGGAGGCCCCGTTCACCCTACGCTTTTCCCTTGCGCTCACCTGGCTTTGCCAGAAGTCGCGCAATGGGAAAAGCTCCGGGTGAACGGGGCCTCCTTTGTTAACTCGCTACAGGGTTACTGGGCTGAATTCATTTTTAGAGGTACCGTTTATCGGTGTTGAGGGTTCCTTTATTGGGGCTTTCTTTTTATCTCGCTACAATGGGCTTCAAGAGTTCTAATGACTTGGAGTTTGGTATGGCTGTTGTTAATGTGTTGCCTTCGGATGGGAAGGTTATTGACGAGGGTCCTGTTGGTTGCTCTGTTGATGTTTGCAATGATGACTTCCGTTTTCTAGATGTTGGCTTGCCACCCGAGATTCTGCGTTTAAAGGACGCGGGGTATCTTTCGCAGGCTATTGAGGCCTGCGACCGTCTACTTGCCCAAAATCCCGATCCCTCGCTTGCTGCCTGCGTTCGTGCCGAGCGGTATCGCATGCTTGAGACGCCGCTTCATTTTTCGGTGTCGCGCGATCGAGCTATTGCGATGATCCGCGAGGAGTGGCCTGGGTTTACCGAGGAGCAGTTTGACGATCTGATTGACCGTAAGCGTATTGACTGGCGCTTTATCGATGGCGAGCTGTTCGTTCTCGACAACTTCCTCGATTCGCTTCGCGTATATCCCAAAGAGGTTCCCGGCATGCGTCCCGATCCTACGGACGGAATTGCACTGCGCAACGAGATGCTCAAGGAGATGGAGTCACAAAACGGATTGACTCGCGTTATTACGCTTAAGGCGTCCTTGTCTGTCCCCGGCGCTCTAGAGGGGGAGACCGTTCGCGCTTGGCTTCCCGTAGCCGCCACCTGCCGCCAACAGTCTCAGGTCGAGATTCTCGACATGACGCCGGAGGGTGCTGTTGCTCCCGCGAACGCTTCGGCGCGTACCGCCTCGTGGTCTTCTTCGAGTGAGCGCTCATTCTCGGTGACTTATCGTTATCACATCGATGCTGCTTATTGTGATGTCTACGATGGCGCACTTCCGGTTCATCCGCGTATGGACGCGCCTCTGCCCGAGGATATTTCCGAGGACCGTCCGCACATTGCATTCACGCCGTATCTGCAGCAGCTGACGGCCGGTGTTGTTGACGGACTCGTGGATCCGCTCGATCGCGCCCGTGCTATCTATGATTATCTGACGCAGCATATCGACTATCGCTATCAGCCGCCGTACTTGCTTTTGGGATCTATTGCCGATGACTGCGCGCATTCGCTCCGCGGCGATTGCGGCGTTATGGCGCTCACGTTTATCACCATGTGCCGTATCGCGGGCGTGCCTGCCCGTTGGCAGAGCGGCCTGTATGTTGCGCCCGATTCGGTGGGGTCGCACGACTGGGCAGAGTTCTATACGCCGCAGACCGGTTGGCTCAACGCCGACGTGTCATTTGGATCTTCTGCTCGCAGGATGGGGGAGGAGTGGCGCCGCCGTCACTACTTTGGCAATCTCGACCCATGGCGTATGGTGGCCAACAATCGATTCAAGGCAGAGTTTGAGCCCTCTTTCGACGGCATGCGCGAGGACCCTTACGATAACCAGATGGGTGAGGCTTCGGTCGACGGTCGCGGATGCCGTCAGCGCGAGATGCTACGCACGGTCGAACTCATCGAAATGCTCGAAGTTCCATTTTCGGACTAATCGGTAGAAAGCTGTGATAAACTAACTCACGCATTACGTGCCCGAGTGGCGGAATTGGCAGACGCAGTGGACTCAAAATCCACCGTTGGCAACAACGTGCGAGTTCGAGTCTCGCCTCGGGCACCATACATGCAAG
>DBGBZQ010000113.1:0-50414 GCA_048368115.1 Collinsella sp.
GTGTTAAAGATGGCATAGAACACAATGCTCGCGAACACGATATAGAAGCGCCAATGGTCGCCGGCAGCCTCGCTCCACAGGCGGCGCACCGTCGCCCAGGTATCTCGAGGCGTCTCGTCCTCGTCTTCATCGTCCACGTCGCGCATACGCTCTGCCTCGGCGCGGGCGCGCTCGTCCTCGGCACGTTCGTTTTCCTCGTAGAGCGCCTGGCGGCGAGCCTCGCGCGCGGCTGCAGCCTTGGCGGCCTCATCTAGCTCGGGTGCTACGGCAGCCTGGTCGACCGTTTTATCGGCAGCGTCCGCAGCGGCGGTATCGACAAGGCCGCCTTGTTTCCTGAGCTCCTCGGTCATGCTGCTCACCTCCCTTCATCTGCGATTCCGCGATAGCGCGGTATACCTCGCAGGTTTCCATAAGCTCGCCATGCGTGCCCAGGCCCACAACCTCGCCGTCCTTGAGCACGACGATCTGGTCGGCGTGCAAGATCGTCGAGATGCGCTGCGCGATGATGAGCACCGCAGCGTCACGCGTCTCGTCTTGCAACGCATGGCGCAGGGCGGCATCGGTCTTAAAGTCCAGGGCCGAGAAACTGTCATCGAAGATATATAGATCGGCATGCTTCATGAGCGCACGGGCGATAGCCAGACGCTGGCGCTGGCCGCCCGAAAAGTTCGTGCCGCCCTGCGCCACCGGGGTATCGAGCCCCTGCGGCTGATCGAGCACAAAGGTGCTCTGGGCAACCTGGAGTGCATGAAGCATGTCGGCCTCGGTCGCGTCTTCGTTGCCAAAGCGCAGATTGCTTGCCACGGTGCCCGAGAACAGCCATGCCTTTTGCGGCACATAGGCAATGCGCCCGCGAATCTCGTCTTGCGAAAGCTCGCGCAGGTCGACGCCGTCCAGGCGAATGGCGCCCTTGGTGGCATCGTGGAAGCGCAGCAGGAGCTTGGCCACCGTCGACTTGCCCGAGCCCGTCGAGCCGACGATCGCGGTCGTCTGGCCGCGGCGACAGGTAAAGTTCAGATCGCACAGCGTGTCCTCGTCGGCGTCGTCAAAACGAAACGACATATGGTCGAACACGGCAACCGCGCCGGTTCCGTCCTTTGAGTCGGACGTTCCCGCGTCGAGCGTACCCTCACCATCGACGATGCTCGGCTCAATCTCCAGCACCTGTTGCGCACGGTTGAGGCACGCAGCGGCACGCGGAAGCGTCAAAATCACCATCTGCGCCATCATCACAAAGAACAGAATCAGGATCGCGTACTCCAGCACCGCCGAGATGCTCGCGATCTGCATCGCATGGGCGCCCACCCGGTTACCGCCCACCCACAGCACCGCTACCTCGGCGATGTTCATCAAAAAGAAGCTGGAGCTGTCGAGTCCCACAAACAGGTGGTTGACCTTAATGGCGTTGTCCGCGTAATCGCTAAATACCTCGTCCAGGCGCTGCTCCTCGTGGCGCTCCTTATTGAAAGCGCGGATGACGCGAACGCCCACGATGTTCTCACGCAGCACCACGTTCATACGGTCGATAAAGCTCTGAAGGCGCATAAAAATCGGCGCGGCGTTAGCCACCGTAAAGACCGCCGCCACCAGCACGATCGCAACTACCACGCCCAACAGCGTTCCCATAGCGGGATCGATGAACCAAGCAAAAATGATGCCCGCGACGGCCAAGAACGGCACCGGCAGCACCAGCTGAATCGTCTGCAAGATAGCCTGCTGAATCACGTTGATGTCGTTGAGCGAGCGTGTGATCATCGATCCCGTGCCAAAACGCTCAAAGTCGCTGGCAGCGAGCTCGAGCGATTTGTCGTACACGGCATTGCGGATATCGCAGGCCACGTTGGCGGCCAGGCGCGCCGAAAGATAGCAGCCCAGCACCGTGCCGCCGCTAGCCATGCTGGTCGCAATAAACATGTATAGGCCGTTGCGTAAAATGTAGTCGACATCGCCCGTGGTAATACCGGTGTTGACCATGTTCGCCAGCATCGTGGGAACCAACAGCGTACCGACGTTATCCACCAGCAGCACCAGCAGCGTCACTGCGACAAGCCCTCGATAGGGCTTCAAAAACCTCATTAGCAGTCGCACGGCTCCCCCTCACGTCGATCTTGCATCTGACCTTCAGCTGCCACCTGCCGCTTAAATGTCTCGCACTCGTCACCGAGCACCTGAGAAAATTTGCCGATCAAGCGCATAATCTCGCGTTGCTCACACGGCTCAAGCGCGCCAAAGGCTCGCTGCTCGGCCTTGAGTGCCGGCAGCGCATAACGCCCGGCAAATCGCCTGCCCTCTTCGGTCAGGCTCACAACCTTGTTCTTGCGACTGCCTTCGACAAACTCCAGCGTGGCGAAACCCCGCGCCGTCAAGGTTTTAATGGCCGAGTTTATGGTCTGTTTGCTATAGAACCATTCGCTTGTCAGACGACTTACAGCAATGCTACCGCCCGCCGTACTGGTGTCGACGAGCATCCAATAGGCACAGTCCGAAAGACCGCAGGTGCGCGCGAACTCCGAATAGATACGGTCAAGCCCGTTGAGCATCCGGTCGAAATCGACCAGGCTAACTGCACTATTCATCTCTCCCGCCATTCGATAGTCCGAGTTTTGACTAATTTGTTTTTAGATTAGTCCGAGATTTGACCATCGTCAATAAGTTCGTTATATATGGTCGGCTCTACATTGCATATCGACAGAAAAAGAACGCCGGCGCGGGGGCGGCGCCGGCGGTCACGCGAGAATAGCGATGTGTTTGCCCGTTAGGCAGCGACGGCCTCGTAGACCGTGGCGCCCGAGAAGCTGTCGTGCAGGCTCTTGCCGCAGATCCACGGCAGTTCGACGACCTCACAGACCGTGTTAACCAGCTCGGAGCAGTCAGTAAAGTGGCCCTTATCGTTGAGGGCCTCGCAATCCTGAACACGCCAATAGCCATCGGTGTGCGTGATGTAGTACTCGTGATCGTCGATCGTCACAAAAGCGCGCGTCTTGGAACGCAGCAGCTTCAGAAATCCTTCGAAGTCGGTCTCGACGACATCTCCAGCCTGGAACATGATGTTGCCTCCTGGCCCGGCGCCACCACAGCGCATTGATAAACGTTGGTACCCCTTTAGTAAAACCTTTATCAATGGATATGCGCCCATGTTTTAGGCAAGTGGTAAAAAACCGCAGGGTAGACGGGATAAAACGTTTAACCATCTCATCAGCTTCTCACATTTTTCCCGCTGTTTTATGCAAGCCGACTTCTCCGATCGGTGGCTATTGCTGTTTGGAGCCCTCTGCGCGATTACGGCTACGGCACGACGGGTAAGAACGGAGCATCTGCAACGTCATCGCTAGGAGAACCCATGGAGACCATCGAAGCGCTCATCCATCGCCGTAGCTGCCGTAACTACAGCGATCGCCCCGTAGAGGCAGAAAAACTCGCACGCATTATCGAGGCCGGCCAGTATGCGCCCAGCGGCATGGGCCGCCAGCCGGTGACGTTTGTCGCCGTAACCGACCCCGCGACCGTCGAGCGCCTCTCGCAGCTCAATGCGCAAGTCATGGGCAGCAACGGCGACCCCTTCTACGGTGCCAAAACGGTTGTGGTGGTACTGGTCGACCGCAGCGTGCCCACGCATCTCGAAGACGGTTCGCTCGCCATGGGCAACCTGCTCAATGCTGCCTATGCGCTGGGCGTCGATTCGTGCTGGATTCATCGCGCCCACGAGGTTTTCGATTCACCCGAGGGCCTGGAGCTGCTGGCCAGCTGGGGTCTGCCCGCCGACGGAAGCCTGCGCGGCGTCGGCAACTGCATTCTTGGCTATGCCGAGGACGCGCTTCCCGAGGCCAAGCCTCGCCGCGACAACGTGGTGTATGTAAAGTAGCGCAGGAGTGTCCCAAACTGCCGGCAGAAAAGGAACGTCCCCTTCTGCCGGCAAGCTATGTTGATATTTGAGTTGTCGTCGCTTCGCTTGTCTGGGTCGTTTCGGCTTCGTCGCCTTGCTTGTCTTCGTCCTTTTGCGCATCGGCGATGGTGGAGGCCGCCGCAACGATACCGCGCTGGGGCGCGACGCTCGTCTGGGCCTGAGCGCCCTCGACAACTTCTGTACCTACATGCGCGAGCTCGGGCGATTTAAACATTGCGTCCAAGTTGGCGCCACCGCCGGCATATCCGAGCGCAGCGAGCGCGATGACGATCACTGCAACGGCGGCCACGATCGGCACGTAGCGATGCCAGCCGGCGGGATTGAGCCCGCTGCGGCGAGCCGCCCCGCGGCTGATGTAGCCGAGCGTTCCGTCGTGCTTGAGCTTTGAGCCCACCACGCGTTTGCGGCCCCACAGCGAGGACTCTGCCTGCATTGCCAAGCGGGCGCTTGCCGAAGGATAGCCGTATTTAGTGCGCTTGAACGAGCCATCAAACCCCGAGGCGTGTTTACCCCACGTCACCGATGTTGTGCGTCGGTTGACCGGCGCGGCACTCCGCCTTCTGCGGCTCGGTTTTGAAGTCTCAGCCATATGCCCTCGCACGCCGTAACCAAATCGAAACAATAACGCTTTGGACTGTAGCACACGCGTCGCGCGCGGTCACGGGCGCCTCGCTCAACGGTCATCGTCCTTCAGCAAGCGCCACAGCGTTGTACGGCTTATACCCAGCACCTCTGCCGCACGGGTTCGGTTGCCGTGGAGATGGTCTACAACCAGATGCGCGATATCTCGCTCGGTATCGGCCAGCGGTCGCAGGATATACAGGTCACTTTCGAGCGTCGGGGCGCCAAAGGTTGCGGTCTTAATCACGTCCTCTTGGGCGAGCACTTCCTCCGCCACAGCGCGGTCCACCGTGCCCGCCCCCACCAATATATACAGTCGTTCCGAGACCTCGCGGAGCTGCAGATAATTGCGCGGCCAGCGGTAAGCATCGAGCGTCTTCGTCGCCGCGGCAGACAGTGTGGGCGCTGCCGTCCCAAATGCGTCAGCGAGATATTCCAAATAGCGCGCAACCTTCGTCGACGCGGCTCCCTGCTCGGCGATTGCCGGCGCCACGCTCACCGCACAGGCGAAACGCTCGGTCACAAAGGCGGCTTGATCACTTTCGCCGCCGCCCGGCATGTCATTCGCTGTCAGCACCACATGGCAGCGCGTCGCCAACGCGGTGTCGGTCATCGTGGAGACCAGCTCGCGGAGGCGCTGGGGGCCAACCGCATTCCAGCCCTCAATGCAAAGGGTCAGCCCCGTTTGGAACAACGGCGATTCGGCGCTTTTGAGCACATGGCGCCAACCGCGCTCGGTGAGTTCATCGAGCGCGACGGAAACAAAGGGTTGATCGGCAAAAGGGCCATCCAGATAGAGGCGCTTGGCGATCTCAACCTGACCCGCTCCCAGCTCGCCCTCGAACATAAGGGGCACGCCGCGCGCATAGCTCTCGGCAACCGGCGCAGCCACCGAGGCCGCCCCCTCAACGATGCCGTACGCGCTCGATTCGTAGCGGGCCTCAACCTCGTCGGCGTTGAGCCACTCGATGCCCGCATGCACCGCGGCGCCGCGCACCTCGCGGACCACGACGACCCAAAGGCCCCCGCCCTCTTTGTCGGTGGGGCGAACGGTCAGGCTCAGGCGCGTACCCGCACGCCCCATAACCAGACGCGCGCCGTCTCCTATACGGTCGAGGCGCTCAGCGACAAAAGCCGCCACATCCCGCTCGAGCGCCGCGTCATTCATGGTCGAGATCGCGACGTCCCCACGCGCATCGATTGCCAATGCCGAGGCCCCGGCAGCAGCCAGGGCCTCGGTCAAGATGTTCAGCCTGGCATCGCTATCCATTATTTGCCCCTGTCCGCAGCGACGTGCAACCGTCGACGGTCGCACGACCGAGTGTTTCAAAATTGAACGATATTGCTCACCAAACACTATAGGGCAGAAAGCGCCGTCCTGCGAGTATAGGTGTTGCCCCGCATCGCCATCCTGGCGGGGCGATAAGAGCTCTTCGGGACTTATAAACCTGCGGACAAGCCATACCCGCAAGAGCTCCTATCGCTCCACCGCAGGCTTGCGCTCACCAGCACGCAGCACGCAGCACGCAAACAAGCTACTTCTCTACCAGATTCCCAGCACGTGCTGCATTCCCAAACTCATGCACGCAATGCCAATCCAGCAGCAAAAGCCCAGCGCGATGGGCTTGCCGCCCTTTTTGACCAGCTCGACGATATCGGTATTAAAACCAATAGCCGCCATGGCCATCACAATAAAGAACTTCGACAGCTCCTTGATGGGCGCCGTGATGGACACAGGAAGCTGAAACACCGTGGTGATCACGCTCGCCAGCACAAAGAACAGCACAAACATGGGAAACGCGCGTTTAAGCGAGAACGTGCTCTTAGCGTCGCCACCGGCCTTGCGTGCCAAATGCATCTGCCAGCATGCGAGGACCAACGTGATGGGAATAATGGCCAGCGTCCTGGTGAGCTTGACCACCGTGGCGCTCTCGAGCACATTGGCGCCGGGATGCATGCTGTCCCAGGCGCTCGCCGCAGCCGTTACCGACGAGGTGTCGTTGATGGCGGTGCCGGCAAACAGGCCAAAGCCCTCGTTGGTCAGCCCGAGCATGCCGCCGAGCGTTGGAAACACGAGCGCCGCGATAACGTTAAACAGGAAGATGACCGAAATAGCCTGGGCAATCTCGCGATCGTCGGCATCGATGACGGGTGCGGTCGCAGCGATGGCCGAACCGCCGCAAATCGACGAACCCACACCCACAAGCGTCGCGATCTTACCCGGCACGTTCATAACGTGGCAGAGCACAAAGGCGATGACAAGCGAGGTCGAGATTGTCGCCACGATAATCGGCAGCGACTGGGCGCCCTTGGACAGAATCTGGGAGAGGTTCATGCCAAAGCCAAGCAGGATAACCGCGTACTGCAAGACTTTTTTGGACGTATAGGTAACGCCGGCGGCGAGCGGTTCGCGACGATTCTTGGGAAAGACGAGCGCCAGGACCATGCCAAAAAGGATGGCAAATACCGGCCCGCCGACCACCTCAACCTGTTTGCCGAGCAACGTCGCGGGGATAGCGATGATCAGGCAGAACAAGACGCCTTTCCAGCGCTCGCGTACGATATTTGCCAGTTGCATATGGGATTCCTTCTTTCTATTTCACGTTTGCGACGGCTTATGATACGGCAACATTGAGCGCAGCCTTGCGCAAACACAGACTAAGATGCCGCAATAGTTCTCAGGCAACAGCCGAATTACCCACCGCGGAGAGCTGATTCGCGGCATAATTAACAACTGACATATGAGTTTGATAGAACAGTTGCGAGGCGCTATGGAAGAATCGATGCACGTCGGCGAGCAGGAAACGAGCCTACAGGACCAGTCCTACCACACCATTCGACGCAAAATCGTCTACCTGGACTACAAGCCGGGCGAAAAGCTGGGCGTCAAGCAGCTTTGCGATGACCTGGACATGGGTCGCACGCCCGTGCGCGAGGCACTGGTGCGTCT
Source organism: Collinsella sp. (assembly GCA_048368115.1). Lineage (GTDB taxonomy): Bacteria > Actinomycetota > Coriobacteriia > Coriobacteriales > Coriobacteriaceae > Collinsella. Next base: position 7,476 of record DBGBZQ010000113.1, read on the forward strand.
GGCGCAAGAGGGCCTGGTGCGCACCGTGCCCCAGAGCGGTACCTACGTCTCACCCATCAACCTCACCCTTGCCGAGAGTGCCTGTTACATCCGCGAGCATCTGGAAAAGCAGGTGATTGTGGAGTGCTGTGCGCGCGCCACGTCGGCCGGCATCGAGCAGCTCGACCGCGCCATCGCGCTGCAGGAAAAGGCCATGGCCGACGAGGATCGCATCGGCTTCTTTTTGAGCGACAACCTCATGCATCACATGATTTTTAGCATCGCATGTCGCAGCACCGTGTGGTCGTGGCTCGAAGAGACCAATGCCGACCTGGAGCGCTTCCGCTGGCTGCGCGCTGCCACGCAGGTTCTCGACAATCAGGACATCGTGAACGAACACAAGCAGATTCGCCGCGCTATCGCCGGTCGCGACCCCATCGAAGCGAGCTTTTTGGTCAGCAAGCACCTGCATATGATGTTCCGCAACCAAACCGAGGTTCTGGACCAGTTCCCCGAGTACTTCGAAACCAGCAAGCTCCGCTAACCTGCCAAAAAGGGACAGGTTCATCTTGGCAGGTTTTATCTGGGCAAATGCAGAAAAGGCCCGGCTCCGTCTTGATGCGGAGCCGGGCCTTAGTCGCTAGAACGGCGAAACCAACTACTCTACCGTGACGCTCTTGGCGAGGTTTCGGGGCTGGTCGACGTCGCAGCCGCGCAGGATGGCGACCTCGCGGGCGAGCAGCTGCAGCGGGACACTCGCCGTGATGGGGCTGAACACGTCGCGGACTGCCGGCACGCGGATGATGCAGTCGGCAATCTTGTTGATCTCCTCGTCGCCCTCGGTGGCAACGACGATGACCTTGGCGCCGCGCGCCTTGCACTCCATAAGGTTCGACACGGTCTTGTCGTAGGTGGCACTCTTGGTGGCCACAGCGATGACGGGGAAGCCCGGGTCAATCAGGGCGATGGGGCCGTGCTTCATCTCGCCGGCGGCGTAGGCCTCGGCGTGCAGGTAGCTGACCTCTTTGAGCTTGAGCGCGCCCTCGTAGGAAATAGCGGCACCCATGCCACGGCCCACGAACAGCGCCGACTGCGCGTCCTTGCACAGCAGGGCGGCCTCATGCACGGCCTCGGTTTGGGTATCCAAAATCCACTGGATCTGCTCGGCCGTATCGGAAAGCTCGCGGAACAGCATGCGCGCCTGCTTGGTGGTCAAGCGGTACTTGACCTGCGCCAGCAGCAGAGCCAAAAGCGTAAGGCTCACGACCTGGCCGATGAAGCTCTTGGTCGAGGCGACCGCGATCTCCTTGTTGGCCTTGGTGTAGATGACGCCGTCGCTCTCACGCGCCACGGGGCTGCCCACCACGTTGGTGATGCCGAAGACCTTGGCACCCTTGATGCGCGCATCGCGAATGGCGGCAAGGGTATCGGCCGTCTCGCCCGACTGGGACACGGCAACGACAAGCGTCGTCGGCGTAATGATGGGGTTGCGATAACGGAACTCGCTGGCCGCCTCCACCTCGGTGGGGATGCGAGCCCAGCCCTCAATGAGATTCTTGGCAATGAGGCCAGCGTGATAGCTGGTGCCGCAAGCGATCACGTAGACGCGGTCGATGTCGTTGAGCTCCTCGAGCGAAAGGCCCAGCTCGTCGATGTCGAGCTCGCCGGCCGGCGTCATGCGGCCCACCAGCGTGTCGCGCACGACGCGCGGCTGCTCGTGGATCTCCTTGAGCATAAAGTCGGGATAACCGCCCTTTTCTGCCATGTCCAGGTCCCAGTCGATGTGGGTGACCTTGGGCTCGATAACGTTGCCGGCCTCGTCGGTGTACTCGACGCCTGCGGGCGTGAGCTTGGCAAACTGACCGTCCTCGAGCACCACGACATCGCGGGTGGCGTCGATGAGCGCGATCACGTCGGAGGCAACGTAGGAGCCGGTCTCGCCCACGCCGACCACAATCGGGGAATCCTTGCGGGCCACGGCGATCACGCCGGGCTCGTCAGCGCACACGGCGGCCAGACCATAGGCACCGACCACGTGGGTGCAAGCCTCGCGCACGGAGGCCATCAGGTCGTGCGTCTCGGCATAGGCCTCTTCGATCAGATGCGCGAAGACCTCGGTATCGGTCTCGCTCTTAAAGTGGTGGCCGCGACCCTCCAGCTCTTCGCGCAGCTCGGCGAAGTTCTCGATGATGCCGTTGTGGACGATGGCGATACGACCGTCGCAGCTGGTGTGGGGGTGAGCGTTAACGACGGAGGGCTTGCCGTGGGTGGCCCAACGAGTGTGGCCGATACCGCAGGTAGCGTCGCTGTCGATGTTGGAAAGCTCGCTCTCCAGGCCCGCGACCTTGCCCACGCGGCGGATGACGTCGAGGTGCGCCGCGGCGCCCTCGCCCACCTCGAGCGCGACGCCCGAGGAGTCATAGCCGCGATACTCCATGCGCTTGAGGCCCGTGATCAGGATGTTCTTTGCAATATCAGAGCCGGTGTAGCCGACAATTCCGCACATAGGATAAATCCCTTCGTTCGCGTGACTGCAAGACGTCCACGCACAGGGGGCGCTGAGACGTATAACGTTCGAGTATTGTACTCACGCAAGCGCAAGCTGATATACCAGAAGTGGTATCTCAACTTGAATACCACTCGATACACACACCCCACCACGAAGGGAGCAGGCGCCTTCTTGGTTGTTTGGCCTGACAGCATCGTTTGCCCAGATAAAACCTGCCAAAATAAACCTGTCCCTAATAGGCAGGTTTTGACACCTCAGGGGCGGGCGATGCTACAATCTGGCTTGTACTTGAAACGCATCAAAGGGGCGCTATGGCAAAGGTAAAAATCAGCGACGTCGCGCGCGAGGCCGGAGTTTCGCTGGGCACGGTTTCCAACGCGCTCAACCACCCCGAAAAGCTGCGCCCCGAGACCCTCAAGCTCATCAACGAGACCATCAATCGCCTTGGCTACCTGCCCAACCAAAGCGCCCGTCAGCTCGCGGGCGGCGCCACCAAGTCCTTTGGCCTGGTGCTCCCCCGTCTCGATCACGGCTTTTCGCTCCAAATCGCCAGCGGCGCCCACAACGAGGCCCGCAAGCACGGCTACGACTTGCTCATCGCCAACGCCGATAACGACGATATTCTCGAGGACCATTACCTGCGCTACTTTATGGGCACCCAGATGTCCGGCGTCATGGTTCAGCCCATGGCATCCCCCGACTGGCACCCCGCCATGACCAAGATGCCCGTGCCGATCGTCCATCTGGACATCCATTGCTCCGAGCCCGGCTACTACGTAGCGGCCGACAACGAGGCCCAGGGTCGCATCATTGCCGAACTTGCTATCGCCCGCGGCGCGCACCATATTGTCGTCGTCGGCCGAGCAGCATTTATGCAACTCACCCTGCGCGTCCTTGGCATTCATAAGGCGCTCGCCCTGCACCCCGATATCAAGATCGAAGTCATCGATGCTGGCGAATGGAATACCGCTGCCGACGGCTACGGCATCGGTGCCCAAATCGCCGAGCGCCCCGCGAACGAACGCCCCGATTTTGTCGTCGGCCTGACCGACGTGTTGGCCTCGGGCGTTATCTCGGCGCTGGTCGACAAGGGCATCTCTGTCCCCGGGCAAATACGCGTAGCAGGCTGCGATGGCAACCCGCTCGCTTGGAGTGGATCGGTCCCGCTCACTACGGTAGCGCCCCCGGGCTACGAGATTGGCCGCAAGGGCGTTCAATTGCTCATGGAGCAAATCGAGAACAAGGTCCCGACAAAGACCAAGCATATCCGTGTCGGCTCCGCAGCGCGTACCGTCACCGCAGTCACCTCCGCCGAGGATATCAACCGCCAAGAACTGGTACGTCCGTTCCTACTGGAGCGCGCCAGCACCCAGGCAAGCACCCAGACCGACGCCACGGCCATCAATCTCGGCGCGTATCTATAGCACGCCCGCAAGTATGCTAAGTCACCGCTTAAGCAAAAGGGGCCCGACCATTGCCGGGCCCCTTTTGTTTAAGCACAAACGTGGGCAATTGCTCATTTCAACGCCGCAATTTTCTAGCGCACAGCCTTGATTGCCGCCGCCAGGTCGAACAACGTATCGAGCACGGCCTCGCAGCCATCCACCACGTCCTGCGGCAGCGGCACGATATCGGGGACGGCAAAGACATGGCAGCCGGCCGTAATGCCCGAGACGCAACCGTTGCGCGAATCCTCGACCACGGCACATTCCTCGGGAGCAAAGCCCGCGCGCTCGCAGGCGAGCAGATACATCTCGGGGTCGGGCTTGCCGTGCACGACGTCCTCGCCACAGGTCACCGTTTCAAACTTGTCAAAGAGGCCGACCATCTTAAGGTTGCGTTCGGCCGTAACGAGGCGCGATGACGTCGCTAGACCAACGTGATAGCCCGCAGCCAGCAGCTCGTCTAGGCACTCGGCGGCGCCGGCCTTAAGTTCCAGTTCGGTCTTGACCATCTCGTCGCGAATCTCCTTGTGGCGACGATAGATCGCCTCGGTGGTTTCGTGGCTGCCATAATGCTTATCAAGGATGTCCATAACATCGGGCAGCGTGCGGCCGATAAACTGATGGATCAGCGCTTCATCAATCGCGAGCCCCAGCTCAGCGGCGCCTGCCTTCCAGGCCTTAATCCCCAAACGCTCGGTGTCGACCAGCGTTCCGTCCATGTCAAAAATAACAGCCTTGATCATATCGGCCCCCTCACCGGATTGTGTTACTACCACTCTACCGCACTTACAAACTTGTATATAACGTATATAGCATATTGCACTTTCGTTACATAGATAGAAGACTTATGGCAAGTAACGCATTAGGATTATAGTTTTCGACCGAGTACTCAATGGTAAGGAACGTTTCATGCTTTCAGACACCACCGCACCTGCAAAGGAGCTTCAGTACAAACTCGCAGCGCTCGAACAGCTGCTTTTGGCATACGGACGCGTCGCCATCGGCTTTTCCGGCGGCGTCGACAGCAGCTTTTTAGCCGCGGTCTGCGCCCGCATCATGCCTGCCAGCACGCTTCTCGTTCACCTCACCACGCCGCTCATCGGCACGCCCGAGCAGGCTTCGTTTGAGCGGTCCGTTGACGGGCAAACCAATGAGGAGCCGCATTTTAAGCTCCCTGCGCTCAATCTTTCGGTCGATCAGCTGCAGCTCCCCGAAGTAGCCTGCAACGATGCCAATCGCTGCTACTACTGCAAGCACGCTGGCTTTACCGCCATCGTCAACCACGCCAAGTCGCTCGGCTTTCCCACCGTCATCGATGGCAGCAATGCAAGCGATCGCGGTGACTACCGCCCCGGCATGCGTGCGGCAGAAGAGCTCGGCGTACGCTCACCCCTTATGGAGGTCGGCTTTACCAAGGACGAAGAGCGCGAGCTGCTGCGCGCATGGGACTATCCCGTTTGGAACCTGCCGGCGGGAGCATGTCTTGCCACGCGCGTCCCCACGGGCGAGGAGCTTACGTTCGGGAAGGTCTCCCTGATCCGCGCCTGCGAGGATTACCTGCACGATCTTGACCTGGCACAGGTACGCGCGCGCTTGATCGGTGGCTGCATGCATATCGAAGCCGCCCCGTCCGACGTCGCCAAGATTGCCGCCCTCGGCGGTGCCGCCATCGACGACAAGGGCAAGACCCCGCTGCCCGCCGTTATCGAGTCCGCGCTGCGCGAGCTGGGCTGCGACCATATCTCCCCCGAGGTCACCCCCTACATTCACGGCAACATGAACCAGTAGCGCATCCCGATAAGTTGCGGTGGAATAGTTCCTGTCTTACGGCCTATCGGACCCAAACAGGAACTATTCCACCGCAACTGTGTTTGGCAAGCATGGACCCGCGAAGAAAGAAGCATTTTATTATTGGGCGCGTTTGTCCGGGCAAACGCGCGGCGACGCGCTAGGCGAACATCTTGACGCTCATGTCGACGGGATTCGCTGTGAAGCAGGACGTGGTCACGAGGCCATCAACGCCGGTCGACGCGTACTCGGCCGCGTTGTCGGGACGAATCCCGCCCGCTGCAACCAAGGCCACATGAGGATCGATTCCATGTAGCTCCTCGACAAGCGGCCCAAGCTCAGCGACCGGCACTTTGTCGAACTGAATACCGTCGACGCCCGCCCTCACCAGCCTGCGAGCGTCATCGGCACCCGCCTCGACAAACAGCTTTTTCTCGATGCAGCGCCGGCGAATCCGAGGCAGAAGCTCAATAAGCGCATCGAGTCCCGTTGCTCCAGAAGGCGCTGTCATAAACCTGGTATGGTTGTCGAACACCAATACGGTCTCGGAAAGGCCCATGCGATGTGGAAACGCTCCGCCCGCAACGACCGCCTTGGTCAGTAGGTCCCTATTGCCCGGCGTGCTCTTTCGCGTCGTCAGCACCTCGCACATGGGGTTGGCAGCATGCGCGGCGTCGACCATTTTGCGCGTCTTGGTTGCCACAGCCGAGTAGTGGTCGAACATATTTAGGCCGACTTTCCATAGCAGATGCAAATTGGCGGCCGAACCGCATACACGCATAAAAGATCGCCCGGCTTCAACCTTTGTTCCCGAGGGCTCAAACCACTCGACCGTCAGGTTCAGCATAGTTGCCATACGCACAACCTCCTCCGTGCAACAAAGCACGCAGTTCTCGCGCGTGTAATACTCCATCGCACCGAGCGCCTCACCGATTCCCAGGATATGCGTCGTAAGATCGATATAGGGGACATCCTCGGCGATAAGCTCCTCAAGCCGCGCGTCGCTTATACGGATAATGTCGGGCATGGGGCCTTCTCTCTGTCATTGTTCTCGACGAAGAATAGCGTATCGCTTTCCCAGCCTATACGGTACAACCTCATCAGCAGCGTTTGTCCCGCATCTTACGTATTCTGCCGAGCAAACGTCCTGCGGCGTCTCCTGCTAGACTGGTAGATTCCCAACCGTCTAGCCAGGAGCCTCAATGTCGCGCAAGTCCGCCTACAAGCAAGTCCTTTCCATCGGCACCGCCGTGGTGCTGGGGTTTGCGCTGTTTACGGGATCGCTCGACGGAGCTCCCAAGCTGCTGTCGCCGCAAAGCGATGAACAGGCGGTAGCTCTGGCCGAGAAGCAAAACGAGAGTCCCAAGCGCACCGGCAACGAGGCAGACCTAGTCGCCCGGCTCGAATCAGGAACGGCGAGCTCCCCGGACCCTCAAAACAGCCAGGACTCTGGCGATGGCTCCGATTCCGCCGCAACCGACACCGGTGGCGACGCCTCCGCGGACAGTGCCGCCACCCCTATCGACGAGGTCGAAAACCCCGATCTCGACCGCGCCCGCGGCGTATATCTCAGCAGCATTCCCGACTACGCCGGCAACCCCTACGTTGCCCTGCGCGCCGACAGCACGCACCCACTCGGCACGCCGTCATTCACGCTCGATGAATACGAGCGCGCCGCAGAAGAGGGCTGCTTTAAGAAGTTCTCCAAGCTCGACAGCTTGGGCCGCACCCGCAAAGCGCTCGCCTGCGTGGGCCCCGAATCGCTTGGTCAAGGCGAGCGCGGCGATATCTCGCGCATCCACCCCGCCGGTTGGCACCAGCAGCGCTACGACTTTATTCCGGGCCAGAGCCTCTACAACCGCTGCCACCTTATCGCCTGGTCGCTCTGCGGCGAAAACGCCAACCGCAAGAATCTCCTCACCGGCACGCGCTATCTCAACGAGACAGGCATGCTACCGTTTGAAGAGCAGGTTCTCAACTACATCCGCGAAACGGGCAACCACGTGCTCTACCGCGTCACGCCCATGTATAACGAAGAGGAACTTGTCTGCCGTGGCGTGCGCCTTGAGGCGCAATCGGTCGAGGACCATGGCAAGACCCTCTGCTTCCACGTGTACTGCTACAACCTGCAGCCGCACGTGCAGATCGACTATGCCACCGGCCGCAACCAGGCCTCGGGAGACTAGCCCCGTGCCACGACAAGAACCGGTTTGCAACCCCACCGGGGATCAAAAAGAGCCGCCCCGGATTACCCAGAGCGGCCCTTGCACCGGCATGCATGTTACAGGCAACGCCACACGCTACTTGGCGCGGCCCTCCTCATAGCGCTCGACCAGCTTGGCCTGAACGTCATAAGGTACCTGCTCATAGCCTGCGGGCTTCATGGTAAAGTCGCCCGTGCCGCGCGTGATGGAGCGCAGACGCGTCGAATAATCCGTCAGCTCGGCCAGCGGCGCCTGGGCGATGACCACGGTGTCTCCGCGCTCATCGGTCTCCATGCCCGTCACGCGACCACGCGAAGCCGAGATGTCGCCCATCACGGCGCCGGCGTAGCTCTCGGGGATAGTCACCGTGATTTCCTCGATGGGCTCCAGCACCACCGGGTCGGCATCGGCGCATGCCTTGCGCAGGCCGATGCGGGCCGCCGCGCGGAACGCCATCTCGTTGGAGTCGACGCTGTGATACGAGCCGTCGTACACAGCCACGCGAATGCCCGTGAGCGGATAGCCGGCAATGATGCCGTCCTTCATGGTCTCCTGGACGCCCTTGTCCACGGCGGGGATGAGCGAGCGCGGAATACGGCCGCCCACGACTTCATCCACAAACTCGTAGCCGTCGCTCGTGCCGTCGGGCCCAATGAGCGGCTCAACGCGCAGCCAGCAGTCGCCATACTGGCCGGCACCGCCGGTCTGCTTCTTGTGGCGACCCTGGGCGCTCGCCGTGCGGCGGATGGTCTCGCGATACGGAATGCGGATCGGCACGCTCTTGGCCACGACCTTGGTGCGATCCTCCAAACGGTTAAGCAACACCGAAACCTGCGCCTCACCCACGGCGGAGATGATAGTCTGGCCCGTCTCCTCGTCACGATCGATGCTCATGGTCGGATCAGCCTTGCACGCCTTCTCGATAAACGTGTAGAGCTTCTCTTCGTCCCCGCGATTCTCGGCCTCGATGGCAATGCGGTACTGCGAGTTGGGGAACTTAAACGCCGCAGCCTCGACCTTGCCGGTAATCGAGAGCGTATCACCCGTCTCTGCCGCCAACTTGGGCGCCACGATAATGTCGCCGGCATAGGCATGGCCAACCTCGGTCATATCGCGGCCGCACATCACATACAGGTGAGCCAGACGGTCGCCCTTGCGCGTGCGCGCGTTGACCAGCTCAAGGCCCGGCTCAAGCGTACCCGTCAGCACCTTGATAAAGCTGATGCGACCCTGCTGCGGATCGGCCAGCGTCTTAAACACAAACGCCACCGGACGGTCATCGTCGCTCGAAATCTTGAGCGAATCACCGTCGATGAGCGGCATCTCGCCGTAGTCCGTCGGCGCCGGGAAGTACGTGGCGATGTCGTCCATCAGCGAGTTGACGCCCTGCTCCTTAATGCAATCGCCCGCAAAGACCGGCACAAAGATGCGCTCGGCAATCGCCTTCGACAGCAAGCCCTCAAGCTCCTCCTGCGTCAGCGTCTCCTCGCCTTCCAAGTACTTCATCATCAGTTCGTCGTCAGCCTCGGCCACCAGCTCGCACAGATGGTCATGGGCCTCCTCGGCCTGGGCACGATACTCCTCGGGAATCTCCGACTCAACGGCTTCGGTGCCGTTGCAATGGCGCGCCTTCATGCGCACCAGGTCGATGATGCCGTCAAAGTCCTCGCCCTCGCCCCAGGGAAGGGTCACGGCGCCCAGGCGCGTGCCAAAGCGCTCCTGCAGCAGGTCCATCGTGGTCGCAAAGCTGGCCTCGGAGCGCGACAGGCGGTTTACGAACACCGCACGCGCCAGGCGCAGGTCCTCGGCGGCATACCAGAGCTTAACCGTCGTAGGCTGCGGGCCGGCCTCGGCGTCGACCACAAACAGAGCCGTCTCGCAGACGCTCATCGCGGCAAAGGCGTCGCCGATAAAATCGGGGTAACACGGGGCATCGAGCACATTGATGCGCGCGCCCTTCCAGTCGATCGGCGCGATGGTCGTCGAGATGGAGAATGAACGCTTAACCTCTTCGGGGTCATAGTCGAGCGTGGGCTTGGTGCCGTCGTGGCCGCCCAGGCGGGCGGTCTTGCCGGAAAGGTGGAGCATGGCTTCGGCGAGTGAAGTCTTGCCCACCCCGCCTTGGCCTACGAGCACCACGTTCCTTACGTTACCGGTCTTGGGAGCACCCATGATGACCTCCTTGCAGGGCCGCGCGCATTGCGCGACGCCAACGGGGAGAGTTCGCGGTCGGTGCCATCCCGGGAGCAGCATGGTCGGCAGCCGAGCCGACTCACCCTCCAAATGTCCTATGCCACCACCCTACCCTCACGGGCGGCTGTCCATGCATACCTTTCGGCACACGTATGAATACAGGCGGCGAGAGGAAGAGACAAGCTTGTGGGGCGATTATTGAACCCCGTCGATGCAAACAAAAAGCCGCCACAGACCGTAAGACCTGCGGCGGCTTCGCCTCAATTAATAGTTGAGTAAATACCTGAGCCTACCCCTCGATACGGCTCAAGAACTCACGCGTGCGCTGCTCGCGCGGATGGTCGATAACCTGATCGGCAGGCCCCTCCTCGACAATGCGGCCGCCATCCATAAAGACCACACGATCGGCAACATCGCGCGCAAACTGCATTGCGTGGGTCACGATCACCATCGTCATATTCTGCGCCGCAAGGTCTTTAATGACACGCAGCACCTCGGCCGTCAGCTCGGGATCGAGTGCCGAGGTCGGCTCGTCAAAGAACAGGATCTCCGGGTCGAGCGCTAGGGCGCGGGCAATACTCACGCGCTGTTGCTGACCGCCCGAAAGCTCACACGGAACCTTGTTCTCGTTGCCCACAAGCCCCATCTGAGCAATCAATTCATGCGCACGAGCTTCCGCCTGCTCGCGCGGGCGCTTAAGCACGCGGATCGGCGCGTCGATGATGTTTTTCATCACGGTATAGTGCGGGAACAGGTTGTAATTTTGGAACACCAGGCCGAATCGCGAGCGCGCCTGCTTGGGTACATCGCCCTTCGCATAGACCGCGCCCGAACCCGCATCCGTCGCAACGGCAAGGTCACCAAACGAGAGCGAGCCTCCGTCGAGTGTCTCGAGCAGCGTGGCACACCGCAGCAGCGTGGACTTGCCGCCACCCGAAGGCCCGATAATCGCCACGACCTCGCCACGCTTCACCTCGAGCGAGATATCCTTGAGCACCTCATTGCCGCCAAACGCCTTACGCGCGTTTTCGATTTTCATCACTGAGTTAGTCATGATAATAGTCCAGCTTCTTTTCGGCGGCGCCCAGCAGCATCTCGACCACAAAGTTAAAGACCCAGTAGATCAGCGCCGCAATCGCAAACGGCACCATGCTCACCTGCGAGGCGACCAGCGCCTTGGCGGTCGAGAACATCTCACCCACGCCGATGGCAAATGCCAACGACGTGTCCTTGACCAGCGTGATGATCTCGTTGCCCATCGCCGGCAGAATGCGCTTGGCGACCTGCGGCATCACGATATACAGAAACGTCTGCACGCGCGAATAGCCCAGCACCTCGGCAGCCTCGTATTGACCGCGAGGAATGGACTGCAGGCCCGAGCGATAGATCTCGGCAAAGTAACCGGCGTAGTTGATGATGAACGCCACGACGCACGCCGTCCACTTGGAATCGGGCGTGAGCGAAATGCCAAACACGTAGTACGGGGCAAAGTAGATGGCAAACATCTGCAGCATGAGCGGCGTACCGCGCATGACCGAAATGTAGATGCGCGCAATCCAGCGAAGCGGCGCGATTTTGCTCATGCGCATAAACGCCACGGGGATGCCCAGCGGAATCGACCCCAGCAGTGTCAGCACAAACAACTGCAAACTGACCAAGAATCCCTGGCCAAGCATCTGCATCATGACCTGAATAGACAACCCAAGCTCTCTTTCACAGCAACGGAACGGCGAACCCAATGCTAAAGCGGGTTTTCCAGGTGCCCGAGTTTGCCGTGAAAGAGGAGCGCCGCGTACTAAATGTACGCAAGCGACGGTTTGAACGGCAAAATCGGGTGCCTGGGAAAGCCGCTATTTCAAAACCCAGTTGTCGAAGGATAGACCGTAATCCGCATACTTGTCGCACAGGTCCTTGACCGTGCCGTCCTCATAGAGCGCCTTGAGCGACTCGGTCACGGCGTCGGCCGACTTGGTGTCGCCCTTCTTAAAGCCGACGGCGTAGTGCTCGCTGGACAGCGGCTCATCAAGCTGCATATAAGCATCGGGCTTGGCGGCAAGCTGATACTGGGCAATCGAAAGGTCGCAAGCCACGGCATCGACCGCGCCGCTCTCGAGCTGCATAAAGGCCGTGTTGTACTCGCCGATCGTGTCGAGCGTGGCAAACGTCGCCGCCAGATCCTTCTGGTCACCCTCGAGCACATCCTGCGCAGCGGAATCGGTCTGAGTGATCACGGTCTTGCCAGCAAGATCGTCCCAGCTCTTGATGCCCGCATCCTTCTTTACTACCAGCACCTGCTCGTTGAGCATGTACGGCTCGGAGAACGTGTAGTCGTCCTCGCGACCCTCCATGGTAAAGCCGTTCCAGATGCAGTTGATGGCACCCGAGTTGAGCAGCGTATCCTTGGCATCCCAGTCGATGGCCTCGTATTTGACCTCCCAGCCCTGCTTATCGGCAACAGCCTTGGCCAGATCGAGATCAAAGCCGGTGTACTCGCCATCGTCGCCCACAAAGCCGTACGGAGGATAGGACTTATCAAAGCCCACCACGAGCTTCTTGGACTCCGCAGCGCCCTTCACATCCTTGGCCGCGGCAGAGCCATCAGCGGAGCCCTTGCCGGCACCACCGCCGCAACCGACAAGACCAAGGCCAAGCACCGTGGCAAGCGAGCCGGCTAGGCCAACAAACTGACGACGAGACATATCGGTATTCATGGTATTCCCCCTTGATGGCACTTTAGTTAGGTAAAGTGAGTCATGTAACGCTCAGAATCATACACTTTAGTGAGATGGAGTACAAGGGAGGGCTTGCCCGCCGCGTGAGGGGTGTGGGGGTTAAGTTTCCTGCTCTACAGTCCTGCTCACGACGGAGGCCACATTAAGTGGCCTCCTGTTCGTGCGGAACTCGCGATAAACTTTATCCGCGGACCCCGCCGGGATAGCAAAAGGGCTGGTTGGTGCGGGTTCCGATTTTGTCAGACAGTCTATTCAGTTATCTGAATTCAGATCTTTAGATAAACGCATGTACGGCATTACCCCAGATAAAACCGACTAAAATAAACCTGTCCCTATTTGTCAGGTCTGGGGCCATCGGGGGCCGGGGCGGGTTAAGTTTGTCGCGAGTTCCGCACGCAAAGGAAAGCACTTAATGTGCTTTCCGTCTTGCGCAGGACTGTAGAGCAGCAAACTTAACCCGGCCCGGCCCCCGATGGCCCCAGACCGGCGGGATGGACCAGTTCAGATGGGGCTTTGATGCATGGGTGGTCTGTTGTTGTGCAAATGGGTATCATACTGTGGTTATTGCATCGACTCTATGATGCATGTTTGTACGTTCCCGGCGGTCGGTTTGCCAGAAGCGCCCCGTCGGTTGTTCCAGACCCGTTTCGAAGAAAGGAAACAATACTCACCTATGGCAGCTAAAAAATCATCTCCCTTGAAGATCATTCCGCTCGGCGGCCTTGACGGCATCGGCAAGAACATGACGGTCTTCGAGTGCGGCGACGACATGGTGCTCGTCGACGCCGGCCTCATGTTCCCCGACGACTCCCAGCCCGGTATCGACCTGGTGCTTCCCGACTACACTTATGTTTTGGAGAACGAGGAGAAGCTCCGCGGCATCATCGTCACCCACGGCCACGAGGACCACACCGGTTCGCTTCCGTACCTGCTGCAGGACCTCAACAACAAGGTGCCCATCTTCTCGAGCAAGCTGACGCTCGGTTTTATCGAGGGCAAGCTCTCCGAGTTCCGCATTCGCGCACCTAAGTTCCGCGAGGTCAAGGGCGGAAGTCACGTCAATCTCGGTGGCATCTCGCTCGACTTCTTCTCCATGACGCACTCCATTCCGGGTGCACTGGGCGTGTTCATTCGCACCAACCAGGGCACCGTTATGCACACGGGCGACTTTAAGCTCGATCAGACGCCCATCGATGGCGTCACGCCCGACTATGCCGCCATCAGCCGCTTTGCCAAGCAGGGTATCGACCTGCTGCTTTCCGACTCCACCAACGCCACGGTTCCCGGCTTTACCAAGTCCGAGGCCGAGGTCGGTCCCAACCTGCTGCACGCCATCAAGAACGCCCCGGGCCGCGTGTTCGTCGCGTCGTTCTCGAGCCACATCCATCGCCTGCAGCAGATCTGCGACGCCGCCCGCAAGTGTGGCCGCAAGGTCGTCGTGACCGGACGTTCCATGCTTACCAACACCCGCGTGGCGCGTGAGCTTGGCTATCTCAACATCGACGATGCCGATATCATCGATGCCTTCGATATCGATAACCTGCCCGACGATAAGATCGTCGTCATGTGCACCGGTTCGCAGGGCGAGCCGCTGTCGGCCCTGTCCCGCATGGCCAACGGCGAGCACAAGACGCTTTCCATCCACGAGGGCGATACCGTCATCCTGTCCGCTACGCCCGTTCCTGGCAACGAGAAGGCCGTGCAGCAGGTTGTTAACAGCCTGGCCAAACTTGGCTGCGACGTGTGGGATAAGAATCGTGCACTCGTCCACGTCTCGGGCCACGGCAGCCAGGAGGAGCTCAAGCTCCTGATGGCCATGGCCAAGCCCACCTACTTTATGCCGGTTCACGGCGAGGCCGTGCACCTGCGCGCCCATGCCCAGCTTGCCCGTAAGATGGGCATCAAGGATGATCATATCTTTATTCTCGATAACGGCGATACGCTTGAGATGCGCGGCGGTATCGTCAAGCGCGGTACGCCCGTCGAGTCTGGCGTCGTCTATGTCGACGGTCTGCGCATCGGCGACACCGACCCCATCGTTCTGCGCGATCGCCAAAAGCTCGCCAACGACGGCATGGTCACGGCCGTTGCCATCGTCTCGCTCAAGCACAAGAAGATCGAGGCTATCGAGTTCTCGGGCCGCGGTGTTTCGTTTGCCATCGACGACCAGTTCTCCGATGATGCCTCCGCAGCCATCATGAAGACGATCGAGAAGGGCAAGTTTAGCTTTACCAGCAGCGGCTCCGATGCCATTCGCAAGGCCGTGCGTGATTCGCTCTCCAACTTTATCTGGAGCCGCACGCGCACTCGTCCGATGATCATCCCGGTCGTCATGGAGGTTTAGTTTGGCGCGCGGATCTGCACAAAACGCCAAAGGCAATAAGGCCAGCAACCAACCGGCATCTGCTAAGGGTGCCGGTTCCCATCTGCGTGCCAATAAGGGCCACGAGTCCGAGTTCGATGAGTTCGAGCCCTTGGTCGAGCCTTCGGCCAATCGCGATATCGCCGGCGTGGTCATTGCCGTTTTGGCGATTGCGTCCTTCATTGCCGTGATTTCCCCGGCAACGGCACCCGTGACGGCTGCTGTCGCCGGCTTCTACCATCTTGGCTTTGGCTTGGGCGCGTACGTGTTGCCGATCGTTATCTTGCTGTTTGCCGCCACGCTCTTTTTTGGTGAGGACTCGCCGCTCAACATTCGCTCGGTCGCGGGCGGCGCCGTGGTTTTTGTGGCCATTGTCTCTATCCTGTCGCTGATGGTGCCGGGTACGACCGATTCGTGCGACCTTATGTTTACGCCGCAGAACCTTTCCGCGTCGGGCGGCTACATTGGCGCCTTTATCGCAAGTACCTTGCAAAACGCCCTGGGTAAACCTATCGCCATGGTTGTCTTGCTTGGGCTTGTCGTTGTTGGCCTGGTCATTATCGGCTTTTCGGTGGGCGGCGTTTTGCGCTCCGCACGCGATTGCGCTGCCGATTTTGCCGAGCGCCGTCGTGCCGATGTCAACGCGAGCCCTTGGGGCGATGAAGAGGCCCTGTTGGTACCCGGCATTGCCCGTCCGCACCTGAGCATTCTGCGCCAGAAGGGAACTGACGCCGCCGTGACCACGGTCATGGGTGGCGATGTCGATGCGGTTTTGGATGACGACGAGGATGATGACCCGTTTGTCGACGTTTCCGAGGCCGTGGAGGCCGAGCGAGCCAAGACCACGCTGCTGCCGCGTCGCCATGCCAAGAAGGGCAAGGCCGCGCCCAAGCTCAACACGAGCGAGCCCGACCCGTCTTGGTCCGATAGCGAAATCGAACTCACCGAGGGCGATGACGAGGACGACGAGACTCCGCTCGAGACCGCCAAGACAACCTTGCTGCCGCGTTGCCGTGCCAAGGCAGGACAGGTCTCCGGACAGTTTTCGATGGAAGACGACCCGGACAAGGCTGACGAGTCCGAACCGCCGTTTGCCGTGAATCCCGTTTCGGCAGCTCCGCAGATCCCTGATTTCCTGAAGCATCCCAAGGTTGCCGATCCCTCCAGCTCTACGGCTTCCGCTACTCCTGTTGCAGCCGGCGATGGGGGAGTGGACGGTACCGTTGCCGATGCCGAGGGCGACCAAGAGGACGGCCTCAAGCTCCCGCCGCTCGAAATCCTGCACGCCAACCCGCAGTCGGCTTCCTCTGCGTCTTCTGACAAGGAGCTGGAACAGACAGCCGAGTCGCTGCAGTCCACCTTGCTTGAGTTTGGCCGTAGCGCCCGCGTCGTCGGCTGGATTGCCGGCCCCACGGTCACGACCTTTAAGCTGCAGCCCGGTGAGGGCGAGCGCGTGAGCAAGATCTCGAGCCTCGAGGACGATATTGCGCTTTCGCTTGCCGCCCAGTCGGTGCGCATCTTTGCGCCGATTCCCGGCACCTCGCTCGTTGGTATTGAGATTCCCAATCGCAAGCGTCAGAACGTCAACCTGGGCGACGTGCTTCCCTATGTGAAGGGCGGTCCGCTCGAGCTTGCCATCGGTCGCGATGCCGAGGGCACGCCGGTTGTCGCCGACCTCGCCAAGATGCCCCATCTGCTGATCGCCGGCACCACCGGTTCGGGTAAGTCGGTCATGATCAACTCCATCATCACGACCTTGCTCATGCGCGCCCTTCCCGAGGACGTTCGCCTTATCATGGTCGACCCCAAGCGCGTCGAGCTTGCGGGCTATAACGGCCTGCCGCATCTCTATGTGCCCGTGGTGACCGAGCCCAAGCAGGCTGCCAGTGCGCTGCAATGGGCCGTGTCCGAGATGGAGCGTCGCCTGAAGGTCTTCGAGCGCCTCAACGTTCGCAAGATCTCGACCTACAACGAAAAGCAGGCCGCCGGTGAATTTGAGCATTACGATAACCCGCCGCAAAAGATGCCCTATCTGGTCATCATCATCGACGAGCTTTCGGACCTGATGATGGTCGCCGGCAAGGATGTCGAGGCCTCGATCGTCCGTATCGCCCAGCTGGGTCGTGCCGCCGGTATCCACCTTATCGTGGCTACGCAGCGCCCCAGCTCCAACGTGGTGACGGGCCTTATTAAGGCCAACATCACCAACCGTATCGCCTTTAACGTGGCTACGGGTATCGATTCCCGCGTCATCATCGACCAGATGGGCGCCGAAAAGCTTACCGGTTTAGGCGACATGCTGTTCTCCAAGGTCGACTGGGGCAAGCCCCGCCGTATCCAGGGCTGTTTTGTCTCGGACGACGAGATCAACGAGATCGTCGAGTTCGTTAAGTCGCAAAGCGAGCCCGACTACCACGAGGAGATCCTGTCTGCCGTTGCGCCCGCTTCCATGTCCATGGCTGGTGGCGGCGGCATTGTTCGCACGGGTGTTGCCGAGCCGCAGGATGACGACCCGCTTATCTGGGAGGCCGCCCATATTGTGGTGGAATCGCAGCTGGGCTCCACATCTGGCCTGCAACGCCGCCTCAAGGTTGGCTATGCGCGCGCCGGGCGTATTATGGACATGCTGGAAGAAAAGGGTGTCGTCGGTCCGCCCGACGGTTCCAAGCCACGCGAGGTTCTGCTGGACGAGGAGGGGCTCGCTGCGCTGGAGTCTGTCGACGCCGAGATGGCACGTGAAGATCGTGAGTTTGGAGGATTCTGATGGCTGCACGCTTTGGTGACATGCTGCTCGAGCAGCGTCGCCGGATGGGCCTTTCCATCCAGCAGGTCGCCAACACCATCAAAATCAGGCCGCAGATCATCGAGTTTTTCGAGACCGGTAACTTTGCATCGATGCCCCCGCGCGGCTATGCGCAGGGCATGATTTCGAGCTATGCTCGCTTTTTGGGGCTTAACCCGCGCGAGGTCGTCAACGCTTATTTTGATGACCTCATGGCATATGAACGCGAGACCTCGCAGCGGGGCGGTCGTTTTCAGGATGCTGCCGGCTACGTTAACTCGCGTTCGTCGGTCGATAACGGACGCTTTCTGATGGTTCAGCGTGGTCGCTCGACGCGGTACGGCCAGCGCCCTCCGCAGGCGGGCTATATCACCGAGACGGGCTCCAGCGAGGAGATTCGTTCTCAGCGAGATCGCTTTCGCAGTACGCCCATGCCGGATGACCGTGCTCTTCCCGCCGCTCGCGGGTTGAGTCGCGATCCCCGCGCCGGTTACGGCGACGGTGGCTACTCCGGTCGTGGTTATCGCGGAGTTTCTGCCGGGCGTTCCCACGGTGGATATGCCGACGCCGATACCACGCAGGTGACGCCGCGCCTCCGTTCGCAATCGCAGCCTTACGGGCAGCGCTCTTCGGCGCCTCGCTCTGGCCAGCGTGGCTATCAGAACCGTGGCGAGCTTGCGCCGCGCTCGGGCCAGCGCGGCTCGCAGAGCCAAGGCGGATATCGTGGTCGTCCCGATAGCAGTCGCGGCCGTATGCCGCAGGGGAATGGCCGCGGCGGCTCCAATCGCGGACGCGGCGGTGGACGTGCTCCCCAGAACAATGGACTCGATCCGCGCATCATCTACGCCGGCATCGGTGCCGTGGCGCTTTTGTTGATTCTGCTCATCGTGGTCCTCCTGCGTGGCTGTGGCTCTTCTGCACCCGAGTCGATGCCTGAGACGCCCGCGGCCACCAAGACGACGACCAAGAAGTCTTCCAAGAAGACCGAATCTGTTGACGAGGATGAAGGCACCGACGAGGCGACGGATTCTGCCGATTCCGATGCCGCCAAGGCGAACGCGAAAAAGAAAGAGGACGAGGTCATCAAGGTCAAGGTCTCCGTTGCCAAGGGCAAGACCGCCTGGATCGAGGTCAAGGTCGACGGTAAATCGGTCTTTGGCGCCCAGGCAACCGGTCCCTTTGAGCAGGAGTACACGCCCGAGTCCTCGATCGAGATCACCACGTCCAAGCCCTCCGATGTTACGGTTACCAAGAACGGTGAAAAGGTTCGCTACGACACCAAGACATCGGGCGTGGCGCGCGTGACCATTACCGTTCCCAAGAAGGAGACCACTGACTCCGAAGACGGCGAGAGTGCCGACGGCACCGATACTGCCGACGGCACCGACCCCCAGTCTACCGACGGCACCGACGCCCAATCTACCGACGGTACCGACACGGCATCCGACGGCCAGACTGCAAACGATTCAGATGACTATTCGTACGACAGCTACTAAGGCTCCCCGTACCGAAAGGAAGAACCATGGCTAAAGATTCCAGCTTCGACGTTGTGTCCGAGGTCAATATGCAGGAGGTTGATAACGCCTTCCAGCAGACCACCCGAGAGATCTCTCAGCGCTATGACCTCAAGGACTCCGGCGCCACCATCGAGCTTTCGAAGGGCGACAAGCTCTTTACGATCAATGCCCCGGCCGATTTTGTCTCCAAGCAGATCATTGACGTGCTGAGCTCTAAGCTCATCAAGCGCGGCATCGATCTTAAGGCTGTCTCTTGGGACGCGCCGCAGGCGGCTTCGGGCGGTACCGTGCGCGTGCTCGGCCATATCGTCGAGGGCATTGACCAGGCGACCGCCAAGAAGATTAATAAGGACATCAAGGATCAAAAGCTCAAGGTCAAGGTGACCATCGAGGCCGATAAACTGCGCGTTACCTCGGCCTCTAAGGATGCGCTTCAGACGGTGATCCAGTTCCTGCGCGACCAAGACTACGGCCAGCCGCTGCAGTTCACCAACTACCGCTAATAACATTCGAAAGGACCGCTCTCCAACATGGATACACCTTTGGGCTCCGTGCTCTACATCACCCTCGGGTGCGCTAAGAACGAGGTTGACACCGACCGCATGCGTTCTCTTTTGACCGCTGCGGGCTACGAGGAGGCATTCGACCCGCAGGATGGCGATATCGCCATCGTCAATACATGCTCGTTCCTCGCCTCCGCAACGTCCGAGAGCATCGAGACCACGCTCGAGCTCGCCAATGAGGTTCAGGACGGCGTTCGCGCCTGCCCCATCGTCATGTGCGGCTGTGTGCCGTCGCGCTATGGCGACGACCTGCCCGACGAGCTGCCCGAGGTCGCGGCTTTTGTGAAGGCCGATGAGGAAGACGGTATCGTCTCTGTTATCGATGGCGTACTGGGCGTGGAGCGCGAGATCGCGGCCTATATCCCGCAGGTCAAGCGTACCGTTGAGGGTGCCGTTGCCTATGTCAAGATTTCCGATGGCTGCAATCGTTTTTGCAGCTTCTGCATGATCCCCTACATTCGCGGTCGCTATCATTCGCGCAATGCCGAGAGCATTATCTCCGAGGTGCGCGACCTGGTTGCCGGCGGTGTGCGCGAGATTGTGCTGATCGGCCAGGACACGGGCATCTGGGGCACCGACTTTGCCGACGAGGACGTCGCCGAGGGCTCGCCGCGCAATTTGGCGCAGCTGCTGCGTGCCGTCGCCGAGGCTGTGCGCCCGCATAACGTCTGGGTCCGCGTGCTCTATCTGCAGCCCGAGGGCATGACCGACGAGCTTATCGAGACGATTCGCGATACGCCCGAGGTGCTGCCCTATATTGATATCCCCGTGCAGCACTGCGACGCGCGCATCCTCAAGGCCATGCGCCGCTCCGGTTCGCGCCAGGAGCTCGAGGATCTGTTCCGCGACCTTCGCGAGCGCATCCCCGGCATCGTGATTCGCTCCACGGCCATGGTCGGCTTCCCGACCGAGTCCGACGAAGAGTTCCGCGACCTTATCGACTTTATGGACACCGTTGGCTTTGACTACACGAGCGTTTTCGCCTACTCGCGTGAGGAGGGCAGCCTGGCCGCCAAGATGGAAGGCCAGGTCGATGAGGAGGTTAAGCTCGAGCGCGCCCAGGAGGCCATGGATCTGGCCGAGTCGCTCGGTTTTGCCGCCACGGCAGCCCATGTGGGTGAGCGCGCCCAGGTGATCGTCGATGGCATCGAGGAGACCGAGGACGGCGCCGAGCTGATCGGTCACGCCTGGTTCCAGGCGCCCGATTCCGATGGCGCGGTGCATCTGGACGCCAGCGAGGCGTCCGTGGGCGATATTCTGACTGTCGAGTTTACCGATAGCTTCTGCTATGAGCTTATCGGTCATGTTGTGGAGTAGGAGAGCGTCGTGGCAAACGAGAGTAATAAGGAACTGACGAGTGTTTGGACGCCCGCCAACATCGTGACGTGCGTTCGCATCGTCTTTATCCCGGTGTTCATGATCGTCTCGGCCCTGTCTCACACGAGCGTTGCCGGTACGGACTGGAGCACCTTCGACGGCCCGCTCGCCGCAGCTGCCTTCATTCTGTATGTGATCCTGTCGTGCACCGATAAGGTCGACGGCTATCTGGCGCGCTCGCGCAACGAGATCACTGATTTTGGCAAGTTCTTGGACCCCATCGCCGATAAGCTGCTCGTGTTTTCGGCCCTGCTGCTGTTCCTTGATTTTGGCGCGGTGACCGTGTGGTCCGTGTTCATCATCCTGTTCCGTGAGCTGTTGGTGAGCGCCCTTCGCATGGTCGCGAGCGCTGCCGGCGTGGTCGTTGCCGCCGATAAGCTCGGCAAGTACAAGACGGCGACCACGATGGTCTCCATCTGTGGCTATCTGTGTGTCTTTGCGATGGCCGGCCTTCAGCTGGGGCCGGTGTCGCTGCTGCTCGGTGTCTATTCGGTGTCGCGCTTCCTGTACGTCATCGCCGTGATTTTGACCGTTATCTCGGGCGCACAGTACTTCTGGAACTGTCGCAAGATTGTCTTTTCGGTCTAGGTCCTGGTGGGTATGACGGAGCCTTATTTGCAGATCGCCGCAAACAACGAGGAGCTGGCGCGCGATATTGTCGAGCACGCGAGTGCCCGTGGTGTGACGGTGTCGACGGCGGAGTCGCTGACGGCGGGCATGATCGCCTCGACGATTGCCGATATCCCTGGTGCCTCGGCGGTGCTTCGTGGCGGTGCGGTGACCTACTGCGATGAGATCAAACATCGCGTGCTTGGCGTCGAGCAGGAAACGCTTGATCGGTTTAGCGCCGTGTCGCACCAGACGGCGCGTGAGATGGCCGCGGGCTCGCTGGACCTTTATCAGAGCGATATAGCCGTAAGCGCAACGGGCTACGCTGGGCCCGGTGGTGGCACCGAGCAAGACCCCGCCGGTACGTTCTATATTGGCTGGGCGTATCACGCTGCCGATGGGGGAGCGCCGGTTGTCGAGTCTGCGCGCTGTCATTACGAGGGCGATCGGTCGTGCGTTCGTGCCCATGCGGTCGCGGAGGCCTTGGAGCGCATTGTCCGCGTGCTCAATTCTATGGAATAGACGTGGTTTAAGGGGCCTTAGGGCCCCTTAATTGTGGAGATAGGGACCTTTGACGAGAATTACGTTTGCGCTGGTACATGACCTAAACTTATTCGATCACCCGTATTTGTGATTGGTGGGGTCAAGCGCTTGGTCGGTGATTGGTCGGCGTTTGGTCGGGTTTTGGAATGGTCGGGTGCATATGATGAATCTGAACGGTTGACCACGAACAGCCGTTCGTTTATTATCGTTTCAGGTTGTTAAGAGGAGGGCTATTCATGGCCAAGAATTCAGGTCCCGTACGTACCGTTCATGCACGCACGACGGGTAAAGAGCGCGACGAGATGATCGCCACCACCAAGGCCGAGATTGAGAAGAAGTTCGGCCAGGGCTCTATTATGAGGTATGGCGACGGCGGTCCCGAGCTTGAGGTCGAGGCTATTCCGACGGGCTCTCTGGCGCTCGATGCCGCCTTGGGTATCGGCGGCGTGCCGCGCGGCCGTATCGTCGAGATTTATGGCCCCGAGTCCTCCGGTAAGACGACGCTTTCGCTCGAGATCCTTGCAGAGGCGCAGGCCATGGGCGGCGTTGTGGCTTTTATCGATGCCGAGCACGCGCTTGATCCCACCTATGCCGCGCGAATCGGCGTCGATATCGATGAGGTCTTGATTTCCCAGCCCGATACGGGCGAGCAGGCGCTCGAGATCGTCGATATGCTTGTGCGCTCCGGTGCCATCGACGCCATCGTCGTCGACTCTGTTGCCGCCTTGACTCCGCGTGCCGAGATCGAGGGCGAAATTGGTGACACGACGGTGGGTCTGCAGGCTCGCTTGATGAGCCAGGCACTCCGCAAGCTCGCCGGCTCGCTTGCCAAGTCCAACACGACCTGCATCTTCATTAACCAGCTGCGCGAGAAGATCGGCGTCATGTTCGGTAATCCCGAGACCACCACGGGCGGCCGTGCGCTCAAGTTCTTCTCTTCCGTGCGAATCGATATTCGCAAAATCGATACCATCAAGCTCAAGGACGAGGTTATCGGCAATCGCGTGCGTGCCAAGGTTGTTAAGAACAAGGTGGCCGCTCCGTTCCGCTCGGCCGAATTTGACATCATGTATGGCACCGGCATCTCCAAAGAGGGCTCGATTCTGGATATGGCCGTCGAGTGCGGCATCTGCAAAAAGATGGGGTCCTGGTTTGCCTATGGCGAGGACAAGCTCGGCAACGGTCGCGAGGCCGCCAAGACGTTCCTGCGCGAGCATCCCGATTGCGCTGACGAGATCGAGCACAAGGTTCGCCTTGCCTGCGGTCTTGAGTATGACGATGATGCCCCCTCGGAGGTTGAGTTGACCGACCAGCCCGCCCCCGAGGAGTTTGATGAGCTGTACGCCATCGATGGCTCCGCAATGCTCGACGATGACGACGAGTAGCGGATGCCGACATGTCGTATACGGTGACCGAGGCCACGGTCGTCTTTCCCGATAAGAAGGCGGCCTCCTCGTTCTCGAGCGGTTATGCGTCTAAAAAGCCCTGCGCGCATATCGATTGCGATTTTGAGGGCGGTTTCGAACGTTCCATTTGGATTCCCGTGCGCGTGGCGCGCCTGTACGTTAAGAACCGCCCCGATCTTCCCTGTGATTGGGATGACTTTCGCGAGGCGGTGCAGCTTATCGAACGCAAATGTGCACTCACCATGGTGACCGAGATGCTTTCGCGCCGCGATCATGCCACGGGCGAGGTGCGCGATAAGTTGGCTCGCTATGGCTTTCGACAGCCCGCGATCGATTTTGCGGTTGCTCAAGCGACCGAGTATAGGTTTTTGGACGAGAACCGTTTTTGCTCGTACTTTATCGAAGAGCGCAAACGTCGCGGCTGGGGACAGCGCAAGATCGAGGTTGAGCTCAAGCGTCGTCATGTCGTGCTTGACGATATCCCCGGGTATCCCGAGGCATATTTTGCCGTGGATGACGACTTGGCCCGCGCTTCGGCCTTGCTCGCTAAACGTCGCGTCCCCGAGGTCCGTGCATTCGAAAAGCTCGTCAGGTTTTTGATGGGTAAAGGTTTCTCGTATCACATCGCCGTCGATGCCGTTAAGGCACGTCTCGATGCCTTAAGCGAGGAGTGTGCCGTGTAAGCATAGCACTCGTTACGCCCCTGCCGTTCACCGCTCGATTGGCGCCGTGCCGGGTGCGTTTATTTGACAGTTGTTGCGGTTCAACGTAGGATAAATACCGTCATTTGCTTTGTGATATGTGCTCATCTGTGATGAGTTTGTTTATATGTTTATCTGTATCCGACCCGCATAAGCTGCGCCCATATTACTCAAATGTCGCGAGCCGTTCGTAAGGACGGTTCGCTTTGTTGTGTAACGAATCCATAAAAAGGAGTGAGCATGCCTATCATTGCAGCGCTCGTTGGCCTCGTTTTGGGTGCCATCGCCGCCATTGCCTACATGCGCACCGCCAAGCAGGGTAGTCTTCACGAGGCCGACGAAAAGATTCAGTCGGCACACGCGCAGGCAGAGTCCCTGATCGGTGATGCAAAGCGTCAGGCCGAGACCCTCAAAAAAGAGGCTCTGCTCGAGGCTAAGGAAGAGATCATCAAGAACAAGCAGGCCGCCGAGGCCGAGGACAAGCAGCGCAAGAGCGAGATTCGCACGCTCGAAAATCGCGTGATGCAGCGCGAGGAATCGCTCGATCGTCGCAACGATGCGCTCGATAAGCGCGAGCACCAGCTGTCCAGCCAGGCCGGTCAGGTCGAGAAGCGCTCTCGCGAGCTTGAGGAGCTCTGCGCCAAGCAGACCTCCGAGCTCGAGCGTATTGCCGACCTTACGCGCGAGGACGCTCACAAGGAGCTGCTCGACAAGGTCCGCGGCGAGGTTACCCACGAGGCGGCCACCATCATCCGCGAGTCCGAGCAGCAGGTCCGCGCCGAGTGCCATAAGACCGCCCAGGAGATTCTCTCCCTGGCGATTCAGCGTTGCGCCGCCGACCATACCGCCGAGGTCACCGTCACTTCCGTTCATATTCCCTCCGATGACCTCAAGGGTCGCATCATCGGTCGCGAGGGTCGCAACATCCGCACTTTTGAGCAGGTGTCCGGTGTCAACCTCGTGATTGACGACACCCCCGAGACCGTCGTGCTTTCGAGCTTCGATCCGGTCCGTCGTGAGACTGCCCGCGTGGCGCTCGAGAACCTCATTGCAGACGGCCGCATTCACCCCGCCCGCATCGAGGAGATGTATCACAAGGCCGCCGACTTGGTTCAGCAGCGTGTGCGCGAGGCTGGCGAGCAGGCCGCCTTCGATACCGGTATCCACGATCTGCACCCCGAGATCGTCAAGACCCTGGGTGCTCTTCGCTACCGCACCTCGTTTGGTCAGAACGTGCTGCAACACTCGCTTGAGGTTTCCGACCTGTGCGGCGTTATGGCCTCCGAGCTCGGTCTGGATGTTGTGACCGCTAAGCGTGCCGGTCTTCTGCATGACCTGGGCAAGGCCATCGACCACGACGTTGAGGGACCGCATGCTGTCATTGGCGCCGAGCTTGCCCGCCGTTATGGTGAGAAGCCCGTTATCGTCCACGCGATCGAAGCCCATCATGCCGATGTCGACCCCAACACGGTGCTCGACGTTCTGGTCCAGGCTGCCGATGCCGTCTCCGCTTCTCGTCCCGGTGCCCGCCGCGAGTCGGCCGAGAACTACATCAAGCGTCTTGAGAAGCTCGAGGAGATCGCCAACTCTCACGACGGCGTCGAGCGTACCTATGCCATGCAGGCCGGTCGCGAGGTTCATGTCATGGTTCAACCGGACAAGATCTCCGATGCCCAGTCCACGGTGCTTGCGCACGATATCGCCCATCAGATCGAGGAAGAGATGGAGTATCCCGGTCAGGTGCGCGTTGTCGTGATTCGCGAGAGCCGTGCCGTCGATATCGCTAAATAACATGAACGACGCGAACGAGCTCATCTCATTTATCGCGTCGATGTCGGGGGAGGGCAACCTTCGCGTCGAGGAAAACCTTGGCGAGGGGTATGTCCGCCTCCGCGTTTCGGAGGCCGAGCGCCGTCAAGCGAAGCATGACATTCAGCATGTAGAGGACATTGTCATCGAGATGCTGCGCAATGCTCGTGATGCCGGAGCCGATAAGGTCTATCTTGCCACGACCAAGGAGGAGGGTGTTCGCACCCTCCTCTTCCTGGATAACGGTTCGGGTGTGCCGCAGGATATGCAGGAGCGTATCTTCGATGCCCGTGTCACCTCCAAGCTCGAGAGCATAAAAATGGACCGTTGGGGTGTTCACGGTCGTGGTATGGCGTTGTTCTCTATCAAGCAGAACACGGATGAGGCACGCGTTGTTACATCGGGCGTCGATTTGGGCTCCGCGTTTAAGGTGTGCGTTGCTACCGATCGCTTGGGTGAGCGCGCCGACCAGTCGAGCTGGCCTCAGGCGGTTAAAGACGAAGACGGCCGCTATGTATGTGCTCGCGGCCCCCACAACATCATTCGCGCGGCCTGTGAGTTTGCCCTTGAGGAGCTGCGTTGCTGCGATGTGTATCTGGGCTCTCCGTCCGAGATCGCTGCGACCCTGTACGCTCAGGCTTCGAGTCGTCTCGATACGTCGCGCCTGCTCTTTATCGATGACGAGTGCGAGCTTCCGGTTGTCGATCGTTTGGGCCTTGCCTCGGATGCCGAGGACTTTATCCGGGTCTGCTCCGGGTTGGGTCTCGAGATGTCCGAGCGCACTGCCCACCGTATTCTGTCGGGACAGATTAAGCCCGTTCGCGGCGTTACCGCGCGCCTGCTGCGCGAGCGTGATTCCACCTCGCAAGCGCCGGCTCCCGTCGATCTTGCCAAGGACCGTCGAGGTCTTCGCATCGCCAAGGATGATATGGCGCAGTTTTCACGTGCGGTCGAGCGTGACTTTAATGACCTCGCTGCCCGGTATTACCTCAATCTGTGCGGCGACCCTAAGATTCGCGTTTCGCGTGATCGCATCACGGTGACGTTCGATCTTGCCAAAGAGGAATAAAATCTTTACCGAGTCCGCTCGGTACGATACAGTTATTGCAGTTAAAACGTACTTTTAAACGCAGGAGTTTCTTCATGGATTGCCTGAAGGTATCAAGCAAATCATCGCCCGCGTCCGTTGCCGGCGCCATTGCCGGCATGGTCAAAGATGGCGTCCCCGTCAACATTCAGTGCGTCGGCGCCGGTGCCGTCAACCAGGCCATCAAGGCCGTTGCCATTGCGCGCGGCTTTCTGATTCCGACCGGCTTTGATGTCTCCTGCGCGCCGGTGTTCTCCGACATCCTCATTAACGGGGAGTCGCGCACGGCAATTCGTCTCTCTATCTACGTTCACCAGATTAATCGGGCTGCTATGGATAACGTCGTCATGGACGACGTTAAGCCTGTTGCGTAAACGAGCCATCTGCACGCTTGTAGCACCTATGCGCCCCGTCGACACCATCGTTAGGATGTAAGCTCATGGACCAGCGTTCCGTACGCGATATTCTTGCCGGTAAAACCTACTTTATCCGCACATTCGGCTGCCAGATGAATCAGCACGACTCCGAGCGCGTGAGTGGCTTGCTCGATTCGTATGGCTGTCTTATGGCGCTCGATCCCGAGCATGCCGATATTGTCGTGTTCATGACGTGCTGTGTGCGCGAGGCTGCCGATACGCGCCTGTACGGTCAGTGCAATTCCTGCAAGAGCCTTCCTCCTTCGCCTTCGGGTAAGCGTGTGGTCGCCGTGGGCGGCTGCATCGCCCAGCGCGATGGCGAGGGCTTGCTCACCAACGTCGATAACGTCAACGTCATTTTCGGCACCCATTCCATTGCTCACGTGGCCGAGCTTATCGCCGAGGCGTTTTTGGATGGCAAGCGCCATATCCGTACGAATGAGCATGAGGATACCGACGCCATGAGTATGCCGTGGCATCGCGAGACGCAGTATCACGCCTGGGTGCCTATCATGACGGGCTGCAACAACTTCTGCACGTACTGCATCGTGCCGTACGTCCGTGGTCGTGAGAAGAGTCGTCCCTTCGAGGAGATTGTCGACGAGGTTACCGGGCTTGTGCGTCAGGGCGTGCGCGAGATTACGCTGCTGGGCCAAAACGTTAACTCCTACGGTCGCGATCTCTTTGGCAAGCCGCGTTTTGCCGATCTGCTGCGCGCTGTGGGCGATACGGGTGTCGAGCGTATCTTCTTTACCTCTTCGCATCCCAAAGATCTGCTGCCCGAGACCATCGATGCTATGGCCGAGACGCCTGCCGTCATGCCGCAGCTTCACTTGGCCGTTCAGTCGGGTTCCACGCGCATCCTTAAAGAGATGAATCGTCGGTACACGCGCGAGGATTATCTGGGCCTGGTCGATCGTATTCGTAACCGTATGCCCGATATTGCGCTTTCGACCGACATCATCGTGGGCTTCCCTGGTGAGACCGAGGAAGACTTTGAGCAGACGCTCTCGCTTGCCGAGACGGTGCGCTATGCCCAAGCCTACACGTTTATTTACTCCAAGCGCGCCGGTACCCCGGCCGCCGAGATTTATGATCCCACCCCGCATGAGGTTATCCTTGAGCGCTTTAACCGTCTGGTCAAGGTTATCGAGACGACGGCACACGAGTTTAACCAGGGCGAGCTTCACACTGTGGTGCCTGCGCTCATTGAGGGCACGAGCAAGAAGAACGACGCTGTCCTTCTGGGCAAGAGCCCTAAGAACCAGACGGTGCATGCGCCGATTCCTGCTGGCTATAGCATCGATCAGCTTATCGGCAAGATCGTCGATGTTGATATTGATGTCGCCAAGACGTGGTATCTGTCTGGCTCCGTCGTGGGCGAGCCTCGCTAATGATTTCCACCGGTGCAAGCCTTTCTGCCGTAGCGATTGTCGGTCCGACGGCGGTCGGCAAAAGCGATGTTGCCGACCGCCTGGCCGCTCGTCTTTCGTCCGAAGTGTTGTCTTGTGACGCGATGCAAATCTATCGTGGCATGGACATCGGTACGGCCAAGATGATGCCCGAGGAGTGCTTGGTGCCCCTGCGCCTTGTCGATATCGTGGATCCGGGCGTCGCGTATTCAGCTGCGCTCTATCAGACGGATGCCCGGGCGCATATCGAGCGTTTGCTTGGCGAGCAACGTCTTCCGGTCTTTTGCGGCGGTACGGGCCTGTATCTCAAGGCTGCACTCGATGAAATGGATTTTCCTTCGGGAGAACTCGAGGACGAACGCCGCACGGGCTATCAGGAACTTGCCGAGCGTATTGGCGAGGAGGCGCTGCATGCCCTGCTTGCCGAGCGCGATCCGGAATCTGCTGCCGTGATTCATCCCCATAACGTGCGTCGTGTGATTCGTGCGCTCGAGATGCATGATGACGGTGTGTCGTATGCCGAGCAGAAGTCGAAATTCAGCGTCCCGCGCGAGCGTTATCATGCCTTGTGGTTTGGTCTGACGCGTAGCCGTGAAGTGCTCTATGAGCGCATTAACATGCGTGTCGACCTTATGTTTGAGCAGGGGCTGGTTGATGAGGTCCGTGGCCTTATGGACCAGGGCTTGGGTGATGCGCTCACGTCGATGCAGGCAATTGGTTACAAAGAGATTATCGATGCCTTGCGTGGCGCTATTACCATGGATGAGGCCCGTGAGCTTATCAAGATGCGTTCACGTCGCTATGCCAAGCGCCAGCTTTCCTGGTTTAAGCGTGACGATCGCATCGTTTGGTTCGATATGGATGAGTTTACGATCGATGAGGTCGTTGATGATATCTGCCGTCGTATCGAGGCTGTCTAATGGCACGTTTTCCCTTGGTCTCTACGGCGCCTGAACCTGAGCGTGCCGTCTTGGTTGGTGTTGAGTGGCGCGATAATGCCTGGCCGCTCGACCGTTCGCTCGATGAGCTCGAGCGCTTGGCTCACACTGCTGGAGCCCAATGCGTGGCACGCTTGTCGCAGCGCCTGGTCAAGTCCTATCCCAAATCGTTTATCGGCTCCGGCAAGGTCGAGGAGCTGTGCGGTTTGGTTCATCGCATGGATGCGGATGTTGTTATCTTCGACGACGACCTGACTCCTTCACAGCAGTCCTATCTTGAGAAAGCCGTGGGCGAACCGGTTAAGATTATTGACCGTACGGCGTTGATTTTGGATATCTTTGGCCTGCATGCCCAGACGCGTGAGGGCCGCTTACAGGTGCAGCTGGCACAGTTGCAGTATCTGCTGCCTCGTCTGCGAGGTATGTGGAGCCATCTTGCCAAGGAGCAGACGCGTGGCGGCATTGGATCGCGTTTTGGCCAGGGCGAAAGCCAGCTCGAGGTCGACCGTCGCCTGATTCGCAATAAGATCGCAGCTCTTCGACGCGAACTGAAACAGGTTGAACAGCGTCGCGACGTGCAATCGAAAAGCCGCATTGAATCGCCGGCGTTTCGCGTGGCGTTGGCTGGCTACACCAATGCCGGTAAGTCGACGCTGCTTAATCGATTGACGGGATCCACAGTACTTTCGCAGGATAAGCTGTTTGCCACACTCGATCCCACGACGCGCTCGTACCGTTTGCCCGGTGGCCGTGGCATGACGATCACCGATACCGTTGGCTTTATTCAAAAACTGCCCCATGGCCTGGTCGACGCTTTCAAATCTACGCTTTCCGAGGTGCTCGGCGCCGATTTGATTCTTAAAGTCGTGGATGCTTCCGATGAGGATTACGAGCGTCAGCTCGAGGCGGTTGATCGTGTCCTTGACGAGATTGGTGCCGGTGAGCGCCTAACGCTTACCGTGTTCAATAAAATTGATCTGCTCGATAGCGTCGACCGCTTGAGCTTTCGCCGGCGTTATCCCGAGGCGGTTCTGTTCTCGGCTCAGACGGGTGAGGGTCTTGATGACTTAGTCGACCGCATCGCTCGTGAAGCGGCCGCTACGGACGTGTTGCTCTCGGCCGATATCCCGTATCGAGAGGGCGCGTTAATCACGCTCGTGCACGAACAGGGTACCCTTGTGCACGAGGAATACCTCGAGGACGGCGTTCGTATTGTGGTAAAGCTTCCGGCTCGTATCGCGCCGCGTCTCGAGCGTTACCGAACAGAGTAAATCAGCTCCAGCACGCCTATGATAATGGGCTGATGAAGCAGGTAGAACGGCAGCGCATGGCGTCCGAGGCTTGCGAGCGCCGGGATGGGATTCTCATGGGCCCATGCTGGCGCCTCGCGGTTTGCTTTTTGTGCCGTGCGGGCGGCAAAGAAGCCTGCGAGGTACATAAATAAGAAGGGTATGAGCGGATAGTAATCACCGGAGACAAAGTCTGGACCTGGGAAACCCAGCCAAGCTAGATGGGAGATAGGGTAGACCGCTTTAGGAATGCTCCAGGTACAGGCAAAGAGTATGAGGCAAATCGTTATACCCCATACTGTCGGCACCCTATCGAGAACCGGGCGCGCGAGTGCAACAATGGCGGTGCACGCCGCCATGCAGAAAATGATGCCGAAGTTCACCGAGTCATCGACTGAGACGAGCGTCGTTGCGACCCATACAACTAAAGCGGCAGCGGCATATTTGACGGCACGCTTGATGTTGTTGCGCGAGAGGGTGCACATCCAGCCGGCAATAAACAAAAATACCCAACTGATGCTGGCACGCCAGATGTCCTGGAAGATGGTCTGGGTAAACCAGGGCATCTTCCAACCATATAGGTAGGCAAGGTCGTAGCAGGCATGAAATCCCGCCATCGACAGCATGGTAAACCCGCGAATAGTATCAAAGACAGTGATGCGTTTTTGCATTACGAAAACCGGCGCATCAAACCGACGACCTTGCCCAGAATCGTGGGATTTGTCGCGTAGATGGGCTCCATGGTGTCGTTTTCGGGCTGCAGACGAACGCGTCCCTGCTCCTTGTAGAATGTTTTGACCGTTGCAGAGCCATCGATCATAGCCACGACAATCTCGCCGTTCATGGCGCTCTTCTGCTCACGAACGATGATGTAGTCGCCGTTATAAATGCCGACGTTAATCATCGAATTGCCGTGGACCTCGAGGATAAAGGACCCCTGGTCCGTTGCGATCTCGGTTGGGATGGTAAAGGTGTCTTCGATATTCTGCTCGGCAAGGATGGGAATCCCTGCAGCGACTCGGCCTACGAGAGGCAGCGATACCGTGCCGCGAGGCGCCGTGGGCTCATCGGACTTTGAGATGGAGACGGAAGATCCGTCCTCGTCAAAGAGCTCGAGAGCGCGAGGCTTGGTGGCATCACGCTTGAGCAGGCCGCGTGCTTCGAGCG
Organism: Collinsella sp.; assembly: GCA_048368115.1. GTDB lineage: Bacteria > Actinomycetota > Coriobacteriia > Coriobacteriales > Coriobacteriaceae > Collinsella. Next base: position 40,304 of record DBGBZQ010000113.1, read on the forward strand.
CGGAGAGATGCGCATGTACGGTGCTGGGGGAGGAAAGGCCCACAGCAGAAGCCATCTCGCGCACACTGGGCGGATAGCCCTTCTCCTGCTGATATTCCTTGATGAAGTCGTAAATTTGCTGCTGACGCTTGGTAATTTTGCGAGCCATCAGGGATTCCTCTCTACCCATACCAAACAAATGTTCTATTTTTGCTTGACAGGAACAACTGTTCGAAGATAATAATAACCGAACACTCGTTCTCGCGCTAGACTTTTTTGTCCCCGCGGCTTGATAAAACAGTTCTCGTCAAATCAAACGAGAGGAGAACAGAATGAACGCAGCGGATATGATCCAGGGAAACCTCGCCCTTAAGCTCGAGGCGCCCATTACGCCTGCCTTTACGGTCGTTAAGGGCGGACGCTCTCATTTTCAGGCTGTGACCACTAAGCCCGTTCGCACCCAGCGTGCGTCCGTTGCTTCGGCTCCTGTTGCCCTGAAGGCCTCGACGATCGTTGCTGTTGCCGTGGCGTTTACCCTGTTCTTCGTGCTCGCCACGTCAGTCTTTTCTGCTCGTCACGCAGCATATGCCGATTCCGTAGCCAACGTTACCTACGAGACGGTTCGCGTGCAGTCCGGCGATTCCCTGTGGTCGATTGCCCAGGAGCATCCCATCGATGGACTTTCCACGCAGGAGACTTCCGATATGATTCGTAGCGTCAATCACCTCGATCGTGGCTCTCTTGATGCTGGTGCAGTTCTGAAAGTTCCGACTCGTTCGTAAGATTTCGGCTCGGTCGCATGGTACCCTTGTTATCGTTTAAGAGGAGGTACCATGCGCTGTCCTAAATGCGGCAAGGCACATACCCGTGTTGTCGATTCCCGTATGCAGGAGTCGAACAACACTATCAAGCGTCGTCGCGAATGCTGTTCGTGCAATTATCGTTTTACGACGTTCGAGCGCTGCGAAGATCCCATCGAGGTCATCAAGTCCGATGGGTCAAAGCAGCGGTTCGATCGCAACAAGCTGCTTGTCGGTCTGATGCGCGCCACGATTAAGCGCGATATCGATACGAAAAAGCTCAATGAAATCATCGATGATATCGAGGTGGAGTTGCGTTCGCGTACGCTGACGGCTGTTACGTCCCACGAACTGGGCGATATGGTGCTCAAGCGCCTGGCCAAGATCGACAAGGTGGCCTACATTCGCTTTGCCTCGGTCTATCGCGATTTCAAAGACGTCGACGAGTTTTTGCAAGAGCTCGACAAGCTAAGGTGATTTCATGTCCAACATTACCGTTAACATTAAGCGTCTCGATCCCACGGTCGAGCTTCCCAAATACGCACATCCCACGGATGCCGGCCTTGACCTCCGTGCCAACGAAGACTGCACCCTCAAGCCCTTTGAGCGCCGCTTGGTCTCCACTGGCTTGGCCATTGCGCTGCCCGATGGCTACGCCGGCTTTGTCCAGCCCCGCAGCGGCCTAGCCATTAAGCAAGGCCTGTCTATAGTCAACACACCTGGTCTTATCGACGCCCACTATCGAGGCGAGCTTAAGGTCATCCTCATCAACCTAGATCCCACCAACAATATCCAGATCAACAAAGGCGACCGCATCGCCCAACTCGTCATCCAAGAAGTCCCCACGGTCAATCTCGTAGAAGTAGAAGAACTAGACGAAACTGATCGAGGAGCCGGCGGTTTCGGTTCTAGCGGCGTATCCTAGTCGTTTACGTACTTTCCGCTGACCGGCCCGACCCGCCTATATATCGTCCCGCGCGCAGTTTCGCAGCGAAGCGAGAATGTTTGAGCATGGAATGATATATGGGCGGCTCCCGCCGAGCAGCGAACTTTCGGCTAGCGGATATGCGCAGGTTTTTCGCCCCAGTAGAAGCGGCAGAAGGCTCGTTTGCGCTTTTGGGGCTTGCCTGCAAGTTCCATGGTTGCGATGGCGATATCCTCGGCTGCGCGTGGACGGCGCAGCACTTCGCCGTTAATGACCAGTGCCTTGAGCGATTCGGGATGATCGTGGAGATGGCGCAGTGTCACGATGAGCTCGCGTGCGGTCGTGACATGCATGCTGGCGCCCATGCCGGTGAGCATGGTGGTGTTGGCCTTTTCCTGGCCATAGGACTTGCCCAGCAGAATCATTGGTAGGTGTGCGCACAGGCATTCGGTAACAGTGAGTCCGCCCGATTTGAGAATTGCCAGGTCGCAGCCGTGCATGAGCGCTGCCATGTCATCGACGTAGTCAAGAACCGTGACGTTCTCGAGTTTCATGGCATCGAAAAGCGTTTTGAGACGGGTGGCATATTCGGCATCCTTGCCCGGCAAAAAGACAAAGTGCATGTCCTCGAAGCTGCGCAGGAAGGGGAGGGTGCGGTCCATCTCCGCGCGAAAGCGAACGTACGGTTGAGGCAAACTGGCGCCGGCCATTACCAGCACAACGAGCTTGTCTGTGGGGAGATTGAACTTCTCGAGTTCTTCCTCGCGATTGTAGTCCGTATCAAACCCGGCGCGAATGGGGATGCCCGTAATGCGGATCTTTGCCTCGGGAACCTTACGGGGTCGGAGTGTTTCGGCCATAAACTCGTTTGCCACACAGAAGAGGTCGGTGTCCTTATGGGGCCACCAACCCTCGACCTCGTAATCGGTCGGTACGCAAATGACGGGATAGTCGATGCCCGTAATGACGCGCGCGCCGACGGCGACGTTGGCTGCCGTGATATGTGTGGCTACCACGGCAATGGGCCTGCGAGTTCGAACGTATTCGTTAAATGCGGGGAACATGATGCGCGACCATGCCGTGCCACCGCCCCAAAGCAGGTGTCCGGTAAGGGTATAACGCCAGGTCAAGTCATAAATTGGGCGCGTGGCGCCGGTAAACGAGGCGGCCGTTTTGTTGCCGTCGAATTTTATGCGTCCAAAATCAAGGATATCGAGCACTTCAATCTCAACATCCTCTGGGATGCCATTAGTGCCGCGGATGAGGTCGAATGCCTGCGCAATTGCATTTGCGGCGGCCTTGTGGCCCGAACCGACCGAGGCGTGCACGATAGTCACGAGAGGTTTTTGCTGAGTCAAGAGCGTGGTTTGTTCCGATTGGGGAGTGCTGTGCGTGAGCAGGGGAGCGTCGTCGCTCGTCTGCGTCTGATCCATCGATATCTCCCCTTCATCTTTGTTTCACAGTGAATCATTGTAGTGCATGAGTGTCACGTTCGCATAAATTTGGGTATGAGCGCAAAGAACGCCAATCTTTCGACAGGAGGTCTCTTCATGACTACTCATCAGCCGATCGATGTTGCGATTATCGGCGGCGGGCCTGCGGGCTATGCTGCAGCCATTTACGCGGCTCGCGCCAACCTAACGACGACCGTGATTGAGCAAGGTATGTCGGGAGGACAGATTGCCACAACCAATGAGGTCGAGAACTATCCGGGCATTCCGCTCTTGAGTGGCGCCGAACTCGGCGAGCGGTTTCAGCAACATGCAGAGGGCCTGGGAGCACAGGTTGCATGGAGCATGGTTGCGGGTATCGATTACGATGCGGATGCGGCGCTGTTTACGGTGCATCACGATATGGGTGATACGCTGGCCTCGAGCGTTATCGCTTGCATGGGTGCCACGCCGCGATCTGCTGGTTTTGTTGGCGAGGATACGTATCGCGGTCGTGGCGTTTCTTATTGCGCGACGTGCGATGGCATGTTCTTTCGCGGTAAACAGGTCTTTGTCATCGGTGGCGGTAATGCTGCCTGCGAGGAAGCCCTGTTCTTGTCAGAAATCGCCAGCAGCGTGACCATCGTCTTGCGACGCGATCAGTTCCGTGCCCCCGATGGCGTGGTTCAAAAGGTGCTCGCAAAAGATAATATTTCAGTTAGGTACCAAACTAGTATTGTTGAGCTTTCTGGTGAGGCGATGCCCACGACAATCACCTTTAAGGACAACGCTACGGGTGGCACTTATTCTGAGTCCTTTGATCCTGGTTCGTTTGGCATTTTTGTCTTTGCTGGCACGCAGCCCCATACTGAGCTTGTAGAGCATCTGGTAGATCTGGCGCCCGACGGCGGTATTGTGACCGACGAATCGATGGCCACCCGCACACCTGGCTTATTTGCCGCCGGCGATATTCGCTCCAAGCGTTTACGCCAAGTTGTGACCGCCGTTTCGGACGGAGCTATAGCGGCTACCAGCGCATACGCTTTCTTACGCCGATAAGTACGATAATATATCTTATGTAAGGTTGCTATCTTTAAACAAAGTGGTTGGACGGTGCGTCAATGTGCTGTCCAACCACTTTTACTTAGCGGCAATGTGGTATGCAAAACTAGATTATCTAGAATACAATATAGTAAACGAACGGAGGCCTCTGATGAACCACGTCAAACATGTTATCCCGATGTCCGATACATCGGTCGGCATTAAGCCGGAGGATATTCAGCCGACGGTGCTGCCGGATGCATTTATTCAGTCCGATACGGTGCGTAAACTCAACGCGTTGAGCCTGCCGCGCTATGACCAGCTGCCTAACGTATCGCTCTATCGTGATCAGGTTATCGAATATGTTGCGCAGTGGATGGAGCCGCTTTCGATTTGTGTGGAGCAGCCCGTCATTACGCCATCGATGATCAATAACTACGTAAAGGTCGGCCTCGTTCCCGCTCCGGTTAAAAAGCAATATGGTCGCGAGCAGATTGCGCGTCTCATCTCCATTTGTATCTTTAAGCAGGTGCTGCCCATCGCAGCGGTTCAGGCACTCTTTAACATTCAGCGCCTGAGCTATGATGCACCGACCGCCTTTGATTATGTGATTGATCAGCTCGAGGCATCGATTCGCGCGGCTTTTTCCATTGAGCAGGTTCCTGTACCCGATACGGCTCATCAGGTCACACGCGAGTCGCTGCTCGTACGCAGCGCGGTATCGTCTTTTGTATCGAAGGCGTATCTAATGAGCTACCTAAAGTTCAACGGGTTTAATAGCTAGCCGACGTACAAGACGGGCGGGACAAAGAGTCATCAGACACTTTGTCCCGCCCGTGTTTTTGTTTAGTTGGATTTTATCGGCCCGAAGCAACGACCATGCCGTAGCCGATAATGAGCCCGTGCATCTCGGCATAGTATGAATCCAGTCCGTTGCAGGGCATGATGATGGTCTTGGAACCGGGCCAATGCTCCACAATGCGGCTGGCAAGTGCCTGGGCGCCCGCCTCATTTTCGACATGGTCGATTACGACCTCGCCGCCAGTAAAGCCTTCGGCCTCCATGGTGTCGACAATCTTGGTGAGCATCTTCTTTTCGCCGCGGGTGTGACCAACGAGTTCAATTTTGCCCGCTTCGCTCGCCGTGCCCAAAATGCGGATATTGAGCTTGTTAGCAATAACGCCGGCCGCCTTAGGGATACGTCCGGCCTTCGCAAGGTTTTCGTAATTGCACAAACTAAAGAGGATCTTGCTGTTCTGCTCCAAGCTATCGAAATAGGCGCAGGCGTCCTCAAAGGAGGCATCTGGGTTGCTTGCAAGATAGCGGTCGAACAGCAGGAAGATCAAATCCATTTTGCCACCTGCGGCTCGCGAGTTAACCAAATGAATCTGACGGTCCGGCTCTTCGGCAAGCACCATGTCACGTGCGGTGGCCGCGGCATTGTAGCTTCCCGAGACTCCCTCGGAGATGGGCATGCAAATCGTCTTGTCGGCAAGCCTAAAGAGTTCGGTCCACTCGCCTACGCTCGGACAGGCGCTCGAAGAAGCGCTCGACTCCGCCTGCACGGCGCAATTGAGTTCGTGAACATCGAGCGTGAGGTCATCGACGAACTCGCGCTCCCCCACTCGAATTTTGAGGGGTGCAAATGCAAAGGTGGTATGGGGCGCGGTCGGTTGCCAATCGCGGAGGTTGCAGCTCGAATCGGAGATAAGTGCCCAGCTCATAGAGGGTCCTTTCTAGATGTTTCTCATTTATTATAGCCATCTTGCTTACCTTTGAAACGTGCATCTAGTATTGAAAACTAGCTCATTGGGGTCATGTATGGAGCACGGTCACAAATAAATGAACCTCGCAGCCCAAAGGCCACGAGGTTCACATTCGTTTGCTATACAGAGTGACTTAGTAGCGCACGAAAATGTAGTTGTTGTTCATGCCGGCTGCGACGGAGCTGATGATGACGCCCGTCTTGTAGTCGGAAGCATGGATCATCTGACCATTACCGATATAGATGCCAGTATGGTAGGAGTTAACCACGACATCGCCCGGTTGCGGGTCGGACACGCGGGTCCAACCCATGAAGGTGCCGGTGGTGCCCAGACGGCAGTAGCGGCCCGTGAGACAGTAGCTTACAAAACCGGAGCAGTCAAAGCTGTCCGGTCCAATGCCGCCCCAGGAATAAGCGCAACCCAGCTTGCTGTAGGCACGCGAAACAACGGAGCCGCCGTCAACAGACTGGTTCGGTGCGGAAGGCGTCGGAGCCGGAGCCGGAGCCGGGGCGGGCTGCGGCGTAGGGGCCGGAGCGGGCGTAGGAGTGGGCGCGGGCGTATTGCCGCCATCGTTGGTGTTCTCAGTCGTACCGGCGGTGTCGTTGCTCACCGTAGCCTTCTCGGCGGTGCTGGCGTTAATGCCGGCCTGAAGTGCTGCGTTGGCTTCAGCCTCGGCGGCAAGCTCGGCCTGCAGCTGGGAGTCCAGGGAGCTCACGACACTCTGGGCCTCAGCCTGCTGGGCATTGAGCTCGTCGACCTTCTTCTGCGTCGCGGCGACGTTCTTCTCCTGCTCGGTCTGCTTATCGGTGAGCTGTTGCTTAAGGTCCTTGACCTCCTGAATGGTCTGGGCCTGCTTGTCGGAAACCTTACCGTAGTAGAACAAACGGTTGAGCATGTCGCCCAGATCGTCGACGCCCGTCAGAACCTGAAGGAGACTCAGGCCGCCGGTCTTGTACTCACCGGCAACGTAGCTCGAAAGCTTTGCTTGACCCTCGGCAATCTCTTGCTGCTTTTGCGTGATCTCGCCTGCAGTCTGATCAAGCTCCTGCGTCTGCGCGGAGAGTTCTTCATGAATTTGCTGGGTTTGCGTGCCGATCTGCTCGAGTTTTGTACGAGCAGCGGCAAGGTCGGATGCGGTATCGGCATAGGCAGGAGCCGCGAGGCCCAGGCCCAAAACACAAGCGAGGGTTGCCGTAGCAGCGCAGCGTGCCATGTTTTTGTGCGTGTTTGCTGTGCGCATGGAGCTTCCTTTCCGGTATCTAAGGGTAGCGGCTAGTCCACCGTTACCAGACTAAAGAGCTCAACGTCCTCGTTAGAAGGCGTGAGCTTCTTGCGCGGGTTGAGAAACGCAAGCTCGAGGATACAACCGTAGCCTATAAGCTTTGCGCCCATATCTCGCACCAGTTTACCTGTTGCCTCGACGGTTCCGCCCGTCGCGACCAAGTCATCCAGAATCAACACGGTATCTTTAGAGGTAATGGCATCGGCGTGGATCTCGATAGAGTCGGTGCCGTATTCGAGCTCGTAGCTCTGGCTCACCGTCTTGCGTGGCAGCTTGCCCGGCTTGCGCGCGGGCACAAATCCAGCGCCCAGAGCGACGGCCACGGGCACGCCAACCATAAAGCCGCGAGCCTCGGGACCCACGACCTTGGTGATGCCCATGCCGGCAAAATGCTCGGCCAGGGCATCTACCATGGCCTTTAGTGCCTCGGGATTACCAAAGAGCGGCGTGATGTCCTTAAAGACGACTCCGGGCTCGGGATAGTCGGGGATGTCGACGATGTGAGATTCGAAGTCGTACATGGCATGACCTTTCATGGGAGGCTGGTTTGCAGCAGCGTTTATTTGTTCGCGCTGGCGGCGCCGGCGTGCGAGGGGGCGATAACCTTGAGCGGCTGCACGAGGGATTCCTCACGCACGGGGACCGCGGAGGCGGGCGCTTCTTTGCTTTTGGCCTTAGTGGATTCGGAACGTGCGATTTCTTCATCGAGGGCATCGATATCAGCGTCCTCGACCACGGCGTTGAGTGATTCAAATACGCGGTTCTTGAGCAGCGCGGTATGTACGCCCTCGGTGAGGTCATGCAGCTTCTTAAACGCACGCTCGAGCTTGGCATCGCGCTCGTCGTCGGAAGTGTCCATACCGAGCATGCTCACGAGCACCTGCTCAAACATCGAGGACTCACGGTTTGCCGAAGATACGTACTGGCGTAGGTTTCGCGGCTCGATATGGAAGCGCGAAAGCTCGGAGCAGTAACGGATGATCGGGAAATCGCGGCCATCGACAAGCTCCCGGTTCTGCGGGCTCTTGATGATGCGAATGAGGTCGTTTTCGGCCAGGGAACGAATAAACGAGATCTCGACGCCGAGCATATCGGGTATGGTCTCGATGGGATGCAGCTTTTGCTTGGTCTCCTTGGGCTCCGTCTTGAGCGGAACGTCGGACAGCAGACCCACCTCGTAGGCGAGCGTAGACAGGTCCGTGGCGTTTTCCAGGCGCTGCTTAATCACGTTGAGCGGCATGTAGCGAGTCTTCTGCAGGTGCAGAATGACCTCCAGGCGGTCAACGTCCTCCTTGGAGTACTGGCGATACCCCTTGGGCGTACGATGAGGGGTAATGAGCCCCTCATCTTCGAGAAATCTAATTTTTGAGTTCGAAAGATCGGGGTATGCGCCTCGAAGTAGATTGACGACCTGGCCGATACTCAGATAGTTGCGTTCGGCCATGCCCTACTCACCGGTTTCGATGCGCTCCGGCGTGCTCTCGTGATAGATGAGCGTAAACGTACCGATCTGGACGGAAGAGCCGTCGTGCAGCGGTGCGCCATTGACGATAGCGCCGTCAACCCACGTACCGTTGAGCGAGCCCAAGTCCTCGATGCGGGCTCCCAGACCCTCGCGAATAATACGCGCGTGGCTACGCGACACGGTCATGTCGTTGAGGAAGATGCCGTTAGCGGGATCGCGGCCGATGGTGGTTACATTGTCCTCGAGCTCAAAGGCGGCGCCGGTCTGCGGACCCTTGACGATAGACAACACGGGCGCGGTGATGTGCACGTTGGCCATGAGGTCGGGAACGGTGACATCGCTCGAAGGAACGCGGAAAACGCAGGTAGCGTCAGCGGCCTTATCGTTCTGAGGCATATTGTTAACCATGTTGTCCATGACAACCCCTAACTTAACGCGGACATGCCGCAAAGAATGAACTGTACGTAATCATACCCCAATGGCTTAGTCTTCGATTTCGGGGTTAAGAAAGTCGATGTCTTCGTCCTCGGGATGTGCGACAGCCTGTTTAATGGCCGCTCCACCCTTAATGGAATAGATGACAGCAGTGAGCATGGAGAAGATCACGCCGCCATACACAAAGAAGATGCCGAGCGGTACCGGACTGCCGTTGAGGCCCGGGAAGGCCGTGAACGTGGCGGGCAGCAGATGCCAGCCATCCACAGTGGGAAAGCCCAGCAGCATGAGCGAGAAGCCGGTCATGAGCAGCGCCGTGGCAATCTTGCCGGGAAACACTACGTCGATGGGACGGCGGTGATAGTGGCGCACGATAAGCGTGCCGATTCCCAGGTAGATATCGCGGCCGATGATGAGCACGCAGACCCAGATGGGAAGCTCGCCGCGGACCACCAGGCCCAGTACGCCGGTAAATAGCAGCGCACGGTCGCAGATGGGATCCATAACCTTGCCGAGCCACGAGACCGTTTTGGTCATGCGGGCAATCTGGCCGTCCATCCAGTCGGTGGAGGCCGCGATGGCATAAATGACGATGGCGACGACACGGTTGTTGTCCGTCACAAACAGGTACAGGAAGACCAGCGTGAGGATCAGGCGCGTGAAGGTAATGAAATTGGAGATCGTGAAGATCTTATTCGACGGGTAATCGGAAGTGCCGATAAGCTCCTTTTTGATCTTCTTTTTGATGCCCACAGGACTCCCCCGCTGGTAAACGACAAAACTTTCGATACTATACCCGTTCTGGCGATGTCTATCCAGCGCAAGCATAGAGAGTCCAGACATATATAAGAGCCCAACGGCCGTTACGGCTTCGTTAGAAACGCGCCCCACCATGGATGGTGAACCCGAAAGGTAAGGCGCGCGGGCACGGCGACTCGGCCCGCGCGCCCGGAAGAGAAAGGACGAACCCATGGGTTACATGCTCGAG
>DBGBZQ010000114.1:0-4172 GCA_048368115.1 Collinsella sp.
GCAGGCGTAGACGCTCTTGCCGTTCATGATGGAGTCGGGGCGAGCGAAGTAGACCTGCTCAAAGATGCAGTTAGCAGGCTCTTCGGCGGCAGGCACGCCCTGCTCGGACACAAGGCCCTCGGCGCTGATGCGCAAAATCTCGCCGGGACGGACGTCACGGACGTACTCGGCACCCACGATGTCGAGTGCGCAGGTCTCGGAAGCAACGACCCAGCCGCCGGCGCGCGTGACATGGGTGGTGGCGTCGACCGTCGCGGCGCCGTCCTGCGACGGCAGCTGCGAAACGGATGCGGCATCGGCCTGGTCCAGACCCTCGTCCACCAGCTTGCCCAGCACGAGCGGGCGAATGCCGTGCGGATCGCGGAATGCGTAGAGCGCCTGCTCGTTGATGAGCGTCATGGCGTAGCCGCCGCGCACGAGCTCCATGGTCTTACGAATGCCCTCGCGCAGATGACCCGTACGCTGGGTAAAGTAGCCGATAAGCTTGGTCGCGACCTCGGAATCCGAATTGGAGAGGAACGGCACGCCCAGCTCGATCAGCTGGCGGCGCAGCTCGTCGGTGTTGACCAGAGTGCCGTTGTGAGCAAGCGCGATAATGACGCTGTTGATGGTAGAAAGATGCGGCTGAGAGGCTTCCCAGCTCTTGGCACCGGCGGTGCCATAGCGCACGTGGCCCACGGCCAGCTGGCCGGAGAGCGTCGACAGGTCGGCGTTGGAGAACACGCGATCGAGCAGGCCCAGATCCTTGCGAACCATAACCGTGCCGCCGTCACCCACGGCGATTCCAGCCGATTCCTGGCCACGGTGCTGCAGCGCACGCAGGCCAAAGTACGTCAGTCGAGCCACGTCGCGATCGGGCGCCCACACACCAAAAATGCCGCATTCCTCATGCAGCTGGTCGGAGTCCGGATCATACGTCGACATGGTCTTCACCTGTCCCGCGGCACGCTCGGCCGCGCGGATGGTTTCTTGAGACATGGCATCCCCTCAGAGCCTCGTTATTTGGCGTTACCTGCCCTATTATACGCACGGCAAGACAAGCACTCCCGCGCATGAACAGCGCTTTTTAAAAGCCCACCGAGCTTATTATCCGTTTTGCGACCAAACATTTTATTGGGTAGTCCACTCTCAGGGGCAACGGCCTCGAAGACTTCCCGTGCGCCGTGTCTCGCCCGCGCTAGGGGCTACATTGTTGCAATTGGGACGTTCGTCCTGTCTTTTAGCTGGTCGTCGGCGTATCCTTGTAGGCTACTACAAGACGAGAAAGGTAGCGTATGGATCGAAATCAACTCGACCCCAGTGTCCCCAGCACCACGGAGGCCAAGAAGATCCCCCTTATCATCAAGGTCTACGCAGTCCTGTGCACCCTATCTGGCGTGGGCACGCTCCCGTCAGTCGCCGTCTTTATGTGGCAGGTCATCACCGCACTCATTAACGGCAACGTCGCCGCTAAGCTCGGTGATAACACCCTAGTCGCGGTTGGCCTTATCGTCGCCGGCATTATGCTCTCGGCGGCAAGCGCGATCATCTTGATCGTCTTTGGCCTGGACCTCATCAAGGACCAGCGGCGCAATGCCGCCCGCCTGTCTTACGTCCTCATCGCATTTACCGTCGTGGAGCTTTTAGTTGACGTGATGCTCCAGGGCATCGGACCCTTCCTGCTGCGCCCCGCCGTCCAGCTTGTCATCCTCATTGCGCTGTCGGCCACCGTCGACCCCACGCTACGCCAGGAGCGCGAACTGCAGCGCCGTCTGCAAGAGATGCTCGACCGCGATGCCGCCGCCGAGGGGATGCTCGGCCGCGACGAAACCGGCGAGGGCTACATCAAGCTCAACTACTTCAACCTGTTCTGGGTATTCTTCGTCTGCAGCGTGTTAGGTCTCATTCTCGAGGAAGTCTGGCATATGGTCGTCGTCGATCCCGGCGTCTATCAGGACCGTGCCGGTATGCTATTTGGCCCCTTTAGCCCCATCTACGGATTTGGCGCGGTGCTCATGACCATGGCGCTCAACCGCTTCTATAAAAAGAATCCTCTGATCATTTTCCTGGTAAGTGCCCTGATCGGCGGCGCTTTCGAGGTGTTTGTAGGCTGGTTTATGCAGACCTCATTTGGCGTGGTGTCGTGGAGCTATTCACACATTAGGCTATTCGGCATGCCCGATCCCATCGCGGTATTGACCGGGGGACGCACATGCACGCCGTTTGCCTGCATGTGGGGCCTGGGTGGCCTCATCTGGATCAAGGTCTTGCTGCCGCGCCTGCTTAAGCTCATCAATATGATTCCATGGAAACGCCGCTACTCTGCTACCGTCATCCTGACCGCCGTCATGTTGATCGACGGCGTCATGACGTTGCAATCGCTCGACTATTGGTATCAGCGCGTCAACGGAACCGTTCGAAATATTCCCGTCGCACAGTTCTATGACAAGCATTTCGATAACGAATATATGGAGAACCGTTTTCAGAGTATGACCATGAGCCCCAAGGACGCCACACGCGTGTAGCAAACGCCAGAGCAAAATAGCTCCAACACATCAAAGCCCGCTGGCAGATCTACATGAACTGCCAGCGGGCTTTCGCTATAGACAGACTCGGATTGCCGACGAGGCCTTACGCCTCGCGCTCGACCTCGCTCACGCACTCGTTCTTGATGGTGCCGACGAGCGACTGCAGCGCATCGACCACATGCGGGCGAATGTCTCCGCCAATGAGCACGAGCATGATGTCGTCGCCCACGGTAAGCTCGCCGCTCGCCAGCCACACGCGCACATAGCCGATACCCGGCATCGTGCGCGTCGCCTCGATAGCGGCCTGCACCTTTTCGGCATCGAAGCCAAACACCATGCCGCCCACCTTGTGGCCTGGCGCCACGCCATCGGTCTCGACTCCGCGCACTTCGGCCTTGGGCGTCGCGCGCACCACGCCGTTGTGTGTCAGGTACATCCCACAATCAGCCGCCGAAACATCGGCCTTGGCTTCGCGCAGCCAAGCATCAACCGAAGGCATCGATTTGCCGTTCTCAAGCATCATTTCTCCTTTTGATTTCCAGGGTAGTCTTTTTGGGACGGGGCCCGGACACTTTATTCCTCGACCGGCGTGAGCACCATGACGGCGCGCGTATTGCTAAATGACAGCGAACGGCAGGTCACAAGCGTTACGACCTTGGTTGCCGAAGCGGCACGATCGGTGGCATCGCTCGCCACGGCAGAGGCACCGTCAAGCATCTCGGACAGATAATTCTTCAGTCCGTCATCGCCCTCAAAGTTGGGCGTGCGCGCCTTGGCATACGTGTCCTCGACCACCTTGGTCGCCAGCGGACGCAGCTTATACGTCGCGTCACGTGTGATGTAGTACACATAGTCCATGCTGTCGAACGTCGCTTGATCGGTCGTATCCGAAATCACGTTGAACATCGAACCGTCGTTCATGTGATGACCGTAAATCGTGGTCTGCTGATCCACCATGCCCGGCGCGGTGTCGTCGCTATCCAGGAAGATGGCACCCGACGCATTGGCGGTGCCGTCGAACAGCGTGTTGAGGTACTTGGAGTTGTTGTTGGTCTGCACCACGGGGTAGTTGATGTTGGTGCCGGGCGCGTAAATCCAACCCACAACCTCGGGATTTGTCTGGGCAAGCGCATTGAAGTCGATAATTGGCACGCCACTGGCGTCCTTGTCGCTCACATATTGCTTTTCGATTTTTTGATACGACTCGCTCGCCTGCTTGTAGCCAATCTGCGCGTTGATAAAGATAGCGGCCGCAGCAACGATCAGGCCAATACCGATGATGATGAGCAGAATGGGAATGACGGAGCGGCGATTTTTGCGCGGCGGCTCGGTATAGCTCGATGGCGCGGCATGCGCCGAAGAGCGAGGTGACTTCTTGGCCGTACTGTATGACGAAGGGCGATATGCAGCAGGTGTATCCTGACGGCGATGCTTCGCCGGCGTCACGGGGCGCGGCGCACGTGACTGCTGAGGAGAGGATGTCCGACCCTGCTGCGGCGCGCGGGCTGCTCCCGACTTGGCTGGATCGGGAATCCGAGAAGCCGAAAAACGCTTTCCCTGATAGTCGGACATGGCTCTCCTTATGCTGCAAATGGACTGGCAGAGCGCTTAGGCGTCAGCCATCTCCTGCTTCATCTTCTCGATAACCTTGCGGTACTCGGGGTC
>DBGBZQ010000115.1:0-1400 GCA_048368115.1 Collinsella sp.
GGCAGATTCTAGTGGTGGTTGCAACACCTGAGGTTTGAGCGGCCTTCCATGGTCACGTTGTCGGTTGTTGAGGTTATCACGCGGCGTCGAGCAGTTCGATGATCTTCTCGCTTGGTTTCATGAACCCGAGGGTTTTGCGTGGCCGGTCGTTGAGTTCCTCGGCGACCGCGTCGAGGTAGTCCTCCGGGTAGACGGATAGGTCGGTGCCTTTGGGGAAGTACTGGCGCAGGAGCCCGTTGGTGTTCTCGTTGGTGCCGCGCTGCCACGGGGAGTGCGGGTCGCAGAAGTAGACGGCCATGTCCAGCGAGGCGCCGATCCGTTTGTGCAGGGCGAGTTCCGCTCCCTGGTCCCAGGTCAGGCTGTTGCGCAGGAGTTTGGGCAGGTGCTGCATCTTGTCGATGATGGCCTGCTGGACGTGTTCGGCGTCGTGCCCGTCGGGCAGGTGCAGCAGGATCGTGAACCTGGTGGTGCGCTCGACGAGCGTGCCGATGGCGCTTTTGTTGCGGCTGCCGGTGATGAGATCGCCCTCCCAGTGGCCCGGGACCGCCCGGTCCTCGATCTCCGGGGGTCGCTCCGAGATCATGGCCATGGGTTCGCGGAAACGGGGTTTGCGGCCTTGGCCGCCTTGGGGTCTGCGGGCGGTTCGCCCCTGCCTCATGGCGCGTTTCAGCTCCTGCTTGAGTTCGCCCCTGGCCTGCAGGTAGATGGCCTGGTAGATCGTCTCGACGCTCGCGTGCATATCCCCATTATCCGGGAAGTCCAGCCTCAGCCGGTTGGCTATCTGCTCCGGGCTCCAATGCCTGCGCAACCCAGCGGCGATCTCGTCCCACAGTCGCGTGCCCTCGGCCGCCTTGCGCGGTTTGGGGCGTTTGAGCCGGTCCGCGGCCTTCTGCTGGGCGCGGTAAGGCTCGTAACCGCCGGACTCGGGATTCCTGTTGCGCTCGACCTCGCGGCTGACCGTGCCGGGGTCGCGGCCCAGCAGGCGGGCGATGGCGCGGATCGAATCGCCCAGACGCAGACGGTCCGCGATCTGGATGCGCTCCTCCTGGCTCAGGTAGCGCGGATGGAGGGTCTTGGGTTTGTCCATGGTGGAACGATACCAGTCCACCAGGGGTTTCTCGTTCCTTCCCGTGGCGCGCGTCCTGCCGTTGCGCCACGCCTTGCCGGTGCGTTTCGAGACGCCGACCGCGTGCGCGGCCTGGGTGAAGTTCATGCCTTCCTCGTCCAGCAGGCGCACGTACTCGGCGCGTCTCGCCTCGCACATCAGCTTCCTCGTCGGATATTCGACGCCGTTGAACGTCCAACGGTGTTCCCCGCCACGGTCTTCGTTTCGGTGGCTTCTGGTCACCTGACCCTCCTTGCGGTAGGTCAGGTGTTGCAACGATCACTAGAACCCGCCT
>DBGBZQ010000116.1:0-4879 GCA_048368115.1 Collinsella sp.
GGCCAGTAACCCTTGTTGGCCTCGATCATGTCGTCGAGAACCTCCTTGGCGACCTTCATCGACGGCACGGTCTTGTTCAGCGTAAAGGCCTTGAGCGCCTTCTCGTACGAACCCTCGATCGTAGCCTCGACCACGAGCTTCTCGGAATTCAGCTGCTGCATCATGAGGCCCTGCTGGAACAGAGGAATGTTGTCGCGGCTGATGACCTCGGGGCCGTTCTTGCCAATGTAGGCAGGCAGCTCGACCATAGCGTCGTAGGGCATGTTGGGGATAGCGCCCTTGTTCTCGCAAATGACCAGGAAGCGCTGCTTGGTATCGTTCTTCAGAGCGATGGCCAAGTCGGCAATCCAGTCGCCGTGGCTGCCCGCATAGAACGTGCTCTCGTCGATCTCGCCCGTCTTCTCGTAGTGGTCGATGCCGTCGAAGAGGTTCTTCTCGCGCGTCTCCTCAACCTCGTTAGCACGGGTGCGCTCGGGGTTGGAGTGCTCGACGAACTCCTTCTGCTGCAGGTAGTAGTTCAGATACGTGTTGGGCAGGTACTCCGGGAAGCACTCCATGATCTCGTACTCGCCCTTCCAGACGTAGTACCAGCTGCCCTTAGTGTGGCGGTTCTGCTCGGGATGCTCGTCGACGGCCTCCTCGGGCTTCTTTGCCATGAGCGAGCCCATGCCCTTGAGGTAGGAATCGGGCAGCAGAATCTCATGCTCCTTGATATACTCGCGCAGCTGCGGGAGCACCTCCTCGCCCTTGTGGCGAATCGAGGTGAACCAACCAAAGTGGTTGAGGCCAAAGTAATCGTACTCAACATCCTTCTTGTCGATATCGAGCGCGGCGCAAACCACGTCGATGATTGCGATCGGCATGTCGCAGATGTTGATGATGCGAGCGTTGGGACGCAGCACACGGCAACCCTCGGAGACGATGGCGGCAGGGTTGGAGTAGTTGAGAATCCAGTAGTCCTTCTTGGCGTACTTCTCAACGTCGTCGATCAGCTCGACCATGGGGAAGATGGTGCGCATGCCGTAGGCAAGGCCGCCGCAACCGCAAGTCTCCTGACCCACGCAGCCGTGACGCAGCGGAATCTTCTCGTCCTGCTCGCGCATGGCGTAGCCGCCCACGCGCATCTGGGCAAACACGAAGCTCGCGTCGGTAAAAGCCGTCTTTTTGTCGGTGGTCACCGTGAGCTTGATGTCCAGGCCGAGGTCCTCGTGCAAAATCCAGTCCACGAGAACGCCGATCTTGCGCTGGCGCTCCTCGTTGATGTCGTACAGACGAATCTCGTCAACGTCGAGCTCGTCCTTGCGCAGGGCGATGGACTTGACGATGCCGGGGGTAAAGGTGGATCCGCCACCACACAGAGTAATGATCATTGTTTACTGCTCCTTCTCAATTGCGTTTTCGACCTTGTCGCGCATCTCGGCGACCTTCATGCCAAAGATGATCTGGATATTGTTGCCGTTGCGGTTGATGCCGCTGTTGGGCACGTGGTTGATGAGGTCCTCATTGATGAGGTCCGGGTTCTTAACGTTCACGCGGAGACGCGTAAAGCAGTTCTCGAGCTCCTCGATGTTGTCCTTGCCACCAAGACCTGCGACCAGGTCGGCAATACCTGCATCGACGCCCTCTGCGGGAGCCGCGGCAACAGCGCCCTGCTTCACCGCGACAGACGCGGCGGCCTCGCCCTCGGCAACGGACTCGGCGAGCTCGGACTCCTCCTCGCGACCAGGCGTGTGGAGGTTGAGCTTCTTAATAAGGAAGGTGAAGAGGAAGAAGTACAGAGCGGCGTTGACGACTCCGAGCACGAGCATAACCGGCCAGTTGGTCTTGTCGACACCGAGGACCAGGTTGGAAACCACGATGTTGATGATGCCGCCTGCAGTCGAAGCGGGCACGGAGAGAACCTTGAGCAGAACCAGGAAGATGCCGGAAAGAACCGAGTGAACGACAAAGAGCACGGGAGCGGCAAAGACGAAGAGGAAGTCCATGGGCTCGGTCACGCAGGAGAGCACGGCGGTGATGATCAGCGGGATGATAACGGCTTTGGTCTTGTCCTTGTTCCCCTTGTAAGCGGTGACGATAAAGGCGAGACCGATGCCGATGTAGGGCCACAGGTTGTTGAAGGTATAGCTGTTGAAGTAGGTGCTATCAGAGAAGGGCTGACCCGTCATTGCCATCTCGGCAACACGGATGGGATAGGCGCCGGCGATAACCTGATCACCCAGCGTAAGGGTGCCGCCCACATCGGAGAACTGGAACGGGGTGTAGATGAGGTGGTGCAGACCGGTGGGAACGAGCAGCTTGTTGAGCATGCCGTAGATAAACAGACCGATGTTGCCCGATTCCTTAATAATGCCGGCGACGGAGGAAATGGCGCCCTGGACAGGAGGCCAAACGATGCAGAAGCCAGCGCCCATGATCCAGGAAATGATGATCATAATCAGGAACGGGAAGCGAACGCCCGAGAACATCGAAAGGGCAATGGGGAACTGCTTGTTCGAGTACTTGTTGAACACGGCACCGGTGATGCAACCAAGGATGATGCCGCCAAACACGCCGGTATCGAGTACCTGGATGCCCATAACGGTGGCCTGGCCGGTTCCGGTAAGACCGAGCAAGCCGCTCGCATCGGCAAGAGAACCGGTGGCGTTGAGCACGATGTTGTTAGCCTGCAGGAACAGGAAGAACGACATCAGGGCGATCAGCGAAGCATGGCCCTTGTTCTTCTTTGCCATGGCGCCGGCGATGCCCACGCAGAACAGAATCGAGAGGTTGTTGATGATAAACATCAGCGACTGATAGACAACGGCGCCCACAAGCTGGAACGGACCGAAGCCCAGCACAGGGATCATGGCGCAGATGGTCTTGTTGGTCAGAATGATGCCCACGATGAGCAGGATGCCGGCAACCGAGAGATACATCATCGGCTGGACGATCGACTTCGCGAACACCTCCAACGGCGCTTTGAAATTGAACTTCTTTTTTGCGGTCATAGCGGTACTCCCCTTCCTTTTCCGCAAATTAAGACAGATGTGCCCTAGACAAGACCGTGAGCCTTGCCTTATATCAATCGATGTATGGACACGTTATGCCTAGAGACCAGGTTCTCCAAGCAGGTTAACAATGTGATACGCGAGATAACTCTTCTCGGCATTGGTAACGACAACGTTATAGGTAGACGACAAGTGGGCGGCTATGGCGTCCGCGCATGAGAATGCGCAGGGATACGCCGTTTCATCGATTCGGAACAGCGCGTCTCCGTTGATTTGCCCTGCCGTAGGATCGAGTGCCCGCTGTGCGAAAAACTGCAGGTGACGAACGAAACGTTCGTAAGGCAACGAGGTGTCGTCGAGGGTCGTAGCATAGCGCTCGGAAACAATCGCGAGCACGTCGCGAACAAGCTGGACCGAAACGATCAGGCGGTCAGAGCGCTGCGGCATGGTGGCGTTGACGATATGCAGCGTAATGAAACCCTGCTCTTCCTCGCTCATCTGGATGCCCATATACTCCTTGATAATCTGCAGCGCACGGCCCGCAAGTGCATACTCCTTGCGATAGAACTGTTGAATCTCGAGCAGCAACGGATTCTCACAGGGGACGCCCTTGCGCTCGCGCTCCAAAGCAAGGCTGATATGGTCTGCGAGAGCAATGAGAATCTTGTCGTTGATATCGACATCGAGCTCTCGACGGAGCATCTGAACAATGTCCTCGGAAATCACGAGGTTGACGGTGGGGATGGACTCCAAAAGATGTGCCAAGCGGTCAATCGTACGCGAATCCTGAGAAGTTCCCTCCTGCAACGCGTAGGTCTTTTCGACCGATGCCTCGTCGATGGCATCGCCGGCATGACGGCCAAAGCAGAGGCCTCGACCGATGACGATGAGCTCGGAGCCATCGTCCGAAGTGACCATTGCGACGTTATTGTTGAAAACTCGCTTGATAACCACGGTACCCACCACAAGAGTTTACTCGGAAAGCCAAACGACAGGCTCTTTAACAGCAACAGGGCCGGAAGCATGCTCACGAAGAGTCGAGTTCTCCGAACGCTCACACACGACAACGAAGACCGTGGGATCAAAGCCGGCAGCGCGAACCACGTCGAAATCGACCTCGACGAGGGGCTGGCCCGCGTCGACATGGTCACCCTGGGCAACAAGCGCATGGAAGCCCTTGCCCTCAAGTTTAACAGTGTCGATTCCGATATGCAGCATCACCTGAGCGGAGCTGTCATCGGACATGATGCCCAGCGCGTGCTCAGTCGGAAACAGCGCCGCGACGGTGCCGGAAACAGGAGCGCACACCGTTCCCTCTTGGGGAACCACGGCAACGCCATCGCCCACTGCACGGCTGCTAAAAGCGGGGTCATTGGTATTTTCTAGATGAACAAGCTCGCCGGAAACGGGAGCGAGGATTTCGAACTCGGAAGCCGCAGTCGTCTGCTTATCCGAGCCACCCATTAGGCGAGAAAAGAAACCCATGGTGACATGTCCCTTCATAAATATAGCCCAACCAAAATCAATCGAATGCGCCCATTGAGACATACCCGTTCAAAGACTTTGGTTAGGCCCACGTCCGAGGGACTCGGTAACCTTCCGCATTTCTTTTTACGGGAGGTATTGTAGACAAGCCCAAAGCCGGAACAATCATTATGACCGGTGAACGGTATTTTTTCATCGATAAACGGTATTTAAGCGGCACTCAGGGACGTTCCTTTTCTGCCGGCACTCGGGGACACTCCTCACTCTGGTGCATTGGGGACAGGTTTGTTTGCACCAGGTTGGTGCAGATTAACCTGGTCCCATTGCACCAATTTCGTATGCGCTAGATAAAGAGCTCGCATTCCTTCCGCACGACGCAAACCTTGCTCAGCATCTGGGAAACA
>DBGBZQ010000117.1:0-2983 GCA_048368115.1 Collinsella sp.
CTCGGCCCCATGTTCGTCAAGATGGGGCAGATTCTGGCCAACCGGTCCGAGATTCTGCCGCAGCGCTTTTGCGATGAGCTGCGCCGTCTGCGTTCCGACGTGGAGCCGGTGCCGTACGAGGTAGTGCTTCGCTGCTTGGAAGAGGAATACGGCCTGCGCCTGGGGGAGATGTTCGACGCGATCGACCCCAATCCGCTTGGTAGCGCATCGCTCGCGCAGGTGCACCGCGCCCGCCTGGTGACCGGCGAGGACGTGGCCGTTAAGGTGCAGCGCCCCGGTGCGCAGCAGGTTATGGCACAGGACATCGATATCATCCGCTCGGTGGTGCGCATTGTTTCCAAGTTCGTCAACACCGATCAATTCGTTGACCTGCACGGCGTAGTCGAGGAGTTGTGGACCTCGTTTCGCGAGGAGACCAACTTTTTGGCCGAGGCCAAAAACCTCAACGACTTCTACGAGTTCCATAAGAGCGTTCATGGCGTGACGTGCCCTAAATCCTATCTGGACCTGTGCACCGAGCACGTGGTGGTTATGGACTACGTCGACGGCATTTCGATCGCCGATCCTGAACGCTTGGTGGCCGAGGGCTATGACTTGGAAAAGATCGGTGCCGCAATCGTCGAGGACTACTCGACGCAGGTGCTCGATGACGGCTTTTTCCATGCCGACCCGCATGCGGGAAACATCATCCTCAAGGACGGCATCGTTTACTTTATCGACTTGGGCATGGTCGGACGCATGTCGAGCCACGACCGCGGTATCGTCAAGGATATGATCTTTGCCGTGGCCGAGGGCGACGTGCCAAAGCTCAAGGATTCGCTCATGCGCTTCGCCGTGACGCGTGGCGACTCGGCTGAGCTCGATCATTCGGCCTTTTTGTCCGATCTTGACTTTATCGTGGCTGACTTTGCGGGCCTTGACCTGAAGGATCTGGATATCGGCGAGTTTTTGACCTCGCTGCTAAACTTGGCGCGCAAAAACGACGTTGAGCTGCCGAGCGTGGTGACAATGTTCGCGCGCGGCATGGTGACGCTCGAGGGTCTGCTGACCGAGTACATGCCCGACGTCAACATGATCCAGATCATTCAGGCACACATCAAAAACGAGAAGAGCATCTATGCGCGCGTGCGCGATATGAGTCGCGACTTTGCGGCGAGCAGTTATCGCGCGGCGAAGGGCTCACTCGAGGCGGCTGAGTATCTGGGCTTGGCTTCGCGTATGCTCACGCGCGGCCAGCTTAAGGTGAACACGCAGATCATGAGCAGCGATAAGGCGCTGCGACAGCTGGGCGGAATCATCGACCGCATGTCGATGGCGATTGTGATCGCCGGTCTGTTTATCGGTTCGTCGGTGGTGTACTATGCACGCATCGAGCCGGTTGTGTTTGGTATCCCAGTCATTGGCTTTATGGGCTACGTGAGCGCGCTGGTGCTGGCGCTTATGCTGGGTCGCAATATCTGGCTCAACAGCCACGGCGGCAAGCACTAGAGGCTGTGACCGTCACCACATTCTCCTATCGCAAACAATAGCTTTTACCTTGGGCTTCGCCTGCGTGCGAGGCCCTTTTGCGTGATAGCATATTGACGGTTTTAATCGATGGCCTAGATGGTGGTGCGGAGACGCACGAATGCGCGGTTTTCCTGCGCGTTTGGGAGAATCGGGGTGCAAGTCCCCGGCTGTACCAGTAACCGTAATTCCTCTTGGCTCGGAATGTTCGCGTCGCAGATCGGACGGCGCGCCCGAGTCGTTAAGGTTAAGTCGGATCGCCTTCCATCTTGCATGCGGCTGCGGCGTATGCCGCCGGTGTGCATAGGGCTCTGGAGGGAAGGGGGACCCCGATGGGGGAACTCGAGCGCAACATGCGCGATGACGTGGGGCAGCTTCAAGGCAACGCTCCAAGTACAGACAGTAGGAGACAAATGGATATGTTTGAGGACGAGTGCCAGCGTTCCTCGCTTCGTCGCCGTGGCGTAATCGCGCGCGGTGTGGCAAAGCGCTGCCTGGTGGCATTCCTGGCCTTCGCGATGGCCTTTGGCACCACGCCGGCTCAGCTGTGGGCCGAGGGTGCCGAGGGCATTACCGACGCTGTGGCTCAGGCTACGACGCCAGGCGAGGACGCAGCGCTTGCGGGCGGTACCGCTGAGCAGAGCGGCGCCGAGGTTTCGGATTCCGGGAGCGCGCCTGCAGCTAGTGCCGCCACTACAGAGGCAGCAACTGGCGACGAAGGCTCGGCGACGGGGGAGAGCCCTGCCACGAGCGAGCAGTCTTCGACGGTATCCGCTGGCCAAGCAGGATCTGCCGCCGCGGCTGCCGTCCAGACAGAGAACCCGACAGAAACCGGCGATGTCGCCAAGAAGCAAGTCGAGGTCTCGTTCTCGATTATCGGCACCGATGCCGACGGCAAGGCTCAGACCTGGGTGGCACCTACGCAACTCAAGCTCGACGAGGGCGCGACGGCTGCGGATGCCTTCGTTAAGCTGCAGCAGAAGACGGGCTTCAAGGCGGATTACGATCCGAACACGGCATACGGTTTCTACCTCAAAAGCATCACATCCCCGAGCGATGGCCGTACGCTTGCCTTCGATCCGGCGACTTATGCCTACTGGCAGCTGTTCGTCGACGGCGCGTCTTCCTCGGTTGGCGCGAGCAGCGTCAAGCTCACCCAAGGGCAGAAGATTGAGTTTGCCTATACGGCTGGTAGCGCGTCCCCTGTCGTTAAGGACCAGGTTGCCGCAAATGTGACCGTCATTGGTCGCGATGCCCAGGGCAAGACTCAGACTTGGGTCGATAACGCGCAGTATGTGGTGACGTCCGGTTCGAGCGCGCTTGACCTTACGAAGGCCGCGCTCGAGGCGAATGATATTGACGCCGTTGCTGCGGGCTCCTTCATTCTGAGCCTTAAGTACAACGGTGTTGAGCTGGGTACGCCCCAAGATTATTCGACCTATTGGCAACTGTTCATCAACGGCAAGTCGAGTGACTA
>DBGBZQ010000118.1:0-49651 GCA_048368115.1 Collinsella sp.
GCAGCACCCAACGGGCCCTCTCGGGGGCAGGGACGTTCGGCCGTGCGCGGGCGCCCGGTCGGCGGCCCGTTCTGGGCGCGCCTCAATCGTAGCCCGAGACAGTCCCGGGCTGACAATTTCGACTGTAATGGACGTTCTTAAGCGACTAGTCGAAAGGGACACTCTTGCGGCACTTGGCACTCGGGGACGTTCCTTTTGTGCCGGCACTTGGGGACGTTCCTTGCAGCAATCTGTCGATTGAACGTCGTTGTGTGTTCACGCTATCATGTAAGTTTAAAATTGGTTAGCCATGGCAAACGGTTAGCCATGGTGAACATAAATACAACGCCCTGCGGGCGCCGGGGGAGGAACACGGACGTGAAGCTCGATACACTCGAGATTGGAAAGGACGCCGTTGTCGCATCGGTGGCATCGGACGATCAGGCACTCCGACAGCATATTTTGGACATGGGTCTAACGCCGGGCACCGAAGTCACCATGATGAAGTATGCCCCCATGGGCGACCCGCTCGAGATTCGCCTGCGTGGCTACGAGTTGACACTGCGTAAGGACGATGCCGCTCGCATCGAGCTCGTGGGTATTCACGACACCGATACGGGTCCGCGCGCTAACGCCGCAATCGGCACGACGGAGCATCCGGCCCTGGGCGAGGGGACGTATTCGCCCCGTGCGGCAAAGACGGCCGTGCCAGAGGGCGCGCCGCTGCACTTTGCCCTCGCCGGCAACCAAAACTGCGGCAAGACCACGTTATTCAACCAGCTGACGGGCTCCAACCAGCACGTCGGTAACTTTCCCGGCGTGACGGTCGACCGCAAAGATGGCACCATCCGTAACCATCCCGAGGCGAGCGTTACCGACCTGCCCGGCATTTACTCCCTGTCGCCGTACACAGGCGAGGAGGTCGTGAGCCGTCAGTTCATCCTCGACGAGCGTCCGGACGCCATCATCGACATCATTGACGCCACCAACATCGAGCGCAACCTGTACCTGACACTGCAGCTCATGGAGCTTGACCGTCCTATGGTCATCGCGCTCAACATGATGGACGAGGTGACCGCCAACGGCGGCGCCGTAGACGTCAACTTGCTCGAGAGCCTGTTGGGCGTGCCCGTTGTCCCCATTAGCGCTGCCCGCAACGAGGGCATCGGCGAGCTGGTGGACCACGCCCTGCACGTGGCGCGGTTCCGCGAGCGCCCTGGTCGCCTGGACTTTTGCGCGCCCGACGGTCCGGACGGCGGTGCGCTGCATCGCTGCATCCACGGTATTGCTAACCTGATCGAGGACCATGCCGTGACGGCGCACATCCCGGTGCGCTTTGCGGCGACCAAGCTGGTCGAGGGCGATGAGCTGGTAACCGAGGCGCTTCACCTGGATCGCAATGAGCTCGACGCTATCGAGCACATCATCACCCAGATGGAGGGCGAGGCCGGCACCGACCGCCTATCTGCGCTGGCCGATATGCGTTTTAGCTTTATCGGCGACGTGTGCGGGCGTTGCGTCGTCAAGCCGCACGAGAGCCGCGAGCACGTGCGCTCCGTCAAGATTGACCGCATCCTGACAGGTCGTTACACAGCCATTCCGGCGTTTCTGGTGATCATGGGCCTCGTCTTTTGGCTGACGTTTGGCGTGATCGGCGCGGCGTTGCAGGGACTCATGGAGGACGGTATCGCTGCCATCATCGCCTCGGCCGATGCGGGCCTCAAGGCGTTCGGTACCAACGACGTGGTGCGCTCGCTGGCTGTCGACGGCGTGCTTACGGGCGTGGGCAGTGTGCTGACCTTCCTGCCGATTATCGTCGTGCTCTTTTTGTTCCTCTCCATTCTGGAAGACTCCGGATACATGGCGCGCGTGGCCTTTGTCATGGATAAGGTGTTGCGTCGCTTTGGCCTGTCGGGCCGCAGTTTCGTGCCCATGCTCGTCGGTTTTGGCTGCACCGTGCCGGCTATCATGTCGACCCGTACGCTCCCATCCGAGCACGACCGCAAGATGACGGTCATGCTCACGCCGTTTATGAGCTGCTCAGCCAAGCTGCCGGTTTACGGCTTGCTGTGCGGGGCGTTTTTCCCGCAGGCGACGGTTCCCGCCATGGTCTCGCTCTATCTGATCGGTATCGTGGTCGGCTGCGTCGCGGCTTTGGTGCTCAACCGCACGGCATTTAAGGGCGACCCGGTGCCGTTTATCATGGAGCTCCCCAATTACCGCCTGCCGAGCGTCAAGACGACGGTGATGCTGGCATGGGATAAGGCCAAGGACTTCATCACCAAGGCCTTTACCATCATCTTTGCCGCGACCGTGGTCATCTGGTTCCTTCAGACGTTCGACATCCGCTTTAACGTGGTCGCCGACCAGTCGCAAAGCCTGCTTGCCGGTCTGGGTAGCATCATCGCGCCGGTGTTGGCCCCGCTCGGCTTTGGCGACTGGCGCGCCTCGACGGCGCTCGTCACGGGGCTCATTGCCAAGGAGAGCGTCATCTCGACGCTCACGGTGCTTTTGGGCGCAACGTCGCCCGCGGCGCTGTCGACCATGTTTTCGCCGTTTACCGCCTACGTGTTCTTGGTCTTTACGTTGCTGTACCCGCCTTGTGTGGCGGCAATCGGCGCCGTCAAGAGCGAGTTGGGCGCGCGCTATGCCGTGGCCGTATTCGCGTTTCAGGTCGCCGTTGCCTGGATCGTGGCGTTTGTCGTGCATTCGGCGGGCATATTGCTGGGGTTGGCTTAGGGGCGCGTTGATGCTCCGTGCTTTTGGGCGAGCAACAATTCAACAAATATGAGCCAAAATACCGGTAATTGTCGGCCTGCGGGGACTATCCTACGCTGCAGGTTGCCGTTCGCTGCCTATTTGCTGCCGTTTACGGATTCGTAAATACTTGCAATCGTCGGTCGATTTAACCGCATTACGCGATGCCGATGCACATTTTTTGTGCCCCTTTCTACAATCACTTTGTGTCTATTGCCGAACATATCTTCCGTTTCGCCTGTGTGGGGACGTGGGGTGCAATAGTCGTTTGTAGAGGCTCATTGAGGAGGGAATTGATGAAAGAAAAATTCCAATCGTTCGGAAAGGCAATGCTCGTTCCGATTACGCTCATTGCCATTTCCGGTCTCTTTTTGGGTATCGGTAGCGTTTTTACGACCGAACTGACCCTTGTGTCCCTTGGCGTTAATTGGGACTGGTATGCCGCTTCGCCGCTCTTTACGTTCTTCTCGGTATTTAAGGGTCTCGGCGAGGTAATCATTGGAAACCTCGGTGTTTTGTTTGCCGTCGGCTGCGCCTTCTCCTTGTCTCGCAAAGAGAAGGGCTGGGCTGCCTTTTCTGCCCTTGTCTGCTATCTCACCATGCTCAAGACGGTTGAGATTCTGCTTGGAGCAGCTGGCTTGGCTGCCGACAATACAACGGTGGAAGCTCTTCAGAAGGTCGGCCTTACGTCCATTCAGGCGAGTGAGCAGTCCGCACTCTACACTACCTCGCTCGGCTTTTTTGGCTACAGCTCTGGTGTCTTTGGCGGCATTATCGTGGGCTGCCTGGTCGCCTGGATCACCGGCCGTTTTTACAAGACCAAGCTTCCAACGGCGCTGGCGTTTTTTGCGGGCAGTCGAACCGTCCCCATTGTATCGCTGGTCGCCGGTGGCATCCTGGGCGGCATCATGTACTTCGTCTGGCCCGTCATCGGTGGATGCTTCTCGGGTATTGCGACGTTCGTGAAAGGCTCCGGTCTGGTCGGTACGTTTGTCTATCGCTGGGTGCTCGAGAGCCTTGTGCCGTTTGGCTTGCATCCGCTGCTCGAGACGCCCATGTATTGGACTGAGCTTGGCGGCTCCATGGTCGTCGATGGAACGCGCGTGGTGGGCAATAGCGCCATTCAGCTTGCACAGCTCGCTTCTCCCAGCAGTGACAAGCTCTTGGTTAGGGCCTTCATGGCTGGCTATGGCATTAACGATTACGCGTTGTTCCCGGGCATCGCCCTTGCTATGTGGTCTTGTGCCAAGCCCCAGAACCGCAAGAAGGTTGCTGGTCTTTTAATCCCCACAGTGATTTCGACTGTTTTCTTTGGCGTTACGGAGCCTATTCTCTTTACGTTCCTGTTTGCCGCCCCCTGGCTCTACTTTGGCGTTTACGCTCCGCTTTCCGGACTGGGTGAAGTTCTCTCGGAGGCAATGGGCGTTTCGGTGTACCAGGGAAATATCAAGGACCTGATCCCATTCTTATTCCGCCCCGAGAAGCTTAATCTGCTTCCGTACCTTATCCTGCTCCCCGCCTTTTTCCTGGCAGCTTTCTTCCTCTTCCGGTTCTTTATTACTAAGTTCGATATCAAGACGCCCGGTCGAGACGATGGTGACGATATTGAGTTGATCAACAGCAGAGCCGAGTTCGAGGCAAAGGCCGCTGAGGCAAAGGGCGAGTCTGATGGCACTCCCGAGAAGGCAGTCCAGGGCCGTGCGACCAAGGACAGCGCGCTTGCTGTTGGCATTGTCGAAGCGCTTGGTGGAGCTGACAACATTGATGATCTTGACAACTGCATCTCACGTCTTCGCGTGATTGTCAAGGATGGTTCTAAGGTTGCAGACGACGAGGTGTTCACCAAGAATCTTGAAGCTATGGGCGTTATCCGCCTGAGCGACAAGGCAATCCAGGTCATTTACGGTCCTCGTGTCGGCGAAGTCGCTTCTGAGGTGCACGAAGTTCTCGGTGACGAGTAAAACGCGCAAGTGGCTTTCAATTGCATAGCGCAATTCCAGGGCTTGGCTTCCTATCGCATGATTTAGGGGGCCAGGCCTTCTTGTTTTAGATTGTCAAGGCAGATACTCAATAGTTCTTCGAATGCGAGAATACAACTTCCGGTAAAGCAGTTAGGCTTAACGTTCTTAAGATCCATTGGGTGATCGTCATGTATCGTAAAGATCGCGTCTGCCGTCTTGGCGAGCTCGCTGTCTTCGTTGCCGGTAAACGCGAGGGTCGTAATGCCCGCGTCGTGGCATGCCCTTGCGGTTTCCAGGATGGCTTCTGTCTGGCCCGATTTGGATATGAGCATCATGCAGCTGAGCGTATTTCGGTTGGATTCGACAAACTGATCGGTTTCTAGGAAGTCCTGTATGACGGCCAAAAAGCCAAGTCCAACGAGCTTAGTCGCCATGTACTGCGCAACGATGCGTGAGAAGCCCTCTCCGTTTACTCCGATCATTCTGTTGCGATGCAGTGCGGCGATGAATACGTCTACATCTCCGGTGTGACATACGAAGTGGACGCTACTGTCTTTGAGTGATTGATTCATTTCGCGGGAGACATGCTGAAGGTGCTTGAGATCGTACATCATTTCGCGGTAGCCACGGTAGCCGAGCTTTTTCGAAAGCCTGATGACTGTCGTCATGCTGGTAAAGCATGCCATGGCGACGGGTTTTATGCCAATATCATCGAGGGTGTCGATATTGTTGAGTAGGTATTCGAGTACGCTTTGCTCGGTTTCGGATAGCTTTGCGGCTGAGTAGAGCTTGGAAATCTGCTTTTTATCAACCATCGGTGCTTCCTTCCCGCCGGACGTGTGTGGCCGCTTCCGTTGCGTAAATAATAACTCCTTGGGGAATTCCTTTCCCGCCTTGCAACCGGGGCGGGAAGCGGCCCTCCATGCTGGATACAATATCCAAACACAGGCGAACCATGCAATATTGAATGTGCTAATTGGGGGTTTCGATATGAAACTTACGGTCATAGGTGGCGGTGGCGTCCGCTCCATGTTTTTGGCAAAGAGCATAGCCCAGCAGGCGTCATCGCTTGGGATTGACGAACTTGTGTTTATGGACAATGATCCCGAGAAGCTGCGCATCTACGGTGGCCTTGCCGCCCATGTCTCGGGCATGCTTTGCCCCACGCTTAATTTTTCACTGACGGGCGATGCAGTCGAGGCCGTTAAGGACGCCGATTACGTGATCACGACGATTCGCGTCGGTGGGGACCATATGCGCGTTCGCGATGAGCGCATTGCTCTTTCGCATGGGGTTCTTGGCCAAGAGACGACTGGCGCAGCCGGCGTGTCTTTTGCCATGCGCTCCGTCCCTGCGCTTGCTTCGTATTGCGAGTTAATCAAGAAGTACGCAAAGCCGGACGTCAAGGTGTTTAACTTTACTAATCCCGCTGGCGTCGTATCTCAGGCCCTACGCGATATGGGCTATGATTTTACTTATGGCATTTGCGATGCCCCCTCGGGCATGTTGCATCAGTTTGCCGAGTATAAAGGCGTTGATCCCGCATCGGTTCAGGGCGAGTGCTATGGACTCAACCACCTCTCGTTCTTCCGCAATGTGACGGTTGACGGCGAGGACATCATGTCCGACTTGATCCACGACGACGGGGCATATGCTCATACAGATCTTAGGTTCTTCGAGAAGGACCTCGTCCTAAATCGCGGATGCGTGCCAAATGAGTACCTATACTATTTCTACTATCGCGAGCGCGCCGTTGCCAACGTTCTCTCTTCGCCCCAGACGCGCGGCGAACTAATCGAAGAAATTAATCGAGAAATGACGAGCGAGCTTGCATCTATCGATATTGAGAACGACTTCGAAAAAGGCCTCGCGTGCTTTGAGAAGTGGTACGGAATGCGCGAAAACAACTACATGGCGGCCGAGACGGGTATTCATCGCGACAAGCCGTGGACGTTTGACGTGTACGGCAAAGATGCTGGCGGATATGCAGGTGTCGCGCTCCGCTTCATGGATATTGCTCGCTCTGGCAAGACGCAGCAGATGATCCTGTGCACCCCCAACAATGGCGCCATCCCCGGCCTTCTCGATACAGATGTCATTGAGTCAACGTGCGATATCTCCACCGATGGCTGCGTGCCGCATCGCGTCGAAGCCGATTCTGTGCCCGCGGGAAACCTCGAATTGATTCGTCGCGTCAAGTACTACGAGCGCACCGTGGCGCGTGGCATCGTTAACCGATCGAAGCGCGACATTGTCGAGAGCCTCGCGATGCACCCGCTCGTTAATTCGTACTCCTTGGCGAAAGATATCGCCGCGCAGTACTTTGAGCTTAACCGCGACTACATCGACGGCTGGACAGACTAGTCTGGACGTTAAAACTAGAAATTATGGATGGGCGGACCGGCGTTTATATTGGCGCCCGTTCGCCCTGCTTAGTAAGAAAACGGGTATAGAGTGAACTTGCGAGAGAACTTCAATGTCTTTCTGGAATCGGGCGATCGGGCGAAGGAATGCCGGAGTGGCTGCACGATGGCGTTATATATCCCCTTGTTTGTTATGAGCGCGCTTCAAATTGGTGTATCAAACGTTGCAACTGAGCTCGCCTATATCAATCCGTCCATTACGCTTATTTGCACTGTGGTCGCGGCCTTTTTAAACCTGCTTCTATCGAATGTGGCTTTTTCATTATTTGCCGTCGACCGGTCCAAAGAGACGGTGCAACCTGCTCGAACCCCTCCGGTTTATCTCTTGGCCTCGACGGTTCCCCTCCAGATTTCTGGGGCGCTGCTAATTTATTTGGTTCACTTGATTTTATCGGCAATTGTAGTCTTTGCCTCGCTTGCGAGCAGTCAGCTCGGGGTGTTGTGCTCGCTTGTGGTGGCAGTAATCGTGACGCTTCTTTCCGCGTCGTTCGTATTCGTGTTAATTGAAGATGCGGACGTGGAGCAGAGGGGACTACGAGGCATTCGGTTTGCACCACGCTACATCATGCGTTCGGTCACGGTGCTTCGTTCCTCCTGGAGAGAAATCGCGCGTCCCGCAACGCTGCTGGTGGCATGGAACCTGGTTGCAAGTTGCGCTATCCAGGTTCTTGTTGGATGGGTAGTTTCGAGTGCGGCGCTGCCGTCGGCACTTTCAGTGACGGCGCTTGTGCATGAGGGACTTTATTATGGGGCGTTTGCTTATATGCTGCTTTTGCTAGTTCATTGTGCGGTTGCGAGTTGGCTCGAAATTGACGTGCTCATGGGGGTGTCCTTGTGCGTATCCGAGCAGGCGCGATAGCCCGAAGATGAAGCCGCGTTTTCGACATTGAGTTCCTGCGTACCTTGCTTTCTAAGCAGAATTGGCGCGCCGTCTGTTAACAATCGTTTTCCAAGAATTCTTTTGTTGCTCATTTTATAGACTTCTCATTGCTATAATCGCCCATCGCTCAAGATAATCGGAGAGGTTTTCCTATATGGCTCAAACAAAGCAAGACGGCATCACGCTCAGGCAGTGGCTCCCACTCGTCGGGCTCACCTGCTGTGCGTTCGTGTTCAACACGTCGGAGTTTATGCCCATCGGCCTTTTGACTGATATCGCCGCGTCGTTCTCGCTTACCGAGGCCCAAGCGGGCATCATGATCTCGGTCTATGCCTGGGGCGTCATGCTGCTGTCGCTGCCGCTCATGGTGTTCGCCTCGCGCTTTGAGTTCAAGCGGATGCTGCTGGGCGTGCTGGCCGTGTTCTCGCTCGGTCAGTTCCTGTCCGCTGTGGCGCCGACCTATCCCATCCTGGTCTGCGCGCGCCTGGTGGTCGCTTGCGCACATGCCGTGTTCTGGTCAGTCGCCTCGATTATGGCCTCGCGCCTGGTCGACACTCGCCACGGCGCGCTCGCCATCAGCATGATCGCTACGGGCTCGTCCATCGCGCAGATCTTTGGCCTGCCGCTCGGTCGCGCCATTGGCTTGGCCGTGGGCTGGCGCATGACGTTTGCCGTGGTCGGGGGCCTCTCAGCCATCGCGGTCGTCTACCAGGCAGCGGTGTTCCCGGCCATGCCGGCGGGTGAGCGCTTTACCGTCAAACAGCTGCCCGAGCTGCTCAAGAACCCGCTCCTCATCGCGCTCTACGCAGTCACGGTCTTCATGGCGACCGGCTATTACGCAAGCTACAGCTATATCGAGCCCTTCCTGGCGCAGGTCGCGCACGTCGATGCGGGCGCCATCACCATGACGCTGACGGCGTTTGGCTGTTCCGGCTTGGTGGGCAGCTGGCTGTTCAGCCGCCTGTTCGACGGGCACCGTTTTCCGTTCCTTGCTATCACGCTCTCCGGCGTGCCGGTGGCCCTGCTGCTCATGGGGCCGGCCGCATCGTCGCTCGTGACAGTGCTTGCCGTCTGCGCACTGTGGGGTTGCTGCGCCACGGCCTTTAACGTGGCGTTTCAGGCCGAGCTCATCAAGCACACGCCGGCAGATTCGTCGGCCGTCGCCATGTCGATCTTCTCGGGCCTGTTTAACCTCGGTATTGGCACGGGCACCGCAATCGGCGGCGCCGTGGTTTCGGGTCCCGGTATCGCTTGGATCGGCTTCGCGGGCGGGGCGATTGCCGTCGTGGGCGTCATCCTCGCCATCACGGTGATGTTCCCAGCCATACGCCGCGCAAAGCCCGTCGCCTAGCCACATCCTCCTCATCAGTTGCGGTGGAATAGTTCCTGTTTAAGGCTTCTGAAGGCCCAGACAGGAACTATTCCACCGCAACTTATTTTGGGGGAGAGGATACAAGCTGGGCATACAATGGATGTCGTTGTGTTGAGCTTACCGGGAGGCTGTTATGTGGGCATACGAGACGACGTTCTATCAGATCTATCCGCTGGGCTTTTGCGGGGCTCCGCGCGAAAACGCCGCGCCCGTTGCCGAGGGTGAGCTCGCCCAGGCTGCCAACGCCGCGCCCAACCCCGATGCTCCTATCATGAAGGTCGCCCAATGGGCCGACTACCTGCAGGAACTCGGTATTGGCGCTGTGCTCATCAATCCACCGCTCGAATCTGATAGCCACGGCTACGATACACGCAGCCTGCGCCATATCGACCGTCGCCTGGGTGGGGACGCCGACTTTGCCGCCGTATGCGACACGCTGCATGCCCATGGCATCCGCGTGGTGCTCGATGCCGTCTTCAACCACGTCGGCCGCGGTTTTTGGGCCTTCCGCGATGTGCAGGAGCGCAAGTGGGACTCGCCGTACAAGGACTGGTTCCACATTAGCTTTGACGGCGATTCCTGCTATGGCGATGGCTTTTGGTACGAGGGCTGGGAAGGCCATTTTGAGCTTGTGAAGCTCAACCTGCAAAATCCCGCTGTGGTCGATTACCTGCTCGAGTCCGTGCGCCGCTGGGCCGAGGTCTTTGGCGTCGACGGCCTGCGCCTGGACGTTGCCTATATGCTCGACCGCGACTTTATGCGCCGCCTGCA
Organism: Collinsella sp.; assembly: GCA_048368115.1. Lineage (GTDB taxonomy): Bacteria > Actinomycetota > Coriobacteriia > Coriobacteriales > Coriobacteriaceae > Collinsella. The sequence continues at coordinate 10,144 of DBGBZQ010000118.1, forward strand.
CGTCTTTACCCGTGAGCTCAAGCCCGACTTTGTGCTGATCGGCGAGACGCTCCACGGCGACTACAACCAAATCGTCAACGACGAGATGCTCGACTCCTGCACCAACTACGAGTGCTACAAGGGCCTGTACTCCAGCTTTAACTCGGTCAACATGTTCGAGATCGCCCATTCGCTGCACCGCCAGTTTGGCGGCGATCCGTGGTGCATCTACCGCGGCAAACATCTGCTGTCGTTTGTCGACAACCACGATGTGCCGCGCCTGGCAAGTATCCTCACCGACAAGTCGTGTCTGCGTCCCGCCTACGGCATGCTCTTTGGCATGCCGGGCATCCCGTGCGTCTACTATGGCAGCGAGTGGGGAATTGCCGGCGAAAAGGGTGGCCCCGATGGCGACTGGGCGCTGCGACCTGCGCTCAATGAGCCTGCGCCCAACGAGCTGACGGCGTTCATCACGCAGCTTGCGCACCTTCGCTCGGCCGACGACGCGGCTGCCCGTGCTCTCAACTACGGTGCCTATCGCAACGTGGTGATCCAGAACAAGCAGCTGCTGTTCGAGCGCGCCTGTGACGGCGCGACGGTACTCGTGGCGGTGAATGCCGTGAGTGAGCCTTACACCTTTGGCGCCGGCGAACTCAACGGCTCCTTCGTCGACCTGCTTGCCGACGATGCGCCCGCGGTCGAGCTGACGGGTACCCTTGATCTTGCACCCTACGAGGTGCGCTATCTGTTGAGAGCCTAGCCCATGGCCGTGTCTGACGAGGGCTATCAACATATTGAGCATGGGTTTGAGCCCGTGTTTGACGAGCGCTCGCGCGTTTTGGTGCTCGGGTCGTTTCTCTCGGTGCTTTCGCGCGCCAATGCCTTTTATTACGGCAACCCTCAGAATCGCTTTTGGCGTGTGATGGCCACGTGCCTCGGTATGCCTGTGCCGCCCAACGAGGGCGATCCTTTGGCAAGCGGTGAGCCCGCGACGCTCGATGCCTCCATTGCCGCCAAGCGGGCCATGCTGCTGAACGGCGGCGTGGCCCTGTGGGATGCAATCGAGAGCTGCGACATTAAGGGCTCGAGCGACGCGAGCATTCGCAACGTTGTGCCGGCACATATCGAGCGCATTACCGATGCCGCGCCAATCGAGGTCGTTGTCTGTAACGGCGGTACGGCGGGGCGACTCTACAAACGCTACTTGCAAGATCGGACGGGGCTGCCTGCCATCGTTCTGCCCTCGACAAGTCCCGCCAATGCCGCCTGGCGCCTGGAGCGTCTTGTTGAGCGTTGGCACGAAGCCATTGACTGGGCTGTTATTTAATTTAGATTTTTGTTTGAGCGTGGGCGCCCAGACGTTTCAGAACGCCTCGCCAGATCGGCGCGGGCACGGCTGGCTCGGCGCAAACCATGCCGTCGGCGTCGACGTTGGCGGCATTGCCGCCGCCAAGTCGCTGTGCATGCTCGACGGAGCAGCCCATGCGCACAGCGCCCACAAGCTTATCCATCGCTTCCGAAAACGGTCGCCGCAAGAGTCCCATGCGCGGAGAGCGACGAAGCGCTGCGATGCCGACGCCGGAACAGATAACAACGCCGCCACACCACAATTGGTCATGGTGCTCACATGCCTTGTGCAGACGAACGGCGGTCCCGCGCGCCTGCTCAGCGCCCTCTTGTGCGGCTCGAATCGCGGCATAGACACGCGTTCCCGTACCGCCAACGCGCTCAAGCGCCTGCTCGATAGCTGTCAACGTCTCATCGTCAGCCACATCTTCAATGGCCAGCACGATGCCGTCTGCAACGTTGTCGGCATCATCCGCCTCCAAATCAACCGGGCGGGGGAGCGCGGTGCCAGAAAGCTGAGCATAGGCGGCGATGGCATCCTGCAAGTCCCAGAGCAAAAACTCAAGATCGGCGCTATTGGGAATGCTGATATACGCAATGGTTTGCAACGTTTTTGGTACATCGCCGCGTGCGGTCGTCTCCATGCTGCCTCCTTTCCGGTTGGTTTCCGTTTAGGTTACACCGTCTGGCGGCGCCTCGCCGCGCTATCCTAGTGCAACCCTTACGAAAGGAACGCCATGCGTCTGCCCATGAATACCTCGCTTGCCACGCTCAAGCCCTCCGGTATCCGCCGGATCAACGCGCTCGCCGCCCAGTACCCGGGGTGTATCGCGCTTGCGCTTGGCGAGCCCGATTTTCCCACGCCCGATGTGATTAGCGCCGAGGTGACCGCCGCACTGGACCGTGGTGACACGCACTATCCGCCCAACAACGGTCGCCCCGCCCTGCGTGATGCACTGTCCAAATATATGGATGACGCGGGCCTGGCGTTTTCCGCCGACGAGGTCATCCTGACCGACGGCGCGACCGAGGCCCTGTCGGCAACATTCATGGCCATGCTCAACCCCGGCGATGAGGTCATTATTCCCACGCCGGCCTTTGGCCTGTACGAGAGCATCGTCGTGGCCAACCACGCCAAAGCAGTCTTTTTGGATACGGAGCCTGCGCAATTTCAGATTGACGAGGAAGCGCTTCGTGCTTGCGTGACGCCGGCGACCAAGGCCATCGTCATCTGCTCGCCCAACAATCCTACGGGCTGTATCCTCAACGCGGCTTCGCTCGACGCCGTGGCGCACGTGGCGGAGCAGATGGGCGTCTACGTGGTCTGCGACGACGTATACAACCGCCTGGTCTATGTGGATAGCTACGAGCGCTTCGCCCAGCGACACCCGGAGCTGCGCGAGCAGACGGTCGTCATCGAGAGCTTCTCCAAGCCCTGGGCTATGACCGGCTGGCGCCTGGGTTGGCTCGCGGCGGCAACCCCCGTCATCGCCGAGATCGCAAAGGCCCACCAATACTTAGTATCGAGCGCCGTCTCCTTTGAGATGGACGCCGCGGCCCGAGCCCTGACCGTCGACCCAGCCCCCATGCTCAAAGTCTACCGAGCCCGTCGCGAACGCGTGCTCGCAGCCTTAGACGCCATGGGCCTCGACGTAGTAGAGCCCGCAGGAGCCTTCTACACTTTCCCGAGCATCAAAAAGTTCGGCCTAACCAGCGAAGACTTCTGTATCAAAGCCATCAAAGAGGCAAACGTAGCCCTAGTTCCCGGAGACTGCTTCGGCACCGAAGGCCACGTCCGTCTCAGCTATTGCGTTTCCGACCAAGATCTGGACGAAGGCCTCCACCGCCTGTCCACCTTCATTTCAACCTTGTAGCCCAACGGGACGCAACACATCAGCCCACCGACCCAAGCACTATGAGTGGGGGCGTCAGCCAACGAAAACCCGGGCTGCCCAAAGTCAACGCAGGCACGCGCCGCCGAAGGCCAGGCGCAAGGTTTTCGTAGATTCCGCACGAGCCGAAGAGCACTTAATGTGCTCTTCGTGCGAGCCAGGACTTGACCGAGCGAAAACCTTGCGCCTGGCCTTCGGCGGCGCGTGCCGGATGGTGGAATTGTGTACAGCCCGGTTTTCCGTTGACCGACGCCGGGGTCCCCGCCATAATACTTTCGGTTCACGCACGAATCCGCTGCCAGAGACAGCCGGCGCAAACGGGCATTGCCCGCGAGCTTAATGGGATATCCCGCCAGCCGAGGTGGTCGAGTAGATATGTCTTCTCGCCCCCGTCGCTCATGCAGCGCGGGGGCTTTCTTTTTGGACATGCCCCCGTCACGTCCTTGTGGCGGACCGTGCCCGGAAAGAATTCGAGGAGGTGTAATTCATGCCCCAGCAGTACAAAATCGACAAGGTTGCAGAGATTGAGTCCCGTATCGCCGAGAACGCCGGTCTGTTCGTCGTCAACTACAACGGTCTGACGGTTAAGCAGGCTCAGGAGCTGCGTCATCAGCTTCGCGAGTGCGGCGCCGAGATGAAGGTCTACAAGAACAACCTGGTCAAGATCGCCCTCAAGAACCAGGAGCAGCCCGAGATCGACGAGATCCTCGCCGGCCCCGTCGCTTATGTGTTCTACGAGACCGAGCCGGTCGAGGCCGCTAAGGCCCTTAAGGACTTCTCTGCTAAGTCCAAGGGCGTCCTTGAGATCAAGGGCGGTATCTCCGACGGCAAGGCCGTTTCCGCTGATGATGTTAAGGCTATCGCCGAGCTGCCCACCAAGGATCAGCTTCTCGGCCAGATTGCCGGTCTCATCTCCGGTTTCGCTCGCGACATCGCTGTCTGCGTCAACGGCGTTTCCTCTGGTCTCGCTCGTTCGATTCAGCAGGTCTCCGAGCAGAAGGCAGCCTAGTCGCTGTTTTCACCCGCGGCGGCAACGCCGCACCCCTGGCGCATTCGCGCCGTGTTTTAACTGATCTCCGTGCATCTGCACGGAAACCGAAAGGACTTAGAAATGGCTAAGCTTACCACCGATGAGATCATCGATGCTCTTAAGGAAATGACCCTTCTCGAGGCTTCCGAGCTCGTCAAGGCTATCGAGGACACCTTCGGCGTTTCCGCCGCTGCTCCTGCCGCTGTTGTCGCCGCTCCCGCTGCTGGCGCTGCTGAGGCCGAGGAGAAGACCGAGTTTGACGTCGTGCTCGAGGGCTTCGGCGACAACAAGATCCAGGTCATCAAGGCCGTCCGTGAGCTCACCAACCTTGGCCTGAAGGAGGCCAAGGAGGTCGTCGAGGGCGCTCCCAAGGCTGTTCTCGAGGGTGCCAAGAAGGAGGACGCCGAGGCTGCCAAGGAGAAGCTCGAGGCTGCTGGCGCTGCTGTCACCCTCAAGTAATCAGGCTTTCTCGCCAGATTTCTTTGCAGACGGGGTTCGCATTGCGAGTCCCGTCTTTTTTGTTTTTCGGTCCCTCGACATCGGTAGCTCAAACTGCCATGTTCTGTGATTTGCGTCGTATCGGGCACCCTGCCGTTGGGCAATAAAATTGCACCATTCGAGCAATAATTTGCGTTGACCTGCTGAAGAATTGTCTCTGCCTTGTAGCGACATATAGTTCCAGCGGTAAGATGCTTAGGTATCGCAATTTGGTCTGCGGCTGTGTGCCGCACGCATGGGGCGCTTTTGCGCCTGCGAAAGGATCTTTGAATAACATGAAGGCAATCATCCCCGCCGCCGGTCTTGGCACGCGTTTTCTGCCTGGCACCAAGTGCACGCCCAAAGAGATGCTGCCGGTGCTCGACAAGCCCGTCATTCAGTACGTCGTCGAGGAGGCGCTCGACCCCGAGGAAGTCGACGACGCCATCATCGTTACATCTCCCGGTAAGCCCGAGCTACTGAACTACTTCCAGCCCGATCGCTCGCTCGAGAACCTGCTGCGCGAGCGCGGCAAGAACGCCTATGCCGATGCCGTCGCCCACGCTGGCGGTATGCCGGTCGACTTCCGTTATCAGTACGAGCCCAAGGGCCTCGGCCATGCTATTCGCTCTGCTGCCGACGCCGTGGCAGGGGAGAACTTCCTGGTTCTTCTGGGCGACTACGTTGTGCCTAACCGCGACATCTGCGATAAGATGCTCGCCGTTTCCAAGGAGCACGGTGGAGCTTCGGTTATCGCCGTCGCTGCTTGCTCGCCCGAGGAAGTCAGCCGCTACGGCGTTATCGCCGGCGAGCGCGTCGGTTCGCTCGAGGGCGCCGAGGACGTTGCCGATGCAGAGCCGGGCGCTGTCTGGCGTATCGGCGGTCTGGTCGAGAAGCCCGCTCCCGAGGCGGCTCCGTCCAACCTGTACATCGTCGGTCGCTACTTGCTGAGCCCGCTGGTCATGGACCTGCTGGCAGATCAGCAGGCCGGCAAGGGCGGCGAGATCCAGCTCACCGACGCCATGGCCCGTTCGCTCGACCGCGAGGCCATGTACGCTGTCGTCATCGACCCGCTCTCGGGCTACGACACCGGCACTCCCTCTGGCTGGATGGCCACCAACGCCCTCATGGCCGCAAGCGATCCTCGCTTTGCCAGCGCCTTCTGGGACGCCATCGACGAGCGCGGCGGCTTGATGCGCAAATAAGCCTTCGGGCATCGACATTTACGGGCGCGGACCTCGGTTCGCGCCCGTTTTTTATAAGAGCTTCGATTGTCGACTCTCTGTTCACAGAAAATATATGAACAGGTGTTCGATACACATACATCTACCTGCGTGTTTTCTGCCGAAAAACTTTGCTACTCCAAAAACTCAATCGCGTCAAGGCTTTTCTTGCCCAACGGTCGGTACCTGATAAACTATTAGGTTGCGATAACTGGCGAAGCTATGCCTCGCCAACCCACCGAGCATTTCCGTGAAGGAGGAAAAACCTGGTGACCTACGCATACACTGCCACTGAGCGCAAGCGCGTCAGCTTCGGGAAAATCCCGGAGGCCATGGAGCTCCCCAACCTTATCTCTGTTCAAAGGGAATCCTTTGAGCGTTTTAAGGACGAGGGCCTTCGTGAGGCGTTCAAGGAATCCAGCCCCATCCAGAGCCAGAACCATGTTCTCGAGGTTACCTTCGGCGAGCATCAGTTCGGCGATCCCGCGCACACCGTCGAGGAGTGCCGCGAGAAGGACATGACCTATCAGGCCCCGCTTTTGACCGACGTCCGTCTCACCAACAAGGAGACCGGCGAGATCAAGGAGCAACTCGTCTTCATGGGCGACTTCCCCATGATGACCGATCAGGGCACCTTCATCATCAACGGTACCGAGCGTATCGTCGTCTCGCAGCTCGTCCGTTCCCCGGGCGTGTACTACAGCTCCGAGATGGATTCGGGCAAGCAGATCTACAAGGCCCAGATCATCCCGTCCCGCGGTGCCTGGCTTGAGTTTGAGGTCGACAAGCGCGACCAGCTCATGGTCTCCATCGACCGTAAGCGCAAGCAGAGTGCCACGATGTTCCTGCGCGCCCTTGGCATTGCCGTCACCAACGACGACATCATCGAGCTGCTCGGCAACTCCGATGTGATTAAGCGCACCCTGGAGCGCGACACCGCTCTCACTCGCGAGGACGCCCTCATCGAGATCTACCGTCGCCTGCGCCCGGGCGAGCCTCCCACCGTGGACGCTTCCCGCAGCCTGCTCGAGGGCCTGCTCTTTAACCCGCAGCGCTACGACCTGGCCCGCGTCGGTCGTTACAAGGTCAACAAGAAGCTTAACCTCACCACCGAGGAAGAGGTCACGGTGCTCACCGACGAGGATATCGTCGCGACGCTGCGCTACCTGCTGTCCCTCGCTGCCGGCGAGCAGGGCTTCAAGGTCGACGACATCGATCACTTTGGCAACCGCCGCATCCGCACCGTCGGCGAGCTCGTCGCCAACCAGTTCCGTATCGGCATGAGCCGTATGGAGCGCGTCGTCCGTGAGCGCATGAGCTCCCAGGACATCGACGAGATCACCCCGCAGTCGCTCATCAACATCCGCCCGATCGTGGCCTCCATCAAGGAGTTCTTCGGCTCCTCGCAGCTCTCGCAGTTCATGGACCAGGCGAACCCCCTGACCGGTCTGACCCACAAGCGCCGTCTGTCCGCACTCGGCCCTGGCGGTCTTGCCGGCCACAAGTCCGGCTCCAGCCGCCGCACCAACGTGCCGACGGCCGTCCGCGACGTCCACAACTCGCACTACAGCCGCATGTGCCCGATCGAGACCCCCGAAGGCCCCAACATCGGCCTGATCGGCTCGCTCGCCCTCTACGCCCGCGTCAACGAGTACGGCTTCATCGAGGCTCCGTTCCGTCGCGTCGAGAACGGCGTTGCCACCGACCAGATCGACTGGATGACCGCTGACGAGGAAGAGAAGCACGTCATCGCGCCGGCCAACACGCCGCTCGATCCCAAGACCAACGAGTTCATCACGACCGATGCCGAGGGCAAGCTTGTCCGCCCGCACACCGTGATCGCCCGTACCCGCGACTTCGACGGCTCCTTCGGCGCTCCCGCCGACGTGCCTGTCGAGGACGTCGACTACATGGACGTCTCGCCGCGTCAGATGCTCTCCGTCGCAGCCACGCTGATCCCGTTCCTCGAGCACGACGACGCCAAGCGTACGCTGATGGGCGCTAACATGCAGCGTCAGGCCGTGCCGCTGGTTCACCCTGCCGCTCCCTATGTCGGTACCGGCATGGAACGTCGCGCCGCTCTGGACTCCGGCGAGGTCACCTTGGCCAAGAACGCCGGCGAGGTCATCTTTGCCGACGCCGCCAAGATCATCGTCAAGCATGCCGGCGGCATGGACGAGTATCACCTGGCCAAGTACCAGCGCTCCAACCAGTCCACCTGCATCAACCACCGTCCGCTCGTGCGCGTCGGTGACACCGTTGTGCAGGGCGAGCCCCTGGCTGACGGTCCTTCGACCGATCATGGCGAGCTCGCACTGGGCCAGAACCTCACCGTGGCATACATGCCGTGGGAAGGCTTCAACTACGAGGACGGTATCGTCGTGTCCGAGCGCCTGGTGGCCGAGGACCTGCTGACGACCATCAACATCACCCGTCACGAGATCGATGCCCGCGACACCAAGCTCGGCCCCGAGGAGATCACCCGCGAGATCCCGAACCTCTCCGAGGATATGCTTGCCAACCTCGACGAGGACGGCATTATCCGCATCGGCGCTGAGGTCGGCCCTGGCGACATCCTGGTCGGCAAGGTCACGCCTAAGGGCGAGAGCGCTCTGACCGCCGAGGAGCGCCTGCTGCGCGCCATCTTCGGTGCCAAGGCCCACGACGTCCGCGACACCTCCCTTAAGATGCCTCACGGCGCTTACGGCCGCGTCATCGACGTTGTCCGCTTTAGCCGCGAGAACGGCGACGATCTGGCCCCCGGCGTCAACGAGCAGGTGCGCGTCTACGTCGCCCAGCGTCGTAAGATCCAGCAGGGCGATAAGATCGCCGGCCGCCACGGCAACAAGGGCGTTATCTGTAACGTTCTGCCGGTCGAGGACATGCCCTACATGGCTGACGGTACCCCGATCGACGTTATCCTCAACCCGCTGGGCGTTCCTTCGCGTATGAACGTCGGCCAGCTGCTCGAGTGCCACCTTGGCTGGGCTGCTGCCTGCGGTTGGGATACCGAGCAGGCCGACTCCGACAAGTACGTCCCCGGTCCGTTCTTCACCGCTACGCCCGTCTTCGACGGCGCCAAGGAGGACGAGATCGCCGAGGTCATTCGTCGCGCCAACAAGAACATGCTCAACAAGGCCACCGCTGCCTTTGGCGATCACATGCGCCCCGAGTTCGTCACCCAGCTTGACGAGCGCGGCAAGACCCGCCTGTTCGACGGCCGCACCGGCGAGGAGTTCCGCGAGCCCATTACCGTGGGTACGTCCTACATCCTCAAGCTCGGCCACATGGTCGACGACAAGATCCACGCCCGTTCGACCGGCCCTTACAGCCTGGTTACCCAGCAGCCTCTGGGCGGCAAGGCCCAGTTCGGCGGCCAGCGCTTCGGCGAGATGGAAGTTTGGGCACTGTACGCATACGGTGCTTCCAACGTCCTGCAGGAGATCCTGACCGTCAAGTCCGACGATACCGTGGGCCGCGTCAAGACCTACGAGTCCATCGTCAAGGGCGAGAACGTCCCGGTTCCGGGTATCCCCGAGTCCTTCAAGGTTCTCGTCAAGGAGATCCGTTCCCTCGCGCTGGACATCGAGCCCATGCACGATGCCGACGAGGACGCCTCCGCCCCTGTGACCGCCGAGGAGACCTCTGCTCTCGACGACCTGGCTGCGCTCGCCGGCGTTGACGCCGACGTCGAGGCCCAGGATGCCGAGACCGCCGAGGCACCCGAGGCTGTCGCCGCCACGACCACTGATAAGGAGTAGTTGACTGTGGCAGATTTCGAAGCTACTGATTTTGACTCGGTAAAGATCTCCCTTGCCTCCGCCGACCAGATCCGTTCCTGGTCGCACGGTGAGGTCAAGAAGCCGGAGACCATCAATTACCGTACCCTCAAGCCCGAGAAGGACGGCCTGTTCTGCGAGAAGATCTTCGGTCCCGCCAAGGACTGGGAGTGCTCCTGCGGCAAGTACAAGGGCATCCGCTTTAAGGGCATCGTCTGCGAGCGCTGCGGCGTCGAGGTCACCTCGGCCAAGGTGCGTCGCGACCGCATGGGCCACATCGAGCTCGCTGCTCCCGTGTCCCACATCTGGTACTTCAAGAGCCCCACGAGCTTCCCGATGAGCCGTATGCTCGACATCAAGTCCAAGGACCTCGAGAAGGTTCTGTACTTTGCCAGCTACATCATCACCGAGGTTGACTACGAGGCTCGCGAGGCCGATGCCGACGACCTGCGCGAGGAGCTCGCCGCCGATCTGGAAGAGATCGATGCCGAGTGCGCCCGCCAGATCGAGTCCCTCAAGGAGCAGGGCGACCCCGAGAACTTTGACGAGTTCTCCGACGAGGAGCCGCTGAACCCCGAGGAGATTGCCTCTGGCATCGTCGACATCGAGGAAGAGTGCAAGGACGAGAAGCAGCTCCGTACGGACGCCTTCAACGCCTTCATGAAGCTCACCGAGCGCGACCTCATTTCCGATGAGCCGCTGTTCCGCGAGATGACCCGTTACTACTCCATGTACTTCAAGGGTGGTATGGGTGCCGAGGCCGTCCGCGACCTGCTCGCTGCCATCGACCTCCCCTCCGAGGCCGAGAAGCTCAAGGCCATCATCGCCGACGAGGACTCCCAGAAGCAGAAGCGCGAGAAGGCCGTTAAGCGTCTCGAGGTCGTTGACGCCTTCCTGAAGGGCGGCAACAGCCCCGCAAACATGATCCTGGACGTCATCCCGGTCATTCCGCCCGATCTGCGCCCGATGGTCCAGCTCGATGGCGGCCGCTTCGCCGCGTCCGACCTCAACGACCTGTATCGTCGCGTGATCAACCGTAACAACCGACTCAAGCGCCTGCTCGACCTGGACGCCCCTGCGATTATCGTGAACAACGAGAAGCGCATGCTCCAGGAGTCCGTGGACGCCCTGTTCGACAACGGCCGTCGTGGTCGCCCGGTCTCTGGCCGTGGCGGTCGCCCGCTCAAGTCGCTCGCCGAGGCCCTCAAGGGCAAGCAGGGTCGTTTCCGTCAGAACCTGCTGGGTAAGCGTGTCGACTACTCCGGCCGTTCGGTTATCGTTACCGACCCCAAGCTGCTGCTGCACCAGTGCGGTCTGCCCAAGACCATGGCGCTGGAGCTCTTCAAGCCCTTCGTTATGAAGCGCCTGGTCGAGCTCGGCAAGGTCGAGAACATCAAGGGCGCCAAGCGCGCTATCGACCGCGGTGCCACCTTTGTGTGGGATATCCTCGAAGAGGTCATCGACGGCCGCGTCGTGCTGCTCAACCGTGCACCGACCCTGCACCGTCTGTCCATCCAGGCCTTTGAGCCGGTGCTGGTCGAGGGCAAGGCTATCCACCTGCACCCGCTGGTCTGCTCGCCCTTCAACGCCGACTTCGACGGCGACCAGATGTCTGTCCACGTGCCGCTGTCCAGCCAGGCTCAGGCCGAGGCCCGCGTGCTCATGCTCTCTGCGAACAACCTGCGCTCGCCGGCATCCGGCAAGCCGGTCAACATCCCTTCGCAGGACATGATCATCGGTGTGTACTACCTGACCCAGGTCCGCGAGGGTCTGCCGGGCGAGAACCACGTGTTCTCGAGCTTCGACGACGCGCTGCACGCCTATGACTGCCGCTCCGAGGTCGACATGCAGGCCAAGATCCAGGTCCGCGTGTCCGCTGCCGATGCCAACGTCATCAATGAGGACGGCACCCGTATCTTCCGCGTCAAGAACGGCAAGAACGAGTTTGTCGACTACGATGTCACCGGCAATAAGACCGCGCGCTTCGAGACCTCTATCGGCCGCATCATCTTCAACCGCCAGTGCCTGCCCGAAGACTATGAGTTCATGAACTACAAGATGGTCAAGGGCGACGTGGCCAAGCTGGTTGCCGACTGCTGCGATCGTTACCCCGAGGCCAAGGTCGGCCCGATCCTCGACGCCATCAAGTACTCCGGCTTCCACTACGCTACCCGCGCCGGCCTCACTATCTCGGTGTGGGACGCTCTCATCCCTGCCGAGAAGCAGGAGCTGCTCGACCGCGCCCAGGCCAACGTCGACCAGATCAACGAGTACTTCGAGGAGGGCTTCATCAACGAGACGGAGCGCCACATCGAAGTCGTTAACGAGTGGACCGCTTGTACCGACAAGGTCGCAGCGCTCATGCTCGACTTGTTCGACGAGGAGAACCCGCTCTACATGATGGCCGACTCCGGCGCCCGTGGTTCTAAGACCCAGCTGCGTCAGCTCGGCGGCATGCGTGGCCTGATGGCAGACATGTCCGGCGAGACGATCGACCTTCCCATTAAGGCGAACTTCCGCGAGGGCCTGCTGCCGCTCGAATACTTCATTTCGACCTACGGCGCCCGTAAGGGCCTGGTCGATACCGCATCCCACACCTCGGACTCTGGTTATCTGACCCGTCGTCTGGTCGACGTGGCCCAGGACGTCATCGTCCGCGAGGAGGACTGCGGTACGCACGAGGGCGTTACCTACAACCTCATCATCCCCGGCACCACCGACCTCAACACCGACCTTGTCGGCCGTTGCTTCATCGAGGACGTCGTGGCTCCCGATGGCACCGTGCTCTTTGAGCAGGACGGCTACATCGAGAAGGTCGCTGACATCCAGAAGATGGTCGATGCCGGCCTCAAGAAGGTCAAGCTCCGCGCGCTGCTCACCTGCCGCTCCAAGTACGGCGTGTGCCAGAAGTGCTACGGCTGGGATCTTTCCACCCGTCGTCCGGTCGCCATCGGTACCGCGGTCGGCATTATTGCCGCCCAGTCCATCGGCGAGCCCGGTACGCAGCTTACGATGCGTACCATTCACTCCGGCGGCGTCGCTGGCGTCGACGATATTACGCAGGGTCTGCCTACGGTCAGCCGTATGTTCGATATCGTCGGCAACGTCAACGAGAAGATCCTGGGTCGCGAGGCCGAGCTGGCTCCGTACTCCGGCCACCTCTCGATTAAGCCCGAGAAGTCCGAGTACGTGCTGACGCTCACCGACTCCGAGGATCACACCCGTGTCCTCGACGAGCGTCGCGTTCCCGCTTCGGTGCGCTTTATGCCCGAGATCGAGGACGGCTGCGAGGTTCGCGCCGGCGACCAGATCACCAAGGGCTTCGTCAACTTCCGCAACTTGCGCAAGCTGACCGACATCGAGTCGACGATGCACACCTTCGTCGAGAGCGTTAAGGACGTCTACACCAGCCAGGGCGTCGACCTGAATGACAAGCACATCGAGGTGCTCGCACGTCAGATGCTGCGTCGCGTTCAGATCACCAACCCCGGCGACTCCAAGTACCTGCTTGGTCAGTACGTCGACCGCTACGAGTTCGCCGACGAGGTCGAGCGCGTTGCCCGTCTGGGCGGTCAGGCTCCCGTGGCCGAGCCCGTCATCCTGGGTACGCTCAAGGTCGCGTCCAACATCGACTCCTGGCTGTCGAGCGCTTCGTTCATCCGTACCGCCGGCGTCCTTACCGAGGCTGCCATTGAGGGCAAGGTCGACCACCTGCTCGACCTTAAGTCCAACGTCATCGTCGGTAAGAAGATTCCTGCCGGTACCGGCCTCAAGCCGTACGCCAACGCCAAGCTGACGTATCGCACGGCCGACGGCTACGTGGACATCGACGGCCCGGCTTCGCCCAACGCCAAGTCGCTGCCCGAGTGGGCTCCTGTGGAGCTCAAGGACCTGGACGAGCAGCTCCCGCAGCAGCTCGACTGGGCCGGCTACGACGAGTTCGGTGGTGCTGACGGCTCGTTCACCCGCAACGGCCACACCATCTCCGCCGAGAAGGCTCGTCTGTACCTGTTCGACGACCTGGGCGTGTCGCAGCGCTGGACCAACAAGTTCAGCGAGGTCGGCATCGAGACGGTCGGCGACCTGGTCGGCAAGTCCGAGGAGGATCTGCTGCGCATCGACGGCATCGGTGCCAAGGCGATCGAGGAGCTCCGTGACGGCTTGGAGGCCCACGACTTGCTCTACATCCTCGAGAACAACGACGACGTTGCCGACGAGGAAGACCTCTCGCAGCTGCTGCAGATGGTCTTTAGCCCCGACGGTCCGGACGATATCCTGCTGGGTACCTCCGCTCCGACGCATCACGCCGACGCCGACGAGGAGCTCCTGGGCGCCCCGATCGACGACAAGAAGGCTCCCGCCAACGGTGCCATCAACGAGGACATGGCTTCTCTCGATGAGCTGCTCAACCAGCTCGTGGACACCGACGACGCCGAAGAGGCCAAGGACAACGACGAGGAGTAACTAGTTCCGCCGTTCTAACGAACGGCGGCGACCTCCGTCGCTGCGCGGCCCCCAGAGCTACAATCTGTCATTCAAAAGGCAGGGCATGACCAAAAGGTCAATGCCCTGCCTTTTTCATGCCACCTTGTACGCTCTGGGGGCCGCTCGCTTGCGTATGCTCAACCTGTTGCATTCCGTTGATCCCTTGCCAATAAGGGACAGGTTTATTTTGGTAGGTTTTCCTGCTTGAATTTGAAACATTTCGTCCGGCCAGAGCGTATCTATGGTGAGGACCTCATCAAGAATCAGTACCGTCACCGGGAGGTGATTATGGAAGAACAAACATTTAGACAGGCGGTCGAAGATCACCGGGATGTCGTGTTTCGAATCGCATTGACGTATCTGCGCGATCGCGCCGATGCCGATGATGTTGCCCAAGATGTCTTTCTTAAGCTGCTCAAAAGCGATACGCAATTTGAGAGTTGGGAGCATCTTCGTCGCTGGCTTATCCGGGTCACGATCAATGAATGCAAATCGCTCTTTCGAAAGCCATGGAGGCGTGTGGAGGATATTGAGAACCTGGCCGATTCGCTTTCGACGGCGCAGGAGGAGACCAAGGTGGTCCTGTCAGACGTTATGCGACTTCCGGAGCGATTCCGCGTCCCCATCGTGCTCTATTACTATCTGGGCTTTTCGACCTCAGAGATTGCCGAGTTACTGCATGTGCCAGCCGCGACCGTTCGAACGCGTTTAGCTCGCGGTCGATCGAAGCTCAAATTCATCCTAGAGGAGGGCGACCGTGAAATCCAATCAAATCAAGCAGGCCTTCGAGTCCATCCAAGCCGATAGCGATCTTGCCGATCGCGTTCTTAATGCAGCTGAAGGCGAGCCGCTTCGCAAAAGGGGTCATGCTAAGCCCCTCTATGTTGCGGTTATCGGGTGTCTTGTCGGAGTGTTGGCGACCGGAGGGGTCGCCTACGCCGTTATCAATTCCAGCTATTTTGCCTCAGCCTGGGGAAACCACGGCAACGGGGATTCCATTACCTGGACAAACGGCGGCTCATCGGGGACTAAATATACCTACACCAGAGAGTTTGGTGATGGCATCGCGCCCCAAAGCCTGGAGGGTGCAGTCCAGGAGGTTAATCTGTCCGTCGAGGGCAACGGCTATACGCTCGATATCCATGAGATGGCAATCGACCAAAACGGCTGCGGTGCTGTGACGTTTACGCTATCCAATCCAAATGGTGTTAACTACTACAAGCCGGCAGCAGAGACTGGCGAACTTGTTCTCTATGGTGAAGAAGAACAAGGCATCGGCACGCCCGGCATGAACTTCGGCGAGGAATGGGCTGACACACGCTGCACCATTGATAAGGACACATCAAGCGATACTGTCATTAATGGCACGATGTACTTTGCTTCTATGGATCGCGAGCGAGGTTTTCAACATGCGGTCACCTGGAATATCTCGTGGACCGAGGGCGAAGGCGAGGATGCGAAGCCGTTCGAGGCATCGACGCCCGAGTTTAGCGTTGGAGCGTACGTCGATACAAAGGAACTCCGCTCCGATGACTCGCCTCTCGAGATTAGCCCGTTTTCTATCCAGACACACATCGATGATTTGGGCATTGACGCAGTCACGAAGAAGTTGACGGTTACCTACAAGGATGGATCGGAGCAGATTATCGAAGATGACGACGCAGGGGCGTTCAACTTATATTTTTCTTATACGCGCAATAGCGGAGAGAACATCTGGGTGCCAACGAAGTTGATTGATGTCGACCAAGTGGTCTCAGTAACGCTTGAGGGCACGAGGTGCACGTCAACAGGAGAGACCGAAACGGAAGAGTCCTTTACTATCGTCTATTCGTAAGGTCTGAGGCCGCTTCCTACTAGGGGAAGCGGCCTCTTTTGCGTTAAATGGAAACGCCGCCGATTTCCATGCGACAGATGAGAGCAGATTACCGCTGGAGCGCGACGTTTCCCCAGATAAAACCGACCAAAATAAACCTGTCCCTTTTTGGCAGGTAACGTTGCCCCGACGAGCGCATCGGATTCCCGGTCCGGGCGGCCGCCCCCGCGCACAGAAGGGGATTCCTTTTGTGTAGGCTTTGCGGAAATATGCTCATTTTGGGATACGCCCGGCGGCGTGGTCTGTTGACGGCACAGCTAACGCCACGTATCCTATCGAACTGCGTGTTTCGTAGGGGGATGCTGACCCCTCGATTCAAGCCGTTGCACTTTACAGAAAGCTGGAATCATTCGAGAAGGAGTACGCTTTGCCTACTATTAACCAGCTGGTTCGCCAGGGCCGTCGTTCCGTGCCCAAGAAGTCCAAGAACGCTGCTCTGCAGCACAACTCCCAGAAGCGCGGCGTGTGCACCCGCGTCTTCACCACGAGCCCCAAGAAGCCGAACTCGGCTCTTCGTAAGGTTGCCCGTGTTCGCCTCGTCAACGGCATCGAAGTTACTGCTTACATCCCGGGTGAGGGCCACAACCTGCAAGAGCACTCCATCGTGCTCGTCCGCGGCGGTCGTGTCCGTGACCTCCCTGGTGTCCGTTATCACGTCATCCGTGGCGCCTACGACGCTGCTCCGGTCCAGAACCGTATGCAGGCCCGTTCCAAGTACGGTGCTAAGCGCCCCAAGGCCAAATAAGCCAGATAACGTTTTGATACTTTCGCCGTGTGCCGCCTAAGCGCCGCACGGTAGACACTTAAGGAGATTTCACATGCCGCGTCGTGCAGCAGCTAATCGTCGTGAGGTTCAGCCTGACGCCGTTTACAACAACCGCCTGGTGACTCAGCTCATCAACAAGGTCCTTCTTGACGGCAAGAAGGCCACCGCTGAGCGCATCGTTTACACCGCTTTCGAGATCGTTGCCGAGAAGTCCGAGGGTGGCGACGCTCTCGCTACCTTCAAGAAGGCTATGGACAACGTCAAGCCCACGCTCGAGGTTAAGCCCAAGCGTGTCGGTGGCGCTACCTATCAGGTCCCGATGGAGGTCAACTCCCGTCGTTCCACCGCTCTGGGTATCCGCTGGATCGTCAACTTCTCCCGCGCTCGCAAGGAGAAGACTATGGCCGAGCGTCTCGCCAACGAGATCCTCGACGCTTCCAACGGCCTGGGCGCTTCCGTCAAGAAGCGTGAGGACGTCTTCAAGATGGCCGAGGCCAACCGCGCGTTCTCTCACTATCGTTGGTAAGTTAAGGTAAGGAACTAACATGGCTAAGCCTAAGTACAAGCTTTCCGATACCCGTAACATCGGCATCATGGCCCACATCGATGCCGGTAAGACCACCACGACCGAGCGTATTCTTTACTACACCGGTAAGACCCACAAGATCGGTGAGGTCCATGAGGGCGCTGCCA
Organism: Collinsella sp.; assembly: GCA_048368115.1. GTDB lineage: Bacteria > Actinomycetota > Coriobacteriia > Coriobacteriales > Coriobacteriaceae > Collinsella. Next base: position 27,688 of record DBGBZQ010000118.1, read on the forward strand.
CCATGGACTGGATGGTTCAGGAGCAGGAGCGCGGCGTAACCATTACCTCCGCTGCTACCACGTGCTTCTGGAACAAGGACGGTAAGGACTACCGCATCCAGATCATCGACACCCCGGGCCACGTTGACTTCACCGCCGAGGTCGAGCGCTGCCTGCGCGTCCTCGATGGCGCTGTCGCCGTCTTCGACGCCGTTGCCGGCGTTCAGCCCCAGTCTGAGACCGTTTGGCGTCAGGCTTCTACCTTCAACGTCCCCCGCATCGCCTTCATCAACAAGTATGACCGCGTGGGCGCTGACTTCTTCAACGCTATCGAGACCATGAAGGATCGTCTCGACGCCAACGCCGTGGCCGCTCAGGTCCCGATGGGCGCCGAGGACAACTTCTGGGGCGTTATCGACCTGGTCACCATGACTGCATGGGACTTCAAGGCCGACGAGAAGGGCATGACCTACCCCGAGCCGATGGACGAGATCCCGGCTGAGTTTGCCGACATCGCTGCCACCAAGCGCGAGGAGCTCCTCGACGCTGCTGCCAGCTTTGACGACGAGCTCATGGAGAAGATCCTCATGGAGGAGGACTTCACCGTCGAGGAGCTCAAGGCTGCTCTGCGCAAGGGTGTTCTGGCCAACGAGCTCAACCTCGTCTTCGTGGGCTCCGCTTACAAGAACAAGGGCGTTCAGGAGCTGCTCGACGCTGTCGTCGACTACCTGCCCAGCCCGCTCGACGTTGAGGCCGTCACCGGTACCGATCCGGACACCGGCGAGGAGATCCAGCGTCATCCTTCCTTCGACGAGCCCTTCTCCGGCCTGGTCTTCAAGATCATGACCGACCCGTTCGTCGGTAAGCTCACCTACGTCCGCGTTTACTCCGGCCGCGCTGAGTCCGGCTCCTACGTTGTCAACGCTTCCAACGGTCAGCGCGAGCGTCTCGGCCGCATCCTCGAGATGAACGCCGCCGAGCGTATCGACCGTGACGACGCCGCTGCCGGCGACATCGTCGCTTGCGTCGGCTTCAAGAACTCCACCACCGGTGACACCCTGTGCGAAGAGGGCAAGGAGATCGTCCTCGAGAAGATCGAGTTCGCTAAGCCCGTTATCGACGTTGCCATCGAGCCCAAGACCAAGGCCGAGCAGGACAAGATGTCCCTGGCTCTGACCAAGCTCGCCGAGGAGGACCCGACCTTCCAGGTGTCCACCAACCACGAGACCGGCCAGACCATCATCGCCGGCATGGGCGAGCTGCACCTCGAGATCATCGTCGACCGTCTGCTCCGTGAGTTCAAGGTTGACGCTAACGTGGGTAAGCCCCAGGTTGCCTACCGCGAGACCGCTGGTCACGACGTTGAGAAGGCTGAGGGCAAGTTCGTCCGTCAGTCCGGTGGTCGCGGTCAGTACGGCCATGCCGTCATCAAGCTCGAGAAGATGGAGGAGGGCTTCGGCTACGAGTTCGTCAACGCTATCGTCGGCGGCGTCGTGCCCAAGGAGTACATCCCGTCCATCGACAAGGGCATCCAGGAGGCCCTGAACACCGGTGTTATCGCCGGCTTCCCGGTCCTCGACGTCAAGGTCACCCTGTTCGACGGTTCTTACCACGAGGTCGACTCCTCCGAGGCCGCCTTCAAGATCGCCGGTTCCATGGCTATCAAGGACGCCCTCAAGAAGTCCGACCCGCAGCTGCTCGAGCCGATCATGGCTGTCGAGGTCGAGACCCCCGAGCAGTACATGGGCGACGTTATGGGCAACCTCTCCGGTCGTCGCGGCAAGATCGAGGGCATGGAGGATCGCAAGAACAGCAAGCTCATCCGTGCCAAGGTGCCGCTGGGCGAGATGTTCGGTTACGCTACCGACCTTCGCTCCCAGACCCAGGGCCGTGCATCCTACACGATGCAGTTCGACTCTTATGAGCCCGCGCCCAAGTCCATCGTGGACGAGGTCATGAGCAAGAACGCCTAAGTTCGAGCTCCCTGTTACGTAATCCGCGAGAACATCTCTCGCACTCTTTGGAGGTTTAAGTTGGCTACCCAGAAGATCCGCATTCGCCTCAAGGGCTATGATCACGAGGTCGTCGATCAGTCCGCGAAGCTCATCGTCGAGACCGCTCAGAAGACCGGCGCTCGCGTTTCCGGTCCTGTCCCCCTGCCCACCGAGCGCAACCTGTACACGGTTATCCGCTCGCCGCACGTGAACAAGGACTCCCGTGAGCAGTTCGAGATGCGCACCCACAAGCGCCTCATCGACATCCTCGACCCCACCTCGGGCACCGTTGATTCGCTCATGCGTCTCGACCTCCCCGCTGGCGTCGACATCGACATCAAGCTCTAAGCGATATTGCTCATAGCTTACAGAGCCCCGCTGTCATAACGGCAGCGGGGCTCTTTTGTTTTGAATGGTGGCCTTGGGGCCCAGGTAATGCGGCCGAATGGGTGGCTATGGCGCCTTATTTACCCATGGGACGCAGCGATGCCTCCTCAAAATGGAAGGATCGTAAGTCGCCTTCCGTCTCGATGCACGCTCGACCAAAGTCATCGACGGTTTTAAAGATGCCTCGCGCCAGCTCGTCCCCAGCGGGGGAGCGGGCGATAACGTGCTCCCCAATCCAATTGAGGTGAGCGATATATTCGCTGTGGACGGGCGCGAGCGGTCCGGCGTCTTCTTCCATGGCGTTGAGACGCTCTGCCCATGTGTCTACAGCGTTCACGACCGCGTGATAGACCTCCTTGAGTAGCACATCGACGGCGGGAACATTCTCGTTGAGGTCCGAGAGACCGATTGCCGGCAGGCCGCCATCGGGAACCTCCGAAGGCACATAGTTCACATTGACGCCAATGCCGCAGACGGCGAAGGGTTTGCCTTCGTTATCGCGTGCGGCTTCGACCAGAATGCCGCCGAGCTTGCGTCCTCGCGCGACCAGATCGTTGGGCCATTTGAGGCCAATCTCGTTTGCAAGACCCTGCTTTTCGAGCGCCTCGAGCACCGCTAGGCCGCTGACGGCGGCAAGACCAGAGTACTTTGCAGGATTAACGCATGGACGCAGGACAATCGAAAGCAATAGGTTGCCGGTGGTTGAATCCCACTTGTGGCCGCGCCGGCCGCGTCCTGCTGTCTGAGCCCGGGCGGCAAGTCCTGTGCCGTGCGGCGCTCCTTGTTTTCCTGCTTCGAGCAGGTCATCGTTGGTCGATCCGGTTACGTCGACTATCGTTAATTTGGCATCCATAGCGGCTGCTACCTCCTTAATGAATAAGTGAATAACGCAATGGTGTCGTGAGGCAGACACAATGTGAAGCCTTTGTCGCATTTGGACATTTTAATGTTAACACGTCAACAATGACTGAAATGCGCTATCCTCTCTTGGTCGATGTAAACACGTCAACAACTCAAAGGAGGTTAGTGATGGGTTTCACGATACTGGGAACGGGCTCGGCTCTTCCCGAGCGCAGCGTTTCCAACGACGAGCTGTCCGAGTTCCTCGATACCTCGGATGAGTGGATTTTTACCCGCACCGGTATCAAGAGCCGCCACGTCTGCACCACTGAGTCACTCGACGACCTTGCCGTAGCGGCGAGCGAGCGGGCACTCCAGGTATCCGGAATCGACGCGAGCCAGCTGGATCTTATCGTCTGTTCGACGACGACGGGCGATCATCTCGTTCCCGCCGAAGCGTGCGCCGTTGCTGAGCGCCTGGGTGCCACATGTCCTGCCTTCGACGTTTCGGCGGCTTGTGCCGGCTTCGTATTTGCGCTCGATGTCGCCGAGGGCTATATCGCCCGCGGTCGCGCCAAGCACGTGCTGGTCGTTGCCGCCGAGCAGATGACGCGCGCGCTCGATTGGACCGACCGTGCCACGTGCGTGCTCTTTGGCGATGGCGCGGGTGCTGCGGTCATAGAGGCTGGGGGAGAGAATCCCCTTGCTGTCGAGCTTTCGACGTCGCCTGACGTCGAAACACTGCGCGTCCCCGGATTGGCGGGCTCCTCGCCGTATAAGACGGCGCAGGACTGCGAAAGCGTGCTTTCCATGAACGGCCGTCGCGTCTTCAAGTTTGGCGTCAATGCCATCTGCGACACGGTCAACAAGCTCGCCTGCGACGCGAGCATCGCGGTCGAGGACATCGACCACTTTGTATTCCATCAGGCTAACGAACGAATCTTGAGCCAGGCAGTCAAGCGCCTGGGTGTGCCGGACGACCGTGTGGTCCGAACGTTGCGTGAAACTGGCAACATCTCGAGCGCCTGTATTCCGCTTGCTCTCGATCGACTGGCAAATACCGGCGCGCTGCACGCGGGCGACACCATCGCCCTGGTCGGATTTGGCGCCGGCTTGGATGTAGGTGGCTATCTACTTCGCTGGAAGTAGTTGCACATAGGAAATGAAAACGCCCCTGGGGCACAAACAAAGGAGAACTACCATGGCAGATCAGAAGACCTTCGAGCGCGTTTGCGACGTTATCCGCGAGACCGCTGGCCTTGACGATGTCGAGATGAAGCCCGAGTCCACGCTCGAGGAGATTGGTCTCGACAGCCTGGGCACCGTCGAGATCCTCGTTGCCGTCGAGGACGAGTTTGGCATCCAGCTCGATACCGAGGAGAACCCCAAGACGGTCGGCGAGTTCGCCGATACGGTCGAGGCGGCATTGGAGAAGTAGAGATGCTCAAGACTCCTCTCTGCGATCTGCTCGGCATCGAAAAGCCCGTGTTCCAGGGCGGTATGGCCTGGATTGCCGATGCCTCGCTGGCGTCCGCAGTGTCCGAGGCGGGTGGCTTAGGCATCATCGCGGCCATGAACGCCGACGCCAACTGGCTTCGCGACCAGATTCATGAGCTGCGCGCCAAGACGGATAAGCCCTTTGGCGTCAACGTCATGCTCATGAGCCCGTTTGCCGACGAGGTCGCGCAGGTCGTGATTGACGAGCGAGTGCCGGTCGTCGTGACGGGCGCCGGCAATCCCGCCAAGTACATGAAGGCGTGGAACGAGGCGGGCATCAAGGTCATCCCGGTCGTTGCCTCGGTGGCGCTGGCGCGCCTCGTGGCACGTCGTGGAGCCACGGCGGTTGTTGCCGAGGGTACCGAATCGGGCGGCCATATTGGCGAGACCTCGACGATGGCACTGGTGCCGCAGGTCGTCGATGCGGTTGACATTCCCGTCGTGGCCGCCGGCGGTATTGCCGACGGCCGCGGCGTGGCGGCCGCCTTTATGCTGGGCGCCGAAGGCGTGCAAGTGGGTACGCGCTTTCTGGTCGCAGACGAGTGCACCGTCTCGGAGCAGTACAAAGAGATGGTCCTGAAGGCCAACGACACTTCGACGCGTGCGACCGGTCGCTCGACGGGACATCCAGTGCGCGCCCTCAAGAGCCCCTTCACCAACGCCTATGCCAAGAGCGAGGGTTCCGGCGCGAGTGCCGAGGAGCTCGGTGCTATGGGAACCGGTGCGCTGCGTAAGGCCGCCAAGGACGGCAACTACGAAGAGGGTTCGTTTTTGTGTGGACAGATTGCCGGCATGGTCAACGAGCGCCAGAGCGCACGCGAAATCGTTGACGACCTGGTCGATGGCGCCGAGCACGTCCTGAAGGGTGCGTGCGCATGGGTGGCGTAGCGTTTTTGTTTGCCGGCCAGGGTGCCCAGCACCCCGCGATGGGCGTCGACTTGATCGAGACATCGCCGGCGGCCGCCGAGGTGTTCGCCATTGCCGACGAGGTGCGCCCGGGGACCAGCGAGCAATGCCGGAGTGCCTCCAAGGAGGAGCTCTCGCAGACCGAGAACACGCAGCCGTGCGTGTTCGTTCACGACCTGGCAGCGGCTGCCGCCCTGCGTGAGCGCGGCGTGGTACCTGCCGCCTGTGCGGGATTCTCGCTGGGCGAGGTCGCCGCGCTCACCTTTGCGGGGGCGTTCGATACGCGAGCGGGCTTTGAGCTCGTGTGCGAGCGCGCGGCGCTGATGGCCGCGGCTGCCGAGCGCCATCCGGGCGGCATGCGCGCCGTCATCAAGCTCGATGCGGCGCAAGTCGAGGGCCTGGCAAAACAGGCCGGCGAGGACTGCTGGCCAGTCAACTACAACAGCCCACAGCAGACGGTTGTGGCCGGAGCGCCCGAGGCGCTGCAGGAGCTCGACGTCCTAGTAAAAGAGGCTGGCGGCCGCGCCATGAAGGTCGCGGTGTCGGGTGCATTTCATAGCCCCTATATGGCCGAGGCGACCTGTGGCCTTGCCGCATATATTGAGGCCGGTCACGCGCCGTCCCCGTTGCTCATTCCTGTTTTGGCAAATATGACAGCGGCGCCCTATCCGGCGGACCCCCAGACGGCATCGGATGTCTTGGCCAATCAGGTGAGCCATGCCGTACGCTGGGTCGATACGCTGCATGCTCTGCAGGATCAGGGCATCGACACGTTTATTGAGGTCGGCCCTGGCAAAACCCTGTCGGGCCTGGTCAAGCGTACACTGAGCGATGTTCGCGTGTATTCGTGCGAAACGGCCGAGCAGGTCGCAGCTATTGCCGACGAGCTTGCATAGTCCACAGGGCTGTAACCCGAAAGGAATGACATGGGCAACTTGAACAATGGCGCGCTCGAGCGCAACGACTCACGTCGCGTGGCACTGGTCACGGGCGGCTCGCGGGGTATCGGCCGCGCCTGCGCTATCGGTCTGGCGGAGGATGGCTACGATATCGCCGTCGTCTATGCCGGCAGCCTCGATGCGGCGCGCGAGACGTGCGACACCTGCGAGGCGGCTGGCGCCACGGCGCGCTCATATCAATGTGACGTGGCCGACCCCGCTGCCGTCAACGCGTGCGTGGAAGCGGTCCTCAACGACTTTGGCTCCATTTGGGCGCTCGTCAACAACGCTGGCATCACCCGCGATGGCCTGCTCATGCGCATGGGCGATGACGCCTTCGACCGCGTGCTCGACGTCAATCTCAAGGGAACATTCAACATGATGCGCGCGCTCACCAAGACCTTTATGCGCCAGCGCGGCGGTTGCGTCGTCAACATGAGCTCGGTCGTGGGCCTGATGGGCAATGCCGGGCAAGCCAACTACGCTGCCTCCAAGGCGGGCGTGATCGGCCTGACCAAGGCGGTGGCGCGCGAGCTTGCGCCCCGCGGCGTACGAGTGAACGCGGTTGCCCCCGGGTTTGTCGAGACGGATATGACGGCAAAGCTCTCGGAGAAGGTGCGTACGGTAACCGAGGAGCAGATTCCCCTTAAGCGTATGGCGCAGCCCGAAGAGGTGGCCGGTGTGGTGCGATTTTTAGTGAGCGATGCGGCTGCCTACATTACGGGCGAAGTCGTACGCGTCGACGGCGGAATGGCGATGTAGAAACCAGGGCCGAAGAACGGCTTGGATGAGGAGACCATGATGGAACAGAGAGTTGCAATCACCGGTATCGGTGCCGTGTCGCCGCTCGGCAACACCGCGCTTGCCACCTGGGCGGCCATGTGCGCCGGCACGTGCGGCATCGGCCCGATCACGCACTTCGATACCGATGCGTTTGCCGTCAAGGTGGCAGCCGAGGTCAAGGGCTTTGACGGCAACGAGTACTTTGGCAAGCGTGACGCCAAGCATCTCGACCCTTGCGTTCAGTTTGCGATGGCGGCTTCGGACGAAGCCATGCACGATGCAGGCTTTGATGTCGAAGGCGCCATCGATCGCGAGCGCCTGGGCGTCTACGTGGGCTCGGGCGTGGGCGGCATGACGACGCTCGTCGACAACGTCCATACGATTGCCGAACGTGGGCCCCGCCGCGCATCGCCCTATATGATCGCGATGATGATCCCCAACATGGCATCGGGCAATATCGCAATCCGCCACAAGGCAAAGGGCCCGACCCTGCCCGTGGTGACCGCGTGCGCAACCTCGGCCCATGCGGTGGGCGAGGCGTTCCGCGCCATCAAGCACGGCTATGCCGACGCGATCCTCGCGGGCGGCGCCGAGGCGGCCATTATCCCCGATGCCGTTGCGGGCTTTACGTCCTGCCGCGCATTGACCACCAACCCCGATCCCGCGACGGCCTGCCGTCCGTTCGATGCAGACCGCGACGGCTTTGTGATGGGCGAGGGCGCCTGCGTGCTCGTGCTCGAGAGCATGGAACATGCGCAGGCGCGCGGTGCGCACATTTATGCCGAGGTCGTGGGCTACGGCAACACCGATGATGCCTATCACATCACGAGTCCTGATCCCGAGGCTGCCGGCATTGCCCGCGCGATATCGCTGGCGGTGACCGAGGGCGACGTCAAGCCTTCCGAGGGTCTCTACATCAATGCCCACGGCACATCGACCAAGCTCAACGATTCGTCCGAGACGGCGGGCATTAAGCGTGCGCTCGGCGAGGACGCGGCGCGCGCCGCGCACGTCTCGTCGACTAAGTCGATGACCGGCCACATGATCGGTGCCACGGGCGCCATCGAGGTCATGGCCTGCGCCATGGCGCTCGAGCAGGGCGTGGTGCCGCCGACCATTAACTACCACACGCCCGATCCCGCCTGCGATCTTGACTACACGCCCAATCGCGCGGTTCGCGCTGACCTTACCTGGGCGCTTTCGACCAACCTGGGCTTTGGCGGACACAACGCCGCCATCGCGCTGCGTAGATATACGAGGAGCTAGAGCATGGATTCCAAAAGACTTGCCGAGATAGCCGATGTTATGGAGGACCGCGGCCTCACGCGCGTACGCGTTGAGGAGCCCGATGGCACCGCGGTCGAACTCGAGCGCGCGAGCGCCGCACAGCCGGTTGCCGTGCCCATGCCCATGCCGAGCGCTATGGCCGCTCCAGTTGCAGCTCCCACAGTCGCGCCTGCCGCACCGGAGCCCGCCGCGCAGACACCTGCCGCCGCACCGGAGCCCAAGGGCACCGAGGTGACCGCTCCCATGGTCGGCGTTTTCTATGCTGCCCCGGCGCCGGGCGACGAGCCGTTTGTGCACGTGGGCTCTAAGGTCAAGGCCGGCGAGACGCTCTGCATCATCGAGGCCATGAAGGTTCTCAACGAGGTAACGGCAGAGGCAGACGGCGAGGTGCTCGAGATCTGCGTGGCCGACGGCGACCTCGTGGAGTTTGGCAGCTGCCTCATGAGGATCGGATAGGTGATATCCATGAACAAAGAAGAGCTTAAGGAACTGTTGCCGCATCGCGAACCGATGCTTTTGCTCGACGAGGCCGAGCTGGTGGGCGACGAGGCCCACGGCAAGATCACGATTACGGGCGACGAGTACTTTTTGCAGGGGCATTTTCCGGGAAACCCGGTGGTCCCCGGCGTGATTCAGTGCGAGATGCTCGCCCAAAACTGTTGCGTGCTGCTGATGGGCGATGAGGAAGCGCGCGGCGCGACGCCGTTCTACACGAGTCTGGACAAGGTGCGCTTTAAGCGTCCGGTGCGCCCGGGCGACACGGTTGATCTGGTGTGCACCATCACGCGTGCGCGCGGGCCGTTCCGCTTTGCGACGGGTACTGCGAGCGTCAACGGTGAGGTTTGCTGCCGCGCCGATATGTCTTTTGCACTCATGCACGAAAGTTAAGGAAGGCTTCATGTTCGACAAAGTGCTCATCGCCAACCGCGGCGAAGTCGCGGTCCGTGTTATCCGCGCGTGCCGCGATATGGGCATCAAGACCGTCGCCGTTTATTCCACGGCCGATGCGGACGCGCTGCACGTGCAGCTTGCCGACGAGGCGTATTGCATCGGCGGTCCGCGTCTTGCCGAGAGCTACCTCAACGACGATGCTGTGCTCACCTGTGCCGTAAAGTCGGGAGCTAAGGCAATTCATCCCGGCTATGGCTTTTTCTCCGAGAAGGCGAGCTTCGTGCGCGACTGCGACAAGTATGGCCTGGCGTTTGTTGGTCCTTCGGCCAAGGTGATCGACAGCATGGGCGACAAGGACGCCGCACGTCGAACGGCTGCCGCGGCGGGCGTGCCCATCGTGCCGGGCTGCGATTTGCTCAAAAGTCCCGAGGAGGCAACGGCCGAGGCTGAGCGCATTGGCTGCCCCGTGCTTATTAAGGCGCGTGCGGGCGGCGGCGGTCGCGGTATTCGTAAGGTCGAGCGCGTGGAAGATGCGGCAAAGGCCTTTATTGAAGCACGCGCCGAGGGCGAGGCCGTTTTTGGCGACGGCGAGTGTTACATGGAGAAGTTCGTCGCGCCGGCGCATCACGTTGAGGTGCAGATTATGGCCGATAAGCAGGGCCATGTGTTTTCGCTCGGCGAGCGCGAGTGCTCGGTGCAGCGGCGCAACCAAAAGCTAATCGAGGAGAGCCCCGCGCCGTGTCTCGACGGACACGACGACATTCGTGCTCGCATGCACAAGGCAGCGCGTGACCTGGCTCGTGCCGTCGGCTACGAAGGAGCCGGTACCATCGAGTTCCTGTATTCGGACGACGGCAATTTCTACTTTATGGAAATGAACACGCGCTTGCAGGTGGAGCATCCGGTTACGGAGTTTGTGACCGATACCGACTTGGTCAAGTGGCAGCTGCGCGTGGCAGCCGGCCAGCCTCTGCCCTTTGAGCAGGAGGACATGCCGGTCCGCAACCACGCCATGGAGTGCCGCATCAATGCCGAAACGCCGGACTTTCTGCCGTCATGCGGAACGGTCACCGCGTTGCGTGTGCCGGGTGGTCCGCGCGTGCGCTGGGATTCCGCCATGTTTACCGGTGCAAAAGTTCCGCCGTACTACGACTCCATGCTTGGCAAGCTCATCGTGTGTGCGCCCACGCGCGACGGCGCCATTCGCAAGATGCGCTCGGCCCTGGGCGAGCTCGTGATTGAGGGCGTGAGCGAAAACAGCGAGCTTCAGCTCGACGTGCTGGCAAACGACGAGTTCTTGTCGGGCATGTATCACACCGATCTGATGGGGCATCTCTATGCTGATGAATAGAAAAGCGAAGACGGTCAACGTCCTCGAGGGGCCGATGACCGAGTCGTGCGCCGAGTTTCCCGCGCGCCACGTGTTTATCAAGTGCCCGGAGTGCCGCCGCGTAATCGATGAGGCACGCCTGCACGACAACCTCGAGGTCTGCCCTCGTTGCGGCAAACACTTTCGCGTGAGCGGTCGCGCGCGCATGCGCATGACGGTCGACGAGGGCGCGTTTGAGGAATGGGATGCTAATCTGGCGTCGGAGGATTTCCTCTCGTTTCCCGGCTATGCCGACAAGCTCAAGAGCGTGAGCGAGCGTTCGGGCGAGCGCGATGCCGTTGTGTGCGGCAGGGGCAAAATCTGCGGTTGCGATACCGCGCTCTTCTTTATGGATGCCATCTTTATGATGGGCTCGATGGGCTCCGTGGTGGGCGAGAAGATCTGCCGCACATTTGAGCGTGCGACCGAGCTGGGACTGCCGGTCGTTGGCTTTACCGTATCGGGTGGCGCCCGCATGCAGGAGGGCGTGACGTCGCTTATGCAGATGGCCAAAATCTCTGCGGCGGTTAGGCGCCATAGCGAGGCGGGCGGCCTGTATATCACGGTGCTCACTGACCCCACGACCGGAGGCGTAACCGCGAGCTTTGCCATGGAGGGCGATATTATCCTGGCCGAGCCCGATGCCCTGACGGCATTTGCCGGCCCGCGCGTGATCGAGCAGAACATGCACAAGCGCCTGCCCAAGGGATTCCAGCGCTCCGAGTTTTTGCTGGAGCACGGCTTTTGCGATGCCGTTGTTCCGCGTGGCGAGGTTGCGCTCACGGTAGGCGAGCTGCTGGCGCTGCACGAAGGGCACGCGCCCGGCCTGGGGGCACCGCATGAGATCGTGCATACGGGTCGCCGCGGCAAAAAGCTGGGACACTTGTTCAAGCGCTCGGCCGCACCAAAAACCGCGCTCGAGATTGTCAAGCAGACCCGCTCGGCAGATCGCGCCACGGCAGGCGAGATGATCTCGCTGGGCCTGGATGGATTTGTGGAGCTGCACGGCGACCGCTACTTTGGCGACGACGCCGCTGTGGTGGGTGGCATTGGCTGGAAAGATGGACGCCCCGTAACGGTCATCGCCATCGAGCGCGGCACCACGACCAAAGAGCGCATGCATCGCAACTTTGGTATGGCACATCCCGAGGGCTACCGCAAAGCGCGTCGCCTGATGCGCCAGGCCGAAAAGTTTGGTCGACCGGTTCTGTGCCTGGTCGATACTTCGGGCGCGTTTTGCGGCATCGGTGCCGAGGAGCGCGGCCAGGGCGAGGCGATTGCCCAGAATCTCATGGAGATGAGCGGCCTTAAGACGCCGATTGTCTCGGTGGTAACAGGCGAGGGCGGCTCTGGCGGCGCGCTGGCGCTGTCCGTGGCCGACCGCATCCTGATGCTCTCGAGCTCGGCCTATTCGGTCGTGAGCCCCGAGGCCTGTGCGTCGATTCTGTGGAAGGATACCGAGCGCGCGAATGAGGCCGCCGAGGCGCTTAAGCTCACGGCTCCCGATCTGTTGGCGCTCGGCATCATCGACGGCATTGTTGACGATAGGGGTCTGTCGCATGAGGAGATCGCCGGCGCCGTCATGTCCTCGGCATTTGATGCCTTCGATACGCTTGGGCGGCTCGACGACGCGACCCTCACAAACCTCCGCTACGAAAAGTACCGCGCAATCGGTCAGTATCGCACGATGTGACAAAGGGACAGTCCGCATGTCACATTGGGAAAGGGTTCCTGTGTCACAAGTTTCTAACACCTCGTTTACAACGATGGTCTCATCAAACGCCATGGCCGTGGTGGACTATCTGTCCAAAAGCATGATGTCGGCGTTGCCGTTTATTGTCTGCGCGGCGTTGTTCCGCACCGTCGCCGTCATTATGGGCGAAGGCATGCTGGGCCTATGGTCTGCCGATTCCGAAATCTATCGCCTGTTCTACAGTTGGCTCTATAACGCCGGTTACTACTTTTTGCCCATTTATCTTGGTTGGGCGGCCGCCCGCCAGCTCGGTTGCTCGGAGCAGCTGGGCATGATGCTGGGCGGCGTATTGATTGCGCCCGATCTGCTTAAGCTCGTCGATGCCGCATCGACGACGGGGACATCGATGACTTCCGTGTATGGCCTGCTTCCCGCGCCGGTCAACGATTACACGACGACTGTTATTCCGGTTCTCATCTCGGTACCCGTGCTTTGGCAAGTGGAGTGTTTCTTTCAGCGCGTTATCCCTAAGGCCGTGGCGTTTTCGTTTGTTCCGTTTGCGACCATGCTTGTCATGGTTCCGGTTTCGCTGTGTATCACGGCGCCGGCGGGCAGCTATCTGGGCATGCTGTTGGGCCAGCTTATGTTTATGCTTGGCAATTCCGGTGGCATCGTGTCGCTGCTCACGCTCATGGGGCTTGCCGCGGGCTGGGAGTTCCTTAAGATCGCGGGTGTCAGCAATGTTGTCCTATCGCTCGCCTATGCGCAGTTTATGAGTGTGGGGACGGATTCGTGCATTCTGATCGCTGCGACGATGGCAACGTTCGCCGTTTGGGGCATGCCCTTTGGCGCGTCGCTCCGCGTTGCGGATAAGGACGAGAAGGCGCTCATGCTGGGTTATTCGATCTCGGGTGTTCTTGGCGGCGTAAGCGAGCCGGCGCTGTACGGTTGCGGCTTTAAATATGGCAGGTGCCTGACGTGCATGGCCATTGGCGGCGCCGTCGGAGGCCTTGTTGCGGCCGTGGGCCACGTTACGGCCTATACCATCGGCATGACGAATGTCCTCATGGTCATTGGCTTTGCCACGGGCGGCATTTCGAACCTACTGTGGTGCTGTGTTGCCGGCGGCACGGCATTTGCGGTGTCTGCGGCGCTGAGCTACTGCTTTGGCGTGGTGCCGGCGAAGGGACAGGCGACGGGGAACGGAGCCGATTCGCCCGAAACGGTGGCGAGCGCTGCTGAAGTAAGCGCATAAACCTGTGCGACAAAAGGACGATTCCTTTGTCACATTCCAAGGCCGTGGCCCGTGTGGGCTGCGGCCTTTTTGTATCTTGAGGACAAAGTGGCTACACTACAATCCGTTTGAGCAATAGATATATAGGTAGTACCGTGGGGGCGGATGCAGATGGTCGAGTGGATAGTTAAGCGCGCGCAGGGCGATCGTGCGCGTGTGGGCACGTTAGCGGGCATGGTGTGTATTGTCGCCAATGTTGCGCTTTGTGCTGCGAAGGGCGCCATCGGTGTGATTTCGGGATCGGTTTCGATCGTGGCGGATGCCATGAACAACCTGTCCGATGCCAGCTCGAATATCGTGAGCGTGCTGGGCTTTAAGCTGGCGAGCAAGCCGGCCGACCCCGAGCATCCTTACGGCCACGGTCGCTACGAGTATCTCTCGGGTCTGGTCGTGGCGGCCCTCGTGCTGCTGATTGGCGTTGAGCTGGTGAAGTCCTCGGTCGAGCGCGTCATTCACCCCGAACCTGTCGAGTTCTCGCTTGCCCTGGTGGCAGTTCTCGTGCTCTCGATGGTCGTTAAGCTGTGGATGGCGGCCCTCAACCAAAAGCTCGGCGACCGTATCGAGTCCGAGACACTGCATGCGACTGCCCAGGATTCCAAGAACGATGTTCTTGCCACAGGCGCCGTGTTAGCGTGCGCAATTGTTTCGCAGGTGACGCACATCAATCTTGACGCATGGGTCGGCCTTGCCGTTGGCGCCTATATTGGCTGGAGCGGTTTTGAACTCATCCAGGATACGGTGAGCCCTCTTTTGGGTCAGTCGCCCGATCCTAAGCTGGTCAAGCACATTCGAGACAAGATCATGAGCTATCCCGGCGTTTTGGGCGTTCACGATCTGATGGTTCATGACTACGGCCCGGGCAGGAAATTCGCAAGCGCTCACGCCGAGATGGCGGCCGAAGCCAGCCCGATGGAAAGTCACGACACGCTCGACAATATTGAGCAGGCGTTTAGGAACGAAGACGGCATGATCGTCACGCTCCATTACGATCCCATCGTGACCGACGATCCCAAGGTGGCGAGCATGCGTTTACGCATTAACGCCATGGCCCAACAGATCGATAGCCGCCTTTCGATTCACGATCTGCGCTGTGTGCCGGGTCCCACGCACACCAACGTGATCTTTGACTGCGTGCGTCCCTCGGATCTGCAGATGAGTGCCGAAGACGTAAAGCACGCGCTGGCACAACGAGTCGAATCGGAATATCCCAAGTCGATTGCCAAGATTACGATCGACGAAGACTACGTAGGCCATACCCACGAGTAGGGCTGCGCCGGTAAAGCAAGTTATACAGAAGGGGAGAATATGAAGAGGCTGTATCTGCTCCGCCACGGCCAGACAGAATTCAACGTTAAAAAGCTCGTCCAGGGTCGCTGCGATTCACCGCTCACCGATTTGGGCCGTCAGCAAGCCGGGATGGCAGCCGCATGGCTCAAAGCCCACAACGTCGTTCCCGACAAAGTGGCCTCATCACCCTTAGGCCGAGCCATGGACACCGCTAGTCTCGTTGCATGCGAGCTCCTCGGCCCGGACGCAGCAGTCGAGCCCTGCGAAGGCATCATCGAGCGCTGCTACGGCACCTTCGAAGAAGGTCCCCACGATGCCCTTCCCACCGACGTCTGGGATCCGGGCGAGGACCTGGTCCCCTTTGGAGGAGAAGGAAGCCGCGCGCTGCAAGAACGCATGGTAGACACCCTCACCAATCTCATGGGCGCCGATGGTATCGAAACCCTCTTAGCAGTAAGCCACGGCAGTGCCAGCCGCCAATTCATCAAAGCTGCAGCCCCAGAGGGCTTCGAACTCCCAGCAAAACTCCCCAACTGCGCCATCATGATCTTCGATTTCGAAGAGGCAAAGCCACAAGCAGAAGGCGAGCCAATGCAATGCAAGTTCACCCTCCAGCAAATAGTGGACCCCCAACAAAGTCATTAGCCTGAGCGAGCAAGGTTTAGCAGACATCAACGTGGCGTTCCCAGTGTGCGGCGGAGGGGGCGGGCCTGAGACATATTAAGGTTGTCGCGAGTTCCGCACGAACAGGAGAGCACTTAATGTGCTCTCCGTCGTGAGCAGGACTGTAGAGCAGCAACCTTAATATGTCTCAGGCCCGCCCCCTCCGCCGCACACTGGGAACGTGCCACGCACTTTACCTGCGTAAACAATGTGAGTGAAATATGAATCTCGATGGATACGCCCGCAGCCGTGTATACTAAACAGCTGTGTGAAACCAGGGGAGTATTCTGGCTGGACAAAATGCCTGCTTAATAGGGTTGTCAGGTAGTCCGGACGCAATACAAGGCTGGGGAGCACGTCGTGTAAGTAGTGGTCCTCTAGGGGCGTACGCTCGGTGGTGTACGCATTGTCCCAAGACCACGCGAGAGTTGGGATCATATCTTGATCAGCATGATTCTCGGCCGCAAGATTGGCATGACCCAGGTTTGGGACGAGGACGACAACGTCGTTCCCGTCACGGTCATCCAGGCTGGCCCCTGCGCTGTCTCGCAGGTTAAAACTCAGGCAACCGACGGCTATGACGCCGTCCAGATTGGTTTCGGCGACATCAAGGCCAAGAACGTGAACAAGCCCATGGCTGGTCACTTTGCTAAGGCTGGCGTCGAGCCTGTCCGCTTCCTTCGTGAGGTCCGCGTCGAGAACGGCGAGGAGCACAAGGTCGGCGAGGTCGTCACCGTCGCTGATTTCGCTGATGTCGAGAAGGTCGACGTCATCGGTACCTCCAAGGGTAAGGGCTTCCAGGGTCGCATCAAGCGCTGGGGTCAGCGCCGCGGTCCTATGACGCATGGTTCTCACTTCCAGCGTCACCCCGGTTCTATCGGTCAGTGCGCCTATCCTGCGCGCGTCCTCAAGGGCGTCAAGATGGCCGGTCACATGGGTAACGAGCGCGTTACCGTCAAGAACCTTTCCGTTGTCCGCATCGATGCCGAGCAGAACCTCATCTTGGTCAAGGGCGCTGTCCCGGGTGCCAAGAATGGTCTCGTCGCCATCCGTATGGCCTAAGGGCCCAGCCCATTTAGCCCAGCGTCATACCAAGGAGAACACTTAAATGGCAAAGTTTGAAGTAAAGAACAGCGAGGGCAAGAAGGTCGCCGAGGCCGAGCTCGCCGCTGAGGTGTACGGCATCGAGCCGAACATCCACGTTATGCACCACATCGTCAAGTGCCAGATGGCCTCTTGGCGTCAGGGCACCCAGTCCGCTAAGGGCCGCTCTGAGGTTTCCGGTGGCGGCAAGAAGCCTTGGCGTCAGAAGGGCACCGGCCGTGCCCGCCAGGGTTCCATCCGTGCTGCCCAGTGGCGTCACGGTGGCGTTGTCTTCGCCCCCAAGCCCCGTTCCTACGCTAAGCGTATGAACAACAAGGAGATCAAGCTGGCTATGCGCTCCGCGCTGTCCGCCAAGCTGGCCGATGGCGAGCTCGTGCTCGTCGACGACTACGGCTTCGAGAAGCCTTCCACCAAGGCTGCCGTCGCCATGCTCAAGGCTCTTGGCCTTGAGGGCAAGCGTCTGACCATCATCGTTCGCGATGAGGACGTCAACGCCTACCTGTCGTTCCGCAACATTCCCAAGACGTTCATCATCACTGCCGACGAGGCCAACACCTACGATCTCGTCAACAACAACGCTGTGCTGATGCCCGCCGACATCGCCGCTCACTTCGGGGAGGTGCTTGCATAAATGACCGCCCACGAGATCATCATCCGTCCGATCGTGTCCGAGCGTTCCTTCTCCGGCATGGAGCTGAACAAGTACACGTTCGAGGTCGCCAAGGATGCTAACAAGTATCAGATCAAGGACGCTGTCGAGGAGATCTTCGGCGTCAAGGTCGTTCGCGTGAACACCCTGACGGTCAAGCCCAAGACCAAGCGCGTGCGCTATGTCGCCGGCAAGACCCGTTCTTGGAAGAAGGCCATCGTCACGCTGGCCGAGGGCGACACCATCGAGGTCTTTGGCAACCAGGCCTAAGACTCACTGCTGTTGAGTGAGCTCATGCCTCCCAAATAGGGGAGGCGAGAGCTCAAGGTTTTGGGCGTATAAAATGGACACGCCCGGAACCGTGTATACGTCCGGTGTCATCGCACCCGAGGCAGAACCTCGAATCCCTGTCTGCGATGGCTAACGGATTCCTATTGAAAGGGATTGTAATGGCTGTAAAGCACCTTAAGCCGACCTCCGCTGGTAGGCGTTGGCAGACGATCTCCGACTTCTCCGAGATCACCTGCACCAAGCCCGAGAAGTCTCTTCTCGAGCCCCTGCCCAAGAAGGCCGGTCGTAACAACAACGGCCGCATCACCACCCGCCACCAGGGCGGCGGCGTGAAGCGTCGTTACCGCGTGATCGACTTCAAGCGCAACAAGGACGGCGTGCCCGCCAAGGTTGCCACGATCGAGTACGATCCGAACCGTTCCGCTCGCATCGCTCTGCTGCACTACGCTGACGGTGAGAAGCGCTACATCCTGGCCCCCAAGGGCCTCGAGGTCGGTCAGACCATCATGTCCGGTTCTGACGCCGACATCAAGCCGGGCAACGCTCTGCCCCTCGCCGACATCCCCGTCGGTACGCTCATCCACGCCGTCGAGTTCCAGCCGGGCAAGGGCGCTGCTATCGCCCGTTCCGCCGGTAACTCCTGCCAGCTGATGGGTAAGGAGGGCAAGTACGCTATCGTCCGTATGCCTTCCTCCGAGATGCGCCGCATCCTCGTTACCTGCCGCGCCACCGTCGGTGAGGTCGGCAACGCCGATCACTCCAACATCGTCATCGGCAAGGCCGGCCGTAAGCGTCACATGAACGTGCGCCCGACCGTCCGCGGTACCGTCATGAACCCTGTCGACCACCCGCACGGCGGTGGCGAGGGCAAGAACCACACCTCTGGTCGTCCCTCCGTTACCCCCTGGGGTAAGCCGACGAAGGGCCTTCGTACGCGCAAGAAGAAGAAGGTCTCGAACCAGCACATCATTCGTCGCCGTAAGAAGTAATTTCGGATACCGAGTTTTAGGAGAAAGCACTTATGAGCAGAAGTCTCAAAAAGGGCCCGTTCGTGGAGACTCGCCTTCTCTCGCGTATCACCGCGATGAACGAGGCTGGCAAGAAGGACGTCGTGAAGACCTGGTCCCGCGCGTCCACCATCTTCCCCGAGATGGTTGGTCACACCATCGCCGTCCACGACGGCCGCAAGCATGTGCCCGTGTATGTTACCGAGTCCATGGTTGGTCACAAGCTCGGCGAGTTCGCGCCGACTCGTACGTTCCGTGGCCACAAGGCCAAATAGGGGGTTAACCGTAAATGGCAACTAAGTCTATTGAAACTGAGGCCACCGAGGTTCGCGCCGTCGCTAAGTACGTGCGTGTTTCCCCCAGCAAGGCCCGCCTGGTGGTCGATCTGATCCGCCGCAAGCCTGTCGCTCAGGCCTTCGACATCCTCCACTTCTGCGACCGCGCCGTCGCCGTGGATGTCGAGAAGGTTCTCCGTTCCGCCGTTGCGAACGCCGAGAACAACAACGGTCTGCGTGCCGACAACCTGGTTGTCGCCGCTGCCTATGTTGACGAGGGTCCGACGCTTAAGCGCATCCGTCCCCGCGCCAAGGGTTCCGCTTCTCGCATTCTGAAGCGTACTTCCCACATCACCGTCGTCGTTGCTCCTCGAAAGGAGGCGTAAAGCTGTATGGGTCAGAAAGTCTACCCCACCGGCTTCCGTCTTGGCATCACCGAGAACTGGCGCTCCCGCTGGTTCGCAGAGAAGGATTACGCTAAGACCCTCGGTAACGATCTCGAGATCCGCAAGTACCTCGAGAAGCGTCTTTCCCGCGCAGCTGTCTCCCGCGTCGAGATCGAGCGCGCTGGTGACAAGGTGAAGGTCATCATCCTCACCGCTCGCCCCGGCGTTGTCATCGGTAAGAAGGGTGCCGAGATCGATACCCTCCGCACCGAGCTCGAGAAGGTCGCTGGCGTCTCCAAGGGCCAGCTCTCCGTCGACGTTGTCGAGATCAAGCGCCCCGAGCTCGACGCCAACCTCGTTGCTCAGTCTATCGCCGAGCAGCTCGAGGGCCGCGTTGCCTTCCGTCGCGCTATGCGCAAGGCTGTCCAGTCCGCCCGCAAGGCCGGCGCTAAGGGCATCCGTATCCAGTGCTCCGGTCGTCTCGGCGGCGCCGAGATGGGCCGTCGTGAGTGGTACCGCGAGGGTCGCGTGCCTCTGCACACCCTCCGCGCCAAGATCGACTACGGCACGGCTGTCGCCAGCACCACCATGGGCGCTTGCGGCGTGAAGGTCTGGATCTACCTGGGCGAGAAGCTCCCGGGCCAGCCTGTTCCCAACCCTGCACTCGAGGGCTCTTCCCGTCCTCGTCGTCGTAACTCCGAGAGGAGGGGTCAGTAGTGCTTGCCCCTAAGCGTATTCTTCACCGCAAGGTGCAGCGTGGCTCCATGAAGGGCCAGGCCAAGGGTAATACCGAGCTGCATTTCGGCGAGTTTGGTATCCAGGCTCTCGAGGCCCATTGGATCACCAACCGTCAGATCGAGGCCGCTCGTATTGCCATGACCCGCTACATGAAGCGTGGCGGTCGTGTCTACATCACGATCTTCCCCGATAAGCCCATCACCAAGAAGCCTGCCGAGACTCGCATGGGTTCTGGTAAGGGTAACCCCGAGGAGTGGGTGGCCGTCGTCAAGCCCGGCCGCATCATGTTCGAGGTCAAGGGCGTGCCCGAGGAGGTCGCTCGCGAGGCTCTGCGTCTTGCACAGCACAAGCTTCCCATCAAGACCAAGATTGTTGCTGCTAAGAACGCTGAGCAGCGCATCGAGAAGGAGATGGCTGAGGAGGCCGCTCTCGAGGCCAAGTGGGCTGCTGAGGACGCCGCCGCCGCCAAGGAGGAGAACTAATGAAGCCCGCAGAGATTCGTGAGCTCTCGGACGCTCAGCTCGTTGAGAAGCTGAAGGAAATGCGCGCCGAGCTCTTTAACCTTCGTTTCCAGATGGCCACCAGCCAGCTGGACAACACCGCTCGCGTCAACACCGTGAAGAAGGACATCGCTCGCGTCCTCACGGAGCAGCGCGCCCGCGAGATCGCAGCGGAGAAGTCCGCTGTCGCCGAGTAGGACCTAAGGAGAGAACATGACTGATTCGCGTAACTCGCGTAAGGTCCGTACGGGTGTCGTTACCTCCGTCTCCGGTGCCAAGACCATTGTTGTCACCATCACCGAGCGCAAGCGTCACCCCAAGTACGGCAAGATGATGACCAGCTCCAAGAAGCTGCACGCTCACGACGAGGAGTGCACGGCTGGCGTGGGCGACACCGTCCGCGTTATGGAGACCCGTCCTATGTCCAAGATGAAGCGTTGGCGCCTCATCGAGGTCGTCGAGCGCGCTAAATAAGCAGTCGCTCTTACGACTTGTACGTTTCCGAAGATGTGCGTATGCCTGGCTTGCATACCACAGGCCGTATAAAGGCAGCGCACCTCTCTTCGGTTCTTAGTTCGGAGGAACATCTACCATGATTCAGATGCAAACCATGCTGAACGTCGCCGACAACTCCGGCGCTCGCAAGATTCGCTGCATCAAGGTGCTTGGCGGTTCCAAGCGTCGTTATGCAGGCATCGGCGATGTGTTCATCGGTGCTGTCCAGGAGGCTACCCCTGGCGCCAACGTCAAGAAGAAGGACGTTGTCCGTTGCGTCGTCGTTCGCACCGTTAAGGAGATCCGCCGCAAGGATGGCTCCTACATTCGCTTTGATGAGAACGCCTGCGTTGTCATCAACAACGATGGTTCGCCCGTCGGCACCCGTATCTTCGGGCCCGTCGCTCGCGAGCTTCGTGACAAGAAGTACATGAAGATCGTCTCGCTCGCTCCCGAGACCCTGTAGTTAGGGGAGATATATGTATATCAAGAAGGGCGATAAGGTCCAGGTTCTCTCTGGTAAGGATCGCGGCAAGCAGGGCGTTGTCCTGCGTGCTCTCCCCGCCGAGAACAAGGTCGTTGTCGAGGGCGTTTCGGTCGTCAAGAAGGCCGTCAAGCCCAACGCTGCCAACCAGCAGGGCGGCATCGTTTCGCAGGAGGCTCCTATCGACGCCTCCAACGTCAATCTCGTTTGCCCCGAGTGCGGTAAGG
>DBGBZQ010000119.1:0-2470 GCA_048368115.1 Collinsella sp.
AATCAGCGCTTAGCCAAGCATCAAGCTCAAGTAAAGAGAACCATCGTCTTGCCGCTCTTCGTGACAATCTCCTCCCTAAATTAATGTCAGGAGAAATCGACGTCTCGAAGGTCGATCTCAAGCAGCTAAATAGCCATTTAGCTAAGTCTCTACGGCAGCTCGGACGCCATGTCTCGCCGCACAAAAACGGGGCAGCTCGCGCTTCTGCAAACTGCCCCGCACCCCTAGCTATCGCGTCATAAGACTAACCAGCACCACTCCCCTACTTCCCAAATAGCGCACCCAGCAGGCCGCGGCGTTTGGGCTTTTCCTCTCGGTAAGAGCCCTCGGCAGTTGCTGCCACTTGGCGCGGTGGCTCGCCGCCTCCACGGCGTACAATCTGGTATAGGAAGGGCGATTTAACGTATTTGACCTCGATGGGCGTGGCGTGCACGGTGCTTTCGCTCGACAGCATCACGCTGGGATTGAGCGGTGCTACCACATGCGTCTCGCGCTTGTCGCCAAACACCACCGCTGCCGCGCGACCCGTCTGGCCGTTTACGGCAATACGCACCTGCTCGCCGTCGCGGCTGTCCGGCGCCGGGCGATCGATAAAGTAGACCGGCACCATCACCAGGCCGTCCTTATGCTTGCGGGCCTTGCGCGCCCAGGCGCGGATGCTCTTTTTATTGAGCCCCAGCACCGCCTCGGCATCGTTGCCTGCAACGTCGAGCGCCAGCTTATCAATGACCACCTGGTCCTTGGTAGACGCATCGACGGAAACGACGCGGAAGTCGCCTTCCTGCATGGCGGGATCGAACGGCCCCACCTTGCCAAAGTCCCACGGCTCCAAAATGCCCATAAGGCGAACGTCCAGGTAGTTTGCCCTGGGATATGCCCAGTCGAGCACCTCGTAGTACACCAGGGTCTCCTTGCTCAGCCCTTTGCCCGGGAAGGACGCCATCATGCGCAGGTCCGCCAGCGCCATGGGGAAATAGAAGAGCATCATGTCATTTTGGATCGCGTCTTCTACGTCGTGCCCGGCAAAGGCGTCGGGGTACTGGCGCACCAGCTGCAGCGCGTTGGCACGTGCCTGCTGAGGCGAGATTTCGCAGGGGACGCCCTGTTCGGGAACGTATTCGGCACCCACGCCCATGGTCAGGCGTTTGCTAAACGTACCGGGCTTGAGCAGGTCGGCAACGCCGATCTTATTGCCGCATGACGGGCACTCAAACACGCGCTGGGTCGATGACCCCTCAAAGGACGCGCCGCAGAAGGGGCAGGGAATGCTCACGTGCGTGGCCTCTTGGAACTCCTGCGCCGTGCCGCGATCCTCCCACAGCAGATGTTCCAGGACCGACTGATTGCGCCAGTGCGCATTGAAGAAATACCAGTCCGGGTCCTGCGGGCGCTCGAGTTGCGACACATGCGTGAGTTTGAGCAGTCCATCCACCACCGTCAACGGCGTATGGCGAATACCCAAAGCGCTCTTGGGCTCTCCGGCGTCCGCCTGCCACGGAACCACCGTGCCGCAATAGGCGCACTCAAAGCTGCGCTTAGCCTGGTGCGAGTACATAGGGCCGCCGCAGTTTTGACATTTAATGGCAAACATCTCGTCCATGGAAACGTCCTCCTTTGCACAGGGGCTGTCGACATTAAGTATGTCGAGCAAGCAGGCACATGCCCATACCCATGTGGCCCAAAATGGACCACCCAGGCAGACGAGAAGGCTCGCTCGTTAGCACCGGCAGACTATTGCTGCATTTTCTGAGCATCGGCGCGCGGCGCCCCCGTGCGAGCTACACTATCCCCTTAAACATGATTGTGAGGACGACCGCTATGCTATTTGTAAATCGGCTGGTACATACGCTTGTTCCCGGCAGCGAGAGCGAGCCGGTCGATGCATCTTGCCGCACCAACGCGGGCTTTTCCGCAAGCCTCGTCTGCATCGGCCTCAACATCACCCTGTGCCTGGCCAAGGGCATCGCGGGTCTGCTCGCCGGCTCCGTCTCGCTTATCGCCGATGCTTTCAACAACCTCTCCGATGCCTCGAGCAACATTGTGAGCCTGCTCGGTTTCCGCCTTGCCAGCCGCCCGGCAGACGAAGGCCACCCCTATGGTCACGGCCGCTACGAGTACCTAGCCGGCCTGTTCGTCGCCGTCCTGGTTTGCGCCGTCGGCATCAACCTGATCCTGGAGTCGGTCACCAAGATCATCAAGCCCTCGCCCACCGCTTACACGTTTATTTCCCTTGCGGCACTGGCTACGTCCATGCTCGTTAAGCTCTGGATGGCAGCGTTCAACCGCACGCTGGGCGATCGCATCGACTCGGAGACGCTCATCGCCACGGCGCAGGACTCCAAAAACGACGTCATCACCTCGGGCTCGGTCTTGGTGGCGGCGCTTATTTCGCAGACGACCGGCTTTGATCTCGATGGCTGGGCAGGCCTGGGTGTGGGCGTCTTCATCTGCATCAGCGGTCTGGGCCTGG
>DBGBZQ010000120.1:0-153743 GCA_048368115.1 Collinsella sp.
CGCGGGGCATGGGGCACGGGCGGGCGCTCAAGGCCGTCGCGAGGAAGCGGCTCAGGGCGATATACGCCGTGATGCGCGACCGGGTGCCCTACCGGGAGTAGCCCCGACGGTTGACAAAACTATAGGAACACCCAATGACTACCTACGCCAAGCCCTTGACAGCTAGGACGATGCCGATGTCTTGGAACCGACAGCGAAAGCCCGCCAGAGCGAGCAAGGTGCCTTGAAGCGAGGTGGCATTGACCTTCCGGTCATGCCACCGAAGCTGAAAGGCAGATTGCCGCTCTGGCGGGCTTGCAGCGTCGGCTGGTTACGCGGTTTGGTAAAACCGCGTAACTAGAAGCCGTGGCGCTCCAGAAAGCGGAAGGCCAGGCGGATCCAGGGACGGACGGAAACCTGCTTGTCCTCGTTGTCGACCGCGGTGTTGGCGTTGCCGAGCGAAAGGCCGTGACCACCTTGGTCAAAGACGTGCATCTCGCAAGGGACGCCCTCCTCTGCCATGCGTTGGGCAAACGGATAGACCTGCGCGATCGGCGCCGTTTTGTCGTCGGACACGCCCCACACAAAGGTCGGTGGCATCTGACGCGAAACATGCGTGGTGGGGCAGATGTCGGCCAGATGCTCGTCAGTTGCCTCGCCGCCCGTCACCATCGACAGGTAGTCGTTGAGCAAATCGCGCCCCGTCTTGCCGCCCGTCTTGGGCACACGCAAGTCAATGCGCGGATCGCGCGTCTGCATGTCGCGCACATAGGCAAAGTCGAGCAATGGATAGCCCAGCACCACGGCATCGGGACGAATGTCGTCCGGACGCGCCCCGGCAAGTGCCGCAAAGGGGCCGGTCTTCCACTGTGTTGCCAGCGAGGCGCAAATCATGCCGCCAGCAGAAAAGCCCACGACGCACACGCGCTTAGGATCGACATGCCACTCGTCGGCGTTGGCGCGCACCGTGGCGACCATCTTGGCAAGATCTGCCTGGGGGTGCGGAAAGCTCACGTCACCCGTAGAACTCGTGACATAGTTGAGCACAAAGGCCTGGTAACCGTGATCCAAAAACGCAAACGCCACAGGATCCTGCTCATGCGGAGCGATATGCGTAAACGCACCTCCGCCACAGATAATCACCGCGGGGCGGCGGCCATTCGGTTTATCGGGCAACGGCTCGGCACCCAAATACGTAAACGTCGCCGGATAATCCTCGGTCGGCTCCTCGCCCCACAGCGCATGGTTCTCGACAATCATATGTGCTCCCTTCGCGCAAATTATGCGCCCTTGTTTTTCGCCTTCAAGCGTACCCCACTTGAACCCGTGGCGCAGAAACACTCCGGCAATAAGTTTCCCTTCAACTGATATATCACATAATCCCAGTTCAGAGGTATCGTTGAGCAGCGTAGAATAGGGGCGTTGACCAAGCCGCGAAACACATGTGAAACGTTTCCGGCAAACCAAACGCGCGATATGCGCCTATTTAAGTTGGAGGCAACTATGGGTCTGCTCGATTCGCTTAAGTCCACCTTCACCTCGACCGGCGAGGCGTCCGTTCCGCCCGCAGCAAGCTTCGCTACCCGCGAAGGCGTCATCTATGCCCCCGTCAACGGCGTGCTCATCAACCTGGACGAGGTTCCCGACGAGACGATCGCCTCGGGCATGCTTGGCCAGGGCTATGGCATCGAGCCCATTACCGGCACCATCTATGCGCCCGCCAACGGCCGCATCGGCGCCACCACTGTCACCAACCACTCCATTGGCATGATCACCGAGGACGGTCTTCGCGTGTTCATCCATGTTGGCCTGGGCACCGTGGAAATGAACGGCAAGGGTTTTGCCCGCTTTGTCGAGATGGGCGATGTGGTCAAGGCAGGCCAGCCGCTCATCAGCTTCGACCGCGAGGCCATTAAGGCCGCTGGTCACGAGGACATCGTGACCGTCATCGTCTCCGAGCTCGATCGTCTTAAGAGCATCGACCATGTCGGCGAATCTGGAACGCTTATCGGCGGCAACCCGCTCGTCAAGCTGGGCGACCCGCTGCTGGTAGCCAAGACCAAGTAGCCAGGCCCCGCGCCATACAGCCAAAAGGCACCTCGTCAAGCGCCCGCGACCATTTGGCCGCGGGCGCTTTTCGTTTGAAAAACCATCCCGCCAATGCCTTATCTGTATAGCCCAAATGAGCCGAGCTGCTAGAATATCGAACTGTATGGATAACTATCATTCAACCGTTATGGGAGGATACGTGAACCGCACCAAAATCGCGCAGCTCTATGCCGATGCCGAGTCGCTCGGCGGCCAGACCGTCACCGTCGCCGGCTGGGTTAAGTCCGTCCGCGACATGAAGAACTTTGGCTTTGTTACGCTCAACGACGGCAGCTGCTTCCGCGACCTGCAGGTCGTCATGAACCGCGAGGCACTCGACAACTACGACGAGATCGCACATCAAAACGTCTCGGCCGCACTCATTTGCACCGGCACCGTCAAACTGACCCCCGATGCACCCCAGCCTTTCGAGCTTTCTGCCACTTCCATCGAGGTCGAGGGCACGAGCGCCCCGGATTACCCGCTGCAGAAGAAGCGCGCAACCGTCGAGTTCCTGCGCACCCAGCAGCACCTGCGCCCGCGCACCAACCTGTTCCGCGCCGTGTTCCGCATCCGTTCTGTCGCGGCTGCCGCTATCCACCGCTTCTTCCAGGAGCAGGGCTTTGTCTACGTCAACACCCCCATCATCACCACGAGTGACTGCGAGGGTGCCGGCGAGATGTTCCGCGTGACCACGCTCGACCCCAAAAATCCGCCCCTCACCGAGTCCGGCGAGGTCGACTGGAGCCAGGACTTCTTTGGCAAGCATGCGAGCCTCACCGTGTCCGGCCAGCTCAACGCCGAGAACTTTGCCATGGCCTTTGGCGACGTGTACACCTTTGGCCCCACCTTCCGCGCCGAAAACTCCAACACCACGCGCCATGCCGCCGAGTTTTGGATGATTGAGCCCGAGATGGCCTTCGCCGACCTCAACGACTACATGGACAACGCCGAGGCCATGCTCAAGTACGTTCTTAAGGACGTTATGGCCACCTGCCCCGACGAGCTCAATATGCTCAACAAGTTTGTGGACAAGGGTCTGCTTGAGCGCCTGGACCATGTCGCCAACTCCGACTTTGCCCGCGTTACCTACACCGAGGCCGTCGAAATCCTGGAGCAGGCAGTCGCCGACGGCCACAAGTTCGACTACCCCGTGAGCTGGGGCATCGACCTGCAAACCGAGCACGAACGCTTCCTGACCGAGGAGCACTTTAAGCGCCCGACCTTCGTGACCGACTACCCGGCTGAGATCAAGGCATTCTACATGCGCATGAACGAGGACGGCAAGACCGTCGCCGCCGCCGACTGCCTGGTTCCCGGTATCGGCGAGATTATCGGCGGCTCCCAGCGCGAGGAGCGCCTGGATCTGCTCGAGGCCCGCATCAAGGACCTGGGCATGAATCCCGAGCAGTACAAGTACTACCTTGACCTGCGCCGCTACGGTTCCTGCAAGCACGCCGGCTACGGTCTGGGCTTCGAGCGCTTGGTCATGTATCTGACCGGCGTGGGCAACATCCGCGACGTCCTGCCGCACCCGCGCACCGTGGGCAACGCCGACTTCTAATCGTCGGACGCTAGCTCGCGTCGCCACACGCCAACGCTCATCGCACAAGCGTCTCTCGACATCGGTCGAGAGACGCTTTTTTTCAACAGCATCCGTCAAGCTTTTGGCAAGTTTTTGGTCAGTTGAGCAGGGCTGTTGAAAACTCGACCCGCCGTTTGCCGACGACTACCGACCGCCCAGAGCGCCCTGCGCCCCTGGGAAAGCCCCACGTCCTAGGCTCCATACCGTCGCCACCCAAAACGGAAAGGACGTGGGCACGATGACCGAAGCCGCTGTTGAAACCTACGACACCACGACTAGAGGCGCCGCCTCGATGGCGGCCTATCGCGCCGTTCGCATCCTGCAACTATTAAGCGAAAACACCGGCGAGGACAAGGCTATGCTTTCCGATGAGTTGATCCGGCGCCTCGCCCATCCCGACGACCCCGCCCGCATGCCCATCTCGGCGGCGCGGCGCAGCATCTACACCGCCATCTCCGCGCTTCGCCATGCCGGATATGAGATTGAATACAAGCGCGGCGTGGGGTATCGGCTCTTGACCCGTCCACTCACCGACGAGGAGATCATCCGGCTTCACGGCATGGTCATGCGCAACCGCTCCACGCCTATCGCCATCCGCAAGAGCATGGCGCAGCACTTAGTTGCCATGGCGAGTGCCTACGTTCGCGGCTATCTCGATACACCCGAACCTGCTCCAAGCGCAGGCAGCAAGGCTACCAAGGCAACACGCACGCCCATCAAGCGCATCGACACGTGCGAGCTCGTCGAGCAGGCCATCGACCACGGAACCACGGTGAGTTTTGATATTTCGAGCGTCACGACGCGTGGCGAAACCGAAGCAGCACGGATGACACTCCGTCCCTTTGCCATCAGGCAGCGCGATGGCATCTCGTATCTGCTGGGAACGGTCTACGACGCCCGAGGCGCCGATGACACGTTGCGTACCGTAGAGATTGGCCGAATGAGAAACGTCACCACACGTCTCCTCGACGGCAAGAAGCTCTTCGCCGCCCTAGACGAGGACGACGCCTCCTCCACCGCATAAGACCCTCCGCCGCCCATTCGACTACCCGTACCGCCCATCCGATTCTGTATTAAAAAACCCGCCAGGCTGTTGTAAAAATGGACATCAGCGCTACTATAGTTCCACTTGCACTTTGTCCCAGTGCAGTGTTTCCAGCCATTTTTATACTGGGGGTAATGATATGAAGGACATCACCATCAGCCGCAGGAGCCTTCTGGTCTCCGCCGGCCTGCTCGCGCTCGCCCCGCTCGCCGGATGCGGCGGCAACTCTGGCTCCGGCTCTGCTGCCGCCGGTTCCGACTACACCATCGGCGTTCTGCAGCTCACCGAGCACTCCGCACTCGATGCCGCCAACGACGGCTTTGTCAAGGCCATCAAGGAGAGCGGCCTTAAGGTCAAGATCGACCAGAAGAACGCCCAGAACGACCAGTCCACGTGTAAGTCCATTGCCGACAAGTTTGTGGGCGACAACGTCAACCTGATTTATGCCATCGCCACGCCCGCCGCGCAGGCTGCCGCCGGCGCCACGGCCGATATCCCCATCGTGGGCTGCGCCATCACCGACTACGCCGCCTCCGGCCTGGTCCAGGACAACGACAAGCCCGGCACCAACGTCACGGGCGCTTCCGACCTCACCCCGGTCGCCGAGCAGCTCGAGATGATGCAGAAGGTCCTGCCCGACGTTAAAAAGGTCGGCCTGCTCTACTGCACCGCCGAGTCCAACTCCGACGTCCAGATCAAGGCCGCCAAGAAGGAGCTCGACAAGCTGGGCCTCGAGTACACTGACTTCACCGTCTCGAGCTCCAACGAGATTCAGTCCGTCGTCGAGTCTGCCGTGGGCAAGGTCGACGCGCTGTACTCCCCCACCGACAACACCATCGCCGCGGGTGCCTCGCAGGTCGGCCAGATCTGCAAGGAAAACAAGCTTCCCTTCGTGACTGGCGAGGAGGGTATGTGCATGGCCGGCGGCCTGTTTACCCTCTCCATCAACTATGAGGACCTGGGCTACGCCGCGGGCGAGATGGCCGTTAAGATCCTGAAGGGCGAGGCCAAGCCCGAGGATATGCCGATCAAGCACCTCTCGAGCAAGGACCTGGTCGTCGTCAAGAACGACGAAATGGCCGAGGCCCTGGGCATCGACCTTTCCGCCCTGGACGCGTAATGCCATACGCGGCATGCGTCTAGAGCCCGTGCTCGCGCTTTAGCCGCGTTATTCAATATCTGAGCCACAGGGGCGGGCGCTGTAGACCGGCGTCCGCCCTGCTTGTTTCAGGTAAAACAAAACGTCTGTCCGCAGCTCTTCTATGCATTGTTACCGCTATTATGGTGAATCACGTGTCCACCCTATCCTAGGAGGTATGAAGCATGCTCATTGCATTGCAGGGCGCCGTTTCGCAGGGCGTCCTCTGGGGCATTATGGTGCTTGGCGTGTTTATCACGTTCCGCCTGCTCGACATTCCCGATATGACCTGCGACGGCAGCTTTGCCCTCGGCGGCTGTGTCTGCGCCGTGCTCATCGTCAATAACAACGTCGACCCGCTGCTCGCCGTGCTGGCCGGCATGTGCGCCGGCGCCATCGCGGGCGCCGTCACGGGCATTCTGACCACCGTCTTCGAGATTCCCGCGATCCTCGCCGGAATCCTCACCCAGATCAGCCTGTGGTCCATCAACCTGCGCATCATGGGCAAGTCCAATACGCCCATTCTTGCCAAAGGCACCGTGTTCTCGGCCGTCAGCAATATGACCGGTCTGCCGCAGTCCACCGTTGCCATCATCTTGGGCATCCTGCTCGCCGTGGCTATCGTTGCCATCCTGTATTGGTTCTTTGGCACCGAGATCGGCTCGGCGCTGCGAGCCACCGGCAACAACGAGTACATGATCCGCGCTCTGGGCGTCAACACCAACTCCACCAAGATGATCGCCCTCGTGCTCTCCAACGCCCTCATCGGCCTTTCGGGCGCGCTCATCTGCCAGAGCCAAAAGTATGCCGACATTGGTATGGGCACCGGTGCCATCGTTATCGGTCTTGCCGCCATTGTTATCGGCGAGGTGCTCGGCCGTCTGCTGCCCGGCGGCCTCACGCAGTTTAGCGTCCGTCTTGCCTCCGCCGTCTTTGGCTCCGTGGTCTACTTCCTTATCCGCGCCATCGTGCTGCAAATGGGCATGGACGCCAACGACATGAAACTGCTCTCCGCCGTGATCGTCGCCGTGGCCCTGTGCGTGCCCGTGGTTTGGGAGCGCTATAAGCTCCGCAGCTCCTACACGAAGGGGGATGAGGCAGATGCTTAAGCTCTCGCACGTCAAGAAGACCTTTAACAAGGGCACCGTCACCGAAAAGCGCGCGCTCACCGGCGTCGACCTCACCCTGAATGACGGCGACTTTGTAACCGTGATCGGCGGCAATGGCGCCGGCAAGTCCACGCTGCTCAACATGATCGCCGGCGTGTACCCGCTCGATTCGGGCGTTATTGAGCTCGACGGCACCGACATCTCGCGCCTGAGCGAGTCGCAGCGCGCCAAGTACCTGGGGCGCGTGTTTCAGGACCCCATGCGCGGTACCGCTGCCGACATGCAGATCGCCGAGAACCTGGCCCTCGCCAAGCGTCGCGGCCAGCGTCGCGGCCTTTCGTGGGGCGTCACCAAGGCCGAGAAAGATGAGTACGTCGAGCTGCTCAAGCGCCTGGACCTTGGTCTGGACACGCGTCTCAACGCCAAGGTCGGCCTGCTCTCGGGTGGCCAGCGCCAGGCACTCACCCTCCTGATGGCCACGCTCACCAGGCCGCGCCTGCTGCTGCTCGACGAGCACACCGCGGCCCTCGACCCCAAGACGGCCTCTAAGGTGCTTAACCTGACCGAGGAGATCGTCGACGAGAACCACCTGACCACGCTCATGGTCACGCACAACATGAACGACGCCATCCGTCTGGGCAACCGTCTGATCATGATGCACGAAGGCCACGTGATCTACGACGTGGCAGGCGATGAGAAGAAGTCGCTCACCGTAGCCGACCTGCTGCAGAAGTTCGAGGAGGTCTCGGGCGGCGAGCTCGCCAACGACCGCATGCTGCTGAGCTAAAACCTGCCAAAAAGGGACAGGTTTATTTTGGTAGGTTTTATCTGCGCAAACGTCAAAACCGCCGCTAAGGGACAGGCGCCCTTGCGGCGGTTTTCGCATATTATGTCGATAATCCGATATTCAACCAGACATTCTGGCTAAGGACTAAGGAAACTGCCATGAAAAGACTCCCCCGCCTTGCGTTAGCCACCGCGTTGTTTGCCGGCGCGCTCGCAGGCATCCCAAGCCTCGCTTTCGCGGGGAACCTGCCCGCCGCTATTGACGGCTCCGTGGCCGTCATGCACACCAACGACATCCACGGCAGCTACAAGTACAGCTACAACGCAAGCAAGGGCACCGGCACTGTGGGCTTTGATGGGCTGGCGGTTCTCTATAGCGCCCAAAACAGCGCCCCCGATCTTTTGCTCGATGCGGGCGACACCTTCCACGGGCAGTCCTTCGCCACCATGAGCGAGGGCAAGAGCATCGCCGAGCTCATGGACACCTTCTATGTAGACGGCTACGACGCGACCACGCCGGGCAACCACGACTGGAGCTACGGCGCGGACAAGCTCCGCACCATGACCGGCTACAGCACCACCGGCACGCCCTTCGCCATGCTCTGCGCGAACGCGAAGTCTACGAGCGGCGTATGGAGCTCGAGCATCACGAAGACGCTCGATCGCACCTGGGAGGATAGCGAGGATCACTCCACATTCGACTACAAAATCAAGGTCGGCGTCGTGGGTGCCATGGATGAGTCGCTGGGATCCTCGCTGCGCGCGGACCTGGTCGCGGGCACGTCGTTCTCGAGTGCCACGAACGCCATCAATACCGAGGCAGAGCAGCTGCGCAAGGAGGGCTGCAACGTTGTCGTCTGTATCGCGCATACGCTCAACGCCAAGACCTTTGCCACACGGCTCCGTGGCATCGATGCCCTTATCGCAGGCCACGAGCACATCAACCTTAACGAGAAGGTGACGGGAGCCGACGGCAAGACGATCCACGTTGTCGAGGCAGGCAGCGCCTTTGCCGAGGTGGGGCTGCTTTCCATTCCGTACAAGTACGACACCAATGGCACCGAGACGACCGACGATGACACGGTCACGGTCCCTGCAGACGGCAGCGACGAGAAGCTCTACACCGCCAAGAACGTCAACGACCTTTTGGCAGACCCCGACAAGGGCTCCGACTACCAAAGCCGCCTTGAAGCCGTCCGCAACAAGATCAAGCCGCTCGACGAGGCCTTTGAAAACGAATCGAACAAGGTGCTCGGCACATCCACCACCAACTATTTCTACGGCGAGGACGCCGCAGGCACGCATGGTTGGGAAATGGTGCGCACCACCGATTTCCGCCCCAGCAAGGAGGACGACACCACCAAAGCCCAGACCATCGGCCACGTGATTTGCGGCTCCTATCTTGCCTTGACGGGCGCAGACCTCGCTATCGAAAACGCTGGCGGCATCCGCGGCGGCATCGCGGCGGGCAACGTGACCGCCGGCGACGTCATCGCCATCTCGCCCTACGGCAACACCGTGGAGACCTGGACCATGGCCGGCGCGGACTTCCTCGCAGCGCTCGAGCACTCGCTACAAATCAGCGACGAGTGCAATCACAGCTACGAGCTTCAGCAAGCCTACGTGGCAGCCGGCCATACCGAGCAGGAGGCGCAAGACAAGTACAAGTGGCGCGATGACTCTGGCAGCGTTCTCTCCTTTGGCGGCATCAACGTGACGATTGATTGGACGCAGCCCGAAGGCAAGCGCATTGTGAGTGCCACACTCACCAAAGACGGCAGCACGCTCGACCCGCCAAGACCTATACCGTCGCCACCAACAACTACATCATTACCAACACGACCGATTTTCCCACCTTTGCACACGCCACCAAGTACACCGAGTGGGGCACGTGCGAGGCGGCGCTGAGGGCACTGATCGGGCAGGACAGCTGGGAGAGCAAGATGGCCTCGCTCGCGGGCACCATCAGCTTTGGCTCCGCTGCCGTGGACCCCACGCCCACACCGGCCCCGACGCCTAAGCCCTCGCCTAAGACGGACACGGCGACCACGAAGGTCATCACCAAGAAGACGACCGGTAAGCTCGCCGCAACGGGAGACCGCACGCTGGCAGTAGTTGGCGCGTGCCTTATCGGCGGCATCATCGTCATCATGCTCGGCATTATCTGGAAGCGTCGACGCTAAGCTACACCGCCGGGCCTTGCAGCCCCACCGCGTAAACTTTATATCGAGCACAGAAGCCCGTCCGAATTTGATCGGACGGGCTTCTTGGTGGGTATCATGGTTGGACGATCATTAGGAGGTTTTCCCTACATGGAATTGTTTGAGCCGATTCTTCATTTCTTTGAGCAACGGTGGGTCCACAACATCATCTGGGCCGTCATCTTGGCGATAGGCACCGCCGTCGCCGCCAAGGTCGTATCCAAGACCCTGAACCATCTGCTTAACCGAGACGATAACCCGCTTCCGGCATCAAGTATCTTCATCAACATCGCGCGCGCCGTCATCTGGATGATTGGCGGCAGCTTTATCCTCGACAACTGCTTTGGCATTAACGCAAACGCGCTCGTCGCCGCTCTTGGCGTCGGCGGCATCGCCATCTCGCTCGGCTTTCAGGACACGCTGTCAAACCTTATCGGCGGCATGCAAGTGACCTTTATGGGCATCATCAAACCCGGCGACAATATCGAGGTCGGCGGCGTATCCGGCGTGGTCCAAGACATCACTTGGCGTCATACAACGATTGAGGATGCCTGTGGACAGACCATCATTGTGCCCAACTCCAACATCTCCAAGAACACGCTCGTGCATTTGATGCCCTTTGGACGCGTGGCCGTGCCCGTTGCCGTAAAGGACACGTCTAAGTGGGCTTCCCTTGACGTGCTGGCAGACGAGCTCACGAGCGCAACCAAAACGGCCGTCTCGCCCATCTCGGGCTTTGACAAAGAGCCCTACGTGCTCTTTAGCGAAATCGGCGACTTTGGCATCAAAGGAAAGATCATCTTTATCGTCAGCGACGACAGCACCACTTTCACCGCTGCCGACGCCTGCATCCGCGCCATCGCCCCCATCATCGCCTAAACCACCGCAAAGGGGTCAGGCATCTTTGTAGTGGTTTTCATTCGTGGTACCATGGTTCATATAGTTGTTTAAACGACTAAGGGAGCAACATCATGGAAGAGGCCTATCGTCAAGCACGCAAGCGCGGCGAGCAAGGACGTCGACGCGCCATTAGCCAAAGCGAGCATCCATACCTTACGGACCTCGACAGTTTGGTTGCCCAGCTCCCCTTAGGTCAGCGAGAGAATGCCGGCCTAAGGGATATTCCGCTCGAAATGGTCGTCGGTACGGTCACCAAGGGCCGTCAGTCCGCCTTTTCGTGTAACTTTATGCCCCTGCTTCCGTTTAGCACCGAGTTCGCCCGCAAGTGGTCCAACCTCTACGACATCCAGGTGACCGAGGGCTATCGCGACCCCGTCATCGTCACCGAGTTCATGCATCGGTTCTATGTCCAAGAAGGCAACAAACGCGTCAGTGTCCTCAAATTCCTAGACGCCCCGACGGTTTCGGCCAAGGTCACCCGTCTCTATCCCGGCACATGGGATTCCGTCGAAAGCCGCCTGTACGGCGAGTTCTGCGCGTTTTGGCGCGTCTGCCCCCTATACGAGATCGAGTTCTCGCGTGAGGGAAGCTACGAAACACTCGCCAAGATGCTCGGTCAGAACCTTATCGAAAAATGGCCGCAGAAAAAGGTCGACTACCTGCGCCACACTTTCCTGCTCTTTAAGCGTGCCCACCTTCGCGCAGGCGGCGATCACCTGGACATTACGCCCGCCGACGCCATGCTCGTCTACCTCAATGTGTACAACCAGGACCGCCTGCTGGATACGCCAACGGATATCGTCGTAAACCGCCTGTGCAAGATCTGGCGCGAGCTGGTCATTGCCGGCAAAAATGACGAGGACAAGGTCGATCTTGTCGAAGCACCGAGCGTCGACGAGGGGGAGACGCCCGCCAAGTCCACCTCCGGCGTGCTCAACTTCTTTATGGGCAAGACCGTCTACTCGACGGCCAACCCCCTGCGCATCGCCTTTATCCATGAGTTCCCCTGTGCGACGTCGAGCTGGGACAGCCTGCACGACCAAGGGCGTCAGTATCTCGATGAGCACTTTGGCGGTATCGTGCGCACCGAGGCGTTCGAGGACTGTCACGATCCGGATGTGTTCTACGCCGCCGTGGAAACGGCTGTCAAACATGGAGCAAACGTCATCTTCTCGACCTCGCACCGCCTGATGGAATACACGCTCAGGGCTGCCGTTGAGTATCCCCGGGTTCGGTTCCTCAACTGCTCTATCGGCCTTCCCCATCAAAGCGTCCGTTCGTACTTTGGCAAGATGTACGAGGCCAAGTTTCTGCTGGGCGCCCTTGCGGCCAGCATGGCGGACAACCACCGCATCGGTTACCACGCGTCGGTCTTCGCCTCGGGCGCACTCAGCGAGATCAACGCCTTTGCGATTGGCGCCTCGCTGCTCGACCCGCGCGCGCAGGTCATCCTCACCTGGGGCGATGTTCCCGCCGGTGGTCTTGCCGAAGCCATGTACCGCGAAGGCGTAAGCGTCATGACCGGCGCTGACATGTCAAAGTCGCTCGAAGACCCAACGGCCTACGGGCTTCACCGCTTGGTCGACGGCAAAGTCACCGGCATCGCCATGCCCGTATGGAACTGGGGCCGTTACTACGAGCTCATCGTTCGCAGCCTTCTTCACGGCACGTGGGACGAGACCAGCGACGACAACCAAGTGCGCGCTGTCAACTACTGGTATGGCATGAGCTCCGGCGTTATCGACATCCGTTACGCTCCGGGCCTACCCTACCAAACGCGCAAACTCGTGCAGTTGCTCCGCAACGGCATTGTTGAGGGATCCATCAACCCCTTTGGCGGCGAACTCCACAGCCAGAACGGCGTGGTACAGATCGAAGGCTTCCCTCCGCTGCCGAGCACGCAGATTGTCGAGATGAATTGGCTGGCGGACAACGTGGTAGGCACCATTCCGCAGCTCGACGATGAGCCGAAAGTCCCTGCCCTATGAAAATCCTTGCCATAGCCGATACCGAAGAACGATGCCTTTGGGAGTGCTTTCGCAAGGAACGCTTTGAGGGAGTCGACCTGATTTTGTCCGCCGGCGATCTGGACCCGGACTATCTTGAGTTTTTGGTCACGGTCATCAACAAACCGCTCATCTACGTGCGCGGCAATCACGATGACCGCTACGCACGTCATGCACCGGGCGGATGTATCTGCGTAGAGGACAGCGTGTACACGTACCGAGGGATTCGCATTGCGGGCCTTGGCGGGTCCATGCGTTATCGCGACGGCGCCAACATGTACACCGAACGCGAGATGTCCAAGCGCATGCGTAAGCTGTCGCGTAAGGTTAGGATGGTCGGCGGGTGCGACATTCTGCTTACCCATGCACCCGCCGCCGGTATGGGTGATCTGGACGATCTGCCGCATCGAGGGTTCGAGTGCTTTAACACGGCGCTTGAGTCCTGGGGGGCCGACTACATGGTGCATGGGCATGTACACCAAAGCTACGGTTACGATTTTCAGCGCGAGCGGCAGCATGTGTGTGGAACGACGATCATCAACGCCTGCGGCTATACGCAGTTTGAGCTCGACCAGACGCACTACCCCATCCGCGGCTGGCAAGCAGCCTGGCTCAACTCACAAACCATGCGCCGCGAGCTCAAACGCCACGAAGCCATCGAGTCCTCAACAGCCAGAACACCCTGGTAGCCATCACAAAGAGGACACTGTCCCCTTTGTGATGCTTTTGACGCGATAGCAAGAAACCCGGTCCTGCACAAGGCAGAACCGGGTTTCTTTAGCAATGCTTACTTTGCTCAGGCAGTAACTAGCAGTTACTCAGCCAGGAAGTCACGCTGGACAGCGGGATCGACCTTGACGCCAGGGCCCATGGTGGAAGACACGGAGATGGACTTGACGTACTTGCCCTTAGCAGAAGAGGGCTTGACGCGCAGGATCTCGGTGTACAGGGCAGCGTAGTTCTCAACGAGCTGCTGCTCAGAGAAGGACTTCTTGCCCAGGGGCACGTGGCAGATGCCGTAGCGGTCGGCGCGGTACTCAACGCGGCCAGCCTTGAGCTCGGAGACCATCTTGGCGACGTCCATGGTCACGGTACCGAGCTTGGGGTTCGGCATGAGGCCACGGGGACCAAGGATCTTACCGATGCGGCCAACCTTGGCCATCATGTTCGGCGTAGCGATAGCGGCGTCGAAGTTGATCTCGCCCTTCTGAATCTGGGCGACGAGCTCGTCGGAACCGATGATGTCGGCGCCGGCAGCCTCAGCCTCGCGGGCCTTCTCGCCCTCGGCGAAGACGGCAACACGAACGGTCTTGCCGGTGCCGTGGGGCAGAGAGATGGAACCACGGATGTTCTGGTCAGCCTTACGAGTATCGATGCCCAGACGGAAGTGGGCCTCGACGGTCTCGTCGAACTTGGCGGTGTCGAGCTCCTTGATGAGCTTGGCAGCCTGAAGGGGGGTGTAGAGCGTGGCGCGGTCGATCTTCTCGGCAGCGGCGTTATAGCTCTTACCATGCTTAGCCATGTGCATTACCTCCTGTGGTTAAACGGGCGTGAGCCCTCCCACATCGTATCGTGTGCCCTATTGCACACATTTAACGGGCGCCCCGGTCGGAGCACCCGTCGTTACCATAAGAAATCGCTACTCAGCGATGGTGACGCCCATGGAACGGGCGGTACCGGCGATGATCTTCTTGGCGGCGTCAATGTCGTTGGCATTGAGGTCCGGCATCTTGATCTCGGCGATCTTGGTGAGCTGCTCCTGGGAGAGCTGACCAACCTTGTCGGCCTGGGGCTTAGCGGAACCAGACTTGAGGTTCAGCTCCTTCTTGATGAGGTGAGCCGCCGGCGGGGTCTTGGTGATGAAGGAGAAGGACTTATCCTCGTAGACAGAGATCTCAACGGGGATGATGTCGCCCTTCTTGTCCTGCGTCTCGGCGTTAAAGGCCTGGCAGAACTGCATGATGTTCACGCCAGCAGCGCCCAGGGCGGGGCCGACGGGAGGAGCGGGGTTAGCTGCACCAGCAGGAATCTGGAGCTTAATGACGTTGGCAACCTTCTTCTCAGCCATGGTCATTCCTTTCGAATCACGAGTGTGAAGTACTTGCTATATCGTAAGCACGCACGTGTTAGAAGCACTCCTGAGATGAGCAGTCACAGAAGAAGCACGCTCGCGCGAACGGACGAAAACTTAAGCGATGACAGCGACCTGGTTAAAGTCGAGCTCGACCGGCGTCTCGCGGCCAAAGATCATCAGCGTGACCTTGAGCTTGCCAGCCTCGGTGTTAACCTCGGAGACCTTGCCATCAAAGTCGGTAAGCGGGCCATCGGTGACGCGGACGGACGTGCCGACCTGAATATCAACCGAGGTGCGCTTGGGCGAATCGCCCTTACCGGGACGACGAGTCATCTTGTTGTACTCGTCGCGGGAAAGCGGAGCGGGCTTGCCGTTGCCGCCTAGGAAACCGGTGACGCCAGGCGTGTTGCGAACACACGTCCAAGCATCGTCATCCATCTCCATGCGAACCAGGACATAACCCGGGAAGATCTTGGAATCCTTGGTCTCACGCTTGCCACCCTCTTTAATCTCGGTGACGCGCTCCATAGGAATCTCGATATCAAAGATACGGTCCTGCATGCCCATAGTCTCGATGCGATGCTCGAGATCGGACTTAACGCGGTTCTCGTATCCAGAGTAAGTGTGAACGACGTACCAACGCTTAGACATGGTTTAGCCCCTCAATCCAGAGAACAGAGCAAGAGCCTCGCCAAAGCCAGCATCGAGCAGAGCGATGACGACGCCGACGACGATCAGAGAAGCGCAAACGACAACCGAGTAGTTCACGAGCTCCTTCTTATCGGGCCACGTGACACGCTTCATCTCGGACTTGACCGAAGCGAAATACTTCTTGGTGCGGGCGAAGAAACCAGGCTTCTCGTTCTTCTTGGACTTCGCAGCCTTCTCGTTCTTCTTGGCAACGGCCTTCTTGGCCTCAACCTTGGAGTTGGCGGCAGCTTTGTTGGCAGGTGCCGGCTGCTGAGCCTTCTTCTTGTTCTTCTTGTTGGCCATTTGGGTTACCTCCGCGCAATGCGCTTATACATGAGTAA
This sequence comes from Collinsella sp., assembly GCA_048368115.1. Lineage (GTDB taxonomy): Bacteria > Actinomycetota > Coriobacteriia > Coriobacteriales > Coriobacteriaceae > Collinsella. The sequence goes on from DBGBZQ010000120.1 coordinate 15,943, forward strand.
ACCGTAAGCCCCCAAGTGGGAGCTTACGGAATAATGACTGGCACGCCAGGAAGGACTCGAACCCTCAACACTCGGTTTTGGAGACCGATGCTCTACCAATTGAACTACTGGCGTATGTGACTAGAGACTAGCGAGTCTCTTTGTGCAGCGTGTGGTGACGGCACCAGGGGCAATACTTCTTGATCTCCATACGATCAGGCATGGTCGACTTGTTCTTGGTGGTCGTATAGTTGCGGCGCTTGCACTCAGTGCACGCAAGAGTAACTAGAGTACGCATGTATCCTGAACCTTTCATTTCCGCCCCGTACGGGCACGAGTTGTTACTTTATCAGCTCCACGTAAGTGCTGTCAATGAAAACCTCGAGTCAATTGGTTCTCGGTGGATCCATTCATATTTGGAACACATCAATGAAGCCATCGAGAGCTAATCGACGGTGCATCCAGGACCATTATCGATCCTCTCGACACCAGCAACGGCTCAATATCCATTGCAGAAAAGAACCCGGCACCCATATAAGTGCCGGGTTCTCTAAGTCAGCTATATCAAAGAGCTAATTTACTCAATGATCGTGGAGACGATGCCCGAACCGACGGTGTGGCCACCCTCGCGGATAGCGAAGCGCAGGCCCTCCTCCATGGCGATCGGGTGGATGAGGTCGCCCTCGATGGTGATGTGGTCACCAGGCATAGCCATCTCGGTGCCCTCGGGGAGCTTGACCGTACCGGTAACGTCGGTGGTACGGAAGTAGAACTGAGGACGATAACCATCGAAGAACGGGGTGTGACGGCCGCCCTCCTCCTTGGTCAGAACGTAGATCTCGCCGGTGAACTTGGTGTGCGGGGTAACCGAACCGGGCTTGCAGAGAACCTGGCCGCGCTCGATGTCCTCACGCTTGATGCCGCGGAGCAGCAGACCGACGTTGTCGCCAGCCTCGCAGAAGTCCATGGACTTACGGAACATCTCGATACCGGTAACGACGGTGTTCTGGGTATCCTTGATGCCGACGATCTCGACGGGCTCGTTGAGCTTGAGCTCACCGCGCTCGACACGGCCAGTAGCAACGGTACCACGGCCGGAGATGGTCATAACGTCCTCAACGGCCATCAGGAACGGGAGGTCGTTGTTACGAGCAGGCGTCGGGATGTACTCGTCGACGGCCTTCATGAGCTCGCGGATAGCGTCCATCCACTTGGCGTCGCCCTCGAGAGCGCCCAGAGCGGAACCACGGATGACGGGGATGTCGTCGCCGGGGAAATCGTACTCGGAGAGGAGCTCACGGGTCTCCATCTCGACGAGGTCGATGAGCTCGTCATCGTCGACCATGTCGCACTTGTTCAGGAAGACGACGATGTAGGGAACGCCGACCTGACGGGCGAGCAGGATGTGCTCGCGGGTCTGAGCCATGGGGCCGTCGGTAGCAGCGATGACCAGGATAGCGCCGTCCATCTGAGCAGCGCCGGAGATCATGTTCTTGACGTAGTCAGCGTGGCCCGGGCAGTCAACGTGAGCGTAGTGACGGGCAGCAGTCTCGTACTCAACGTGGGAGACGGAGATCGTAATGCCGCGCTCGCGCTCCTCGGGAGCCTTGTCGATGTTCTCGAACGCAGTGAAGTCAGCCTTGCAGCCCTCGGTCTCGGAGAGAACCTTGGTGATGGCGGCGGTCAGCGTGGTCTTGCCGTGGTCGACGTGACCAATGGTGCCGATGTTAACATGCGGCTTAGTGCGCTCAAACTTCTCTTTGGCCATAAAGCCCTCCTCTTAACAGGTCGTCCCCGGACGGGACTTTGCCTTTATACCATAGTGGCCTCTCAACATACTATTGAGAAGCCACCGTGTTACCTATGGTAGCGGTGACTGGATTCGAACCAGTGACGCCACGGGTATGAACCGTGTGCTCTAACCAACTGAGCTACACCGCCGGATGGAGCCTGCAACCAGACTTGAACTGGTGACCTCTTCGTTACCAACGAAGTGCTCTACCGACTGAGCTATACAGGCACTTGACGGGTGGGAGCTATAGGATTCGAACCTATGTAGGCAGAGCCAACGGGTTTACAGCCCGTCCCCATTAACCACTCGGGCAAACTCCCAATCGTTCAAGTATTCGCAGGTCCTTTGGTCTTTTGGACCGCCGCCCCCGCGAACGAAGAAGATAATACGATGCCACCTTGGGGGCTGTCAACGAAAACCTCTAGATACACGGTGCCGGGCGTATCTATATACCTTTGACCTGCGGTTTTGTTGAGTTTGGATATGAAGGACGGTGGATTTGGATACTGAGCTGACGTTTCCCGAGGTAATACTTTGGTGTAGTAGAGTACACCTTCAGGATCGAACTTCGATAACGGCTTATTTGCACTTATATATAGGTCGAGATCGGGGCTGCCCAGACAGAAGATTGCTCTTCCCAGGCAAAATCGAGCGTGGATTTTCTTCCGTTTGAAATCGAGCGTGGATAATCTCCCACTTTGCCGTGCCATCGAATCCAAAGCGGCAGATTATCCACGCTCATTCACTAGGCGGAAGATTTTCCACGCTCGTGTGTCCGATAATCCACGCTCGATGACAATGACCAACCTCGCCCCGGCCTATGTCTCGACCTGTAACAGTAAGAGGGCTATTCCTCCCCTATCTGTTACAGATCGAGATGTTTCGCAGAGACCCCCGCTTACGTTTCATTCTGTAACAGTAAGAACGGTTTTCAGCCTCTTCGTGTTACGGATCGAGATATTATCGGCCTTCCCTTGGCAATGTTTCGATCTGTAACTATAAGGAGGGTTTTCCGCCCCTTCGTGTTACAGATCGAGACAAACCTGAAGCTTGGTTGGCGCCACACCCGCTGACTTATAGACATAAATAGAAACGGGCCCTGTCCCACAAGGGAACAGAGCCCGAAACTCTCATGGAGCCAGTGACAGGAATCGAACCTGCAACCCACTGATTACAAATCAGTTGCGCTACCGTTGCGCCACACTGGCACACTTGGCGCTTTCGCGCGAAGCCTGTTAAGAATAAAGGAATTGCGGACGGGGCGCAACAGACCCTTCGACCGACCACATCTCAAAACCATTCGTCAAAACGAATAGTTTTAATTACAATTGCTATATATAAAACTATTCGTTCTAACGAAGGGTTTCGCGATGCTTACTACCAAGGAAGCAGCCGAACTGCTCGGCATCACTCCGCGCAGGGTGCAGGAGCTCATAAAAAACGGAGCACTTGAGGCCCGCAAGGCTTCTGGTGTATGGCTCATCGACAAAGACAGCGTCGACACGCGACTCCGCTCCGTGACCAAAACGGGGGGACGTCCCCGCCGCGGCCACGGTAAGAGCGAGATCGCGTTCACCCTCATGAATCGCACGCACGAGGTCGCTCAGCTGGTCTACAGCACATCGCGAAAAGACTTTACCCACATCGGTGCCGACATCGATTACGCCCACGCCCCTATTGGAGTATTTGGCCCTAATAGCCCCATATCGCTCGACTCCTTCCGCATCTGGTGGCGCAGCCGCGGTATCCCGCTCGCACGCATTGGGCTTGCCTCCCTGCTTGCAGAAGCCGCAGTCGATGTTCCCGATGAACTCGTACAGCGAAATCTTGGCCTCTCCTTATCCGACCAGTATTGGATTAGGCCCCAAGACTCCGGCCTCGCGTGGGAAGATATCAATTTCTTCAATAATGCCTTTGATGACGTCTCGCTAACCATTGCACCCTTCGCCCCAGAGGGTAAAGCAGCCGCCGCAAAACCCGATAACACCTCGGACGGCAATCTTCAAAAGTACTGGACATGCGAGGGCGGGCGTCGAATTCTGCATAAGGCAGGAGCGCACCTGAACCAGGAACCTTATAACGAGCTGGTGGCGACCGCGCTCCACCGTCGCATCCTAAACGCCTGCGATTATGTACCTTACTCGCTCGAGGGCACGGGCACTTCCGCCCTGAGCATATGCGATGTCTTCTTAACTGATGAAGAAGAGTATGTCCCCGCGTTCTATGTAAACCAGCACGCAAACGCAGATGAACGACTAACCGACTACGAGCGATACGTAGCAAACTGCGAGGAGCTCGGGGTGACAGGCGTCAAGGATGCCCTTGACCGCATGATCGTATGTGACGACATCATTGCCAACTACGATCGTCATTGGCGCAACTTCGGCCTCGTGCGAAACGTAAACACGGAAGCTTGCAGACCTGCCCCCATCTTCGATTCGGGCTCATCGCTCTGGTGCAACATATCACTAGAGGAGCTTAGGGCGGGAGAGCACAGTTTTACCAGCGCACAATTTCATTCAAGCCCCGCCAAACAAATGTTGCTCGTCGAGGACATGGGCTGGTTTGACGGCGACAAACTCGAAGGCTTCGTTGACGAGGCAATCGAGATTCTTTCCAGAAACGACGCGCTCACGGCAAGGCTGCCATATCTAAAAGAGGCGCTAACGTGGCGCCTCGAAAGAATGATCGACATCGCTGAATGGAGTTAGCGAGGCAGCATTGCCCCGCCAACTTCCCTACCTCCCGCGCAGGGCCTTGAGCTTGGCCAGGGCATCGGGGCTCAGGCGACTGCCCAGAGTCATCTTGATCTGCGGAGCTTCCTCTGCCTCGTGAACGTCGTTATCGATCTGTTTAATCTCGTCTACCAGCATACGGCTCGAGATGCGCGTAACGCCCTTGCCCATGACGACGGCCTGGATCGTGCCGTCGCTCGATACCACGGAGCACGCGCGACCTTCCTCACGTGCCTCGATGCAGAGCTTCTGCACCACGGTATCGGCCGAAACACCCGTCGGCGAAAACTCAATGCGCACGCCGCGGGCCGGTAGGTTGGGGCGCTCGCTGGAGATATTGCCCGCGCCGTCAAACACGATTACGGCCTCGTAACGGCCCTGGGCAAAGGCGGCGACGTCGTTGATGAGGGCGGTGCGCGCCATATCGTGAACGTCGCTGGAATACGGATCGTCGGAATGGTCGTACACGAGCTTTTCGTAGCGCGGCGTGCAGTGAATCACGTTGTAACCGTCGACCACCAGCAGCTCAGGCTTATTGGAGTGCACCGTCGAGACTGGGTCGGCGATAGCCTGCGCAAACGCATTGCCGCCCACGCCATAGGTCGCGGCCGAAACAATCGGCTTGGCCGAGCCCTCGCCAAAGCGCTTGGCCTTGGACTTAGCGCGGTTCTTCTTGGACATGCGCTACTCCTCCCCCATGAGCTCGCCGGCATTGCGGCGCAGCCACTCAAAGCACAGCGCGGTGGTCGCCTGGGCAACGTTGAGACTCTCGGTCATGCCGCGCTGGGGAAGCTTGGTCAAAAAGTCGCATTTCTCGAGCACCAGGCGCGAGATGCCGTCGCCCTCGGAGCCCATGACGAGCGCCACGCGGCCCTCGAAGGGAGCATCCCAGCAGCTGCCCTCGGCGTGCTCGGAGGCACCGCCCACCCAAAAGCCAGCGGCCTTGAGGTCGTCGAGTGCACGGGCGATATTGGGAACCTGCGCGATAGGCAGGTGCATGACGGCGCCGGCGGAAGTCTTGTAGCTGCCAACGGTCACGCCGGCAGCGCGCTTGTTGGCAATGATGACGCCCGCCGCGCCCACGACTTCGGCGGAGCGCACGATGGCACCAAAGTTGCCGTCGTCGGTCACATGGTCGAGCACAACGACAAGCGCCGGACCGTCGCCCGCGCGGTCGAGGATATCGGCAACATCAGCGTAAGGGAAGTTACCAACCTCGAGCGCAATGCCCTGGTGAGCGCCATGGCTCGACAGCGCATCGAGCTGCGCGCGTGGAACGAACTTAATGCGGACGCCCGCGGCGTTGAGGTCATCGACCAGGCGCGACAAGGCGGCATCGCGCTCCCCGCCCTCGGCAATGAGCGCGCACTTGATGGGAAAACCAGTGCGTAGCGCCTCGGCGGCAGCACGACGACCTTCGATAAACTCGCCCTTGGGAGCCTGGACAGCGTCGCGGTTGCGATCGCGCTGCGGACGTGCGGCCTGGGTGCGATCGCGCTGGCCCTTGGGAGCGGCAGCGCGATCATTGCGGCGAATCGGACGCGAGCCAGAAGCAGCCTGCTTGCCGCCACGAGGCGCACGCTTGCGATTGTCGGCCATAGGACGGCCTCCTTAAATAGATAACGAACAAGAATCGACCGTCCGAGCCACGGCACCTTGCCTTTCAATCGTCGGGCATGACCACCAGGTCTATGCCCTCCTCTTTCAAGGCAATCTGCCGCACCTCGAACGGTCGACAAATACTAGAGACTCTTAATACGAGTGCCCGCGGCCGTATCCTCAATGGTGAGGCCCAGGTCCTTGAGCTGGTCGCGGATGGCGTCGGCCAGATCCCAGTTCTTGGCGGCACGGGCCTCGGCGCGGGCCTCGAGAATCTTGGCAGCGGCCTCGTCCACGTCGTCGCCCGTATAGGCAACCAAACCGGCGGCAACGCCCAGCAGGCCCAGCGGCAACTCGACCTTGGGCTCGGGGAGCTCAACGCCAAGCGTATCGAGCAGCTCGGCCAGCGTGTCGGCGGCGGCAAGCGCGGCGACCTTGTCGGCAGCGTCGCCCGCCTGCTCCAGGTACTGGTTGCACTCGGTCACAAAGCCAAAGACGGCACCCATGGCACCAGCGGTGTTAAAGTCGTCGTCCATGCACTCCTTAAAGGTGGCACGAGTCTCGGCGGCCTTGGCGGCAAACGCCTCGGCGGCAGCCGCATCGGCATCGGCCGTCGCATGGTTCGCGGCCCAGCGCAGGTTCTCGACCGTACCGGCGATACGCGTGAGCGAGTTCTCTGCACCCTCCAGGCGCTCCCAAGAAAAGTCGAGCGGCGAGCGATAGCTCGTCTGCAGCATCAACAGGCGAAGGGCGGCAGCGGAGTGCTGCTCGAGGACCTCGGCCAGCGTAAAGAAGTTGCCGAGCGACTTGGACATCTTCTCGCCGTCTACCAGCAGCATGCCCGTGTGCATCCAGGTGTTGGAGAAGCCCTGGTGCCAGGCGCAGGTGGCCTGGGCGCACTCGTTCTCGTGATGCGGGAAGGCAAGGTCGGAGCCGCCGCCGTGGATGTCGATCGGAGTGCCCAGGTAGCGGTGCACCATGGCGGCGCACTCGGTGTGCCAACCGGGACGGCCCTCGCCCCAGGGGCTCGGCCAGCTGGGCTCGCCGGGCTTGGCGGCCTTCCACAGGGCAAAGTCGAGCGGGTCGTTCTTGTCCTCGTTCTCCTCGATGCGCGCACCCACCATCAGGTCGTCGATGTTGCGGCCCGAGACCTGACCATAGTTGGGATCGCTGCGCACGGCAAAGTACACATCGCCGTTATCGGCTGCGTAAGCGTGACCCTGCTCGATAAGCGTCTTGATCATGGCGATCATGGGGCCGATCTCCTTGGTGGCGCGGGGGCGCACATCGGGATCGAGCACGTTGGCGGCGCGCATGACGCCGATGAACTTGTCGGAGAACTCCGTCGCGACCTCGGCGGCCGTACGGCCCTGCTCGTTGGCGCGCTTGATGATCTTGTCGTCGACATCGGTGAGGTTCTGGGCGAACGTGACCTCGTAGCCGCTCGCGATGAGCCAGCGACGAATTACGTCAAAGCTGATGAACGTGCGGGCGTTGCCGATGTGGATGTTGTCGTAGACCGTGGGGCCGCACACGTACATGCGGACCTTTCCGGACTCGATGGGCTGGAACTCTTCCTTTTTATGGGTAGCGCTGTTGTAGATACGCATTCGTTACTCCTTAACGGTTTTCTGTAGCAGGCAGACGGCCCAGGCGCCGATTCCCTCGCCCTGGCCTTCCCAACCGAGCTTTTCGGTCGTAGTGGCGGCGACGCCCACGTTTTCGACGTCAACACCCAGGGCATGGGCAAGGTTGGCGCGCATGGCATCGCGGTGCGGGGTGATCTTAGGCTGCTGGCAGGCAATGGTGCAATCGGCATCGACAAACTCGAAGCCCAGCTCGCGCGCATAGTCCATCACGCGAGCGAGCAGCACCATCGAATCAGCACCCTCATAGGCGGGGTCGGTATCGGGGAATAGCTTGCCGATGTCTCCCCCGCGGCAGGCTCCCAAAATGGCGTCGGCCAAGGCGTGCGCGAGCACATCGGCATCCGAGTGGCCCAGCAGGCCGCGCTCGTAGGGAATATCGACACCGCCGATGATACATCGACGCCCCTCCACCAGACGGTGAACGTCGTAGCCGTGGCCAATGCGCAGGTTACTGAACATGGGGAAGGTCCTCTCCCTCGGCCATGCGGCCAAGCAGAATCGCGGTTACGGGACGCAGGTCCTCGGGCACCGTCACCTTAAGGTTATCGCGCGGGCTCTGGACGCAGCGGACGCGCCCACCCATGCGCTCGACCAGCGACGAATCGTCGGTGCCGATAAAGCCCTCAGCAATCGCCGCGGCATGGGCGCGCTTCATAGCATCGACGCTAAAGATCTGCGGCGTCTGCGCGACCCAATAGAGCTCACGCGGCGGCGTCTCGACGATATTATCGCCGTCGACGATCTTGAGCGTGTCGATCGCGGGCTGACCGCACACGACACCGTCGAGCGAGCGGTCACCCATGAGCACGTCGATAGCGTGGTCGATGGCCTCGGTCGTAATGAGCGGACGAGCGCCATCGTGGATGGCGACATATTCGAAACCCGCCGAAACCGCATGCACGCCGGCACGGGTGGAATCCTGACGGGTATCGCCGGCATCGGCAAAGCTGATGGGCGTGTCATAGCCAAACGGGTCGATGGCAAGGCGGCGCATCTCGGCACGGCGCTCGGCAGGACACACCACCACGATATGGCCGACCTTGTCGCTACGATCAAACGCGCGGATGGACCAGCTCATAAGCGGACGGCCCGCCACGTTAACGAGCTGCTTGCCGCCGGGATTTCCAAAGCGCTGACCGCTGCCGCCGGCAACGACCACGGCGCATACGGGCGCCATTATGCGTTCCCCTGTTTGGTGCCCTTCATGCGGTACAGCGAGTCCGCAAGAATGGCAGGGTTGTTGACGCCAAAGTCGCCCAGGCGCTCCGGATCCTCGCTGATGTCGTCCATGAGCTCCTGCAGCGAGCCGTACTCGTCGACGATCTTCTCGGCCACGCCGTCGCGCACGACGGACACGCGCGAAAGCGTGCGCAGGCCCAGCGGCGTCATGACGGAGTCCTCGTCCAGGTCGTCATAGCCCAGAACTGCCGCCACGTGCTGCGGGTCGGACAGGTCCTTAGGCGTCATGCGGCTAAGCTCGGCACGAATCTTCTCGGCGTTTGCCTCGGAGGAATCGCTCGCGTAGTCGCGGATCATCAGGTCGTATTCGGTATCCATGCTGGAACCGGCGAGCTGCTCGAGCTGCATCTGCACGAGCTTGCCCTGGTTGCCCAGCTTGACGATGCAATCCTTAAGCTCGGTCTTTGCTTGCTGCATGATCTCGAAGCTCGAGAAAATACCGGTAATGTCGGCGAGCGTAACGTAGTCGTCGAGCTCGAGGGCCGTCAGGCGCAGCAGGGAGCGGTCGAGCGACTGACGAGTAGTCTGAAGCGTGGCGACGAGCTGGTTGACCGAGCTCATGATGGCGGTGACGGGCTGGATCTCGTAGCTCTTGCCGTGAACGTACACGTTAACGACGGCACGACGGGCCGAGACCGAGATCACGATGGCATCGGTGAGCACCGACATGCGAGCGGCGGTGCGGTGACGCATGCCCGTCTCGCTCGTGGCAAGCGAGGGATCGGGATTGAGGTGGAAGTTGGCGCGCAGGATCTGGGTGAGGTCGCCGTCGATGACGATGGCACCGTCCATCTTGGAGAGCTCGAACAGACGGTTCGAGGTGAACGAAATGTTGAGCGGGAAGCCGTCGTTACCGGCAGCGAGCACGTTTTCGGTGTCGCCGACGCAGATAAGGGCGCCCAGGTGACCGGCGATGATCATGTCGAGGGCGGTGCGGATCGGCTGACCAGGTGCCGTCAGGCGGATGGCCTGTTCCATACGCTTTTGCAGCTCGTTCTTATCCAAGGCATCGCTCCCATCGTATACGCTCCATAAACGCTAAATAGTTTCTCACGGTTTGTCCCCGCGGCGCTTGCGAAATCCGATGCTTACAGAATGAGCGAACACAGCTGAGAGCCCAACCCAAATGGGCTGCTTATGTGGTAGCATCGGGGTTCACATGAATGAGGGAGTAGTCGCGTGGCCGGGTTCGCCTCCGGTGGCGCGGCAAGTCAACATACTGGCCGAAACGGTCTGGCTTGCCTTAATGAACGAGACTCGTGGTTGTGCGCGCAGCGCGTACGCCACGGGTCTTTTTTGTTATTCCCCCAAGAGGTACACGCGGGCTCGCCCGCAGAGAGGGAGCCAGGCTATGGGACTCGCAGAGCTCGTGTTGCTCGCCGTTGGCCTTTCGATGGACGCCTTTGCCGTTTCCATCTGCAAGGGTCTCGGCATGAAAAAGATCAACCTTAAGGTCGCCGTGGTGCTCGGCCTGTTCTTTGGCGGCTTCCAGGCCGGCATGCCCGTAATCGGATGGGCACTTGGCAGTCAGTTTATGGGCATCATCGGCCCCATCGACCACTGGATCGCCTTTATCCTGCTCGCCTTCATCGGCGGCAAAATGCTGTGGGAAGCCTTTACCGAGGACGAGGATGAAGGCGACGGCAAGGATGCCGAAAAGATTGACCTGGTCGAGTACCTGCTCCTCGCCATTGCCACCTCAATCGACGCCCTAGCCGTGGGCATCTCGTTTGCGGCACTCTCGGTCGACATCGTGCCCGCTGTATCGCTTATAGGCATCACAACGTTTATCTTCTCCGTCGCCGGCGTGGCGATCGGCCACACCTTTGGCGCGCGCTACGAAAAACCCGCCACCATCGTGGGTGGCGTCGTGCTTATCCTTATCGGCCTCAAGATTCTGCTGGAACACTTGGGGTTTTTGGCGCTGTAAAACACCCTTCAAAACTAAACGTCCGGGCAAGGCCTCATGCAGAGTTTTGCATGAGGCCTTTTCATGCAGACTTTTGCATGTCATACTGATATGCAAAAGTCTGCACGTTAGGAGATCGCCGTGGATACCCTTCCCATCACCACACCGCGCCAAGCTGGCATCTACGTGCGCCAGGCACGCGATGCTCAGGGTCTCACCCGTGCAACCCTCGCTAAAATAGCCGGTGTTTCGGAGCGCCTGCTCGCATCGCTCGAGCTGGGAGATGCCACGGGTATTCGGCTCGACAAGCTGCTGGCGGTTTTCGGTGCTCTCGGACTGGCACTAGTTGCTCAAGGGAATATCGACGACACGAAACATGAGCAGCCAACCGACGCCCCGCATGCCGATTTGCAACCTTGTAGCACCCCCAGGTGCCATCACACTCAACGTCTTCACCATCGCAACCGACGCGGCGCAGCCATTCCAGCTCTTCCAGATACCCCCTTTACGGCCGAGCTCTACGACAAGGCCTTCGCCGATTTCGCCATGTCCAATCTCGGAGTCTCGATTGCCGCAAGCGCATCTGCCCAAACCAAGCCCGAAGGGAGATAGCCAATGGCCAGAAAAACGCTTCGGACTATTATTTGCGGCGTACCCGCAGGAACGCTCATGCAAGATGAGAGCGGTCTAGTCAGTTTTGCCTACGATCAAGATTATGACGGGCCAGCCCTATCGACCAACATTCCCGTATCAAATCGCACATACGGCCAACAGGTCATGAATCCGTACTTGTTTGGCCTTCTGCCCGACAGCGAGGACCAACGAAAAGCGATTGCCGCCGAATTCGACGCCAGGCCCAATAATCCCGTTGCGCTGCTCAGCCATATCGGACTCGACTGTCCGGGCGGAGTGCAGTTTTGCGCCGAAGAAGATATCGACGCCGCCTTGCATCGCACTGGCGAATACCGCCCTATAGACGACCACGAGATTGCCTTGCGCCTCAAGTCGATCAGGGATGACCGCGAGGCATCGTGGATGGGCCTAGATGAAAGTTGGTCACTTGGAGGCAACCAGGGCAAGTTCGCACTCGCGCTCATAGACGGTCGCTGGTGCGAATGCGTAGGTTCCTCGCCCACGACGCATATTTTCAAAAATGGCGTTATCGGATTTAAACTTGAAGCTCTTAATGAGTTTGTCTGCATGAAAAGCGCCCAGCGCGCGGGTATCGCAACGGCGAACGTTGAGTATCGCTTATTTGAGGACGAACCCGCCCTCATTGTTGAACGCTATGACCGTGTGAAAGCCAAAGACGGAACAATCATGCGTCTACACCAAGAAGACCTCTGTCAGGCCCTTGGAGTGATGCCCGCTCAAAAGTACACGGCAGACGGTGGCCCGACCGCACGCGACATTCAGGAACTCCTCGTCAACACGAGCCATCATCAACTTAACCTGTATCTGTTTACGCAGATACTTTTCTTTAACGTCATCATCGGCGCACCGGACGCGCATGCGAAGAACTATTCCCTGCTTCTTGGAAACGGCAGCACAGCTATGATGGCCCGTATGTATGACGTTGCATCGGGGCTGGCATACGAACGCATGCGGCGAAAAGCGCGCCTTGCCATGAGCGTTGGCGGCGAAAATCGTGTGGGGCGCATCGGTCCAGGCGCTATCCGCCGATACCACGGTATGGGCGACCCCGCGCTGGAGGCGGCGCTCACCGATGCCGGGCTATCCGAGAAGTTTTGCTTTGCGACCATGATGGACCTCGCCTACGAGGTACCCATTTGCATGGAAGAGGTCATGGACGAATACGCCGACCTGCCCGGCATGGCGGACCTGCGCGAGCATATGCTCGGCCCCGTCTGCGAAAACTGCCAGCGCACCCTCGACCTCATCAAGGCGGATATGGGCTAGGTGTCCGTAATCTCCCATTTCCCAAAAGAAGAGAGGAGGCACCCGTCGCAAAAGCTCGGGTGCCCCCTCTCATAATGTCATTTGCAATCCACCAGCACGTGGCTCGGACTGCTGCTAGCGCAACCTTTACGCAGCGAGGCGCTTGAGGACGTCGATGAGCAGCTCGTAGAAGCGCTCGGCAGAAGCGAGCTCCATGCTCTCGTCCGGGGTGTGGACATCGGAGAGCGTCGGGCCCACGGCGATGGCGTCCAGGCCGTGCAGGGCCTCGGCAAACAGGCCGCACTCAAGGCCGGCGTGAATGGACTCGATTCGTAGCTCGGAGCCAAAGAGCTCGCGATAGCTCTCGACAAAGATGTCGCGGACCGGCGAATGCTCGGCATAGCTCCAGCCGGGATACTCGAACTCAAACTTGGCGTCGAATGCCAGGACATCGGCCAGCGTCTGCAGACGGTCCTTGAACTCGTTCTGCAGCGAGGTGATCGAGGAGCGCGGGGACAGCATGATCTTGACTTGGTCGTCAGAGGTGGCAACCACGCCGATGTTGGAGGAAACCTCGACGGAGCCGTCGGTGGCGACATTGCGGCGGATCACACCGTTGGGGGCAAGACGCAGAGCGCGGATGAGGGCAAGTGCGGACTTTTCGTCCATGGCCTCGACCTCAGTGTTGTCGGCAATCTCAACCGTGCAGGTAAAGCCGGGGTCGAAGACCTCGAGCTCGGCAGTAACGTCGGCGATGATGCCCTTTGCGATCTGGGCCGCGGCCTCGGCTGCAGCGTGGTCGGCGTAGACCAGCTCGGCCTTGCACTCACGGTTGATGGCGTTGTCCTTGGTGCCGCCGTTAAAGCTAACGATGGCGGGCTCGCCGGCAACCATCAGGCGGTCGATGATGCGGGCCATGATGAGGTTGCCGTTGCCGCGCTCCAGGTTAATATCGCTGCCGGAGTGGCCGCCCAGCAGGCCGGAGATGTCGAGCGTGAGGGCGCTACCGGTCTTGTGCTCGCGCGCGATCGGGCAGGTGTAGGTAACGACGACACCGCCGGCGCAGCTGACGGTAGCAACGCCCTCTTCCTCGGAGTCAAGGTTAATCATGGTGCGGGCGCTAATCTGGGACTTGTCGAGCGTCTCGGCGCCGACCAGGCCGGTCTCCTCGTCGGTGGTGAATACGCACTCGAGGGCGGGGTGAACGATCGAATCGTCATCGAGAACAGTGAGCATCAGAGCGACGGCAATACCGTTGTCGGCGCCCAGAGTGGTGCCGTTAGCGGTGAGGACGCCGTCCTTGACGACCAGGTCGATACCATCAGTCGTAAAGTCGTGCTCGACGGAGCCCAGCTTGTCGCACACCATGTCGATGTGGCCCTGCAGCATCACAGTCGGGGCATTCTCGGCGCCGGCAGATGCGGGCTTGCGAATGATGACGTTGTAGACCTCGTCCTGGTACACATCGAGACCGCGCTCCTTGGCAAACGCGACCAGGAAATCGCTGATGCCCTTCTCGTTGCCAGACCCACGGGGGATCGCGCTGACCTCCTCAAAGAAATGGAACAGCTGGGCGGGCTCGTAACCGGTAATCTTGTAGTCCATGGTGCCTCCTTGGCGCAACTGGTTAGACAGTAAGACATGCGACTTGTATATTCCCAGACTTTGCGTGCATAAACCAGTCGAAAACGCCGAGCGCCCTCGCATCATCGGCTAACGGCGAGGAAACGCCACTTTATCAAGATAAAGCAGGTTAGACGGGCCGTGCCGAAGGGACGTTGGACCCTTCAACCAACTTCAACGCCTGTTGAACATTAATGCATACACCATTGGTATGTTTGATGAGATTTTTGTCCTCTGTCACGACGTAATCGGCATCAATGCGATTGGCGACGCCCAGCATCAGGTCGTCCTCAAAGTCGTTGTGATGATACTTGAACACAAAGGAGTCGAAGACCTCGTCTGCACCGACCGAGGCAATAATCGACTTTTGCCGAATCAGGCGAACGCACGCCCACGCTGTCTCGTCGGCACCGGCGATGGCTTCGGGAGTGAGAGCCCCCTCACGGCGGGCGTCGGCCTTCATCGTCCTTCCCAGAATGTAATAGACGTCTTTGACAGACAGGGAGGACGAGAAGAGGACGATATCCTCCGCTTCCGCCGCGCGAGAAAGGAGCTCGACTATCGGCCTGGTCGCATTCGTGCGAGCGAGAAAGTAATCTAGCCAGACGTTCGTGTCGATCAACAGCTTGAGCACACGTTTCGTTCCGACGCCGCTCATAATTCGATCCAATCGCTGAATCTCTCGCTCATCATTTGATCGTATAACTCGTCGTAATCAAAGGCTTCATCGGGGCTCGGCCTCTGAATCGAGAACCGCTCATAAAAATTCGAAATTAACGCAGCCCCTTCCGAGACGCGGGACGAACTCGCCTTCGATCGTATGTCGTCAGGCAGGACTTCGTCATCATTCTTTTTTGCGACGGGCATATGACCGTTCTCGGTCAAGTACTGCCACAGCTCCCTCACAGCTTGTGACGGCGTCATGCCAATATGAGTCAGTACGGCGTCTCCTGCCTCTTTGAGCTGGCGATCTATACGCACGTTCATCTGAACTGGCCGCGTGTCGAGTATTGATGTAGGCATATCAACTCCTTTGCTATACTGAGTCTCAATTTTAGTATAGCACGGCAGATTGAAGCACATTTCAATAGAAACGGGGGCGCCTCCTTATCGGAAACGCCCCCGTTATACAAGGTATGTTTAATCCCTACAGCGCGCCGGAACCGGCTTGCATCATGCCGCCGGGGCCCGAGGTCACGCCGCCGCTCACGGGCGCGGCGTTGCCGGTGTGCGGTGCCGCCGGGGCGGTATCGCCACCGAGCGTGCCCGCCGGACGCGGTGCCGGGATCTCGCCCGTGCCGTGGCCAAAGACAAACTTGCCATCGGCCACGTCGCACAGGACGGTATCGCCCTCGCCCCACTCGCCGGCCAGAAGCTCCTCGGACAGCGGGTCCTCGATGAGCTTTTGAATAGCACGGCGCAGCGGACGCGCACCGTTGGTGAGGTCGGTACCCTCGGCCACGATCTTGTCATAGGCCGCATCGGTGAGCTTGATGTTCATACCGTTGGCAATCAAACGCTGACGCAGATCGTCCACCAGCAGGTGCGCGATCTTGGTGAGATTCTCGCCCGAGAGCTTCTGGAACACCACAATGTCGTCGATACGGTTGAGCAGCTCAGGGCGGAACAGGCGCTTGAGCTCGCCCATCGCGCGGCCGCGGATCTCACTCGAGGTGAGGCCCTGCTCGCCGGTGGTGCCAAAGCCAACGCTTGCATCCTGCGCAATCTCGCGGGCGCCCACGTTAGACGTCATGATGATCACGGTGTTGCGGAAGTCGACCGTCTTGCCCTGGCTATCGGTCAGACGACCCTCCTCCAGCACCTGCAGCAAGATGTTGAAGATATCGGGGTGCGCCTTCTCGATCTCGTCGAACAGCACGACCGAGTACGGATGGCGACGAACGGCCTTGGTGAGCTGGCCACCCTCGTCGTGACCGACGTAACCCGGAGGGCTACCGATGAGCTTGGAGACCTCGAACTCGCTACCGAACTCGGACATGTCGAAGCTGATGAGCGCATCCTTGTTGCCAAAGAGGTACTCGGCGAGCGTCTTGGCGAGCTCGGTCTTGCCCGTGCCGGTGGGACCCAGGAAGATAAAGCTGCCGCCGGGGCGACGCGGATCCTTGAGCGGCGAGCGGCTGCGGCGCACGGCCTTGGCAACTGCCTCGACAGCCTCATCCTGACCGATGATGCGCGTCTTGAGCACGCTTTCGGCTTGCAGCAGGCGACGGCTCTCGCTCTCGGTAAGCGAAGACACCGGCACGCCCGAAGTCACGGACACGATGTCGGCGATCTGGGAGACATCGATGGTGAGCGGGCTGGCGTCGAGCTCGGCGGTCCAGGCAGCCTTGGCCTCGGCGAGCTCAATCTCGGCGGCCTTCTGCTGCTCAGTGATCTCGGCGGCCTTGTTCATGTCCTCGCTCTCGGTGGCCTCCTGCGCGGCGGCCTTAAGCTCCTCCACGCGATGCTCGGCCTCACGCACCGGCTCGGGCGCGCGATTCGCGGCGATGCGAGCGCGGGCACCGGCCTCGTCAATGAGGTCGATAGCCTTATCGGGCAGGAAGCGATCCTGGATGTAGCGGTTGGAAAGGTTCGCGGCGGCCTCGATAGCACCCTGCGTATAGCGCACATGGTGGTGCTCCTCGTAGCGCGGCTTGAGCGCGGTCAGGATCTTGACCGTGTCCTCGACGCTCGGCTCCTCGACATCGATGGTCTGGAAGCGACGCTCGAAGGCCGGGTCCTTGGTGAGGTACTTGCGGAATTCCTCGGCCGTGGTGGCGCCGATAATCTGGAAGGCACCGCGCGCGAGCACGGGCTTGAGCATGGAGCTCGCGTCGATGGAGCCCTCGGCAGAACCGGCACCGATGATAGTGTGCATCTCGTCGATAAACAGGATGACGTCGTCGGCTTCGGTGGCCTCCTGGATCACGTTCTTGAGGCGCTCCTCAAACTCGCCGCGATACTTGGCACCCGCAACGAGGCCTGGCAGGTCGAGCGTCCAGATATTCTGGTTCATGAGGTTCTCGGGCACGTTGCCGGCTGCAATCTGCTGAGCCAGGCCCTCGACGATGGCCGTCTTGCCCACGCCGGGGTCGCCCAGAATGAGCGGGTTGTTCTTGGTGCGGCGCGAAAGAATTTCCATCATACGCTGGACTTCCTTTTCGCGACCGATTACAGGGTCGAGCTCGCCGTCGCGCGCCTTCTGCGTGAGGTTGGTCGCGAACTGCTTAAGCATATCGGTGCCACTCCCCTTTTGCTGAGAGGCATCCGAGCCGCTAAAGAACGGCAGGCCCGCACCGGGACGACCGGCACCGGCGCCGGCGAGCGGACGCTTCTTGTCCTGGTCCTTGGCGGTGAGTTTCTCGATAGCCTTTTTGATGGAGGCGGACGACACACCCAGGCGCATGAGGATGTCCATGGCCATGCCGTTGCCCTCTTCGACGATGCCGATCAGCAAGTGCTCGGTCGACACGTAGGTCTGGTTGTTCTCACGCGCCACGCGGAACGAACGCTCCATCACGCTAATGACGAGCGGCGTAAAGGCGAGCTTGGCCGCCTCGGTCTCCTCACTGGGCTCGGGAACCGTGGTCTGGACCTCTTTGAGAGTATCCATGATGTCATCGTAGGAGATGTCGAGCGAACGCAGCGCCTCGGCGGCAATGCCCTCGTCCTCCTTGGCAAGCGCGAGCAGCAGGTGCTCGGTGCCCACCTTATTTGAGTGCAGATCGAGCGCCTCCTGTTTGGCCATCGACATGACCTTGCGCGCTCGATCGGTAAATCTATCTAACATGCTCGTTTCCTTACATGAGTTCATCGAAATCAAAACGCCCGCCCGTCGGCGGCGCTTTTGTCTCTTTACCCACAGGTTGTCTATGTTAACAGCTGGAGGAATATCTATAAACCCGGCTCACATGAATGCAGGTTATGACCGCATCGCGGGACTCACCGCGCGATGCGCGACAGGCGCCCCGCAAGAGAAACCCTAGGCGTCTTTCACCACGTCGGGACTCGTCGCACGCGATGCGCGATAGGCATCGGCCTCCTTGGAGACGCGTTCGAGCAGCTCGGATGTATCGACGCCCTCGACTTGCGCGACCGTTTCCACCGTCTGCATGGCGACCGCCCTCAGGTACGCGCACGCGCTGTCCCCCGGCTGCTCGAGGTCTATCTCCTCGCCGCCCTCCCGGGCAAAGCCGACCGCCATCACAAAGCCCATGATGCCCGAGACCAGAAAGCCCACCGCAAAGCTCGAATCTGCCTTGAGCTCTTCTCCGTCGGGGTGGACGATCTCTCTCACGCGGTCGATGATGATCGTATGGATGCCCTGCACGACCTGCTCGGCGGCACCCGCCCTCATGGTGATGACGATGCGCCGCAGCAGGCAGCGGACGTCGCGCCGGTCGAACGCCGAAAGGTCGCCCTCGCTCGAAAAATGCCAGAGGGCATCGGTGATGAGCTCGTTATCCTGCAGCAGCTGGGCTATGGCGATGGCGACGAGTTCATCGAAATCGTGAAAATAGTAGTAAAACGTTCCGCGATTGCACTGGGCGGCGCGGGTCACCTCGCCAACCGACAGCTCGAAGATGCTGTTGTTCTCGATGAGCTCCCAAAACGCCTCGATGATACGGGTGCGTGCATCGGGCGCATCGGCGTCCTTACGCGGTCTCGCCATGCGCCTCACCGCACCCCTGCGCCTTGGCGTTCATGATGAGCATCTGAAGACGGTTCTCCACGTTGGCGAAGCTCACGTCGGGATCGTAGTCGAGCGGCAGGAACTGCGCCGTGGGATACTGCTCCTTGAGCGCATGGATGAGCCCGCGCCCCACGACATGGTTGGGCAGACACCCGAACGGCTGCAGGATCACGAAGTTGCGGCAGCCGCGCTTGGCGTGCTCGAGAATCTCCGCCGGAATCAGCACGCCCTCGCCCGCATCGAACGTATGGTGCAGGATCTTATCGCTCGCGCGCACGAGCTCGGGCATGCGCGTCGGCGGCTCGTAGAGCGGGCTCGCCGCGCCCAGGCGGTCGCAACGGTCGTGCGCGAGCTCGAACAGGTTGTCCGCCGTGGCGTACCAGGCCTTTTCGGGCAGCGACAGGTCGACGTGGAACTCGCGCGACTGCGCATGCTTGTAGAAATAGGTCTTGCGGATCACGTCGGTCATGCGCGCCTCGATGACCTCGAGCCCGTTGTCCTCGAGGTAGCGCTCGATCTCGTGGTTGGCGCCGAGATGGAAATTGAGCAGGTACTCGCCCACGATGAGAACGGTCGGATGCGGGTTCGAGCGGTCGTACGGAACGGCGTCCATGATCGCAAGCGCGCGTTTGAAGCCCGTCGCCTGGCCTCTCAGCCCGGAGCGCTCCATGCCCTCGATAACCTCATCGAGCGCGCGGTCGAACGCAGCGTCCGCCGCGCCCTTCTCGAGCTCGTAGGGACGGATGCGCCTAAGCATGGCCTCGAGGGCATCGATCATGGGAAGACCGTAGGCGATCTGGATGCTCGGGCCAAGGCCGAGCTTGAAGCCCGGATGCGCATTGTGGGCATCGACGTCGTCGTTGGTGAGCACCGGGACATAGTCGTATCCCGCGTCGTCGAGCGCGCGGCGCAGCAGGGGCATGTAGTGCGTCAGGCGGCAGTCGCCGATATACTTGCCAGTCACCACGGCGACGTCGTGCGGGTCGTACTTACCGCTCTCGAGTGCCGCGAGCGCCTCGCCGATCACGATTTGCGCGGGGAAGCAGATGTCGTTGTGCACATAGCGTTTGCCCAGGCGGATGGCATCCTCGCGCCCGATATCAAGGGCCTCGGCGCGCACGCCCTGATTGCGCATCGCCGCGGTCATGAGCCTGCAGAACGCATGGGAGGTGTTGGGGACCAGCGCGATCTTGTCGTGCCGGTCGCGCTTGGTGTACTTGACCTTATACGGGTCGTCGAGCGGATGGACCGCGTGCACCCGGGCGCCCTCGGCACGCTCCTCCGCGCGACGACGGTTGACCGACTCGATAAACGAACGCACGCGAATGCCCATGGGACCGGCGACGTCGCTCTCATCGAGCTTGATCATCATCGGAACCTTGGAGCCCATCTCGCCCATCATGCGCGCGATCTCGTCGGTGAGATACGCATCGTGGCCGCAGCCGAAGCTGCCCATCTGCACGAGCTCGAGCTCGGGCGTCGATGCGACGATGACCGCGCACGACAGCATGCGCGCATGGTAGTTGTTCACGATGTCGATGCGGCTGTTGGAAAGATCGACGTTGCAGACCCCCGGCACCGCATCGGGCGTCAGCACGGGGATGCCGCGCTCAGAGAAGAGCTTGGGCAGCCCGTGGTTGACCAGCGGGTCGTTGTGGTACGGGCGCGAAGCGATCACCACCGCGTAGCCGCCGTCCTCGTGCACGTTCTCGAGCACCTGCCTGCCGCGCAGCTGCAGCTGGTTCTCAAACGTCTCCTGCGCGCGGTCCGCCTGCTCGGTCGCCTTGGCAACCAGGTCGGCATCGATATCGAAGGTCTCCTTGCACCACGCCTTGAGCTGGCGGTTTCGGTCGCCCTCGTCGTACCAGTGGAACAGCGGCGTATCGAACGGAACGCCGAAACGCTCCTCCGGGTTATCGGAATTGCGCATCACGTAGGGGTATCCCTTTACGACGGCGCACATCCACTCGCTGGTAGAGGCGGTGTTTTCGGTGGGCACCGTCGTGATGATGGGCATGAAGATGCGGTCGACGCCGGCGTCGACGAGATTGCGGATGTGCCCGTGGACGAGCTTGGCCGGGAAGCACACGGTGTCGGATGTGACGTGCGCCAGACCGCGCTCGTACATCGCCTTGGTGCTGCGTCCCGAGACGCGCACCTTAAAGCCGAGCGTGCTGAAGAACGTCGACCAGAACGGCATGGTGTCCCAGAACTCGAGCACACGGGGAATGCCGATCGTGACATCGCGCCCCCCGCTGACGGGAACCGTGGGGTACGACTCGAACAGCAGCTTCTCGCGGTCGACAAAGAGATTGGGGGCAGCCGCGGTCCGGTCGCGCCCCGTGCCGGGTGCCTGTGCCTCGCAAGCACCCTGCGGACGCAGCTCCTCCGCCGCGGGAACCTCGCGCACGAGCTCATCCCATGAGATGGCGCCGCCGCGCGGGCAGCGATTGCCCGTGACGTAAAGCGAGCCGTCGCCAAATGCCACGACCGCGCGCTGGCAGCGGTTGTTGCACCGACGGCAGGTAACGCCGCCGAACTCGCGATGCTCGAAGCGCTCCACGGCATCGAGCCCGATAAACGACGTGCCGGCGTCGCCCTTGCGGCATTCCTCGCGCGCGAGCAGGGCGATACCGATAGCGCCCATCAGCCCCGGGTGGGGCGCACGCGTGACGGGTTTGCCCAGATACTGCTCGAATGCGCGCAGCACCGCGTCGTTTCGGAACGTGCCGCCCTGGACGACGACTTTGTCGCCCAGACGGTTGAGATTTGAAACGCGAATGACCTTGGTGAACACGTTCTCGATAATCGAACGGCAGAGACCGGCCATGATGTCGCCCGGACCCTTACCGCGCCGCTGCTCGGAAACGACGCTGCTGTTCATGAACACCGTGCAGCGGCTGCCGAGAACGGCGGGGGCTTTGGACGAAAATGCCTCGGTCGCGATATCCTCAACGGCTATTCCGAGGTTTTTGGCAAAACCCTCGAGGAACGAGCCGCAGCCCGCAGAGCACGCCTCGTTGACGACGATATCGGTCAGCACGCCGTGGTTGAGCCAGATGGCCTTCATATCCTGTCCGCCGATGTCGAGCACGAAGGTCGCATCGGGAACGCATGCGCACGCGGCGCGGGCGTGCGCGACCGTCTCGACCGTATGGTAGTCGGCGTGGAACGCGCGCGCAAAAAGCTCCTCGCCGTATCCCGTGGTGCCCACGGCATCGATCGCAAGCGTGACTCCCGCTGTCTCCCAGCGGTTCTTCAAGCTGACAAGACCCTGTTGGGCGACGTCGAGCGGTCTGCCGTTATTAGACGCGTAGAACGAATCGACAAGCTCACCCGCCTCATCGACCAGGGCGAACTTGGTCGTCGTGCTCCCCGAATCGATACCGAGCGCCACACGCACCGTCTCTCCGGGCGCATACGCATCCGGACCCTTTGCCGGCGTCTCTTTGCCATGGCGTGCCGTAAAATCCGCCTGCTCGGCAGGTGTGGCAAAAAAGGGCTGGGCAAGACGTCCCTCCCCGCTTGCGGGCGCGACCGTCTCGAGCTTATCCAGCCGGACAAAAGCGTCGGGAAGGTCGATCGGTTGGGACGATGCGAACATGTCGGTCAGCGACAGGGCGGCACCGCGCGCGACCATGATCTGCGGATCGCGCGGGACGATAACCTGATCGTCCGATAGATTCAGTTGCTCCCGGAACACGCGGACCAGTGTGGGGTTGTAGGCGAGCGTACCGCCCTCGAAGATTACCGGCGGCTCGATGTCGATACCCTGGGCCAGACCGCCGATCGTTTGGCGGGCGACCGCGTGAAGCGCCGAAAGCGCCAGGTCGGTGGTAGGAATGCCCTCGTTGAGCAGCGGCTGGATATCGGTCTTTGCGTACACGCCGCAGCGGCCCGAGACCTCGTGGACGGTCGTTCCCCGGCTTGCGAGCTGCTCGAACTCGCCCGATTCGGTGCCGACCCCCATGAGCTTTGCCATCTCGTCGATAAATGCACCGGTACCGCCTGCGCACGAGCCGTTCATGCGCATGTCGGCAACCTCGATGTCTCCCTTATCGTTGGTGCGGAAGAAGATCATCTTGGCGTCTTGGCCGCCCAGCTCGATGGCGCAGCGCGTCTGCGGATAGAACCTGCTGATCGCGAGCGCGTTGGCGACCACCTCCTGAACGTACGAGGCGCCCAGCGCGGTCGCGATATCGCGCGCACCCGAGCCGGTCACCGCAACGCGCAGTGACTCATGGGGAAAGCGCTCGGCGAGCTCGCCGAGCATGGCGCGCACGCTCGCTGTCTGACACGCCCCGTGGCGGCGATATCCCCACCACGCCTCGGTCATATCCTCGTGCATCGCGTAAACTTTGGTCGTCGTCGACCCTACGTCCAGTCCTACTAGCAACGCCATAATGCTCCGTCTCTCGCATTTTTCCCGCTAGAGATATACCACTCTACGTAATACAACAGACTGTTGTATTTAAACTCCGTATAAAAAGCGGCTGCCGAAACGCTTCAGCAGCCGCCGAATGCACCAACAGATTGTTCTGCGCGCTAGCACGTCGGGCAACGGAGCAGCACGGGCCCTCCGGTCATGTGCACCGCTCACGCCCGCGATGTCGCCGAGAGAGCTATCCACGCTTAGGGCTCCAACCAAGCAAGTCGCCCGCGCTCAGCAGATCCCTAAGCGAGCTACTCGCACTCAGGAGCCATAGCCTGCTCCAAGAGCTCGGCATGCTCCTCCTCGAAAACCGTCCCCACAGGGAAGGCGCGACGGAAGACGAAGCGGGAAATCGGACCGGCTACCAAAAGGTTCCACGGCAGCGCCATCACAAAATTATGCGGGATGTTGATCATCCAGATCGCGGGCACGGAATACAGGTTCGCAAGGATGCCGCCGGGCATGTGCGTCAGACCCTCACAGGCACCGTACAGCGACATGATGATGACCATGGGAACGACCATGCAGGAGCTGACGGCGAGCGTCATGGCAAGTGGCGAGCTCTTGCCCGGCGTGACCAAGTACTTAAAGGCGAAACCCTTGGCGAGCGGGCTGGCGACGAACCAGTCGCAGCACATGGCAAAAATGTAGGCAACGGGGAAGCCGAGCCACGCAGTGGCAACGACCTCGCCGTTGATGGCCCCGTGCTGCAGGGCAACGTTGTAGATGCTCATCCAGAGCACCATGCAAAAGCACATGATAAAGGTGAACAGCAGGCTCTCTCGTTTGTTGATAGGCATAAAGGGCAGATTCCTCTCTGTGTTGTACCGCGGCGCCACGCAACAAAAACGGGCGGGCAAGATGGAGCTGTTGGAACTTCATCTCGCCCGCCCGTGGTACGCGCGTCTGCGACTACTTATGTGGTGGAACCAGCCTAGCACGAAACGCATGCGCTTCGTAAGCGTTGAGTTTATGAAGATGCAGGGCACCGATAATCCCCCGACCCCATAAGTTCCGGTGGAATACGGACTGTTTTGACCCTTTAAGCAGCAATTCAGTCCCTATTTCACCGCAACTCATTTGGTGCAAAGTAACCTGTCCCCCTTGTACCAATTAGCTGGTGTGGCGCCAGCGAGGGTCGGTGAGCGTACGCGCCACACCCAGTCCAACGGGCAGAAACGCTACGATGAGCACTGCGCGCACAAACCAGCCGAGCATATTGACCGTGTCGAAGGTGCACATGTAATACATCGAGCGATACAGATACAAGCCCGGCACCATAATGACAATCGAAGGCACCGTGAGGGCGATGCGCGGGTAGGTGAGCTTGACTTCAGCCAAGCTTGCGAGCAGCCCCGATACCAGCGCGCCGATAAACGCTGCTGCCTCGGGAGGCATTCCCGTGCTGAGGCCCAGGAAGGGAATCATCGTCGGCGCATCGACAAGGGTCAGACGCAGGGTATTGGACACGGCGCCGATCAACCCAGCTGCCGCGGCCATCTTTACCGGGCTGTTGAACATCACCGAGAAGCCGAATACGCCAACGAAGCTCATCACCACGCGCAGGAGCGTAAGGGCAAGCGGCGAAAGGCCCAGTGGGGCAAAGTCGTCCGGCGCCAGGCCAACACACTCGGCAACCATCCAACCTACGAGGGTCGCCATCACAATAATCGATACGGCATATGAAAGGCGCTCGATACCGCTTCGCATGTCGAGCTTAGCGATGTCGAGGCCTGCCGTAATGAGTGGAAAGCCGGGAATCACAAAGAGCATGGCGCCGATATAGCCTTCTTGGTGCGACATTGCCCCCGGTATGACCTGGCCAAGGCCGAGCAATGCCAGCAGATACGAAACGCAAGCGAGCGCAACGCCGGTCGTCAGCGCGCTGAACTGACCAAGGCCTTGCTTGAGAATATGGGAGCGGGCAAAGTTGCCGACACCCGCGCCCACGAACGCGCAGGCCATCTCGATAGGGCCGCCGCCGAGCAAAAAAACGAAGGCGCCACAGGCGCAGGCCGCCGCAAGGCCCTGTTGCCAAGGCGCGTAATCAGGTTTTGAACTCTCAACGGTCTTGAGCATCTCGTGATACTCGTGCACCGTGAAGCGACGACCATAGGTCTCGATTTCCTTGAGGAAACTCTCCATCATCCAAATGCGATGGGTATTGACGCCCGTTGTGGGCAAGCTGACGACCTCATTAAAGCAGTGACCATCTTCGATGCAGGTGCACTCAAACGACAGAAGACTTAAGTCAACGTGGATGGTGACACCGAGTACGGCGGCAACACGATTCATGGTATCGCGCACGCGCCAGGCACCCGTTCCGCTTGCCAGCATAAGCATGCCGGTGCGGCAGATGATGGATGATTTATCGGTGAGCGGCGCATCGACGGCAAGCTCATCGCCTGCCGTCACGATCTGGTGCCAGTCAGTTTTCATATGGAGCGCGCCGGCACGAACGCCGTGGTGCATGGGGGCTCTCGAAAGCAGCGAGTTAAGGCGCGAAGGCTGTGAGGGCTCCGCCGATTCGCCCTCGTCCTCGTCGGGCTCTTCATCGACCAGATCAAAGGAATCAAGCGGCGCTGGCTCGCGACGGTCGATCAGCTCCTCGTCCTCATCATCAAAGTAGTTGAACTGATCGAGCATGTCCTCTTCGATTGCGCGCTCGCTCGCGTCGTCCATCCCGGTGCTCCCTTCCTATCGACTAACCCCCATCCTAGACAGCGACGGCTAAAGGAAACATAAAAGAGACGGCTGTCATGCGAACCATGTGCGCAATAGCCGTTGGGTAGTCGTTTAAGAACCCAATGACTATTGACGGCCAAGGCAACGCCGATGCCTTGGCAACGACAGCGAAAGCCCGCCAGAGTGAGCAAGGTGCCTTACAAGGACTGTCCCCAAGTGCCGGCACAAGAGGAACGTCCCTAAGTGCCAACCATGGCAACGCCGCAGGTAGAGGACGGACAGCGAGCGACGTCCAGGGCGAACAAGTTGGCATGAAAAAGGCAAGGCATAGACCTTCTGGTCATGCCTTGCCTTTTGAATGACAAATTGTCGCCCTGGACGTCGCGCAGCGTCGGCTGGTCCGCCGTTCGGTAGAACGGCGGAACCAATTAGTACATCTTTGCGCCGGCGGGGATGGAAGCGTCGAGCTGGATCAGGTTGAGGCGCTCCTCGCCCTCCTCCTCGTGGATGGCGCTGATCAGCATACCGCAGCTGGGAATACCCATCATCTTGCGCGGAGGCAGGTTGGTGATGGCGAGCAAGGTCTTGCCGACCAGGTCCTCGGGCTCGTAATAAGCGTGAATACCGGAGAGGATGGTGCGGTCGGTACCGGTACCGTCGTCGAGCGTAAAGTTCAGCAGCTTCTTGGACTTCTTGACGGCCTCGCATGCCTTGACCTTCACAGCGCGGAAATCGCTCTTGGAGAAGGTATCGAAGTCGACGAACTCCTCGAACAGCGGCTCAACGGCGATCTTGGAGTAATCGAGCGTGGGCTTAAGCGACTTAACGAACGGGCTTGCGGCGTTGCCGGCCTCGGCAGCCTTGGCAGCGGCGGCACCGGACTGGAAACCCTTCTCGGGCTTCATGTGCGGGAACAGCAGGACGTCGCGAATGGAAGCCTGGTTGGTGAGCAGCATGACCACGCGATCGATACCGATGCCGATGCCGCCCGCGGGAGGCATACCGTACTCGAGGGCGCGTACGTAGTCCTCGTCGTACTCCATAGCCTCGTCGTCGCCGCCGGCCTTCTCGGCCATCTGGGCGGCAAAGCGCTCGGCCTGGTCGACCGGGTCGTTGAGCTCGGAGAATGCGTTGGCGTACTCGTGGCCGGCGATGACCAGCTCAAAGCGGTGCGTCAGGCGCGGATCGTCCTCAAAACGCTTGGCAAGCGGGCTGACCTCGATGGGGTAATCGCATACGAAGGTCG
Source organism: Collinsella sp. (assembly GCA_048368115.1). Classification (GTDB taxonomy): domain Bacteria; phylum Actinomycetota; class Coriobacteriia; order Coriobacteriales; family Coriobacteriaceae; genus Collinsella. Next base: position 43,423 of record DBGBZQ010000120.1, read on the forward strand.
GGTTGACGATGGTGTCCTCGCCCAGCTCATCGTAAATCTCGGCGATGATCTTGCCAGCAGTCCACTCGGGCTTAATCTCCAGACCCTTCTCGCGTGCGGCGGCGGCAAGCTCCTCGACCGGCGTGTCGATGGTGACCTGCTTGCCGAGCACGTTCGAGACGATGTCGGTCATGGGACGGCTTGCCCACTCACCGGAAAGATCGATGGTCTGACCCTGGTACTCAATGACCTCGGGGTTGCCGATGGCCTTGTTGGCAGCCTTGATGACACCCTGGGCGAGCGCCTTCATGCCCTCGAGGTCGGAGAAGGCACGGTAGGCCTCCATCGTGGTGAACTCGGGGTTGTGGGTGAGGTCCATACCCTCGTTGCGGAAGATGCGGCCGATCTCGAAGACGCGCTCAAAGCCACCGACGATGCAGCGCTTGAGGTGCAGCTCGGTAGCAATGCGCAGGTAGCACTCCTGATCGAGCGCGTTGAAGTGCGTGATGAACGGCTTGGCCGTAGCGCCGCCCTGAATGGTCTGCAGGATGGGGGTCTCGACCTCCATGTAGCCGTCAGATTCCATGAAGCGGCGGAAGGTGGAGAGAATCTGCGAGCGCTTGCGGAAGGTCTCGCGAACATCGTCGTTGGCAATCAGGTCGACATAGCGCTGACGATAGCGGGTCTCCTTGTCGGAGAGGCCGTGGAACTTCTCGGGCAGCGGGCGAACGGCCTTGGAGAGCAGCGTCGCGCTCTTGGGGGCAACGGAGAGCTGGCCGCGCTTGGTGCGAACAACCACGCCGGTCACGCCCAGGATATCGCCAAGGTCGAGAGCCTTGAGCGTATTCCAAGCTGCCTCGTCCATGTCGTTGATGCGGCAGAACAGCTGAATCTCGGCGGTAGCGTCGCGCACGACGATAAACATGATCTTGCCCTGACCGCGCTTGGCGACCACGCGGCCGCCGATCTTCACGACGTCCTCAGTATCCTCGCCATCGGCAAGATCGGCATATTTGGCCTCAATGTCGACGACATAGTCCTCGATCTCGGAGTGCTCGGGATAGGGGTTCTGGCCCGCCTCGAACAGGGCGGCGCGCTTTGCCAGACGCGTGGCGCGCTCGTCGTTGAGCGTCGAGGCCTGATCGGCGACGTTCTGGTTCTCTGCCATAAGTTAGCTCCTCAAACTAAAACGCTCCCCAGGATTCGGTCCCAGGGAGCGAAAACATACCTTTACGCGGGACCGTGGTCTAGCGTGCGATCTTTGCGATGGTGTAGACGCGGGTCTTGCCCGAAGGCGTAACGACCTCGACGGAGTCGCCCTCGCCGTGACCGATAATGGCGTGGCCGACCGGAGACTCGTTGGAGATCTTGTGCTCGAGCGAGTTGGTCTCGGTGGTACCGACGAGCGTGACTTCCATGACCTCACCGTTGGGATCGATCAGAGAAACGGTGGAACCGATGGAGACGGTCAGATCGCCCGTGGTGGCAGCAACCTGAGCGTTGGCGAGGATGGCCTGAATCTCGGCAATGCGAGCAGCATTCTGGGCCTGCTTGTCCTTGGCGGCATCGTACTCGGAGTTCTCCGAAAGGTCGCCGAACGCGCGGGCTTCCTTGATGTCCTCGACGATCTCCTTGGCGTAATCGCCCTCACGCCAAGCAAGCTCCTCGACGAGCTTCTGGCGGCCCTCAGCGGTCAGTACGATCTGGCTTGCGTCCATACGGATATCTCCCCAACTATGATGTAACGATCAACTGTCAACAAAACGAAAAAGACCGGCTAGCCTGCGGGCAAGCCGGTCAGGTGCTCACCCCAAAGGGATGGGACTACTCTGCGTCCGCGTCGCTGTCCTCTGCCTGCTTTTTCTTGGCAGCAGCGAGCTTGGCCTCGAGCTCTGCGATCTCCTTGTCCTCCTTGGACTCCTCGACCACAACGTCCTCGGCCTGCTTGGTTTCGCCCTTATCGTCGCCCTCCATACCCTCGCGGATATTCTTGACGGTAGAGCCGAGAGACTTGCCGAGCTTCGGCAGGTTCTTAGGCCCGAAGATGATCAAGACAACGACGAGAATAATGATGAGCTCAGGAGCCCTCAGTCCAAACATGTAGACCTCCACAATACAGCGAGACAAGCTCGAATGAGTATACCGCGGGTGCCGCGGTATCACAACAATAGCTAAAAAAAGGGACCGCAAGAAGCGGTCCCTTCTCATGCTCTGGTCGGGTTGACTGGATTTGAACCAGCGACCCCTGCGTCCCGAACGCAGTGCTCTACCAAACTGAGCCACAACCCGTTAGCTCGACTATAGTAACAAAGATTTTCGTCGCGTGCTAGAGAAATTTTTATTTCTTTGGCGCGTCGATTTGAACCGTGTTGGGAATAAGCTCAGTCGCGCAGGCCCACCAGCCATTTTGCTGGGCAGCTCCCGCAAGATGGGCTGCTGCAGCGACGGTATCGCAAATGGCAAACGAGCAAGCACCCGAACCGCACACGTCCACGGCAACGGTTCCCTCCTGTGCGCGCAGCCAGTCGAGAACTGCCTGGATCCGCGGCTCCATCTGCGCGGATATGACGCCCAGATTGTTATGAACGAGCGCATATGCCGCCTCGGCATCGCCGGCGCGTAAGACAGAAGCAATCGCATCGGGTTTTTCCGCGGGCACCGGGCTCTCATCAAATCGTCGATACGCTTCAACCGTTGAAACGCTCGTCTCGTGCGGTTTGACCAATACGACAGGCGTCGCCGGAAGCACAGGATACTCAGTGGCCAGCACATCTCCCCCGCCCACGTAGAATGCGGGACTCGCGTGCAAAAAGAACGGCACGTCGGCACCGATACCGCGAGCAATGTCATCGAGCGCAGGATCGGTGCGGTCGATACCCCACAGCTCGGCCAAGGCAACAATGACCGCAGCGGCATCCGTCGAGGGACCTCCCAGGCCGGCGCACAGCGGGATACGCTTTTCGATCGTCACGCACACGTTGGCATCGCGACCGTAATGCTCGGCCATAGCGATTGCCGCCCGATAAGCCGTATTTTTTTGCATGGGAAAATCGGATGCCGGAACCGTCTGGACAGTCAACGCCTGCGCCGGCGTGACCGTCACGATATCGGCTAGACCGACGGCTGCCATCAGGGAATCGACCCTGTGATAGCCGCGGGCGTCACGCTCGGTATGAACCCCCAGATAGAGGTTAATCTTTGCCGGCGCGGTAAGGATGAGGGACCGATCGGTCACCGTTAGTGCTCCTCGAGCTGGTTGCCGAGCGGGGTAAAGATATGCTCGCCGCTCTCGGGGTCGAACAGTTCGACCTGGCCGGTAAGGACATCGATATACTGGTAGGACTGACGCGATTTGCGGCCGCGACGCTCGTCAACCTCGACGATAAAGACGGCGGGGTGGACGCTCTTGATGGTGCCCATGCGCTCGATGACGCGGGTACGGCCCATGTTGGCCTTAACCTTGACGCGATCGCCCACCATATCGGTCAGCTTCTCGTGGATGTCGTCGACGTGATTGACTTCCATCTCTTCCATGAATAGGGCCTCCAGAGGGTGCAATTCAAAAAGGGGATAATACCCCTAAGATAGACAAAACTCTAATACTATAGCACTCTGCTGTGACCATACGCAAGCAGCTAAAAAAGCCCCGTCCCAAATTGACTACTTACAGATTGTCTGTGTCCAGAACGATGGTGAACGGGCCGTCGTTGACCAGGTCGACCTTCATATCGGCGCCAAAGATACCGTGCGCCACATGCTCAACGTCCTGGGCGACGAGCGTCAGGAAGTACTCGTAAAGTTCGTTTGCGACATCGGGCGCGCCGGCATCCGTAAACGACGGACGGCGGCCGTGGCGGCAGTCGGCAAACAGCGTGAACTGCGACACCACGAGCACCTCGCCGTCGACATCGGCCAGTGCCAAGTTGGTCTTGCCGTTCTCGTCCTCGTTGATTCGCAGCCCGCGAAGCTTGCCCCACAGCTTGTCGGCCTCGGCGCGCGTGTCGCCGTGGCCCACGCCCAGCAGCACCAGGTAGCCGCGTCCAATGCGGCCCACGCACTCGCCATCGACTGTCACACCGGCGTTAAGCACGCGCTGCACCACCGCACGCACGGTCTACTCCTCGCCCGTCAGCTTGGCGGACAGATGCTCGAGAGCATGGAAACGATGGCTGATGGCGTTCTTCTTGTCCGCCGTGAGCTCGGCCATAGTCTTGCCCGGCGTATCGACCGGCAGGAACAGCGGGTCGTAGCCAAAACCGTGATCGCCGCGGCCCTCGTGCGCGATAACGCCCTCGCAGGCGCCCTCGCCATAGGTGACCAGGCCGTCCGTATCGATAAGCGCGACGACGCTCATAAAGCGCGCGGTACGATCCTCGTCTGCCACGCCTTCCAGGTTAACGAGAAGCTTGGCGTTGTTGGCGGCATCGTCGCCATGCACGCCCGCATAGCGCGCGCTGTACACGCCCGGCTCGCCGCCCAGCGCGTCGACGACCAAGCCAGAATCGTCGGCGATGGCCATAAGGCCCGTCTCCTCAACGGCAGCCTGCGCCTTGATGATGGCGTTCTCCAAAAACGTCGTGCCGTTTTCCTCGGGGTCCTCAAAATCGCCCAGCTGGCCGAGCGCCACAAAGCGCACCTCGGGCATGACCTTGCCCAAAATGGCCTCGATCTCGGTGAGCTTATGGGCGTTGCCCGTGGCCACGACAATGGTCGCTGCCGGGTCGAGGGTGTCGATGTCAATCTTCTCAAGTGCCATGGCTGGCCTCCTTGTCTCTATAGCAATGCCGTGTTGGGGACGACGAGGGCCTCGGCCTCTCTCCCCTCTCAATCTACGACAGTCTTATACTTCGACGTTTTCCCAGATAAAACCTGCCAAAATAAACCTGTCCCTTTTTGGCAGGTTAGGCGAGGACCTGGCACTGAAGCTCGATGAGCTCGGCAATGCCCTTGTCGCCCAGGTCGAGCAGGGCATTGAGACGCTTGCGGTCGAAGGGCGCCTGCTCGCCGGTACCCTGGAGCTCGATCATCTCGCCGGAATCGGTGGCGACGAGATTCATGTCGACCTCGGCGTGGCTGTCCTCAGAATAATCCAAGTCGAGCAGGGTGTTGCCGTCGACGACGCCCATGGAAATGGCGGCAACCTGGCCCGTGAGCGGGATGCGCTCGAGTTTGCCCGCCTCGACCCACATGGCAAGGGCGTCGTGCAGTGCGACCCAGGCGCCGGTAATGCTCGCCGTACGCGTGCCGCCATCGGCCTGGATCACATCGCAGTCGACGGTAACGGTGTACTCGCCGAGCGCCTTCATATTGACGACGGTACGCAGGCTGCGACCGATAAGCCGCTCGATCTCCATGGAGCGGCCCTTGCGGTTGGCATGCTCGCGCTTGCAGCGTTTACCGGTCGAGGCCGGCAGCATCGCATATTCCGCCGTTACCCAGCCGGCCTTGGCGCCCTTGCGCCAGCCCGGCACACCCTCCTCGATGGTGGCGGCGCACAGTACGCGCGTGTCGCCGAACTCCGCCAGGCACGAGCCGTGGGCGTGCTTCATAACGCCGCGGGTGAGCTTAACGGGGCGCAGCTCGTTGGCGGCGCGGCCGTTGGCGCGGTTGACCTGCATGTATTCCATGGAACTATCCTTTCGGCAAAAGATGTGGCGAGGACTCCGGCGACATTGCGAGCCTAACCGAGTTCGTCGATATCGACGTGCTCGATGCTTTTGAGCGGCTGGCCAAAGATAAAGCTACCCGCCACCGCAAACTCGGCAATGTTGTCAGACGTGGTGGCAAAGCGATGCTGCGGCTCGGCGGTATCGCCCGCCAGCTGCTCACGGCGCGTGAGGATATCGGTCAGCTCGCGGGTGGTCTCCTCGGCGGAGCTCACCACGCGCACCCCGGGTCCCAGCGCATGGCGGATGGGACCCACCAGCAGCGGGAAGTGCGTACAGCCGAGCACCACGGTATCGATGCCGCGATCGTGCAGCGGCTCGACTGTGGCGCCGACCAGCGCGCGAACGGCTGGCGTATCAAAAATATCCTCGTTCTCGAGCCACTGCTCCTGCAGGTGCGCGCCCGAGGCGAGCTCGTGCTCGACGACCTCGACAAAGCTCGAGGCCGGGCAGCCATACACATCGACACCAGCATCCAAGTCCTGAATGGCGCGCGTGTAGGCACCCGAGCGAATGGTGAGGTTGGTGGCGAGCACGCCCACGCGACGCGTACGCGTGCTGTTAATGGCAGCGCGCGCGCCAGGGGCAATCACGCCGATCACGGGAACGTCGAGCACCTGCTGAGCCAGACGCAAGGCCGCGGCGGTCGCCGTGTTACAGGCGATGACCATGATCTTAACGTCGTGCCTCGATAGCCAGCGGCCCGCCTGCAGTGCAAACGAGCGCACCTCGTCCTCGGTGCGAGTGCCATAAGGGCAGCGCTTAGTGTCACCGAAATAGTAGACGGACTCGTGCGGAAGCGCCGTTGCGATCGCGCGCGCGACCGTTAAGCCGCCCAGGCCCGAGTCGAACACGCCGATCGGACGCGTGTCCCCGGCCAGATTATCGATATCGGACATTACCTCACCAGATTCTCTCTCGAAAAATACGACCATGCGTGATGCGTCGTGCTACGAACGGGCCGCGACCAACAGCTCGGCCGTTGCCACCCAACCGTCGACAATCTTGCCGCGCGTTACATAGGCATTGTCGCAGGCGTCCAAGAACTCCGGGGCACCGGCACTCGTCAGGCCGTTCTCGACCAGGCAGAACATGCCAACATGGTCGGCCATGTAGAAGTCGGACTCGGAGTCGCCGAGCGCAAGCGTCTCCTCGCGCTCGATCCCCAGGTGCTCGCAGAAGCGCGCAATAGCAACGCCCTTGTTGAGCCCCGCCGGATTGATGTTGAAGGCGCGACCGTCCTCGGCGCGATTAAGCTCGAGCGTCGTCGGCTTGGACAGGTGAGTCAGATGGCCGTTGCAAGCCCAGACCAGACCGCAGCCGGCCTCGTCCAGGATGGCCTGGACCTCATCGTCGGGCACATCGCCGCGCATGCCGACGGTGACCTCACGGTACTTGTAGCCGGTCGACATGTCGTTGTGGTATTCGATCTTGTGCGGCCAGCGGGCAAGGATCTTCTCGCACACGCCGGTCTGCTCGATCACCTGGTGCGGCGTGAGACCGCAGGCGGGGTCGTAGGGCATGTCGCCCGTCAGGTACTCCCAGTCGTTGGCCTTGAGGTCGTACATGACCAGGCCGCCCATCTCGCCGATGTAGGAGTTGAGGCCGAGCACGCGGGCGTCCTCATGGATCATGGTGCGATTGCGACCCGAGGTGGGGACCACCTGGATGCCGGCACGAGCGAGCGCGACAACCGCCTCGACGAGCTTGGTCGAGGGATTGCCGTCGTTATCGCGCAGTACACACGAGCCGGGGGCGAGCATCGTGGCGTCCAGATCGGTAAAGACATACTTGACCTTGGCAAGACGCTCGCGCACCTCGCCCGAAAGCTCGGCAACGGTCGGCAGGATGTTGTGGGACATGGTCACTCCGTTTACATAGAAGGGGCTGGTCTAGGCGTCGTACGCCGCAAGGGTGCGCTTGAGAATCGAACCGTCGCGCTCACAAGGCTCGGGTCCGTTCTTGCGCAGCATACACTCTTCCTCGCCCTTACCGGTCACGATGACCACGGCAGGACGGACAGTTTCGCGCACGGCAGTCTCGATAGCGGCAACGCGATCAGTCACGATTTGCCAGTTATCATTCCCCTGCGCTTGAACGTTGCGCGCGATCTCGGCGCAGATGTCCTCGACATCCTCGGGGCCGGGGTCATCCTCGGTAATCACGATTCGGTCGGCATACTTGCCAGCGGCGATGCCCATCGTGGTGCGTCGATCGACACCCTTACCGCCCGTAGCGCCAAATACAACCGCCAGCTCGCGCTCGGGATAGTTCTCGCGCAAGTCGCGCAGGAGTGTCTCGAGGCTCATGCCGTTATGTGCAAAATCGACGATGCCCAGGATTTTGCCCGATACGGACGGATAGAGCTCCATACGACCAGGAACGAAGACGCCCTCAAAGCCATGGACGATACCCTCTTCGGAAATGCCCAGGGCCTCGGCGCAGGCAATAGCGGCAAGCGCGTTGGACACATTGAACTTAACCGGCGTGGGAATCACAATGTCACGCGTAAAACGGGGCGTGCGCACCGTTGCCACCACGCCGCAGTCGCCATTGCGAATCGCCAGCGCAAGCACGTCGGCACGCTCGTCGGTCAGGGAGAACGTCACCGTACGTTCGCAACGAGATGCCGCCTCGAGCACGCGATCGACCTTATCCATATCGAGATTGACCACGGCAAAACGGCTCTGCGAGAAGATTTTGAGCTTGCTGGCAAAGTAATCCTCGAGCGTCGGATGCTCAATCGGCGAAATGTGATCCTCGCCGATATTGGTAAAGGCGCCGACTTCAAAGTCAATCTTGCCCGTGCGCTCGTATTTGAGGCCCTGACTCGATGCCTCCATAACCAGCCACGGGGCACCCGCCTCCGCAGCATGTGCGATGCGAGACTGCAGCAGGAAGGATTCGGGGGTCGTCAGCTTGGAAGGGCCCGTCTCGATGCCGTCGTCGAACTCAATGCCCGTATTAAGAGCGGGTCGATGACAGCCCGTAAGCTTGGCCTCGTTGGCGAGGATGCCGCGCAGATAAAAGCTGCAGGTCGACTTGCCCTTGGTGCCTGTAAAGGCGCAGACCTTCACCTTACCCGACGGGTGCCCATAAAAGGCATCTGCCACCACGGCGAGCGTGCGACGAATATCGCTCACAATCACCGCGGGAAGATCAACATCGTAATCGACCTCGGAAACGTAGGCCACGGCGCCATCGGCGATTGCCGAAAGCAGGTACTCGCGCTTAAACGCACGGCCTTTGCAGACAAACAACGTGCCCGGACGCACCTGGCGCGAGTCATCAGTCGCAAACTCAATGCGCTGGTCGCACGAGGCGCTCGGTCTGGAAACAACAAGGTCATCTTCCTCGAGCAACTCTATATAGCGCATCAGAGTTAGCTTCTCTTGTGTCGGACTCGACATACAAAGACCTCTCTCGCTAAATTCAGCCTTAAAGGGCAGAAGACGTCCCGCGGCAGAAACGATGAAACATTCTGTATTATCAACCATCCTAATATGCCACCTGACCTTGCGCGCATCACAGCCTTCTAAAAAATTGCATGGACTGTGCCGTGGTCTAATAAATGGCAACAGTGTTCACCCCGTGTAAAACCAAGGAAATCTGGGTGCTGTTCTTTAACATAGCGTTCGCAACCACGTCCCGCCGCTTCGCCTGAAGATCGGGACGTGGTTTTTTCGGTTCGCTCGGCGCTTATGCCCTATCACGAAACAAAAGATTGGCATGATAGTAAAGATTATTTGACATCAGCTGCCGCAATCCTTGCGGCAGTACACCTGAGCCGTCAGCAGAAAGGATCTTGCATGTGCGGTTTTGTCGGTTTTACCGGTACAGATGAACAGAGTGAGCTGGTTCTCACGGCCATGATGAATCGCATCATCCACCGTGGTCCCGATATGGGCGGCCAGCATATCGTCGACAACGTTGCCCTTGGTTTTCGTCGTCTTTCGATTCTCGATCTTTCCGAAGCTGGAGCCCAGCCCATGTCGAGCGACGACGGCAAGGTCACGATTGTCTTCAACGGAGAGATCTACAACTTCCAGGAGCTTCGTGCCGAGCTGGAGGCGGCCGGCTACGCCTTCCACTGCAACGCTGATACCGAAGTCCTGGTACACGGTTACGAGGAGTGGGGCGAGGACCTGGTCAACCGTCTGCGCGGCATGTACGCGTTCGTGATTCACGACCAGAACAAGAACAAACTCTTTGGTGCTCGTGACATCTTTGGTATCAAGCCGTTCTATTACTACCAGGCATCCGATGGCTCGCTGCTGTTTGGCTCCGAGATCAAGAGCTTCCTGGACCATCCCAAGTTTGAGAAGGCTGTCAACCACGACGCGCTGCGCCCCTACCTGACGCTGCAATTCCCTGCCACGGAGGAGACCTTCTTTAAGGGCGTGTTCAAGCTTGCCCCGGCGCATTGTTTTACGTATGACCTGACGACCAACACCATGGACATCAAGCGTTACTGGAGCTGTGACTTCACCGACGACAACTCCAAGACCTTCGAGGAGTACGTGGACGAGTGCGACAAGGTCGTGCACGAAAGCGTCGCTGCGCACCGAATCGCCGATGTTAAGGTGGGCTCGTTCCTTTCTGGCGGTGTGGACTCCAGCTACATTGCCGCCTGTCTCATGCCCGACACCACGTATTCTGTCGGCTTCGATTACAAAAACTTCAACGAGACCAACTACGCCGCCGAGCTTTCCGACAAGCTGGGCATCAAGAACGTGCGCAAGATGATTACCGCCGACGAGTTCTTTGATGCACTGCCCGATATCCAGTACCACATGGACGAGCCGCAATCGAACCTGTCCAGCGTGCCGCTGTACTATCTGGCGCAGATGGCCTCCAAGGAGGTCACCGTCGTCCTTTCGGGCGAGGGCGCCGACGAGCTGTTTGCCGGCTATGAGTGGTACGAGGACACCCCCGAGATGCGCACTTTTAAGAAGCGCGTGCCGCTCGGCGTACGTCGCGCCCTGGGCTCACTCGTTCAGCATCTCCCCTACTTTAAGGGGCACAACTTCCTGACGAAATGCGCCGAGGTTCCCGAGCGCTGGTATGTGGGTCAGGCAAAGGTGTTCGATCCCTCCGAAGTCGACGAGGTGCTCAAGCCCGCTTATGACACCGGCAAGAACGCCGCCGAGATGTGCGCCGAGTACTACAAGCAGGTTCCCGACTGCTGCGAGCTTTCCAAGAAACAGTATCTGGATATGAACATGTGGCTACCGGGCGACATTCTGCTCAAGGCCGACAAGATGTGCATGGCGCATTCTCTGGAGCTTCGCGTCCCGTTCCTGGACAAGAAGGTCATGGAGTTTGCCGAGCACATTCCCGCCAACTACCGTGTTAACGAAGAAGGCTGCAAGCTCGTTCTGCGTCACGCTGCCAACCGCACGCTGCCCGACGAGTGGGCAACGCGCAAGAAGGTGGGCTTCCCCGTACCGGTCAAGTTCTGGCTGCGCGAGCAAAAGTACTACGACTACGTAAAGGAATACTTCACCGCACCGTGGGCTGCTGATTTCTTTGACACCGATGCGCTCATGAAACTGCTCGACGATCACTTTAAGGGCCGCGCGCTCAACCAGCGCAAGATCTATACCACGCTGACGTTCCTCATTTGGTACAAGCGCTTCTTTATCGACGAGAACAAGAGCACCGAAGTCGCCGCTTAGATTTCGTTATGAATTAGCGGTGAACCACACAGGGTTTCCGCTATACTCAGTCCCTGCGGGCGATTGGCGCAACGGTTAGCGCAGGTGCTTTACACGCACAAGGCTGGGGGTTCGAATCCCTCATCGCCCACCACTGATTTGTTAGGCTCCCAGCTATGGGGGCCTTTCTTTTTTGGGCCCATCGCAGAGGGATTCGAACCCGACAGGGTGCGGAGCTGAGGAAACGCGAAGCGTTTTCCAGCGCAGCACGCGAGGAGCGGAGCGACGAAGCGGGGCGCGGACGGCGCCAGCCGCACGCGGACATCCCTCATCGCCCACCACTGATTTGATAGGCTCCCAGCGATGGGGGCCTTTCCTTTTTGAGCCCAGCGCATGGGATTCGAACCCGCAAGGGTGCGGAGCTGAGGAAACGCGAAGCGTTTTCCAGCGCAGCACGCGAGGAGCGAAGTAGCGAAGTGAAGCGCGGGCGGCAAAATGGACCCCTGGCGAATACCCGTGTGCAAAAAATGCCAAATATGAGTACTGCTACCTTTTTAGTAGCAGCGTTTTCGAAGTCATAAAAGGCAAATCCGGCATTAGAAAGACGATCGATAGTCCAGTTAAGCCAATTTGCCAACTACAAAACTGGACATATGTGGCCCAACTCGTCTAAAAACAACTAATTTATATGTTACGAAGTTAGTGCCCGTACTCATATTTACCACTTTTTGCACACGGCCCATCCCGGCCATGGTAAATCGATAGCAAAACGGGCTCCAGTTCGCCCAATCGTGCGCCAAACGGCACGTGACAGCCTGAAACCCGCTCCAAATTGCTATGTCTGATGGCGCTAGGCCAAAACGTCCGACAGGATCTCGATTAGGCTGTCCACGTCGGCCTCTTCGCACACGAGCGGCGGAAGGAAGCGCAGCGTATGTGCGCCTGTAGCGTTGATCACGGCACCAGCCCCCAATGCACGGGCTACAACGTCGTGTGCATCACCCGCGGCATCGTCCAGATCGCAGCCGAGCATCAGGCCGCGACCACGCACCTCTACCACATGCGGAAGCTTAGCCAGCGCCTGCTCCATATAAGCACCCACCTTGGCAGCATGCTCGGCAAAATCGCCGCGCACAAGCACGGAGAGCGTCGCGGCACACGCCGCGATGGCCAAGCAGCTACCACCGAAGGTCGAACCATGATCGCCGGGCTTAAGGACGTCGGCGATCTCCTTCTTTGCCACCACGGCGCCCATGGGCACGCCGTCGGCAATGCCCTTGGCAAGGCTCATAATGTCGGGCTCCACGCCATAGGTCTGGAACGCAAACGGCTTACCCGTGCGGAAGATACCGCACTGGACCTCGTCGGCGATAAGCACGGCACCCACCTCGTGCGCCAAGTCGCGCGCCGCAGCCATAAATTCCTCGGTCATGGGATGCACGCCGCTCTCGCCCTGAATCGGCTCGAGCATCACTGCGCAAATCTCACTGCCCAGCTGCTTAAAGATCGAACGCAGTTCGTCGACATCGTTGGGCGTACAGGCCACAAAGCCACCCGGCAGCGGACGGAAACTGTCCTGTAGCCAATCCTGCATGGTGGCGGCAATGGTCTCGAGCGTACGGCCGTGGAAGCCGCCACGCATGCATACGATGGTGTTGCCGCCGTTACCAGCACGCTTGGCGTACAGACGCGCGAGCTTCATCGAGCCCTCGTTGGCTTCGGCACCAGAATTGGCAAAGAACGTCTCCCACACCTGCTCGTCCGCAGCCGGAGCACCGAGCGCAGCGGCCGTGGTCTCATCGCCGGCGGCAATGGCATCGGCCAGCACGCACGCACCATCTACGTCGTCGTTGGCAAGCTTGGACAGCAGCGCCGCGACCTGTCCACGCTGCTCGATGTAGAAGTAGTTAGACACATGCAGAAGCTTTTTGGTCTGAGCCTCGAGCGCCGAGAGCACTGCAGGGTTGCCGTGGCCAAGGCTGCACACACCGATACCAGCGAGAAAGTCGAGATACTCACGACCATCGTCACCGATGAGCTTCATACCGTGACCTTCGACAAACTCTACCGGCGAGCGACCAAAGGTATGCATAACGTAATGGGATTCGAGCGATTGCTGAGTTGCAAGTGACATGAGATGCCTTTCGTTGGGCGCCGTACGGCGCAGGGCTATGGGTGCAGGGACGCGACGACCGCGGGTCGGCTAGACCGTCTGGAGCTTCTCGACCTCGTCGAGGTTCTCGGTCAGACGCGCCGCAAACGTCGAAAGCGGATGCGGATGCGTATCGAACTCGTAGGCCGTCTCGGTGGAGTGGATCACGGTACCGACGCCAGCATCGGTCAGCAGCTCCAGCAGCAGCGAGTGCGGCGTCGTGCCGTTGATGATGTGGGCTCGGAACACGCCAGCAGCAAGCGCATCGACGGCGGCGCGCAGCTTGGGAATCATGCCCTTGTCGACTTCTCCGCCGTAGAGCATCTCGTTGACCTCGTCGAGCGTCAGGTTGGAGATGAGCGAGTCCTTATCACTAAAGTCCTTGTACAGACCGTCGACGTCTGTCAAAAAAATCGCCTTGTGCGCATGAAGCGCCGCCGCAACGGCGCCGGCGGCGGTATCGGCGTTGATGTTGAAGAAGCCGCCGTCCTCCCCCGCCGCGACGGTAGCGATTACGGGAATGTACTCGCTATCGAGCAAGCGCTCGATATAGTCGGTGTTGACGTGCGTCACTATGCCCACGCGACCGAGTTCGGGGTCGAGCGGCTCGGCGATGAGTGTGCCGGCATCGCTGCCCGACACGCCTACGGCCAGGTTGCCGTGGTGGTTGATGGCGGCGACCAGCTCCTGGTTAACCTTGCCGCCCAGCACCTCGCGCACGATATCCATAGTCGCCGGCGTGGTCACGCGCTGGCCGTTCTTAAACTCGACGGGAATATCGTAATGGCTCAGCGCCTCGTTGATGGCCTTGCCGCCGCCATGCACGATGACGGGGCGCATGCCGATGATCTTGAGCAAAACGATGTCGCTCATCACGTCGCGGCGCAGCTGCTCGTCAACCATGGCTGCTCCGCCATATTTGATAACGACCGTCTTGCCGGTCAGGTTTTTAATCCACGGCAGCGCTTCGAACAGCAGCTGCGCGGTTGCTTCGTTGGATTCGCTCGAACGACAGTCGCGTGCGAATTTCATAATTTGCCTCGTCTTTCGTATCGTTATCACGCCGTGCTTCGCTGTCCGCAATGCGGCAAGATGCGCAGCGTGCCTGGAATCTAGGAACGGTAGTCGCCGTTGATGGAGATGTACTCGTGCGTGAGGTCGCAGGTCCACACGGTCGTTGCCGCGTCGCCTGCACCCAGGTCGGCCGAGATCACGATCTCGGACGCCTCAAAACGTCGCAGAGCCTCGTCCTCGTCAAAGGGAACAGTCAGACCGTCGCGACAGACAGGCATGCCCATCATGTCGATGGAAACGTCTTCCTGGTTAAACTTCACGCCGCACTTGCCGAGCGCCATGGCGACGCGGCCCCAGTTGCAGTCGTGACCGGCGATGCAGGTCTTGACGAGCGGCGAGTTGGCGACGGCACGGGCGGCGATATCGGCTTCCTCGTCGTTGGCGGCGCCGGTAATGTTAACCGTCACGAGCTTTGAAGCACCCTCGCCATCGGCCGCGATGTTGCGCGCCAGGCTCTCGCACACCTCGCGCACGGCAAAGGCCAGTTCGTCAAAGGCGTCAGTGCCCTCGACGATAGCCTCGGCATCTGCAGCAGCAGCGCCAGAAGCAAGTATGATACAGGTGTCGTTGGTCGAGGTATCGGAATCGACCGTCACCTTATTGAAGGTCTGCTTAACGGTCGAGAGCAACAGGGCGTGGAGCGCCGACGGCTCGACGGGGGCATCGGTAGTAATGACCGCGATCATGGTGGCCATATTGGGCATGATCATGCCCGAGCCCTTGCACATGCCGCCCACCGTATAAGCGTTGCCCGCATGACCCGCAGCCTCACTGCGGTAGCGAACGGCATACTCCTTGGAATGTGTATCAGTCGTCATGATAGCGCGGGCGGCATCGGCGCCACCATGAGCAGAGAGTGCCTCGTAGGCGGACGGAACGGCCATCTCAAACGTGTCGATCGGCAGAATCTGTCCAATCACGCCTGTGGATGCAACTAGGATCTGCTGGGGTTCACAGCCGATGACCTGCGAGGCGATGTTGCACGTCTCGCGCGCGCAGGCTAGGCCGGTCTCGCCCGTGGCGGCATTCGCGTTGCCGGAGTTGATTGAAACGCCGGCGATGATGCCATAGCCCTTGTCCGCACCGCCCAGGTTGGCACGGCTCACCTGCACGGGCGCCGCGCAAAAGCGGTTGGTCGTAAACACGCCGGCGCCTGGACAGGGCCTATCGGGCACGACGAGCGCATAGTCCAAGCGCTCGGGATTCTTCCGGAATCCTGCATGGATGCCTGCGGCCTTAAAGCCAGCCGCTGCCGTAACGCCACCCTCGACGGCGCGTATCTTGATATCAATCAGGTCGGTATTCATCGTCCCTACGGCTCCTTATATCAAATAAAAAAGCGGGCATCGGCTGGCACGCCATACCGGTCGCAACTACTAGACCAGCTTGAAAGCGGCGCCCAACTCGATACCCGACCACCAAATCGTTAACAATCGAATGTGCTACACCGGGCACGCCACTGTGGGCAAGCCTCGTCGCTCGTCAAAGCCAAAAACGATGTTGGCGCACTGGACCGCCTGGCCCGCAGCACCCTTGCACAAATTGTCGATAGCACCCGTCGCCACCAGCACGCCCGCACGCTTGTTGAGCGCAAGGCCAATCTGGGCAGCGTTGGTGCCGACGACCGAAGCCGTCTTGGGCTGCTGGCCGGCATCGAGCACGCGCACAAAGGTGCGACCGGCGTAGAACTTCTTGTAATGGTCGACGACGTCCTCAAGGGCCAACGCGTCGAGAGCCTGCGGCGCGAGCGGCATCGTCACCGTGGAAAGCAGGCCGCGCTTGAGCGGTGCCAAGTGCGGAGTAAAGACGACGCGATCGGTCAGGTCCAGGATCTGCTCAATCTCGGGCGTATGGCGATGTTTGCCTACGCCATAGGCCTCCAGGTTCTCGTCCGCGCTACAAAAATGGGTGCGAGCGTTGCAGGACTTACCGGCGCCCGTCACGCCACTAATGGCATCGACGATTACGGGGCCGTTCTCTGCCACCCAGCCCGCACGCACGGCAGGAGCGGCAGCGAGGCTCGTTGCGGTGGGATAGCAGCCGGCGCAAGCGACCAAAACGGGCTTTCCGGCGGCATGGCTGGAAGCAGCGGTCTCTAAGTCCTGGCAGAACAGCTCGGGCAGGCCAAAAGCGCGGGTCTTGAGCAGCTCGGGGCTCGTGTGCTCGGCGGCATACCATGCCTCAAAGACGGACGGGTCGCTCAGACGGTAATCGGCCGAAAGATCAAAGCAGGAAACGCCCACGGCAAGGAGCGCGGGCACCTGCGCCATGGCAGCCGTGTGCGGCACGGCAAGAAAAACTGCATCGCAGCTTTTGAGCTCGGGGGCGTCATGCGTGGTGAAAACCAGATCGCTCACGCCAGCAAAGCTCGGATACACTGCGGACAGCGGCTGGCCGGCATCGGCGTTGGACGTAATGGCAACAAGTTCAAACTCGGGATGGCCGAGTACGAGGCGAATGAGCTCGGCTCCGGCATATCCAGCCGCGCCGACGATTCCAACCTTCAAAGACATATCAGACTCCTTGTCTGCGATTTATGCACCGATGCGCATTTCGCAGCAGTCGTTATGAGATGGGTTGAAACTTTAGCACCAGAAGATGCATGAATACGTAAATAGCTTGCATGTTCATGCATTGAAACATTCCCGACACATTCGCTTGAAGGAATTGACAAATAGAGTGGGCCCCGTATTGACCGGCACTCCTTACGGTGCCAGGCAACACGGGGTCCGCCCATGCGAAAACTAAGTTGTTAGGATGAGCCAGCTGGCTAGAGCTCAACCGGCACCCATTCGTCATGATTGCAGATAAATGCCTCAGGATCCTCGACGCTAAAGAAGACGAGCGCGGGGTCGTTAGGCCCCTCATAGTGCTCGCTCAAGCGCTCAAGATGCTTCCATCCGGCCTCGCGCATTTCGCTCGAAGCCCGGTCTTCCAGCCCCGCGCGCCCGCGCAGGATCAACCAACCATGGCCCGGCCACCAACTCGTGACCTCAAAGCGCTGGTTTTGCAGCAGCTCCTGCCACACATCTTTGGTGCGCGCTGTCACAAACCACAGCTTGCCGTCCTGAATCTGCGCAAACGAGAACGGACGCACATGCGGCTGCCCGCCCACGCTCGTCGCCAGATACCACGCCGGCACCGACGTCAGATACTCCAGCACCGTATTCAATCCGTCCACGTTTCCTCCTGTCGCCTGACCAGTCTTTTTGGAATGGGTAGTCAATTTGGGAAATTAGAGCTCGAGGCGCTCTTCGCTGCCGTCGATATCGCAGAACTGTGCGGCGATGTTGCGGACCGAGAAGAATGCAAGGCGGCCATCGTTGGCGCTATCGTGTTGCTCGCCAATGCCCACCATGTGCTTAAAGCCCGCTTGGCGCACCTTGTCGCTCACGAATGCATCGTCCTCGAGCGCGGCCTCACCGGTTAACACGATCCAGCACTCCCCCGGCTTCCAGCCCGATACCTCAAACTTGGGATTCGCGCTCAACTCCGCCCATACGTCCTTGTCGCGCGACGTGCAAAACCACAGCTTGCCGTCATCGACCATGGCAAACGAAAACGGCCTCACGCGGGGCTGATGCCCGTCGCTCGCATCGGTCGTGGCAAGATACCACGCCGGAATGCGCCTGAGATACGAGCAGGCGCGCTCGAGCTGAGCCGTGCGATCGATGTCGGTCATGGAGACCCCTTTCTTGTGCTCGAATCGAGCTTAGAAGAGTTGAAGATTGATAACGACAACGCATGTCACCAGCAGCGCCATCGCCACCGCGGCCAGTGCATCCCCGCGGCCAAACGTAAGCGCATGCAGACGCGTGCGCCCCTGCTCGCCGTGATAACAACGCGCATCCATGGCGGCCGAAAGCGTCTCGGCATGACGGAACACGCCGGTGAACAGCGGAATCGCCACACTGCCGAGCATGCGCACACCGCCGAGCGGACCGCCCGTCACGCGCGCGCCGCGGCTTGCCTGTGCATCGGCCGTCTGTTTCATCTCGGTGGCAAATTGCGGCATAAACCGCAGCGCGATACCCATAATCATGCCGAGCTCGTGCGCCGGAAGCCCCACGCGCACAAATGGTGCGAGTAGACGTTCAAAGCCCGCGGTGAGGTCGAGCGTCGGCGTGGTGAGTGTAATGGCGCTCATGCCGGCCATCATCAACGTCAGGCGGCACGCCACAAACGCCGCAGAACGCAGCGAGCCCTCGCTCACCTGCAAAAAGCCAAGCTGCCACAGGATGCGGCCACTCTGGTCGGAAAACAGGTTGAGCACCGCGACCACCACGACAATCGCCAGCAATGGTGCCATCGATGATAGGACCCGGCGCAACGGCACCCGGGCTGCGAGATAGACCAGCACGACAAACATTGCGACCGGAACCAGCCCGCCGAAGCTGCCAACGGTGAGCACGGTGATCAGAAATGCGAAACCTAGAAGCAACTTAGTGCGCGGATCCAGGCGATGCACCGCGCTATCCCCAGGATAGTAGCTGCCAAATGAGAACGCCTCCATCAGAAGCCCTCCTCTCGCGTGGGCGCCTTGGAACCAGCCTGACACGGAACCCCCAAAGGCACGTCCGCGCAGCCCAGCAGCAAGCCGGCCAGCTCGTCGGCCAGCGCCTCAACCGTATAAAGCCTGTCGCAGCGGAGCGGCACACCGGCTTTCGCGAGCGCCAGCGCCATGCGCTGGGCGGCGGGAACGCCCAGGCCGATCGACTTGAGCTCGTCCGCGTGCGCAAAAACCTGCGCGGGCGTTCCCTCGGCAAACACGGCGCCCTCGTTCATCACAACGATGCGGTCACAACAATTTGCCAGGTCATCCATACTGTGCGAAACCATGACAACAGTCAGGCCCTCGCGATGGAGTCGATCGATGAGCCCCAGGAAATCCCCGCGCGCAGCCGGATCGAGCCCCGCCATGGGCTCGTCGAGCACCAGCACCTCGGGCTCCATGGCGAGCACGCCGGCAAACGCCACGCGGCGCTGCTGGCCGCCCGAAAGCTCAAAGGGGCTCTTGTCGCCTATCGCGGCAAGGTCGAGGCCCACGCGCGCAAGCGATGATGCGACACGGCGTGCAACCTCGTCTTCTGGCAGGCCAAGGTTGCGCGGGCCAAACGCCACGTCCCGCGCCACGGTCTCGGCAAATAGCTGGCGCTCGGGATACTGAAACACCACGCCGACCTTGGCCTTAACCGCGGCGGCGTCTTTCTTGCTTGATAGGTCGAGCCCCAGCGCGCAAACGCTTCCCTCCTGCGGACGAATCAACCCGTTGAGATGCTGAACCAGCGTCGATTTACCCGAGCCGGTATGACCCGCCAATCCCAGAAACTCGCCGCGGCGCACCGTCAGCGAAACATCACGTAGCGCCCAGGGGCTGTTTGGATCGTTGCCCCAAAGAGCCTGTTTGCTCGACGCGTCCGCAGTGGTCGAGCGCTTGCGCCATCGACGGCGCTCGCGGGCGCTCAGCGAGTAACTATGCGAGAGGTGCGAAATCTCGATAACGAGCTCCGACGCGGCTATCCCGTCGGCCGCAGAGGATCCATTGTCAAGCACATGGGAATCGGATGCGGAAGGCTGCCCTGCGATGTTCGTCCCGCTCCGCTCGGCATAAGCCTGTGCAATCTCGGCGACCATATCTGCCTCGCGCACCTGCGCGCAAACGGAAACGCCCTTCTCACGAAGTACCCTACCTAGGCAGCACGACGCCGGCATATCCAGGTTGAGCTGCGCAAGTTCGTCCGCCCGCGTCAAGATTTCCTCGGGCGTACCGATCATGGCAACGCGGCCCGCTTGGAAGACAGCAACGCGATCGGCCTCGGCGGCCTCTTCCATAAAGTGCGTAATCATCACGATGGTCATGCCGCGATCATGCAACGCACGGCAAGCCTTCATGAGGCCCTTGCGTCCACGCGGATCGAGCATCGAAGAAGCCTCATCCAAAATGAGCACGCGCGGCTCCATGGCGAGCACGCCGGCAAGCGCCACGCGCTGCTTTTGGCCGCCCGAAAGCGCATGGGTCTCGTGGCGCTCAAAGCCCACCAGGCCCACACCCTTCAGCGCCTCGCGTACACGCCGCGCAATTTGCGCCGACGGCACGCCAAGGTTTTCGGGACCAAACGCAACGTCATCTTCGACAAGCGTTGCCACCAGCTGGTCATCGGGATTCTGGAATACCATGCCCGCGGTCGAGCGAATGTCGTAGACCAGCTCGGGGTCGGACGCATCCATGCCGTTGACGCGTACCGTGCCCGCATCGGGCTGCAACAGTGCATTCAGGTGCTTGGCAAACGTCGACTTGCCCGACCCATTGCCACCGAGGATGCAGAAAAACTCGCCATCCTCGATGTTCAGATCGACGCCGTCGAGTGCCGGTGCGGCACCGTCATAGCTAAAGGAAACGCCCCGACACTCAATCATGCGCGGCCTTTGACCTGGTCCTTCTTGGGCGTGATGAGATTAGAGACCGCCTTGTACACCGCGAGCGTCAACACCGAGTTGAGCACGGTCTTGATAAGGTTGAACGGCAGCACGGCAGGAATCATGAGTGGGGCGATAACATCGACCGAGCCATACCAGAACCATACGCCAATGGTAAGGTTTGCGACCATAGACAACGCCGTAGCAGCAATAACGCCGAGCACCAGGCCAATCACGGCACCCTTATAGGTATGCATCTTCTGGTAGACGATAGCCGCGGGCAGAATGTAGCCCAGCGTGGCAACCAGGTTCATAAGCGCGCCGACCCAGTCACCCGTAGTGAGCGCATGGATGACAATCGCCATGGCGGCGACGGCAGTGCCGGCACCAGGGCCGTACGCAAACCCGCACACCATCGCCGGCACCAGCGACGGGTCATACGTCAAAAATGGCGCCGAAGGAAGAATGGGCAGCTGCACGTACATAAACAGGGCGCCCAAGGCGCACATCAACGCCATGGTAACGAGCTGTTTGGTGCTCCACCTATTCGTGTTCTCAAAATGGATATGCTGCGACTGTTCAGACATAAGATCACCTGCCTCTTTCATCCGGACTCTAACCGTTGGTACTGGGATCTCACCAGTTCAGCCGGCATGCGAACCAACGCATGCACGGGTCGCGGACTCATCGGCTCGGTCGCAGACGCCTCGTCTGCGCCACGGCACCCCTTTGGCACCGCCCGATTTACCGCCAGTGGGGAATTTCACCCCGCCCTGAAACAGCAATTGCAAGTGTAGCACCAGCAGGCTTTTGCGCAAGTATGCCAAGGGTAATTTGTGGTGGAGACCAGTTGCCGTAACAACCACGTCTCCCACTCACCCCAAAGTGGTGCGCTTTTCGCGGCTTTGCCGCGAAACAGCAACCGGGATACGTATCCCCCACAACCACGTCTTTCTCCGCGAGCCGACCTCAAGGCCGTAAACGCAGGGAATCCGGGGGCGTGACGGGGTTTCTCTCCGGAACATTCCGCAGGACGCAAAGAGGCTCCGCAGCGCGAAGCGCGATGCGGAGCCTCTTTGCATGTCCGAGGACGTTCCGGAGAGAAACCCCGTCACGCCCCCGGATTCCCGGTGGGAGTTCTAGACCTTGTCGGCCTTAGTACATACCGCCGCCCTGCTGACCAGCGGTGGCAGCAGCGATAGCATCCTCAAGCTGAGTGTTCTTGGGCACATCGGAGACAGTAGCCTCGGTGATGAGGATCAGGCTGGCGACGGAAGCAGCGTTCTGCAGGGTGACGCGGCTGACCTTGACGGGGTCGAGGACGCCCATCTCGATCATGTCGCCCCACTCGCCGTCGGCAGAGTTGAGACCCTGGCCAGCAGGCAGCTCGGCAACCTTATCGACCACGACGGCGCCCTCAAAGCCAGCGTTCTTGGCGATGGTAGCGACCGGAGCGGTCAGAGCCTTCTTGACGATGTCGACGCCGATCTTCTCCTCGGGGTCGTCGATCTCGACGGCGTCGAGCGCAGGAGCAGCGTCCATGAAGGCGACGCCGCCACCGGCGACAATGCCCTCCTCGACAGCTGCGCGGGTAGCCTGCAGGGCATCCTCGACGCGGTGCTTGATCTCCTTGAGCTCGGACTCGGTAGCAGCGCCGACCTTGATGACGGCAACGCCACCGGAGAGCTTGGCCAGGCGCTCCTGGAGCTTCTCGCGGTCGAAGTCAGAGGTGGTGTTCTCCATCTCACCCTTGATCTGAGCGATACGGGCGTCGATGGCCTCCTTGGAGCCAGCGCCGCCGACGACGACGGTGTTGTCCTTGGAGATGGTGACGGACTTAGCGGTACCGAGCATATCGGCGGTGATGTCAGCGACCTTCACGCCCAGCTCGTCCAGAGCAGCCTGGCCACCGGTGAGGACAGCGATGTCCTCGAGGATGCGCTTGCGGCGATCGCCGTAGCCCGGAGCCTTGACGGCGCAGACGTTGAGGGCGCCGCGGATCTTGTTGAGCACGAGGGTAGGCAGGGCCTCGCCATCGATGTCCTCAGCGATGATGAGCAGGCCACGGCCAGCGCGCTGGACAGCCTCGAGAACGGGCATGATGTCCTGGACGCTGGAGATCTTCTGGTCGGTGATGAGGATGTACGGGTCCTTCATCACGGCCTCCATGCGGTCGTTGTCCGTGACGAAGTAAGCGGAGACGTAGCCCTTGTCGAACTGCATGCCCTCGACGGTGTCGATGGTGATATCGAACGTCTGGGAATCCTCGACGGTAATGACGCCGTCCTTGCCCACGACCTCCATGGCCTCGGCGATCTTCTCGCCGACCTCGGGGTCACCGGCAGAGATGGTACCGACGGAAGCGATCTGCTCCTTGGTCTCGACCGGCTTGGCCTGCTTCTTCATCTCGGCGACGGCGGCGTTGACGGCCTTGTCGATGCCGCGACGGATGGCCAGCGGGTTGGCGCCAGCGGCGACGTTGCGCAGGCCGTCGTTGACGATGGCCTGAGCGAGCAGGGTTGCGGTGGTGGTGCCGTCACCCACGGTGTCGTTGGTCTTGGTGGCAACCTCCTTCACCAGCTGGGCGCCCATGTTCTCGATGTTGTCCTCGAGCTCGATCTCCTTAGCGACGGAAACGCCGTCGTTAGTGATGGTCGGAGCACCGAACGTGCGCTGCAGCGCAACGTAGCGGCCCTTGGGGCCCATGGTGACGGTAACGGCGTCGGCCAGGGTGTTGACGCCCTTGGCGAGCTTAGCGCGGGCATCGGTGTTGAACGTAATGTTCTTTGCCATAGTGGGTAATCCTCCAAAAGAAATGTGACTCGCGTCGCCGCTTCCGAGTCCTATGCGGCGGGCGCGCTCAAAGACGAATCAGAGATTCTGACGAGACTAGGCCTCGACGACGGCGTAGATGTCGTCGGCGCGCATCAGCAGATACTTCTCACCGTCGACCTTGACCTCGTTGCCACCGAACTTGCCGTAGATGACAACGTCGCCGACCTGAACGTCCATGGGGATGCGCTCACCCTTGTCGTTGACCTTGCCGGCGCCAACGGCAACGATGGTGCCGCGCTGCGGCTTCTCCTGAGCGTTGCTGGCGATATACAGACCAGAAGCGGTCTTCTGCTCGGCCTCGTCGGGCTTGACCAGGACGCGATCTGCAAGCGGCTTCAAAGACGACATGCTTGTTTCCTCCTTTGTGGGCTGCGCGGTCATGCCGCGCGGGTTAACCCTTTTTGTTTGCGTACGCGTTGAATGGTACCCACGAATGGCGGGTTATACAACACGGAGTCAAAAAATCTTATTTTTTGGCACTTAGATTTTCTGAATGCCGGGGGATAACTTAGCAGTGGCTCCGGGGGCGGACCGGAGGGCAGGAAGTTTGCTGCTCTACAGTCCTGCGCAAGACGGAAAGCACATTCAGTGCTTTCCTTTGCGTGCGTAACTCGCTAAAAACTTCCTGCCCTCCGGTCCGCCCCGGGAGCCAGGTTGACTAATTCGGCCCCGGCATTCAGAAAAGTCAGTGCAGCAAAATGGCGATGCGGATGGTGCGAATAAGAAAGGGGCACGTTGCTGAAACGTGCCCCCTATGAGTGGGGTATGAGGCTAGCGCTCGTAAATCAAGTTGCCTGCCAGGTAGGTGGCCTGAACCTTGGTGGCTTGCAGCTCTTGGGGGTCGATGGTGAGCGGGTTTTGGTCCAGGGCTACCAGGTCGGCGTATTTGCCGGGCTCCAGGCTGCCGAGGTTTTGCTCGTCGCCCGCTGCGTACGCGCTGCCCAGGGTGTAGTTGCGCAGGGCAGTTGCCGCGTCGATGCGCTCGCTCGGCAGCCAGCCGCCCTCGGGCCAGTGGCTTTTGGGGTCCTGGCGCGTGATAGCCGTGTAGAGCACGTTCATGCTGGTAACGGGCGTGATAGGGCTGTCGGTACCGAAGGCTTGGCGAATGCCGCGCTTCTTATAAGTTGCGAACGGCCACATGATGCGGCTGCGCTCCAAGCCCAGATCGCGCTCCGGACCACCCGGGTCGAGCGTGATGTGGCAGGGCTGGCTCGAGGCGACCACGTTGAGCTTGCGCAGACGATCGATGTCCTGAGGCAGCAAATTCTCCAGATGCTCGAGTGTGTTATGGCCGTGCTGGGGCAGGCCGTACAGGTCGGCGGCCTCCTCGAAGATATCCAGCGCGGCATGAATCGCACCGTCGCCGATAACGTGGATGCGCACGGTGTGGCCACGCTCGGCTGCCGCCAGAACCAACTTGCGCATGCGCTCGACAGGAACCGTCAGACGGCCCTGGTCGCCCGGGAAGCGCGGATTGGTATAGGGCTCGGTGAGATATGCCGTGTGTTCGCTCGACACGCCGTCGAAGAACTGCTTAAAACCCGGCGCCGAAAGCAGCGCGTTGTTCGCATAACGTACCTGCAGCTCTTCCAGACGCGACTGGTCATCCAGCAGCGTGGGGAACAGATGGGCACGAATGCCCAGCTTGCCGGTCGTCTGCAGTTTGTCGTAGACATCGTCGCGGATAAAATCGCAGCCCGGCATGGGCATGAGCGACATATCGCAGATCGAGGTAATACCCTGCTCGGCCATGCGCCTCATTTGATCGGCGTAGGCGCTTGCGATGCGATCTTCGCCCAGCCACTCAAGGCAGCGCGGCAACAGCTGCATGGCAGCCGCCTCGTGAGCAATGCCCGTGAGCTCGCCGTTTGCGTCTTTGTCGTAGCTACCGCCCGCTGGCGGCTCGCTGTCGCGCGTGACGCCGAGCGCCTCGAGTGCACGGCTGTTGAGCCAAAGCGTGTGCCCATCGCCCGAATACATAACGCAGGGACGATCGGGGAATGCCGCATCGAGCGACGCCTTGGTAGGATGCTCGGGCGGGTCCCAACGGTAGTCGCGCCAGCCCTGCGTCACAACCCAAGCGTCGTCGGGCAGGTCCTGGGAAAACTCGAGTGCGTGTTGCACCAGCGCCGCCTCGGACGTGCCCATGTCCATGAGCATGTACGGCGAGGAGCCAACCGAGGTATGGAAGAAGTGCAGATGAGCGTCATGGAAACCGGGGCAGACAAACTGCTCGCCGTAGTCGATAACCGACGTGGCGGCGGGAGCGGCGGCGATCACGTCATCGGGCGCACCGACTGCGACGATACGGTCGCTTGCGATGGCAATCGCCAGCTCGCGGGCGGTATCGACACCGTCTTGCGCGGTAAAGACGTTCTTGGAGCGGATAATCCGATCGATATGTTGCATGGGCATCCCCATTTCTGGCAGGAAATTCAACACCCCCGAGTGTACTCCCCCGCCCTTGTAACAAAACCCCAAGCGGCAAACGGCAACTTTACCAGCCCTAGCGGCAGGTGGCATACTGGAGAGAGCCTGTACGATTTTGCGATCAACCCAGCAAGGAGCAAATCGACTATGACGAAGACCAAGGCACAACAGATAATGGCGGCAACCGAGGTTCGCGCGGCTGACGACGTCACCGCAGCCATCCGAGATATCGCCGCCGAGTTTGAGCCCTACATCATCAAGCAGCGCCGGCACTTCCATAAGCACCCGGAGCTGAGCCTTGCCGAGGAGCGCACGACTTCTGACATCGCCAACCAGCTCGACGCCATGAATATCCCCTACGAGCGCCCCCTTAAGACGGGTCTGGTGGCGACCCTTCGCGGCACCGCGCCCGACGCCTATCGCGAGGACGGCACGCCGCGCCGCCGCATCCTGCTGCGTGCGGATATCGACGCCCTGCCCGTCACCGAGCAGACCGGCGAGGAGTTCGCCAGCGTCAACGAGGGCTGCATGCACGCCTGCGGCCACGACTGCCACATCGCCATGATGCTCGGAACGCTGCAAATCCTGCGCCATATGACCGACGACATCCACGGCGAAGTCCGCATCGTCTTCCAGCCCAGTGAGGAAAACGGCCAGGGCGCCAAACTCATGATCGGCACGGGCGTGCTCGACGGCGTCGATGGTGCCTACGCCGCGCACATCTGGAGCGAGGTCGACGCCGGCACCGTAAGCTGCGAGCCCGGCCCGCGCATGGCCAATACCGACTGGTTCCGCATCGATGTCCGCGGTACCTCGTGCCACGGCGCCATGCCCCAGCGCGGCCACGACGCCGTTATGGTTGCCGCCGAGATTGTCAACGCCCTGCAGACCATCGTCTCGCGCGAGATCAGCCCCTACGAGCCGGCCGTCATCACCGTCGGCGAGCTGCACGGCGGCACCGCGCGCAACGTTATCGCCGGCACGGCCTACCTCGCCGGCACAGTACGCACCTACGGCGATTCAACCCACGAGGAAATGCCGGAGCTTATGCGCCGCATCGTGGAGCATACCGCGGCGGCCTTGGGCGCCGAGGCAGAGCTCACCGACTACACCATCGCCAACTACAAGGTCGAAAACGACGCGGCCTCGAGCGAGCGCTGCCGTCAGGCCGTAATTAAGTGTCTGGGTCCCGCCGGCCAAGGCCATTATCGCGGCACACTTTCGGGCGAGGATTTTTCGGAGTACCTGCGCCGTGTGCCGGG
This sequence comes from Collinsella sp., assembly GCA_048368115.1. Lineage (GTDB taxonomy): Bacteria > Actinomycetota > Coriobacteriia > Coriobacteriales > Coriobacteriaceae > Collinsella. Next base: position 70,895 of record DBGBZQ010000120.1, read on the forward strand.
CGTGCTCGCCTTTGTAGGTACGCGTAACCCCAAAATTGGCGCCACGTACGCCCAACATTCCTGCTTCTACAAGATCGACGAGACCGTGCTGGCAAAGGGCTCCATGGTGGCCGCCCAGTATGCTATCGACTTTTTGGCCGAGCCCACGCAAGAGGAGCTCGACGGCCCCGCGATCACCGCGGTCGCCGAAACCAACCCCGATCTGGCCGCCAAGTTGCGCTCTGCCAAGGCGACGACCGCCGAGGCTCGTGACGCCATCCACGACGCCCGCACGGCTCGCCATGCCGCAATCAAGGGCATCCACGAAGCCCGCGCCGCCGCTCGCCGCGAGGAGAAGCACGACGAGTAGTCGTCACACCCATTCATAACAGCCTGGCTGGAGCAAAGCGGGGGCGGATGTGTCGAAACGTCCGCCCCCGCTCATCTGTCAAGCGTTATTTCTACCATTTCTGCCCCGTCCCCAAATGACAGGCGGCATGCTACTCGTCCTGAGGGTCCTCGTCGGAACTTGACTCGGGCGCCGGCTCAGGCGCGGGCACCGGCTCAGGCGCAGGCGCCGGCTCAGGTGCAGGTGCCGACTCGGGCGCCGGCTCGGGCTCGGGCGCAGGCTCGGGCGCGGGGTCAGGCTCAGGCACGAGCGCCGGCTCAGGCACGGGCGCCGGCTCGGGCGCGACATCCGGAGCACTGTAACCCGAGGGAACGGACTTCTTCTCGAAGGGCAATACAAAGGTCAGGACGTCATCCTTGTCCTCGTCGGCCCACTCGCTTGCATAACGCGCGACCCAATAGCCAACGGCACGGTGCTTGAGCATCTTGCCAAAGACTGTAAGAAACACGGTGACAAAAGCGACCAGCACCAGGAACAGCACGAGTGTGATGCCACCGCCGGTAACAATCGCCTCAATACCCGTAGGACGATAGTAGTAGCTATACATACCGACAGAGGCAACGGCGCCAAAGACGACCGTCAAGATCCATGTGACAACGTTGGCGACCAGACCCGTCAAAAACTCGGGAAGGAACGAAGCGCAGAACAGCTTGGTCTTATTGTTCTTAAAGGCTGCCCAAACCTTATCGAGCGAAAACGCGCTCTCGACGCGACCGGTCACCGCAAAGTGCATCACGGCAATGTCGGCGAACATCTTAAAGAAGACCCCCAGGACCGCCGTGGCAATCATAGCCAGGACAAGCAGGCCAAGCGAGCCAAACAGCGCAGCCTCGAGCGCATAAGAGCCGTAATAAGAATACGAGCCCGCGGCGCCAATTACCACGCCCTCCACCAGCGAAAGCACTACACCGATAATGGGAATGGCAGCGATAAACTCGAGTACGACCGAAATAACGCTCGAAAAGATTCCGAGACCAAACGACGTGGAACGCATCAACGGACGATCCATGCCGTCATCGATCTTAAGCGACAGGTCGCGACCCCACTCGATGCCAAAGCCCGAACCGCACACGCTCGCCACGTAGGCAGCCAAAAAGCCGATGGCAGCCGCAATACCGCCGATAACGGGGATGAACAGCACGAGTACCGACACGACACAGATAAGCGCCGGCAAAAAGGCAATCTGGCACACGCGCTGCAGCACGCCCGGAGTCTTGGTCATATCCTCAAACGCCTGAGCCGTGCAGCCCTTGGACGCGTTCGCGACAGGTTGAGGAACAAACTGCTGAGGCTGAGGCTGACCCTGAGGGGCGGAAGCTGCAGCACCGGCATTGGGGGCACCACACACGCCGCAGAACTTGTCGTTATCGCCCATGGGGGCGCCACACTGCGAACAGAACATCGAAATCATCCCTTCGTATCTAGAGCGAATCACCTGGATCGCAAACGATGTCATTGGCATCATTATCGCCCAATGTGGGGACAAATACTCTTAGATGACGTATTTGCAACGCGCGAGGCGCTTTTCGATTGTTTGATGAGTGCGTCCGCGTTAGTTCGTTCCGCGGAAACCCTTGCCGACGATCTCGGAGCTGTCGACGATCGTGATAAAGGCACCCGGATCGACCTCGCGCGCATAACGGCGCAGCTGCACGGCCTCGCGACGGCTCAGCACGCTCATGATCACCGTCACGCACTTGCCCGAGAAGGCACCGTAGCCGCGACTGATGGTCGCCGTGCGGTTGAGATGCTTGACGATAAACTCCTCGACCTTAAGGGGCTCGGAACAAATGATCGTGCAGACCTTACGAAGATGAATGCTCTCGATGGCCTTGTCGACCACAAGCGTCTTGGCAAACAGGCCGAGCACGCAATACAGACCGATACGCGGACCATACAAAAAGGCCGCGATGGTCACGATGCCGATATCGACCAGCAACAGCGCGCGACCAATCTCGAGTGTGGTACGGCGTTTGAGGATCATAGCGAGGATGTCCGTGCCGCCCGTCGAGGCGCCGATATCAAAGACGATGGCGCTGCCGAGCGCCGGCAGAATCACGGCAAAGCACAGGTCGAGCCACATATCGCCCGTCATCGAGACACTGGTCGGGATAAAGAGCTCGAAAAGCGAAACATAGGCGGACAGCGCAAACGAGGCGAAGACACTCCACAGAATTGCCTTGCGCTCCAAAAAGATAAAGCCCAAAACGACGAGAACCGCGTTGATAATCCACATAAAGACGCCGACGGGCAGGGTCGGGAACAGCGTGGACAGAATAACCGACACGCCCGAGGTGCCGCCAAAAGCAAAGTGATTAGGGGTTTTAAACGCAACGATGGCAAAAGCCGTAAGAATCAGGCCCAGATTGAGCTCGGCGAAAAAGCGCGGGAAGCCTGGCTCCTGGCTACGCTTTTGGCCGGCACGCTCGCCGCGCTCGATATCGGTGCGATCAACCACGCGCTCCATCGGCACCACGGGAGGACGATGTACCTCCTCGGCAGCTCGCGATGCCGCCTCTGCCGCGGCAGCCTCAATCGCCCATGCCTGGCTTTCTGTTTCGTGCTCGTCAGCCATTACGGCAACCCCTCGTTAACAATTTGGAAACAATGCGCCCATTAGGGTAACGCGGAACACGACGATTGCAACCCCTAGTTAGACGAGCGGTATGCCTACATCGGGGACATACAAATAACGGCCGGCCGCACATACATCCGTGCGGCCGGCCGTTTGACGTTTTCGCAGATAAAACCTGCCAAAATAAACATCCCTTTTTGGTAGGTTACTCGTGCTGGTTGGTGCGGTGCTCGTACTCCTCGGGGGTGATGACATCCTCGATGCGCAGGTTGACGCCTGCCACCTCAAGACCGGTCATCGCGGCCAGACGCTCGGTCACGCGCGCCTTAACGTCGTCGAAAATCGCGGGCGCGTAGGCGCCGTACTCGATAATGACGGAAATGTTGACGACCACGCGGTTGTCATCGGTGACCTCGACCGTCACGCCCTTGGTCAGATTCTCGGCACCGAACTGCTCCTGCACAAAGTGCATGAGGTTGCCCTTCATGCCCAGGACGTGCGGTACCTCGCGGGTGGCCATGGCGACGATCTTCTCGATCACACCGTTGGAATAGGTCAGCGAGTCCTCGGACTCGTCTGTTTCCTCATCATCCTCGTCCGCGTCATCGGCGGACTCGGCCTCGACGAGAGTCTCGTCCTCGAGCGTCACATCCTCAGCTTCGGCGACGACCGCCTCGTTCTCCTCGAGCTCGGTATCGGCTACATCGACCTTCGTATTAAAAGCCATGGTTCCTCCTTATGCCTGCCGCGGATGCGACAGTCGAATACATATTAGCGACCGCTAAACAGACGGCCGAAGAAGTTGACGATCCCGTTCTCGCCGTCGCGAATTTGGCCGATCACAGCGCCGATCAGCACGAAGAATGCAATGACGAGCGTGTCCCACAGGCCCAACGTGAGCACCAACACAGCGAGGATAAAGCCAGCGACGGCACCGAGCGTGGTGTTGGGATGACGCACAGCATAGCTCCAGATGGCAGCGCCCGTACCCTTGATGAGACCCATAGCCTCGTCAAAATCCGCGGCCGCCGCGTCTTGTAACTCAGTTGCCTCTGCTTTGGAATCAACAGGTTCGCTCGCCGGCGTGGCGCTCTGGTCAATCGTCAGGCGTGGCGTACGAGCGGTCTTATCTTGATTGGTATCATTCACCGGAAACCTCCACGGTCTGGACGGTAGTCTTGGACGGCAAAAAACGGACGCGCGTGGTCGTACCCGGCGTGCCGAGCATGGTGTCGCAAGCTTCCTCGATGCGCTGCTGCATCGCGGTAGCCAGAGATGCCACGTCCTTATCGTCAAGCGCGATAGCCTCGACCTTAAATCGGACGTGCGAATCGTCGGAACCTTGGACGCGGGCCTCGACATGCTCGATCATCACGCGATCGTCGCGCTCTGCCGCAGTGCGAGCGCACGAAGAAAGCGCCGCGAGCGTGACCTCGATATTGCGCTCCCCCGCCGGATGCACGCAGGACGGCTCACGACGAGCAAACATCAGGCAGAAGAAGCTTACCAGCACGCCGATCGCTACAACTCCGCCGCATGCCGTCACGACAATGCGCGGCATGGGGTCGCGCATCAGCAGCATAAAGCGATACGTATACGGCCCCCAAAACTGGCAGACAAGCGTACCCAGCGCCACGATGGCGGCGGCAAGATACACAATCGCTAGGGCTCGTTTGAGTACGCGCACGCGGCGCTCCCTTCAAATCTCGGCTCTCGAAATGCAAAACGGTTCGCATCATTATAAAAGAGCCGGGTCCGGTGCTCTACGCACGCGGATCCGGCTCATCTATTCCACGAGGCTTGCATGCTCGCTTCATTATGCCCAGATATGCACGGCTTAACCCGTGCGGGCGCTACTCCTCCTCGAGGGCAGCGATGACCTCGTCGGTCATGTCCATGGTGCTGTAAACATCCTGGACGTCGTCGAGCTCCTCAAGACGGTCGATGAGGCGCTGAACCTTCTTGGCGTCGGCGCCGGAGACCTCGGTCGGGGTGGTCGGGACCATGGTGGTCTCGGAGCCCTTGACCTGGACGCCCTGCTCCTCGAGCGCCTTGGAGACAGCCATGACCTCGTTGGCAGTAGTCCAGACGATCCACTCCTCGCCGGCGTCCTCGTAGTCCTCGCCGCCGGCCTCGGCGATGGCCATCATGAACTCATCCTCGTCACCGGCAGCACCGTTGGCGATCATGGTCTCCTTCTTGGCGTTCTCGTCCAGGATCTCCTTGGCGACGACGATCTGGCCCTTGCGCTCAAACTGGAAGGCGACGGAGCCGGAGGTGCCCAGGTTGCCACCAGCGTGGGAGAAGGCGGAACGGACATCAGCAGCGGTACGGTTGCGGTTGTCGGTCAGGCAGTCGACGTAGACGGCGACACCGGCGGGACCGTAGCCCTCGTACACGATGTTCTCGTAGACGGCGGCGTCAGCACCCGAACCAAAAGCCTTGTCGATAGCGGACTTGATCTTGTCCTTAGGCATGGACTGAGCCTTGGCCTTGGCAACGGCAGCGGCGAGGCTGGCGTTGTTCTCGGGCAGCGGGTCGCCGCCGAGACGGGCAGCAACGGTAATGTTGCGGCTGAGCTTGGAGAAGAGGGCGGAACGCTTGGCGTCCTGCGCGCCCTTACGATGCTTGGTTGTGGCCCACTTAGAGTGTCCGGACATACGTGTCTCCTATCGGTTTCGACCTAAAGCCCAGCGCAGATGCTCGGGCAATATAAACAAACGTCGTTATGATATACCTACTGGCCTGCGAGATAAACCCCAAAATGAAGGCGTCGTGATGATGCCCCCCTTTGGTGCAAAGAAACCTGACCCCAATGCACCAAGTTAGGACCAGAGGAGATCGCTGCGGGTGATGGTGGCGCCGATGGCAAAGGGCATGCAGGCGATGACCGGATACAGATAGCGCATGTAGGTCGAGCCGTTGCAGGGACCGATCAGGCACACGGCGAGCACGCCCAGCAGCGGCACCCAGATCGCCAGCGCACGCCACGAATGACGACGTAGCAGATAGACCACCACGGCGATCATAATCCACACATAGGTGGCCGAGCTCATGGTGAGCGAAATAAACGGGATGCGCTGCACCGCCACACGGTACAGATTGATCAGGTGGTCGCACCAGCGCACTACGTTGCTATCGACCGGATGGAAGTCGAAGTACTTGAGGTTGTCGGGACGCGCCATGATCTCGGCACTACGCGCCGTGCTGTAGACCCAGGCATCGCGCGCGCTCGGATAAAAATAACCATAGTAGTTATTGATAAGCGCCGAAATATAGCACTCGGGATCCTTCTTAAACATCTGGACCCATACCTCAAAATAGGCATCGATGTCCTCCTGCGAGGCGTACTCGTTAAAGCAGTTCTTGACGGCATCGGACTTGTCGGGGTTGTAGCGGCGGCCCAGATTCTCGTACTTGAGCACGCGGTCGATCACGGCGCGCTCTTCGTCGGTCACCAAACCGTCGCAGGGTGCCTCCACGATGGTGCCGTCCTCCTTAACCGTAGGGTTGACGCCCGAGTTGAGGCCGTCGTGCTTTTGGACGAAACGAGCCGTCTGCTGGAACGGAATCGAAAGGATTTCGCGCTTGGAACCAGGCGTGATATCGTGCGCCGGCATAAAGACCTTGGTGAAGTACATATTAGAGGCAAGGCAGAGCGCGAGCACCGCGAGAACGCCAACCCAGCGGAAACGCGGGATGGCGCCCGAAGGCGCAGCACCAGCCTGCTTGGCTGCACGACGTGCCACATGCACGTCCCATACGCAAAACGCCACCGCGATTACGCATGCCGCCAGGGGAAACACCAAGCCGCCGTTGCGCAGGAACGTGGAACCCATGGAGCCCAGAGCGAGCAGAAGCCAGTCGTGGCGCGCAAAGAGCACGGGGGCTTTCTCGCCCGCTCGCTCGACATTGGCATCACGACGGGGCAAGCCACATGCCACGAGCTTGACGGTCTGTACCAGCAGCACCAAGAACGCGTCGGCAAAGAGCACGTCTTTGGTGAGCAACGCCGCGTAGTTAGAGAACATCGGCATAAACGCAAAGAACAGCAGGATCGCACCGCGAACCGGCAGACTCACGCCCAGTTTGCGCAGCGACGAAATGGAATAGGCCATGCAGGCAGCCGTGATGACGAACTGAGCACAGGTGTAGATGGCAAGACCTGTGTTGGCGCTGTTGAACAGTGAAAGCCCCAGCTGGACGCACGAACCGATGATAGCCGTGTGCACCACGGGGTGATGTCCGTTGAGCAACACATTGGGATTGAGCAGACGCAGGTAGTCACTCGTGCCGTTGGGGTAGTTGAACCACTGGCGAATCTGCGCACCCGTATCTCCCATAAAAAGACCGGGCAACGAAGCGATAAGCGTGGGCGCCCAGGCGATCATAAGCACCAGGAAGGGCCCGGCAAAGGGATGGACCGAGAGCACGGCGTGAGTCACACGCCATATGCGGCCAAAGTGCGCTTCGGAAAACGGAATGCGCCGAGAGCTCAGCCAATCTAGACACTCAAAGGCAAGGTAGAAGGCAACGACCGCCAAGAGCATCCAGCCCGCGCCGCCAATCCAGGCGCAGATGATGCGGGCTTTGTCGCCAAGGACAATCTCGGCCGAGTCGGTAAGATCGTAGCTGCGGCCGAACACCATGCAGATGGCGAAGAACAGCGACGGCAGAATGATCGATGGACGCCAGGTGTCGCCACGGCCAAAGAACACGTAGCGAAACGGCAGCGTGAGCAGGCAGGCAAGTGCAAGCAGCATGACCGCGTCGGTATGGCCGGCAAACGAGAGGAGCACCTCGTAGCACACGTACAGCATGCCCGAGGCTTTGGGGTCAATCGCCAAGACTGCGTTGCTCGACACCGGGGCGGGATCGATGGAAAACGCCGTGGTCGCCAACAGCGCGAGCAAAAATGCGATGAGCGTCTGCTTGGCGGGGTAGCGCTTAAACCAGACAATGCGGGCAGCGTCGCGCGCAGCCGTTGTGGAGAGATCGGAATCCTTCACAGTCCAAAGAGCCTTTCTAGAAACCTGCCAAATAGGGACAGGTTTATTTTGGCAGGTTTTATCTGGGGAAACGTTACGGTTCTGTCATCGTTGCCCAGCGAACCACCACAAAGGTGCCTGTCCCCTTTGTGGTGGTTAGGCGTCGAGGTAGATGCGCTGGGGTTGGTTGCGGCGGAGGGCAAAGATGATGAGCGCCAGGCCCGCGATTACGAGCGGCAGGCTCAGCAACTGGCCCATGGTGATAACGCCACCCAGCAGATAGCCCAGCTGTGCATCGGGCACGCGCACAAACTCAATGAGGAAGCGGACGATGCCGTAACCCATCACAAACACGCCCATAAACGTGCCTTGGGGCAGTAGCGGCTTTTTGCGGCTGAGCACCTGCAGAATGCAAAAGAGCACGATGCCCTCAAGAAATGCCTCGTAGAGCTGGGAGGGGTGACGCGGCATATCGCCCGCGGTGCCACCGAAGACCACGCCCCAGGGCAGATCGGTCGGCTTGCCCCACAGCTCGCCGTTGACAAAGTTGGCGCAGCGTCCCAGACATAAGGCCAGCGGAGCACCGATAACGGCAAGGTCGGCGATGGTCCAGGCGTCGAGCTTGTACATGCGGCACACGAGCACGCCGCCGATGATGCCGCCCACCAGGCCGCCATGGAAGCTCATGCCGCCCTCGTTGGTGGCAAAGATCTCGAGCGGATGCGCCCAGTAGTAGCCGTCGCCGTAAAAGATGACGTAGAACAGGCGGGCGCCAATGATAAGGCCAAAGACCACGCCGACCACGACACTCGTCAGGTCGTCGACCGTAATGTCAAAACCCCAACGGCGCTGCGTGCGGTACATGACGACCGCCGTGAGCAGAGCTCCGACCACATAGGCCAAGCCGTACCAGTAGATGGTGATGGGCCCCGCCGAGATGGCGACGGGATCAAGCATATGGTAGAGGTCGTTGAGCATATCGGTCCCCCTGCTCCCTACATACAAATGCGGCCGCGGGCCTTGCGCTCGCAGCCGCATATTCGGGCGTGACGTCTATGCGGAGCATATCGCCCGCAGCTTTCACTTCTTAGAACGGCGCATACTCGTCGTACAGGTCATCGGTCTCGCCGGAGGCATTGACCTGCTCGACACGCGTAACGCCGGGCACGTGCTCCTTGAGGATACGCTCGATGCCCATGGAAAGCGTCAGGGCGCTCATGGGACAACCGGCACAGGCGCCCTGCAGCTCCAGTTTGACGACGCCCTCGTCGTCAACGCCCACATACTCCATATCGCCGCCGTCAGCCTGCAGGTTGGGGCGAATCTCTTCAAGAACCTTCTTAAGCAGCTCTTCGTTAACAGCCACAGGGGCTCCTTTCTCACAATAACGCGGGCACGCCCGCGGACAGGGGCTATGTTACTACAGCCATGTACCCGCTCACGAGCCATCCATGCGTGCGGACACGACTTTCACGAGCAGTCAATTTGGGACGGGGCTCTTTTAGCTGCTTTTGCCGGCGCCCGACGCTAACACAGGCTGCCGCTACTGCTGAGTTTGTCCCCCGGTACCAATATGAACATCGACGATAACCTGGCGGTAGCTGATGCCACAGGAGTCGAGGATGCGGCGGCTGATACGGCCGTCATCGGTGTCGGCGTACTTGTTGTCCAGGTAGACGACCTCGCCCACGCCCACCTGAGCCAAAATCTTGGCGCAGTCGTGGCACGGGAACAGCGTGACGTAGACCGTGGAACCCTCGAGGTCCTTGAGCGAGCCACGGTAATTGAGCACGGCGTTGGCCTCGGCATGGACCACGTAGTTGTGCTTGTCCTGCAGCGGGTCGTCGCTCGTACCCCACGGGAAAAAGTCGTCGTTGAGCGCCGAGGGTGTACCGTTGTAGCCCACCGAAAGGATGCGGTGGTTGGTGTTGGCGATGCACGCACCCACCTGCGTGTTGGGGTCCTTGCTGCGGCGCTGCGCGGCGATGGCCACGCTCATAAAGAACTCGTCCCAGCTAATGACATCCAGGCGCTTGCCTGACGAAGTTTGATGAAGATCGTCCGACATGGCAGACACCTCCGTAATCGCAATAGTTTGACCCATTGTAGCAGGTGAAAGGTGGAGGCGTTTTTGTCCCACCGCCTCATCACTACGCGCGACGGGGCTTTTGATTGATGTGGTAGAGCTCGGCCAAGCCGCGAAGCGTCAGCGCGTCGTCGACCGTCAGGCTATGACCGACAAGGGCCGCAAGCGCCTCGGCATCGTCGCCGGTAATGACGATGGGCACGCTGCCCTCCCCCGCGGCCTTGGTCGCGCGCATCTCGGCGAGCACCATGTCGAGCATGCCATCGATGCGGGCCACCTCGCCCAAAACCACGCCCGAGCGCATGGCCTCGCGCGTGTTGCGGCCGATGACATGCGTCGGCGCCGAGGGCTCAACCTGCGGCAGGCGCGCCGCAGCGGCCGAAAGCGAGCGGGCGCCAAGTGCCAGACCCGGCGCGATGACGCCGCCGACAAAGGTTCCGTGCGTATCGATGACCTCGATATTGGTCGTAGTGCCCAGGTCGATCACGATGCACGGAGAGCCGTAGACGGCACGAGCCGCCACGGCATCGGCGATGCGGTCGGGGCCGATCTCGGCCGGGTCATCGTAGTGCACGGGCATGCCGGTCTTGAGGCCCGGCCCCACGGTGAGCACGCGCCCCGTGCAGGTGCGGGAAAGCGCCGCTTTCCACGGGCGCTCGAGCGCCGGCACCACGCAACTCAGCACTGCGGCCGCAGGAACGAGCACACCCGGCACGCCCGCATCGGCTGACAGCGCGCCCATGACCTGCGCGAGCCTCATGCGAGCCTCATCGGCCGTGATGCTCGACGGCGTCGTGATCTCGCACGTCGCAAGCGGACATTCCTGCGCCGCGGCCGAATCCTCGGCAAATAGGCCAAAGCGAATGAACGTGTTGCCCACGTCGACCGTCAATATATATGCGCACCCATTAAGCATCGTCGGCGCTCCTTTCGTCTGCCCAGCAGTATATCGCCTACCTAAACCAGTCATCCCAAAATGACTAGCTTGCCGCTATACTGGTGCGCGGTCGCGCGCGAGCTCACGCGGCGACCCTTGGTAACCCGACTTCCCGCGCCGTATCCGTAGCGGCGCTCCCGGGGGAAGCGGATATACGCAAAGGAGTTCTATATGAGCAATCCCTCTAACCGTGCTTCGATGCGCGGGCAACTCACGCTGCGCGGCGTCGTCATCGGCGTCCTTGGCTGCGTGATCATCACGGCAAGCTCGGCCTACACCGCCCTCAAGATGGGCGCACTCCCCTGGCCGATCGTCTTCGCTGCCGTCATCTCGCTGTTCTTCCTTAAGCTCATGGGCAACGCCAGCCTCAACGAGGCAAACGTCACCCACACCATCATGTCCGCAGGCGCCATGGTCGCCGGCGGCCTGGCGTTTACCATCCCGGGCGCCTGGATGCTGGGCTATGCCGACCAGATCAGCTGGCTCGACATGTTTATCGTGGCACTCGCCGGCACCATCCTGGGCCTGCTGGCCACGGCACTCATCCACCGTCACTTTATCGTGGACGCCGCGCTGGAGTTCCCCACCGGCAACGCCGCAGCTCAGACCCTGCGCGCGACCGAGGCCGGCGGCAAGACCGGCAAGCAGCTCTTTGGCTCCATGGCCATCGCCGGCATCTACAGCGTGCTGCGCGATGCTCTGGGCATTGTGCCCAGTATGCTGTGCACGCTCAACATCCCTGGCGTGACCTTTGCCATCTACAACTCGCCCATGCTGCTCTCCGTCGGCTTCCTTGTGGGCTTCGCCCCGGTCGCGTTCTGGTTTGCCGGCGCGCTGCTGGGCAATTTTGGCATCATTGTCGGCGGCACCGCTGCCGGTCTGTTTGACGCTATGACCGCACAGGGCATTGTTAAGTCCCTGGGTATGGGCCTCATGATGGGCTTTGGCGTCGCCGTCGTCCTCAAGGACATCCTGCCGCAGGTTGCCGGCATCGTCCGCGGTCTTGCTGCCGACAGCTCCACCGACACCGACGAGCAGTCGCTCATCTCGGGCTCCCTTAAACTCGACGCCGGCATCATCGGCCTGGGCGCTGCCGCCATCGCCGTGATCATCGCCATCGCGCTCGACCTTGGCCCCGTTCCGGCCGTCATCGTCACGCTGTTCACCTTTGTCACCACCATCATGAGCGCGCAGAGCTGCGGCCAGACGGGCATCGACCCCATGGAAATCTTCGGCCTCATCGTCATGCTCATCGTGGCTGCCTTCGCGCAGATTGCTCAGGTCAAGCTGTTCTTTATCGCCGGCATCGTAGCCGTGGCGTGCGGCCTTGCGGGCGACGTCATGAACGACTTTAAGGCCGGCGCCGTGCTGGGCACCAACCCGCGTGCGCAGTGGATCGGCCAAGCCATTGGCGGCATCGTGGGCGCCCTGGTCGCCGCAGCCGTCATGGTCGCGCTCGTCACCGCCTATGGCCCGGACGCCTTTGGCCCCGACAAGAGCTTCGTTGCCGCGCAGGCAAGCGTCGTCGCCACCATGGTCTCGGGCATCCCGAGCGTGCCGTGGTTCGTTGGCGGCTTTATCGCCGGCATCGTCATGTACTGGCTCGGCATTCCGGCCATGATGATCGGCCTGGGCGTGTACCTGCCGTTCTACATGTCACTCACGGCATTCCTGGGCTCCTGCGTCAAGCTCGCCTACGATAAGTGGTCCGCCCACCGCGACGCCACCGCTGGTCTTTCTGACGAGGAGAGGGCTGCCAAGGATGCCGCCTTCCAGGAACAGGGCCTGGTTGTCGCCAGCGGCCTGCTCGGCGGCGAGTCCATCGTCGGCGTTATCCTGGCGTTTGTCTCCGTGGGCTTAAGCCTGCTGGGCTAAGCTGAGCAGCTGCTCGACAGCAACCTTATTGCCTACGATTTGCCCGGTCGGTAGCTTTCGCGGTTACCGGCCGGGCTTTTTGAGACCAACGCAAAGAAAGGCCGACGCGCTGCGTTTAACAGCGCGCCGGCCTTATCGTTTGGCTAACGAGACGGTCCCGTTATGAATTGAAGTTCGTTGCAGAAACTACGCTCGAAACGCTACATCTGCTTGCGACGGCGATCGCCGAGCGTCACGCCCGCGGCAACGAGCGTAATGCCGCCGATGACGAACACCTCGCCCGCAAGAGCGGAGTCATCGCCAGTCTGGGCGAGCGCGGCAGGCGCAGCCTGTTTCTTGGCAACGGGGGCCTTTGCAGCAGCCTGCGCAACCTGAGGCTTGGCCTGCGGCTCAGCCTTGGGATGATACTTGTCGTACTCGGCCTGTGCGGCAGCCAGGGCATCCTTAGCATCGCCAAGCTCAGCCAACACGGCGGCATAGGCGTCGTTGGCATCGGACAGCTTGGCATCGGCATCGCTCAGAGCAGCCTTGAGACCAGCAGCGGCATCGACGGCGGCCTTATAGCGAGCGTAGGCAGCGTTCAGCTTGACCAGCTTCTCGTTACCCGTCGTGCCCGCGGCAAGAGAGGCCTTGTGGTCGACAGCCTCAAGATCGGCCTTGAGTGCCTCATCGCTGGCAAGCTCGGCCTTGGCCTTGACGATCTCGAAGTTCGCATCGACGACGGCTTCGTTGGCGGCCTCGAGCTGCTTCTGGGCATCGGCGACACCGGCGACGGCGGCGTCATAGGCGACCTTGGCGTCGTCGACCGCCTTCTGGGCACCGGCGAAGCGCTCGAAGGCCTTGTTTGCGGTGGCAAGCTCGTCCTCGGCGGCCTTGGCCTTCGCCTGTGCGTCGGACAGGGTCTGCGTCTTGGCGGCAACTGCCTGCTTGGCGCCCGAAAGAGCGGTCGCGGCGTGCACATCTGCGGCCTGAGCCTTGTCAACGCTAGCCTGGGCAGTGTCGTCGGCCTTCTTGGCATCGTTAAGCGTGCCCTGCTTGTTCGCAAGATCCGTCTTGGCGGCATCGCACTTGGCGGCAAGGTCCTTGACCGAAGCGGTAGCGTTGTCATACGCCTCGTTGGCCTGATCGGACTTTACCTTGGCGGCGTCGCGGGCGCTGCGAGCCTTCGCCTTGTGAGCAGCGGCCTCGGCTGCCTTCGTCTTGCTGTCAGCAAGCGTGGCGTTTGCCTTATCGAGAGCTGCCTGGGCAGTAGCGGCCTCGCCCTTGGCGGCGTCGAGCTTGGTCTGGGGCGTCTTGACGTCGACACCCTTGAGTTTGGCTTCGGCGGCGTCGTATGCCGTCTTCGCGGCGGCGGTGCCGGACTTAGCCTTCTCGTACTCACCCTTGGCGGTGTTCATGTTCACATCGGCTGCGGTGAAAGCGTCCTGGGCGGCATCCTGCCCGTTTACAGCTGCGAAGTAAGCTTCCCTAGTAGTTCCAAAGTTCTTCTGCGCCTCGGCGAGCTTGCCCTGAAGCTCCTTGAGTTGCTCCTTCTGATCCTGCGTGCCGCCTACGTTGTATGCGGAATCGATGTAGTCGTTCAGGAGCTTCTTGAACTCGGAGACAGTGAAATCAGCCTCACTGTCAAAAGAGCTGTAATCGAAGATTGTTACCTCGGAATCGGTGTTCTTACCGCTACCGGTCGCGATGCCGATAGCCTTCGTGCCGGCATCGATGATGTTGAGATAGTGCCCGCACTCATGGTAGATGCTGCTGTAGTGCTGGGAGATATAGTAGGAATCATATCGATGGTTCCCAAGGTCACTATTCTTCTCGACGTACTTATCGAATGCCTCTTTTTCCTGAGTGTAGAGACCGGTATATGGCCAGCCAAGCGTATCCTCGGTCTCGCCGCCAGTATATGCACCGCCGCCGCCGGCAAGATTTTCTCCATTGTCCCAGTAACAGCCCGAGTGTCCCCAGATGTTCGATGAATATGATACATTAAGGGCGGCTGCCGCAGTCATGCGGAGGCTGACGCTGAGTGCCGACTGACCGTTCGCCTTGCGGAGGTTGTTCTGGGTGTCGAGATATGTCAAGGCGTTGCGCATCTGCTTCAGGGAGAGCGGGTTGGTGTCACGAGACATGTCATGATCGACGTACTGGTCATACCATTCGGCCTTGTCAGCGGCACCGGTCAGCATCGATACGGCTTCCTGGGCGTTCTTTTTCTGCGTGGCTGTGAACTGGCTGCCGCCGATGATGTAGTTCATGAAGCCGAACATACCCTGACTGATGACTTCCTGGTCAACGGTCATGTTGGACTTTAGGTCTGCAATCTGCTGCTCAAGAGCCTCAACCTGGGCATTAGCAGCGTCATAAGCCTTTTCCGCGGCGTTCGAAGCGGCGCAGGCTGCCTCCCACTCGCTGCGCTTCTGCTTGCGAACTTCGACAAGCTTATCGTACGCGGTCTTCTTGTCTGCTTCGGTCTGCTGTGCCTTCTCGTATGCGGCCTTGGCGGCGTCACGCTTACTGGCCGCGTCCTTGTACTCCTTGTTTGCCGCATCGTATGCAGACTGGGCAGATGCCACAGCAGCGTTGGCGGCGTTGGCCTTCTCCTGCGCGGCAGCGACGGCAGCCTGGGCGGCCTGCAGATTTGTCTGTGCGGTGGCGTCGGCATCCGTCGCGGCATTGAGCTCCGTCTGCGCGGTCTTGAGCTCACCAGCAGCAGCTTTCTTGGCGGCCTCAAGCGCACTCAGGTCAACACCCGTACCCGAGACGGCAGCATCGAGCGCGGCCTGCGCCTGGTTGAACTTCTGCTGGGCGTTATCGCGCGCGGTGGTCGCAGCTGCGAGGGCAGCGGCAGTCTCCTGCTTCTTGGCCTGGGCAGTCGTCAAAGCTGCCTCGGTATTCTGCTTTTCCTGCTGGGCGCTGGCCTCGGCAGCCTTGGCCTGGTCCAGATTGGCCTGTGCAGTAGTAACGGCCTTATTGGCGTCATCGAGCTTTGTCTGCGCGTCCTCGACGGCCTTCTTGGCGGCCTCGTACTCGTCCATACCCATGGCCTCGAGCTTGGCTTGGGCATCATCGAGGGCCTTCTTGGCCTCATCCTGCTTTGCCTTGGCGTCCTTGAGCGCCTGGGTCTTATCCTCGACACTCTTGTTGGCTTGATCGAGCTGATCGTTCAGGTCGCCCAGCTTCTTCTGCTGCTGCTCGGTCTTTTCGACGGCGGCTTTGAGCTCGTCAATCTTCTCCTGGAGCGCGGCGACTTCTGCCGCGTTCTGCTCGATTTCGTTGTCGCTCACAGCCTGCGAGGCCTGATTCTTTTGCTGCTGCGCCTGCTTTTGAGACTGGCCCGCCGCGTCGGCCTTCTTCTGGGCGGCATCGTAGGCGGCCTGAGCGTCCTTGAGCTGCTTTGCCGACTCCTCGGCCAGCTGGGCAGCCGTCTTTACGACCGCTTGGTTACCGGCGGCAACGGTATTCTCTACAGAACTACCCCCCCCCTGAACAGAATCGCCGTTATCGGTTGACGGTGCGGCGATTGCCGCCAGCGGCGACATGAGCGGCTGAGCGATGAGGCCCGCCGTCAAAACGGTTGCGACGGCGCGGTTGGCAACGCCCTTGACGTTGACGGCCTTGGCCCGAGGCTCAAAGTGTTGTGGACTGTAGTTTGCCATGGCTTTCTCCCTTTGACACGGATGTATCCATACGTATCAAACGGTAGCTGTCGATTTTTGAATTCTGTTGCGCAACATTGGCGACCAGCGTATTTTTGAAATTCACGCTCTCGTGCTTCACAGTTTCGTCACATTTGAAGGAGCTGGTGCATCATATTCTCGCGGGATGGAATTGAGCCTGTGATTTGCATTTGCTCCCGCGTCATCCGCCCTATCGGATTCCGCATCCAACAGACACCCCGCCCGCCACGGTGTAGAGTTAGGACAACGGGCGCGTTGCGCGGACCGCGCTGGAACGAGGTGGACATGGAACTCGACAAACAACAGATCAAGCGACTGCGCGAGCGTCATCATCGACGTCACGGCATCCGCCCCGCTCATAGCGAAGCCATGGAAAACATCACCCGCTTCCTCAAGCGCGCATTCAACATTCGCGAGGGACGCGCGCCCTATCACGTGATCCGCAAGCGTTTTGTAAACGGCGCGCGTCTGACTGGCTCTCACCTGTGTATCCTCATCATCGCCATGCTCATCGCAAGCATCGGCCTCGATATCGATTCGGACATCGCCATCGTGGGCGCCATGCTCATCTGCCCGCTTATGGGATCGGTCCTTGCCATGGCATATGGCATCGCCACGCTCGACCGCGAGATTACCGTCGAAGCCGTCGCCAGCCTTGCGCTGCAAATGGCCTTTTGCCTGGTCACATCCACGTTGTACTTTAAGCTCTCGTCCCTCGGCACCACCACGGCCGCCATCATCGACAATTCGACACCGACTGTGTGGGACCTTGCCGTCGCGCTCGCGGGCGGCTTTGCGGGCGGCCTGGGCAACTCGCGCGACCAGGAACCCGCCACGCTCATCGCCGGCGTGGCCGTGGCGACCGCGCTCATGCCGCCCCTGTGCGCGGCGGGCTACGGCATCGCCATCGCAAGCGGGTCGCTATTTCTCTCGGCGCTTTATGAGTTTGGCATCAACGTGGTCTTTATCGCGCTGGCGGCCGAAGCCGTATTGCTTCTTTTACGTGTACCGCTCAAGCGCGACCTCAACGGCGACGGCATTGTGACAGCCGAGGAAAATGCCGAGGTCGACGAGCTGTCGCGCAAAGTACGCCGCCGCATTGTTGTGGGCACGGTGATCTTTGCCATCCCCTGCATTGTTATGACGGCGGGGTCTATTGGCTCGGCGCAGGCAGGCGTACAGGACGGCTACGGCGTCACCGAAACCACGCGCGAGCTTGCCGCGGTGCTGCCGGGTTTTAAAGATTACACCGTCGCCGTCGAGACCTCGGCTACCGAAGGCGAGGAAGAGGGCATCGTCGAGCGCGAGGTTGTCGCCCATGTGACAACGAGCGAGGCGCTCGGGGCGCACGACCGCCACGTAGCCCGCAAGCTCATCGACCTCAACGTGCCCGAACTCGACCGCGTGGAGTTCGATGTGAAGTGATGCCGGCGCGGGATGAATGCCTGCACGGACGCAAGTTACGACGAGGCGCAGATGCGATACGGACACGAGCAAATAGCGGGGTGCAGTTCACACCCGCGCCCCGCTCGCTGTTTTATTGCCGTGAATCAACTGTCCAGATCGACATCGCCAGACTCCACCGTAAACGCCGGATCGGTGCTCACAAGATAAAATCGGGTCACCTTAGTATCTCTAATTAGGTAAATCTGCCCCTGATTGCGTCGGCGCGATATATACGCAACGTGAACCGTACCGAATTCTTTGCCGTTTTCCTTCTTTAATACCAGGATGTTGGGGTCATCCGTACGCTTAAACTGCCCGTCTGTGCAGATTCCGTCTTGGTCGACCAGCTGCCATCGACAGTTGTCCTCCTCAAGAAAAGCCAGGGTTTCCAGACTCGTTTTGTCATCCCGATAGTAACCATCAATGGCAAACCCTTCGGAAGCACATTCCTGCATATAGGACGTTTCTCGGCTTATAGCAAACAGCCCTGTAGCGCCCAAGAGCACAGCCAGGCAGACCACTGCAAGGGTTATCGAAATAGCACGGCGACCCATGTTAGCCCAACCGATAGTTGTTTAACGGAGCACGAAACATACCTGGAACCTCCGATATCAGGGGGAACGTCGCCAGCAGGCTGGCGACAACTATATGTTTCTGATATCAAACCATATGGCTGCTACTCGCGGAGGGGGCATCGGCGAACGGCGTGTTTTCATACTCCATTGGTCAAACCTAAGCGCGGCCCTACAGCTCGTACTTGTACACGCGGTAGATGTACTTATCGGCTTCCATCTCGTAGGTGGCGATGGGTAGACCGTAGCGGTCGTACTCGGTGAAGGTCTTGGCCTGACCCGATGCCACGAGCATGCTGTTCGAATTGCCGACGCGCTGCACACTGCTAACGTAGCCCGAGAACGGCACCGCGATCTGGTCTTCGAGCCCGTAGGTGCGTGCCACCTCGTCCACCGTAAAGATGCGCCCAAACGAATGCGAGCCGCGGCTGTAGTCGGTCACCACCGCGGCACCCAGCTGGCCCCAGTCGAACTTGGGATAGCTTTCGGCCGCACCAAAGTTGTTGTCGTACAGCAGCACTTGGTAGCGACCGGTCGTTGCCGTGTCAGAACTTGGCAGATAGGTCACGCTATGTTGGCCCGCGTTGAGCGAAAAATCGCCTTGGGCCTGCAGCAACTTGTCCTCAAAGCCCGAACCGGCCCAAAAATCGGACAAGCCCACGGAAGGCTGTAGCAAGGTCATTTGCGCAACATATGTCCAGCAAAAACGGGTGGTAGCCGGTACGGCTACCACCCGTTTGTCTCATATCTAGCCCATAGCAGGCCAGCTACTTCTTAATGCCGCGTCCCAGACGCTTGGCGACCGATGCAGCGGCTTCCTCGCTGGCCGGCCCGCAGCTCACACAGCCGTCGTGGGCACGCATCTGGCCGGTGACCTCGTCCATCGCGAGCGGCGCCACCTTCTCGAGCTTAAAGCCCTTGCCGGCGCGCATGTTCTCCTTTGCCACGCTGATCATAAGCTTAATACGGTTGAGCTGGTTGACCTCGGATGCACCGGGGTCGTAGTCCACCGCGACGATGTTGCTCTCGGGATGTTGGCGGCGCAGCTCCTTGATCACGGCCTTGCCCACCACGTGGTTGGGCAGGCACGCGAAGGGCTGCGTGCAGATGATGTTGGGTGCGCCATGGTCGATCAGGTCGAGCATCTCGGCCGTGAGCAGCCAGCCTTCGCCCATGTTGTTGCACACCGAAAGCACCGTGCGGGCCTTGTCGGCCATGGTGCCGATGCGCTCGGGAGCCTCAAAGCGGCGGGACTTTCCGAGCATCTCCTCCACCGGCGTACGCATCCAGTCCACGAGCTTGATGAGCGCCTGCATGCCCGCGCGCGTAGTGGCAGAGCTTCCCAGCTCGTCCTTCTGCAGCTCGGCGTTGCTCATGGAGTACAGGAAGAAGTCGAGCAGGCCCGGCACCACTGCCTCGCAGCCCTCGCGCTCGATGACATCGACCACGTGGTTGTTGGCTGTGGGATGGAACTTGACCAAGATCTCGCCAACCACGCCCACGCGCGGCTTGGTACCCTCGCCCACGAGCGGCATAGTGTCGAACGCGCGGATGGCCTCACGCGCAAGCTTGGTGTAGTTGTGCCTGTTGAACTTAGGCGCCAGCTTGCGGGCACGCGCCATGTACTCCTCGTAGAGTGCGTTGGCAGCACCGGACGTTGCCTCGTACGGGCGGCAACGATAGAGCATCTGCATCATCACGTCGCCAAAGAGCACCGCGTAGACTGCCTGCTTAAGCAGCGCCGGCGTAATCTTAAAGCCGGGGTTGTCCTCGCCGAGCGCCACGGCCGAAAGCGAGATCACCGGAATCTCGGGGTGGCCGCTCTCGCGCAGGGCCTTGCGGATGAGTGCGATGTAGTTGGTGGCACGGCAGCCGCCACCGGTCTGGCTGATGACCACGGCTGTCTTGGACAGGTCGTACCGACCACTCTCGATGGCCTCCATAATCTGGCCCGTTACCAGAATCGACGGGTAGCAAATGTCATTGTTCACATAGCGCAGGCCGGCCTCGACAGCATCGTGATCGGTCGAGGGCAGCAGCTCCAAGTTGTAGCCGGCACCGCGGAACACCTCTTTGACCAGGTCAAAGTGAATCGGCGCCATCTGCGGGCACAGGATGGTGTAGCCCTCCTCGCGCATCTGCTCGGTAAAGGGCACCTTGGGCCACGCGGTCGAAGCACTCTCGCGCTGAGCCTCAAACGTGTACTTGCGGCTCGCGAACGCGGGGGCATCCGTGGAGGGCGCCACCGGCGCGGCATCGCCCTGCTCGTATGCCTCGCCCGCGGCCGTGGCCTCGGCCAGGCGCTCGGCCTCCTGGTCCTTAAGCGCCGCCATGAGCGAGCGGATGCGGATGCGCGCAGCACCCAGGTTGGACACCTCGTCGATCTTGAGCACGGTGTAGATCTTGCCACTGGCCTCCAGGATTTCCTGCACCTGATCGGTGGTCAGGGCATCGAGACCGCAGCCGAAGGAATTGAGCTGGATCAGGTCCAGGTCGTTGCGCATCGTCACAAAGCGGGCGACGGCGTACAGGCGGCTGTGGTACATCCACTGGTCGACGACGCGAATCGGACGCTCGGGCTTTACCAGATGCGCGAGCGAATCCTCGGTAAAGACCGCAAAGCCAAAGCTCGAGATAAGCTCGGGCAGGGCATGGTTGATCTCGGGGTCGTTATGGTAGGGACGACCGGCGAGCACGATGCCGTGACCGCCGTGGTCCTCGACCCACTTAAGAGCCTCCTCGCCCATAGTCTGGATGTCCTCGTGGAAACGCGCATCGGCCTCAAAGGCAGCGTTGACGGCGGCATCGACCTCGGAGCGCGTGATCTTGGGTCCACGCACGCGACCGCGACCGGCCTCAGCATCGGCCACACGGTCGACGGCGAGCACCTGGTACAGACGGCGCTTGAGCTCGGTCTTATCGTGATAGGGCACAAACGGGTACAGGAACTCGATGTTCTGCTCGCGGATCTCGTCAATATTGAGCGCCAACGCCGTGGGGTAGCTCATGACGATGGGGCAGTTATAGCAGTTGCCAGCCGTCGGGTCCTCCTTGCGCTCCCAGCGCACGCACGGCATCCAAATGAAGTCGACATCGCGGTCGATAAGGTTCATCACATGGCCGTGGCTCATCTTTGCCGGGTAGCACACGCTCTCGGACGGCATGGACTCGATGCCCGCCTGGTAGGTCTTCTTGCTCGACTGGTCGGACAGCTGCACGCTAAAGCCCAAGCGCGTAAAGAACGCGTGCCAGAAGGGGTAGTTCTCGTACATGTTGAGCGCGCGGGGGATGCCGACGGTGCCGCGCGGGGCCTCGTCGGGGCTCAGCACCTCGCGGTTAAACAGCAGCTCGTTTTTCTTTTTGAAGAGGTTGGGGGCCTCGGTCTTCTGCTTTTTGTGGCCGGCGCCCTTCTCGCAGCGGTTGCCGGTAATGAAGCGCCTGCCGCCGCCAAAGTCGTTGACGGTGAGCTGGCAGTTGTTGGAGCAACGGCCGCAGCGGACATGCTTTTGCGTCACGGTAAGGTGCGCGATGTCCTCAGCCGAAAGGATGGTCGAGGTGCCATCGGCACCGGCGCGATCGCGGGCGAGCAGGGCCGCACCATAGGCGCCCATGCAGCCGGCGATGTCTGGGCGCACGGCATGCACGCCGGTGAGCTGCTCAAACGCACGCAGCGTGGCGTCGGACATAAAGGTGCCGCCCTGGACGATCACTTGGCTGCCAATCTCCTTGGGGTCGCGCAGCTTAATAACCTTGAACAGGGCATTCTTGATGACGGAATAGGACAGACCGGCCGCGATGTCGCCCACCGTGGCGCCTTCCTTTTGCGCCTGCTTGACGCGCGAGTTCATAAAGACCGTGCAGCGGCTGCCCAAATCGACCGGGGCCTTGGCATGGATGGCGGCATCGGCGAACGCGCGCACGTCCATGTTCATAGAGACGGCGAAGCTCTCGATAAAGCTACCGCAACCCGACGAGCAGGCCTCGTTGAGCATGATGTGCTCGATAACGCCGTCCTTGACGCGCAAGCACTTCATGTCCTGGCCGCCGATGTCCAGGATAAACTCGACGCCGGGCAGGAA
This sequence comes from Collinsella sp., assembly GCA_048368115.1. GTDB lineage: Bacteria > Actinomycetota > Coriobacteriia > Coriobacteriales > Coriobacteriaceae > Collinsella. The sequence continues at coordinate 93,515 of DBGBZQ010000120.1, forward strand.
TGCCTTGGCGCCGCGCAGGTGCGCGACGGTCTCAATCTCGCCGGAATCGGCCTTGAGGGCCTCGATGAGCAGTGCCTCGCCGTAGCCCGTGGTGGTCACGTGGCCGATGGTGCAGCCTGCAGGGATATGGTTGTAGAAATCGGCCATGATGACCTTGGCCGTGCCCAGGATGTCACCGTTGTTGTTGCCGTACCAGGTGTGCAACAGCTGGCCGTCCTCGCCCACGAGCGCGGCCTTCATGGTGGTGGAACCGGCGTCGATGCCGATGAACACGCGGCCGGTGTAGCCGTCGAGCTTGCCCTTGGGGACGACTTCCTGGTCGTGGCGGGTTTTGAACTCGGCAAAGTCCTCGTCAGTGGCAAAGAGCGGGTCCAGACGCTCGACCTCGGCGCCCTGCGTGTCACCCAGGCTGTCGATGGCCTCGATGAGCTGCGGGAACGAGCTGAGCTTATTGGACTCGTGCGCCATGGCGGCACCGCTCGCCACAAACAGGTGGGCGTTTTGGGGCACGATACGGTGCTCCTCGTCCAGGTTGAGCGTGAGGTAGAAGCGGTGGCGCAGCTCGGAGAGATACTGCAGCGGGCCGCCCAGGAAGGCGACGTTGCCGCGGATGGGACGGCCGCACGCCAGGCCCGAGATGGTCTGGGTCACGACGGCCTGGAAGATGGAGGCGGCCACGTCCTCGGGGCGGGCGCCCTCGTTGAGCAGCGGCTGGACGTCGGTCTTGGCAAAGACACCGCAGCGGCTAGCGATGGGATAGATGGTGGTGGCGTTGGCCGCGAGTTCGTTAAGGCCGCTGGCGTCAGTGTGCAGCAGGGTTGCCATCTGGTCGATGAACGCGCCCGTGCCGCCGGCGCAGGTGCCGTTCATGCGCTGCTCGATGCCGTTGTCGAAGTAGATGATCTTGGCGTCCTCGCCGCCCAGCTCGATGGCGACGTCGGTGGCCGGGATGAGGGTCTCGACGGCACGCTTGCTGGCGATGACCTCCTGGACAAACTCCAGGTCGAGCCACTGGGACAGCAGCAGGCCGCCCGAGCCGGTAATGGCGCAGGTCATCTGGGCCGTCGGCAGCACGGTCGCAGCGCCCTCGAACAGGTCACGGGCACAAGCGCGGACGTCGGTGTGGTGGCGCTGGTACTTGGCGTAGACGATCTGGTTGTCGTCGTTGAGCACGGCGAGCTTGACGGTGGTAGAGCCCACGTCGATGCCCAGGTGCAGGTTACCGTGGGCGGCCTCGGGGTTGAAGATTGCGCCTTCGGGGGCCTGGGCGGCAGCTACGGGCTCAGCGGCGGTGGCGGGCTCGCTGACGACGGACGTCTCCCCCGCCGCGCTCTTGGCATCGGCAACTGCCTCGGCAACTTTCTCGGCAGCCGCGGTCGCGGCCTTCTGCGCGGCATCCACCACGGCGGGCGCGGCCTCGCGTGCGGCAGCGACCACACGGTCCTTGATGCCCTCGACGAGTTTGCTCATTGTCTCTCCTCTTAGTTGTTGGACTCGACGGTTGCGGCGGTGTCGGCCGCGTCCTCGAGCTGCAAGTTCAATAGCTTCATGCCGTATTCCGGCACGTTGATATCGATGGGTTGGCCATACAGGTCGCCGGGGCGCACAAAGGCGATAACCGTCATAATGCGTGCCATGGTCTCGGGCGATTCGGAAAGGTCACGCTCAAACCAACGTTGGATCATGCCGACCTCGGCACTCACGACATAGGTGACGTAGTAGTCAAAGAAGGTGCCCAGCGCCAAGCCCAAAATGCCCGTCTGTGCACGCGGCACCACGGCCTCGCGTGCGGTATCGATGATCTTTTTAATAAAGGCGGGGTCGCCGCCCGGGCCCAGCAGGGCCCCGATAAGGTCGCGATTGGCCGCAAGATAGCGAAGCAGCTCAACCGAACCGGGTGCCGGCTCGAGCTCGTCGATGTTGCGGTAAAGATCGGGTAATTGAGCTGCGGTGATAAGCTCAACCCGCTCGCGAATCTCGGCAAGCAGGCCGTTCTCGATCTGGCTGATAAAGTCGGGGATATCGCGGTAGTGCGAATAGAACGTACGGCGCGTAAGACCGGCGCGCTCGGTGAGCGACGCGACGTTAATGCGCGAAAGGTCGCCGCTTTCGGCAAGCTCGCTGGCAAGCGCCTGGCGAAGGGCACGCTGCGAGCGAAGGGACCGGCGATCACATTTCTCGAGCTGGGACAAGCGTCCTCCTTGTTACTCAGCCTGTGCGCTATTGCACAGTGCGAGTATTATTGCACACCGTGTGCATCAACACGTAAAGGCAATATTTGGGATGTGACGAAGGGGCAACCTCTTTGTCACATCCAGCGACCGCCTAGGTTGTGCCGGTTGTGCCAGGCTTTTAGAGCGGCATTACCGATTGTCCAAAATGTCATTCGTGGGTAGAATAGTGTCGACGGCAGCCCAAGTTCTGGAAAGCTGGGCAGCGCCGTTGCTTGGATTAAGGGGTCAACGCCTTAGCGGCGGCGACCCCTTTTACGTTGCTTCGAACGTTGCTTGAGTGCCTCGGAAAGCCCGACGAGCGCTGTGAAGAACGAGACCAAAGCGGTCAGAAGTCTCACAAAATCAATCAGATCGGTCATGGGCATCACCTCCCATCAGATGGAGGGCGTTACCCGGCACATGGAACTGCCGTCAACGATACCGATTCTACCAGAGCCTAGTTATATATACGAATATATGTTCGTATTCCAAGCACACAGACCCCTGTGGCAAAGGAGCAGTCCCTTTGTCACATTATTCGATGACGGTGCGGGAGTTTTGCTTGCGCATGGTGGCGAGCATGTGCTTGGGGACGGCATGAACCATGCAACTGCCGATAGTTGCACTCGCGGCGGCCTTGGCGGCATCGCTGCCGTTTTTGGTCGCGTAGCTGTGACGGAAGCGCTTGAGCATGGCGATGTCGTTGCCGCCGTCGCCGTAAACCGCGACCTCGTCCTCGGCAATACCGTAGTAGCCCGCCAGCCAGGCCACGCTCTCGCCCTTGTTGCACGCCACGTCCGTGATCTCGAACATCACCGGATCGAACGGCGCGTTGACCACACGGTCCGAACGCTCGGCCAAATACGCCTTAAGGTCGCGCTCCAGCTCGGGCGAGATCACACGGCAGTTGATCTTGCACACATCGTGGCGCAGAATGTCACCGATCGACTGGTCGAAATACTGTTCCTCGTGATACCCGCCACGTGCACGCATGCCGCGCATCACGATGCGCTTGATAGGACTGTCCTTTTTAAAGCCCGCCTGATGCATCTCGAACGATCCGCTCGAGAACATGCCATCGGGCGTGGAGCAATCAAAGCAAATGTCCGGGAACTCCTTGAGCAGCTCCTCGGTGATCTGCGGATCGATGGTCCAGGTCTTGAGCACCTCGCCATGACTGTCGCGCACAATGGAGCCGTTAGAGCAGCAGGCATCGAGCGCCAGCCCCGTAAAGCCATGTTCGCCGATCGGCAACGTCGAGCGCCCGGTCGCAGGAACCACATGCAGGCCAGCCTCGGTCAGCTCGCGAATGGCACGGCGGATGGTCCCATCTGCCTCGTGCAGGGCGTTCAGCAGTGTTCCGTCTAAGTCACTCGCAAACATCTTGATCATGGGCATGCCTCTCCTTCGTCTGCACGATATTGTAGACGAGAACGGGCGCGCCCCAAGAGAAGCACGCCCGTCAGGCGAAAGATTGTCCTACACCGCAGCGGGGCCGTGTTCGCCGGTACGGATGCGGATGACTTCCTCGACCGGCTCGACCCAGATCTTGCCATCACCGACGGCTCCGGTGCGAGCGGCGTTGCAGATGATGTCGACAATGCCATCGACGTGCTCATCGGCGCAGATAAGGGTGAACTGCACCTTAGGGATCGTGTTGACAAGCAACTCGTTGCCGCGCACGTATTCCTTCCAGCCATGCTGTGAGCCGCAGCCCTGCACCTGGTTGATAGTCATACCGCGAACATCAGCAGCAAACAGCGCGTCTTTAAGAACCTCAAGCTTTTCCTGGCGCACGATGGCCGTGATCTTTTTCATAATGAATTCCTCTCTTTAATAAAAGAAATTGATTGTCCTTCACATGACACGGGTTTTCCAGGTGCCCGAGATTGCCCCGAAAGAGGAGCGCCGCGTACTTCGGTACGCAAGCGACGGTTTGAGGGGCAAGGTCGGGTGCCTGGGAAAGCCGTGCCGCTAGTCAAGTCCCGAGAAGGAGGGATACGCGCTCTCGCCGTGCTGACTCGCGTCCAGGCCCAGCGCCTCGTCGGCCTCGTCCACGCGCAGGCTGCCGTGGAACAGCGCCTTGACCACCGCGGCGATCACCAAGTCGAGCACCAGCACAATGGCGACCGTCACTACAATGCCCAAAATCTGCGAGATGAGCAGCGAGACATCGCCCGTGTAGAACAGGCCGCCCTTACCGGTCCACGAGAGCTCCGGCACGCAGAACAGCCCCGTGAGCACGCCGCCCAGGATGCCACCGATGCCGTGGCAGCCAAACGCGTCGAGCGCATCGTCGTAGCCAAATTTGGTCTTAAGATGGCTGATGGCCAGGTAACAGACGGGCGATACGATCAGGCCCATAACCAGCGCTGCCCACGGCTCGACAAAGCCCGCGGCGGGCGTGACCACCACAAGGCCCGCAACCAGACCGGTGCTGGCGCCCACCAGCGTGGGGCGACCGGTGTGCACGCGCTCGACGGCAAGCCACGAGACCATGCCCGCCGCGCTAGCCGTCACGGTGTTGAGGATGGCGAGCGCCGCCACGGCGTCGGCCTTAAACTCGCTGCCGCCGTTAAAGCCAAACCAGCCAAACCAAAGCAAGCCGGCGCCCAGCGCCACAAACGGCACGTTATGCGGGCGATAGCTCACCATGCCAAAACCGCGACGACGGCCGAGCATCAAGCAAAGAATCAGACCCGTCAGACCGGACGAGATGTGCACCACGTCGCCGCCGGCAAAGTCGAGTGCGCCGATAATGTCACCGATAAAGGAGCCATCGCCGCCCCAAACCATGTGGGCAAGCGGCGCATAGACCACAAGCAGCCAAATGCCCAGGAAGGCCGTCATGGCACCAAACTTAACGCGGCCGGCCAGGCTGCCCGTGACGATAGCAGCAGTGATCATGGCAAACGCCATCTGAAAGGCGATGTTGATGATCTGAGGGTAGACGACACCGTCCGCAGCATTGCCCTCGGCCGCCTGCAGCACCTGGTTGAGTACCGGCAGGCACAGCAGCTGGTCAAGGCCTCCAATAAACGGGCTGGAACCGTCGCCGCCATAGGCCAGAGACCAGCCGGCAACAATCCACAGCACACCAACCAGGCCAATGGCGCCAAAGCACATAAGCATGGTGTTGATGACATTTTTGCGCCTGGACAGGCCGCCATAGAAAAACGCCAAGCCCGGTGTCATTAAAAACACGAGCATGGTGCAGACGAGCATAAACGTTGTCGATCCCGTATCGTACATTCGCTCTCCCTTGGTCGCATGAACGTTGTCGGCGCCCATAATGCGGCCGAGGGGCAACTGGTGTAGACCAGATACGGCGTTGTTAAACGCGGCGTTGTCGAATGGAAACGGTGCCGCAATCTTGGAAACGGCGCGGCAACGGGCGCGAAACCAACGGGAAATACGCGAGCAAGGAAGCCGTGAGCGCGCCCGTCCCGGCTAGTGGCGGAACAGCTCGCGGGCTCGGTCGCGGAGGTCGGTAGCTCGGATGACGCCCTCGTAGCGGTTGATACGCAAGCGCGGGAAGGCATTGAAGAAGCGCAGGTCGCGGCGGCTGAGTGACACGCTCGGCACCGGACGGCTTATGCGCTTGCCGGCAAGGCGACGACTGAGCGACGGACGCGGCATGTTCGGCGCGGCATCGGCCACGCGGCGGGCGGCAAGCGCCAGGCCGCGAGCACCATCTGCGATAAACGTCGGCATCGAAGCCTTCTCGCGCAGAGCATCGAGCGCGGCGTCACCCAGCTCGGCCAGCCACGCGTTAACGGCGCGGCTACGGATATGCGTCTGTGCCACCGAGTCAATCGTCGATTCGGGAATGCGCTCGAGCATTGAGTTCGAGGCATCGGCAAGCGACTCATTGATGCGGTCGGCAAGGTCGGCCCGGACCCGCTCCAGCTGATCAGACAGACGCCGCCAGCTCGCCAACGAGCACACCGCGTCGACCATCATCGCGACCGCGACGATAAAGGCGGACAGCCGCACAATCAGCACCGGCAGATGGCCAAGCAGCCCCAGCAATGCCGGCTCCACTAAACGGCAAATACACAACGCACCCAAGCCAAACGCGCAGGCCCAGTACAGACAGATGCGTCCGTGCAAGTTAAACGGCAGGTGCGAGTAATCCCAAAAGCGAGCGCCCGTTGTTTTTTCCAACAGCACGCCCACGCTGTACTCAATCACGCTGCATACGAGCGCTGCAGCGACAAACTGGCTCGAGGCATCCGGAATCCCGCGCAACAGCAGCCAGCAGGCAATGCCGCCCACACCATAGATAGGACAACACGGCCCCAGCAAAAAGCCACTGTTGGCAAATCGTCCGTGATTGAGCATGGCGCATACTGTCGACTCCCATGCCCAACCGCAAAACCCGTAAAAGGCAAACGAGAGCACCAGTGCCGAGAGTGGGCAGGCGGCAAGCGTCGCGCCGCAAAACGCAGTATCAATCGCGGTCCCCACCGTCTACCCTCTCCTCTTTTCGCTCGATGCTTTACTCGCGCTATCGTCCGTCTCGTCCTTGCGCGGCAGGCGGGCTGCGACCGTCTCACGCAGAGCACACCATTTATCCGCCAGGCAAACAATCCACGCCTCGCGACACGTCGGCGGCACGGGCACCAGCGGAAACATATGCCGCACGATGATATTCCGCTCGCGCAACGTCAGCTCAAAATCTTCCTCGGCACGCGCCAGGGCAAAAAACGGATGCCGAAATCCGTGCAGGCGATGGCTCGGATCGGGATCGTGCCAGTCATAGAGAAAGTAATCGTGTAACAAGGCTCCGCGCAGCAGCGAGGCACGGTCGATCGAAATGCCAGCACGGCCCAAGTGCTCGGCAAAGGACAGACTTGCCCGTGCCACCGAGGTCACATGTGCATAGACCGTCACGTCGCCATGCTGGATAAACTCGCGCGTCAGGTCCAAGCGGCCCGCCTGGGCGAGCTGGCGGGCGGCATCGTCGACCTCGTGCGCGATTTTCTCGGCACGAACGGCATCGGACATGCTGCCTCCTTCCAGCGGCTCACGGCGGCAAGCCACGGCCTGCACGTATTGAAAAAATCATCATCGAATCTATCAGTATGGCATCGGACAAAACGTTTTGCCCCACCAGTTGTCGAATTACCGCGCCGCCGTCACATATCAAACGCCAAAATGTGCGAGACTGTCTTGTGCAATTGTGTCGGCCGAGGGAGCGCCGGCGCTCGATTCGCATGGAGTAACCCACAACGATGCTGCTTACGCAAACGACAACGCCCGAGGACGTCAAGGCTCTCGACCGCGCCGAGCTTCCGCTGCTCTGCGGCGAGATTCGCCACGCCATCCTCGAAAGCTCCGCCGCTGTCGGCGGACACGTTGCCCCCAACCTGGGCGTCGTTGAGCTTACGGTTGCGCTTCATCGCGTGTTTAACTCCCCTATCGACAAGATTGTCTTTGACGTTTCGCACCAGACCTACGCCCACAAGGCGCTGACCGGGCGCGCGTACACCTATATCGATCCGGAGCGTTATGGTGAGGCTTCTGGCTTTGCCAATCCCGACGAGTCCGAGCATGACTTGTTTGCCATGGGTCACACCTCGACCTCGGTGAGCTTGGGCTGCGGCCTGGCGCACGCTCGTGACCTGGCGGGCGATACGTACAACGTCATTACCGTTATTGGCGACGGCTCGCTTTCGGGCGGTCTGGCGTTTGAGGGCTTTAACAATGCCGCCGAACTCGATAGCAACCTGATCATCATCGTCAACGATAACGACCAGTCCATTGCCGAGAACCATGGCGGCCTGTATCGCAATCTGGCCGAGCTGCGCGCCAGCAACGGCACCTGTGAGCGCAACGTTTTCCGCGCGATGGGACTCGACTACCGTTATTTGGACGCCGGCAACGACGTGTTGGCCCTGGTCGACACGCTGCAGGAACTGCGCAATATCGATCATCCCATCGTGCTGCACGTCTCCACCGCCAAGGGCAAGGGCTTTGAGCCGGCCCAGAGCGACCCCGAACGCTGGCACCACGTGGGTCCGTTTGACATGGCGACTGGGCGCAAGCTTTGCCCGGGCCATCCGAGCGAGCCCGCGCCGCGCACCTATGCTGACATTACGGGCGAGGCGCTCAGCGCCGCCATCGAGCGCGATCCACAGGTCGTTGGCATCACGGCCGCCACGCCCTACATTATGGGCTTTACACCCGAGCTTCGCGCTGCCGCCGGCAAACAGTTCGTCGATGTGGGCATTGCCGAGGAGCACGCCGTGACCTTTGCCACCGCGCTTGCGCGCTCGGGCGCCAAGCCAGTCTTTGGTGTGTACGGCACGTTTTTGCAGCGCGCCTACGACGAGCTGTGGCACGACCTGTGCCTCAACGACGCCCCCGCAACCATTTTGGTGTTTGGTGCGTCAATCTTTGGCACCACGTCCGAGACGCACCTTTCGTTCTTTGATATTTCCATGCTGGGCGGACTTCCCAACATGCGCTACCTTGCACCTGCCTGCATGGAGGAATATCTGTCCATGCTGAACTGGTCGCTCGACCACCGCGAGCATCCCGTGGCGATTCGTGTACCTGGTATTGGCCTGGTGAGCCGTCCCGACCTTGCGCCCGCCGAAGGCACCGACTACAGCGCCGTTCGCTACAACGTGGTGCGCCAGGGTCGCGACGTTGCCGTGCTCGCGCTTGGCGATTTCTTTGAGCTGGGTGAGCGCGTGGCAAACCGTCTGACTGCCGAGTACGGCATCGAGGCCACGCTCGTCAACCCGCGCTTTGCAACCGAGCTCGACCGCGAGTTCCTCGACAGTCTTGCCGCCGAGCATCGCGTTGTCGTCACCCTCGAGGACGGCATCTTGGACGGCGGCTGGGGCGAGCGCGTGGCGTGCTACCTGGCCTGCACGCCCGTGCGCACGCGCACCTTCGGCATCGCCAAGGGCTTCCCCGACCGCTACGACCCCAACGAACTGCTCGCGCAGAACGGCATGACGGTCGAGAACATGGCCGCCGAAGCCGCAAGACTACTCAACGAGTAAGAAAACCTCCGCAAGGAAAGCACCCCCCTGCGGAGGTTTTTGTTTTCGCGACGCGATTATCTCAATCTGTAACATCTATGGCCTGAATTCCCGTCTAACTGTTACAGATCTAGACAAGACGTCTTAGTCCCTGACCTTTGTCTCAATCTGTAACATCTAGAGCCCGAATTCCCGTCTAACTGTTACAGATTGAGACATTCGAATTCTCCTGAAGAGAAAATCTCGATCTGTAACAGGTAGAACCCATTTCCTCGTCTAACTGTTACAGATTGAGACAAAGCAGCAAGGCATGCCGCCGCGCCGACCATGCCGTCTGCAAAGCGCTATCTCAGCTGCAATAAGCGACGTTTGCCCAGATAAAACCTGCCGAAATAAACCTGTCCCTTTTTGGTAGGCAGAATAACCCATAAGGTAAGTATGTTTCTGAGTTATTTCGTGTTGACCCATTTGAGCGCGATAGGGTATAACTCTACTCAACCGCTAGGGATTTTATTGAGAAAGGTGTTCTACCATGAGCAAGAACCTCTCCCAGCAGGTCGTTCTCGACCGCCGCGGCTTCGTTGCCGCCACCTTCGCAACCGTCGCCGGCCTTGGTCTTGCCGGCTGCTCCGACACCAGCGCCGAGGCCGACAAGGGTTCCGCCGCCGGCTCTTCCAAGAGCTCCAATGATACCGAAGCTTCCACCACGCTCGACGCCAAGGCATTCGACAAGCTCGTCGACAACGGCCCCAAGGCCGATGACGATGCCATCGCCGCCAGCACCTGGGCCACGGCCGTCAAGGACGCCGGCGTCTTTAAGATCGGTGGCGTTCAGACTTCCACACTCTTCTCCCTCCTCAACGAGAAAGACGGTCAGACCCGCGGCTTCGATGCCGGCATCGCGCAGCTTCTGTCCAACTACATCCTGGGCGAGAACAAGGTCGAGATCACCCAGGTGACCTCGGACACGCGCGAGTCCGTCCTGCAGAACGGTCAGGTCGACGCTGTCTTTGCCACCTACACCATCACTGACGAACGCAAGAAGCTCGTCTCCTTCGCCGGCCCCTACTACTACACGCAGCAGGCCATCCTAGTGCTCGCCGATAACGACGACATCAAGAGCGTCGACGACCTAGCCGACAAGAACGTCGCCGTCCAGTCCGGCTCCAACGGCCCCGCCATCCTGGAGGAGTTCGCTCCCAAGGCCAGCCAGCAGGAGTTCAAGACCGACGAGGAGGCCCGCCAGGCACTCCAGCAGGGTCGCGTTGACGCCTACGTCATCGATAACAACATGCAGCAGAGCGCCCTGGTCCGCGAGCCCGGCAAGTACAAGATCGCCGGCAAGCCCTTCGGCAGCAAGGAGCCCTATGGCATCGGTCTGCCGCTCGATTCCGACGGCGTCGCCTTTGTCAACGACTTCCTTAAGAAGATCGAGGACGATGGCACCTGGACCGAGCTGTGGCAGATCTGCATCGGCGACCGTACGGGCGACACCAATGTTCCCGAGCTGCCCGAGATCGGCGCCTAGGCAGCAAGCCTGGTAACGGCCGCAACGAAACCATACGGAAACGCATGATGCGCTTTATTGCGGTAAACTGTTTCCTCACTGAGTTGTCGGGGCTTCCGTACACACGGGAGCCCCTTTCCTTATCGGCAGGAGGTCCGCATGAGTCTCTCCGAACTCTGGTCGCTCTATGGCCAGAACTATATCGACGCGCTGCTAGCAACCTGGGGCATGACGCTTGAATCGTTTATCATCGCCATGGCGCTGGCCGTCGCCGTCACCGTGATGCGCGTGTCGCCGCTCAAGCCGCTGCGCGTCTTTGGCGACCTGTATGTCCAGGTCTTCCGTAACATCCCTGGCATCGCGCTGCTCATTATCGTCGTCTATGCGCTGCCGCCGCTCAAGGTCGTCCTGCCCTACCGCACCTGCGTTATCGTCGCCACGGTCCTTTTGGGCTCGGCCTTTGGTTCCGAAAACTTTATGAGCGGCATCAACACCGTCGGCGTCGGCCAGGTCGAAGCCGCACGTTCGCTCGGCATGAGCTTTAACCGCATCCTCGCCAAGATCGTGATTCCACAGGCACTGCGCTCGAGCGTGCTGCCCATGACCAACCTCTTTATCGCCGTCATGCTCACTACCGCCTTGGGCAGCCAGGTGCCGCTTAAACCGCAGGAGCTCACCGGCGTGGTGAGCTACATCAATACCCGCTCGCTCGGCGGCGTCGCCGCGTTCTTTATCTCGGCGCTCGGCTACCTGGGCACGGCCTTTGTGGTGAGCCACATTGGCAACTACATCGATAAGAAGGTGAGGATCCTCCGATGAGCAAGCACTCCTCCCCCGCGCTCACCATGCGCGATGCGCTCTACGAGGCTCCCGGCCCCAAGATGCGCGCCAAGATTCGCATCGGCACCGCCATCTCACTCGTCGCCGTCGCCGCACTCGTCGTCCTGGTACTGCAGCGCTTTTATGTGACCGGCCAGCTTTCGGTCCACTATTGGTATTTCTTTACGCACCTCACCACCTGGAAGTTCCTGCTTGCCGGCTTTGAGGGCACCGTTAAAGTCGCACTCACCGCTGGCGCCATCGCGCTGGTGCTGGGCTTAGCCCTTATGCTCGGCCGTACCAGCGACATTAAGCCGCTGCAGCTGGTCTGCCGCGTGCTCACCGATTTCTTCCGTGGCGTACCGAGCCTGCTGTTCATCTACTTCTTCTTTTTGGTGCTGCCCCAGTACAAGATCTCGCTGCCGTCGTTTTGGATGCTCACGTTGCCTGTCGCGCTCGCTGCGGCCGGCGTGCTGGCCGAGATTTTCCGCGCCGGCGTCAATGCCGTGCCGCGCGGTCAGGTCGAGGCAGCCCAGGCGCTCGGTCTCTCCAAGGCCAAAATCACCTTTAAAATCGTGTTGCCGCAGGCTATTCGGTTTATCATTCCGTCGTTGATTTCGCAGCTCGTGGTCGTAGTCAAAGACACCACCGTCGCCTATGTGGTGAGCTACCCCGACCTCATGCAAAACGCCCGCGTGCTCATTACCAACTACGACGCCCTCGTGTCGGTCTACCTGGTGATCGCAGTCATCTACATCCTCATCAACGTCGCGATCAACAAGGCCGCTGTCTATGTTTCGCACAAGACCGGCGCGACCATCATCCGCTAACGCTTTACCATTTCGAGTCATAAGGAGCCGAGCACCATGGCACAGAGCACCTCTTCCACCGGCAATCAGCCGCTGATCGAGCTCAGACACGTCGATAAGCACTATGGCGATCTGCACGTCCTCAACGACATCAATCTCTCGGTCGACCGCGGCGAGGTCGTCGTTGTGATCGGCCCCTCGGGCTCGGGCAAGTCGACCATGTGCCGCACCATCAACCGCCTGGAAACCATCGACTCGGGCGAGATCCTCATCGAGGGCGAGCCCCTGCCGCAAGAAGGCAAGGATCTTGCCCGCATGCGCGCCGAACTGGGCATGGTGTTTCAGCAGTTCAACCTGTTCGCACATATGACGGTGCTGCAGAACGTCATGCTGGGACCGGTCGATGTGCTGGGTGTCTCCAAGGACGAGGCCCGCAAGCGTGCCATGGACCTGTTGGGCCGCGTGGGCGTTGCCGAGCAGGCCGATAAGGTGCCCGCACAGCTCTCGGGCGGCCAACAGCAACGCGTAGCCATCGCCCGCTCGCTTGCCATGCAGCCCAAGGCCATGCTCTTTGACGAGCCCACGAGCGCTCTTGATCCCGAGATGATCAACGAGGTGCTCGAGGTCATGGTGCGTTTGGCCCAGCAGGGCATGACGATGATCGTCATCACGCACGAGATGAACTTCGCCCGCCGCGTGGCCGATCGCGTCGTGTTTATGGCCGACGGCCAGATCGTGGAAACCGGCGCGCCCGACGAGTTCTTCGACCATCCCCAGACCAAGCGCGCCCAGGACTTCCTCAACTCCATCAAGGGCCACTAACCCAATTACCGCGCCCGCTCGTCATGTTCATCTGAATTCGAAAGTTATACCTATGATCGGAACCCGTACTTCATCGTCCTACACCCCGCACGTCGACGTCGCCCCCGCCGACCGCCCACTCATCCTCGTCGCACCGCGCTGGGAAGAGGCAGAGCCGTTTTTAACCGAGACGCTCTCCCCCAACGAGGAAATCGCAAGTGTCTTTGTCGATGCTATCCTTGCCGCTGGCGGCCTGCCGCTGCAGATGTCCATCACCGAGGACATTGAGGTCATCCGTCATTACGTCGATATCGCCGACGGCATCGCCATTCCCGGCGGCCCCGATGTCAATCCCAAACGCTGGGGCGATGATCGACCCTACGACCCCACCCTCTGCTGCGAGATCCGCGATAGCTTTGAGTTTAAGCTGGTCGGCGAGGTGCTCCGCGCCAAAAAGCCGCTCTTTACCACCTGCCGCGGCACGCAGCTGCTCAACGTCGCCACCGGCGGCACCCTGTGCATGGACGTGCCGAGCCTGGGTGCGCGCGAGGGCCGCATGCAGTGGCGCCACACCCACGTGCTCAACGATCCCGTGCACCCCGTCGAGGTCGTGCCGGGCTCGCTGCTCGACCGCGCGGTTGGCGGCGCCGGGCTGATCCAGACCAACTCCGCACACCACTGCTGCGTCGATCGTCTGGGTAAAAGCACGCGCTTGGTCGCCAAGGCAACCGACGGCGTTCCCGAGTGCATCGAGGTCGAAGGCCAGCCGTTCTGTCTAGGCGTGCAATGGCACCCTGAGTACACGTGGAAGACGCTCGAGACCGACTTTAACCTGTGGAAGTCGTTTGTCGAGGCAGCGGCCAAGGTAAAGCAGGCCCGTTAACTCGCGAACCACAAAACAGATAAGGGCGCCCCGCCGGCCACATGGTCCGGCGGGGCGCCCTTTTACCTATATGTGGCCGGCACGCAGCCCAAGGCCCGCAAGCTCTTATTCAGCCGCCTCGCGCAGGGCCGACATCGTTGCCGCATATTGCTGCTGCAGCGCATGCATTCCCTCGCGAGCGCCGTCAACGGTATCGGCGCCGCGCAGCGCCTCGGTCACCACGACCGCCGGCTCATACAGGTTATCGAATCCCAGGTTCTGACTCACGCCCTTGAGCGTGTGCGCCGCCATAAACGCACCTTCGGCGTCTCCCGCCGCCATGGCGGCCTCCAGCTTGTCCATGCTCTCGTCATCCAAAAACTTGAGGGCAAAGCGGCTAAGCATCTCCTCGCCCATCAGCCGAGCGCACGCGTCTTCATAATTAGCGCCGATCTTCTCATACGCCTCACGCATGGAAATCATGGATTAAAACTCCTTTGGTCAAACTAAATCGTGGGAAACGCGACGACGTCGGCGGGGCGTGCCAATGTCTCGGCAATACGGTCTTGCACCTCGAGCAGGCAGTCGAGCAACAGCGGGTTAAACTCACCGCACTTACCGTCCAAGATCATCTGGATAGCCTCCTTGTGCGGGATAGCGTCCTTGTACACGCGCACGCTCGTCAGAGCATCGTACACGTCGGCCACCGAGACCACCTGCGCGGCGATGGGGATATCGTCGCCCTTAAGGCCATCGGGATAACCCTTGCCGTCCCAGCGCTCGTGATGCCAACGCGCAATCTGGTACGCATATTCCATAAGCGCATTGCCGACGTGATGGCGGCCCAGCTCAAGCAACATGTCGGCGCCCATCGTGGTATGCGTCTTCATAATCTCGAACTCCTCGGGCGTAAGGCGCCCGGGCTTGTTGAGGATCGCATCGTCAATCGACATCTTGCCGATATCGTGCAGCGCCGAAGCCAGGGCAATCGTAGAGCGTTCCTCATTGTCAAGGGAGATGGTGTCGCTACGCTGAACCAGACAGCCGAGCAGCAGCTCGGTCAGCTTCTCGATGTTCGTAACGTGCCTGCCGCTCTCGCCGTTGCGAAGCTCCATGACGCCGGCCATGATGTCGATGAGCATGCGACTGTTCTTGACGCGCTCGTTGTACTGCTGGGACAGCAAACTCGTCAGGCGGCGCTGTTTGGCGTATAGGCGGATGGTGTTGCTTACACGCCGGCGCACGACACGGGAGTCAAACGGGCGGTTGATATAGTCCGAGGCGCCCAGCTCGTACGCGCGCAGAACCATACCATCGGAATCTTCGCTCGAAATCATGATGAAAGGCAGATTGTCGATACCCGATCGGCGCGACAGATCGGCCAGCACCTCAAAGCCGCTTATGCCCGGCATGACAATATCCAGCAGCACGAGCGACAACTCATCGCCATAGCGGTCGACCATATCGAGCGCCGTACGACCGTTGTCGGCCTCGAGGATGCAATACTCGTCCTTGAGCATCTCGTTGAGAATGGCTCGGTTCATGTCGGAGTCATCGACAATAAGCACCAAAGGCTTTTCGCTTTGGAAGGCTTCGATGGAATCGGCATCGGTCACGACCGTACCGGCTTTTGCCTTAGCGCGGCTCAATAACTGGACAGCGCGGCCAACTCCCTCATCGACCGTCTCGCCATGAATGCGAACGCCACCAACACATGCCGTCAAGCTCACGTACTCATGGCCCGGAACAATCGTGGCATGAACGGCATCGGACACCTGATGCAGGCGACGGGTGAAGTCATCGGAGGGAATATTGGGCATGACGACTACAAACTTGTCGCAGCCATAGCGTACAAGCTCGTCAGTCGAACGAATTCCGCTGCGTATGGCTGTCGCCACAGCACCGAGCGCAAGGTCGCCGGCATGGCGGCCACACGTATCGTTGAAGACCCTAAAATCATCAAGGTCGATCACCGCAACGCCGGCATTCATGCGGGCGCTACGGAGCTTTTCCTCGTAATATCGGCGATTGCGCACACTCGTCAGCACGTCGGTGTAGACAAGGTCCTCTTCTGCAGCCTCTTGCTCATCGATCGGACGCACCATCAGCAGGACGTGAGGCTCGCCCTCGACCTTCAGAGGGCGCAGGCGAGCGCGGTACTCGGTACCATCATTGAGCAGCTGCTCCGATACATCATCGGAACCTGCCAAGGCCTCAAGACTTGCCTGACGCAGACAAGGGCACCGATTGCCGGCGAGCAGGCAGTTAGGCTCGCTCTTAATCTGATCGGCCGACAGCAAACGCACCACGGGGTAGGTCTTCGCGACGCGGGCGACCTCAGCGGCAGCCTCCTCGTCGGTTAGATTGACCTCGTGATTATTGAGCATATGGGGCCCCTTCTATCGTTACGCACGGCAACGGTGCATATCAATTGGTACAAGGGTAACATCTAACAGCTGAAGGTAAACGCGCGATTATCGTTACATTTTTATGACCTGGCAAACGGCGGTGATGGAGCCGCGGGCGCGTGGTTATTGGCGCATTCGTTAACAATGACGAAACGCTAACAGCCCCTCTCCCCGCAGGTCATCGAGCGTGCTAACGCTCCAAGACATCGCGAACGGCGTTTGCCGCCGTAACGGGGCGATCGCGCAGACCGTTATGCGCGCCCGGGATCGTCACGAGGGGGCAATCGAGATATTCGGCAGCCGCTCGCGTACCAGCCTCGCGGGGCGTACCGACCGAGAGCTCGCCCAAAAACACGGCCGACACCGCCTTTGACGCGCGGGCGCGCTCCCAGTCGGGAGCATATGTCATATTTGTTCCATATTCGTTCGCCATAAAGCAACGACCATTGCGCAGGGCATGTTTGGCTTCCGCTTCGGTCGTCCCGGGAGCCTCGGGGTCCAAGTCGCCGAGGGCTCCCAAGAAAAGCCGGAGCGCCCTTGAAACCTTTCCAGCCGCAATCATATCGAGCAAAACCGGAGCTGCGCCCATGCCGACGCCTTCGGCCGACACGGCCGGTTCATGTAGAATCGCACGGGCGACGAGATGGGGTTCGGTGCGAAGAAGCTCCAGCGCCACCAACGTACCGGCGCTATGCGCAAGCACATTTGCCGGAGCGCCAACGTGTTCGATCACGGCTTGCAGGTCGGCGGCCTGAGCGGCAAGATCATAGCTGCCGTCTGTCGCATCGCTGCTGCCACCGCAGCCGCGGCGGTCGTAGGCAATTACGCGGTAGTTACGGCTGAGCTCACAAGCGATGCCGTCGAAAAATGTACCGTCGACACAAGCGCCGTGCACGCACACCAAGGCAGGAGCATCAGGCGACACATCCGGGCCGGCATATTCGCGACAGGCAATCGTGGTGCCCGCATTCTCGACCGTAAAATCCATGTTGTGCCCCCATCATCAATGCTCATCCAGTTGCACGTCAGTGCGGTTGGATGGACCCGCATTGCCTTACGCCTTGTTAACAGATTAACTGTACTCGACCCGAGGCTTTTCATGGCACGGCATAATGAGCGACGTGAAAAAACGAAACTTGTAAAGCGAGAGCCCGCACCTTGCTCTGGAGCCGATGCTATGCTTAGGCACAATTGTCTTGAGGAGCATATGCCTATGTCTACGTTTTTGAATGCCAGCCCCATCTTTGGGCCCGTTCGCAGCCGTCGCCTTGGTCTCTCGCTCGGCGTCAACATGATGCCGGCCAGCGGCAAAATCTGCACGTTCGACTGCATTTACTGCGAAAACGGCCTCAACGCCGAGCGCCCCTGTCATGAGCCGTACAACACAGCTGCCGTGGTACTCGACGCGCTCGAGGCAAAGCTGCGCGAGATGGCAGCTGAGGGCGAGCTCCCCGATGTGATCACCTTCGCAGGCAACGGCGAGCCCACCGCCGCACCGGAGTTTCCTCAGGCCATCGCCGGCGCCATAGCGCTGCGCAACGAGCTTGCCCCAAACTCCAAGATCGCCGTGCTCTCCAACGGTACGCGCGCCGATCGCCCCGAGGTGCACGACGCGCTCATGATGGTCGACGACAACATCCTCAAGCTCGATACCGTCAACCCGGCGTTTATCCAGCTGCTCGACCAGCCTGTTGGCCCCTACGATGTAGAGCACCAGATCGAGACGTTCGCAAGCTTTGACGGTCATGTCATTATCCAGACGATCTTTTTGACCGGTGAGTATCAGGGCAAGCTCATCGACAACACCGGCGAGGAGTACGTTGCCCCCTGGCTCGCGGCGCTTGAGCGCATTCGCCCACAAGAAGCGACCATCTACACGGTAGCGCGCGAGACACCGATCGCCGGCCTTGCCAAAGCAGCGCCCGACGTCCTCGACGCCATTGCCGCGCGCGTCCAAGCCCTCGGCATTCCCTGCCAGGTGAGCTACTAACAAAACCACGCAGCAGCTAGTGCCCACCACCCCGCTCCATCAGTTGCGGTGATATAGTTCCTATTTATGCTGTTAAACCGCTTAAATCGGAACTATATCACCGCAACTTTTATGGACGCGTGAGTGGGCTATACTAGCTGCGGATGAAAGGAAGTTAGCCATGTATGACAAAGGACCCGTGCCTGGCCGCAACGACGCCTGCTGGTGCGGCAGCGGCAAAAAATATAAGAAATGCCATAGCGCCTTTGATGAGCGCCTTGAGCGCCTGTGGGAAGAGGGCTGGGAGGTCCTGCCCCGCACGCTCTACAAGACGCCCGCCGATATCGAGGGCATCAAGCGCTCGGCAGCCATCAACGTGGGCGTGCTCGATTATGTGGGCGAGCATATCGCCGCAGGCATGACCACCAACCAGATCGACCAGATGATCTATGACTACACCGTCGAGCACGGCGGCACACCGGCAGACCTCAACTACGAGGGCTACCCCAAAAGCGTGTGCACCTCGATCAACGACGTCGTCTGCCACGGTATCCCCTGCGATACGGACGTGCTGCACGAGGGCGACATCATCAACGTGGACTGTTCCACGATCCTGGACGGTTACTTTAGTGATTCGAGCCGCATGTTCTGCATCGGCGAGGTCTCTGCCGAGCGCCAGCGCCTGGTCGACGTCACCCGCGCCAGCGTGGAGGCGGGCTTGGCAGCCGTCAAGCCATGGCTGCCGCTGTCCGTTATGGCCGAGGCCGTGCAAAAGACGGTCGAGGACGCCGGCTTTAGCGTGGTGCGCGAGTACGGCGGACACGGCATCGGTAAGGAGTTCCACGAGGACCCGTTTGTGGGCTTTACCACCGAGGCACCCGATGTGGACACCATCATGGCCCCGGGTATGGTCTTTACCATCGAGCCCATGGTCAACGCCGGAGCGCCCGACATCAAGATCAGCAAGGGCGATGGCTGGTGCGTGCGCACCAAGGACGGCAGCGATTCGGCCCAGTGCGAGGTACAGCTCGTGGTGACCGAGGACGGTTACGAGCTGCTCAGCTGGTAGCTGCGGATGCGCCGGATGCTGACGGGTACGCTCGTCTTGCATCCGGCGTTTTTATTTGAACGTTTTGCCTGATAAAACCTGCCAAAATAAACCTGTCCCTTTTTGGCAGGTCGAGCGGAGAGGACTGCTTGTGAACATCCTGGTTTTGTTGCCCGTCAACGACCGCCATCGCGCAATTCTTGAGTCGAGCGCTCCGGGCGAGGACTTTATCTACACGAGCCCCGACGCCGCCACGCGCGAGCAGGTCGCCGATGCCGACGTGATCCTGGGCAACATCGACCCTGGCATGCTCACGGCATGCGAGCATCTCCAGCTGTTGCAATTGCAGACCGCCGGCTATGACGACTACCTTGCCGCCGGCACCGTGCCAGCCGACGCTAAGCTTTCCTGCTCGGTGGGCGCCTACGGCCAGGCTGTGAGCGAGCACATGTTTGCCATGGTGCTGTCTATGATGAAGCGTCTGCCCGGCTATCACGATCTGCAGCGTGAGCATCGCTGGAAGGATTTGGGGCCGGTTACCTCGCTCAAAAACGCCAACGTGCTGGTGCTGGGCGCGGGCGATATCGGCGGCCACTTTGCCACGCTCTGCCGTGGCATGGGTGCGCACGTCCGCGGCATCAAGCGCCATCCGCTCGTCTACCCCATTGTGTTTGAGGACATGGACGGCATGGATGCCCTGTCTGAGCGCTTGGCGGAAGCAGACGTCGTCGCATCCTTTATGCCGAGCACACCCGAGACCCGCGGCCTGGCAAACGCCGAGTTCTTCGCCGCGATGAAACCGGGCGCCTTCTTTGCCAACGGCGGCCGCGGCGACCTTGTGGTTGCCGACGATCTGGTTGCCGCCCTGGAGTCGGGACATCTCGCCGGCGCCGCGGTCGACGTCACCGACCCCGAGCCGCTGCCTGAGACAAGCCCACTGTGGGATGCACCCAACATGCTCATCACGCCGCACGTCTCCGGCTGGTTCCACCTGGCAGCCACGCTCAACAATGTGGTCGACATTGCCGCGGAGAATCTGCGTCACCTGCAGGCAGGCGAGACCCTGCGCTGCTGGATCGAGCACTAGGGTTCCGCCGTTCTAACGAACGGCGGACCGGTCGACGCTGCGCGCCGCCCAGAGCGACAATTTGTCATTCAAAAGGCAAGGCATGACCAGAAGGTCTATGCCTTGCCTTTTTCATGCCAACTTGTTCGCTCTGGACATCGCTCGCTGACGCTTGCTCAACCTGCGGTGTCATAACAATTCTGTCCAGCTGTTGGCTTTGCGGCATTTGCCCAGATAAAACCTGCATAATAAACCTGTCCCTTTTAGCAGGTTTTAGAGCTCCACGCTTTCGGCGCCGTTGATGGTTAGGTTTCGCTCGTAGAAAGCCGTGAGGGCGCGAATGGCGTACATCACGTCGCGTACGCCGCCGATCTCGTAGCTTGAGTGCATGGCCAGCTGCGGCAGGCCCACGTCCACGGCATGCATGCTCGCCTGCATGTTCGACAGGTTGCCGAGCGTGGAGCCACCCGCCATATCGCTCTTGTTGGCGAAGGCCTGCGTGGGCACGTCGGCGTCATCGCAAATAGCCTGGAACACTGCGCGGCTAAAGGCATCGGTGCAGTAATGCTGGTTGGCGGCTTCCTTGATAACGATACCGCCGTTGAGCACAACCTGATTGCGGGCGTCGCACTTCTCGGCGTGGTTGGGGTGCACGGCATGCGCATTGTCGCAGCTCACAAGCATCGAGGCAGCAAGTGCACGATGGTACGACTCGTCGTCAAAGCCCAGCGATCCGTTGATGCGGCGCAGTGCGTCGGCCAAGAACGTCGACATGGCGCCCTGCTTGGTCTCGGAACCAACCTCCTCGTTATCAAAGCAGCAGAAGACCGAGACGTCGCGCGCGTTCTCGGCACCCAAAAATGCCTGCAGTGAGGTGTAGGCGCAGGCCAGGTCGTCGAGCTTGGGCGTCGAGATGAACTCGTCAGCCCAGCCCCAAATGCGCGCATCCTGGCGGTTGACCAGGAACAGATCGCGGCTCAGGATCTGCTCGGGCTCAACGTCCAGTTCGTCGGCAACCAGGGCATCAAAATCGCCCTGCTTAAGCTCACCGGCGCTGATGAGCGGGCACAGGTCGACGGCGCGGTTGGGCGCAAAGCCCTCGTTAACGCCGCGGTTCATATGGATGGCAAGGCTCGGGATAATCGCGACTTCGCGCTCGGTGGCAAGCAGGCGGCTCTCAATACGGTCGCCTTCGCGTACCAACACGCGGCCCGCGAGCGCCAGCGGGCGGTCGAACCAGGTGTAGTCGATCATGCCGCCGTAGGCCTCGGTGTTCAGGCGCAGCGTCTCGCCTGCGCCGTCGAGCTCGGGCACGGCCTTGACCTTAAACGTCGGCGAATCGCTGTGCGACGCCGTGAGCTGAAAATGATAGTCACCGGCAACGCCGTCCTCGCCCCACGTCGCGGTCAGGTCCTCGCCCACCTTAAAGGCAATAACGCTCGAGGTATTGCGCTGCGTGTAATAACGCCCGCCCGGCTCGATGTCCCACGCCGCGTTCTCGGGCAGGTAGGTAAAGCCCGCCTCGTCGAGCTCGGCCATAATGGTCGCCGCCGTATGGAACATGCTGGGACATGCCTCGATAAAGTCGATGAGGTCGTTGGCGGCCTCGATATCGTCGGCCGTCACATGCGCGCGCTCGGGCGTTTCCTGATCCGTCATGCTCTCCCCTTTCGCTGGGTTGATGGTCCCCTCCAGCATACCCCGCCACGCCAGCGCCGCACTCTTCATTCCATGTTTAATCCCGCGCCGCTCACCAAGTTGAGCCATCATGCCCGCGCTCCTTTTGCGACAATTACGCTAACAGGACGAGAGGAGCCGTCATGAAGCCACGTAACATTGCCATCGCCTGCGGTGTCGCGGGAGTCGCCGTCGGCCTTGCCGCTGCCACTGGTATCGTTTACCGCAAGCAAATCAAGTCCGCCGCGTCGCTCAAACGCTTGACCGGCTACGCGGATAGCTATGACCTGTACGCAATCGACATCGCCTACGACTACGATCTTGATCGCATCATCGCCGCTGGCGTGCGCGACGACCAGGCCTACATCGATGCCGTGGTGGCGCAGGTGCTGCCCGGTGTGCCGGTACATGTCCAGGCGCCCCAGTTTGCCTGCAGCGCTTTTGTCGCCGTAGATGCCGAAGGCCGCGTGCGCACCGGTCGCAATTACGACTTTAAGGACGACACCTCGGCACTGCTGGTGCGCAATCACCCACGCGACGGCTATGCCTCCATCGGGTTTGCCGCCCTTAACAACCTGGGCGATAACACTCCGCTTGACTCCGTCGGCGGACGCGCCGCCGCACTCATGGGCCCGTTTGCCCAGCTCGACGGTGTTAACGAATGCGGCGTGTCCATTGCCGTACTCACTCTGGACTCCAAGCCCTGTGACCAGGACACGCAGCGCCCCGTCATCAATACCTCGCTCGTCATCCGCCTGGTGCTCGACCGTGCCGCCACCACGCAAGAAGCTGTCGACCTGCTTTCCGCCTACGACATGCACGCCATGGCAGGACGCGATTACCACTTCTTTATCAACGACGCCGCCGGTGACGCGCGCGTAGTAGAGTGGGATCCGCGCGATCCAGACCGCGCTTTCAAAGCGACTCCTGTACGCCAGGTTACGAACTTCTACGCCTGCTATGGCGACGAAGTGCTGCCCAACCAAAAGAATGGCGAGCTGGGCCATGGTAAAGAGCGCGCCATCGCAATCGCCGATGTCCTTGACGCCCATGTCGGTGCCCAGGACGAGGCAGTCGCTTGGAAGGCCCTACGCGCTGCAGCGCAAGAACCCAATCCGAAAGACATCACCAGCAATACGCAATGGTCGGTCGTCTTTGACAATACCGAACCCGCCGCCGCCATTACGCTGCGCCGCCACTGGGGCGACGTCGACGCCTTCGCACTGTAAGGACCCAGGCTCGTCGACCTTACGCTCGCCTGACGTTGTTTACATTTCTATACGCTTGAGCTAACACGTTTTACCCCCGTATCAACAGTGTGCGGGGGTAAACTTATGCGCATGTTATAACTTGCCCGGAAGGATTCACCATGCTTAGAATCGGTCTTCTTACTAGTGGCGGCGACTGCCAGGCGCTCAACGCCACCATGCGCGGCATCGTCAAAACGCTTATAACCAATAGCGAAGAACCTATCGAGATCTATGGTTTTGAGGACGGCTACCAGGGCCTTATCTACAGCAGGTTCCGCGTCATGACGCCCGCCGATTTTAGCGGCATCCTCACCCGCGGCGGCACCATCCTGGGCACGAGCCGCACACCGTTCAAGCGTCTGGATACCCCCGAGGCCGATGGCGTCGAGAAGGTGCCGGCGATGGTCCACACCTATCATAAGCTGCAGCTCGACTGTCTGTTTATGCTGGGCGGTAACGGCTCCACCAAGACCGCCAACCGCCTGCGCGAAGAGGGCCTCAACGTTATCGCGCTGCCCAAGACCATCGATAACGACACCTGGGGCACCGAGCTGACGTTTGGCTTTACGAGCGCCATCGACGTCGCCACCAAGTGCATCGACGACATCCACACCACTGCCTCGAGTCACGGCCGCGTGTTCGTTATCGAGATCATGGGCCACAAGGTCGGCTGGATTCCGCTGTACGCCGGCGTCGCGGGCGGCGCGGACGTCATCCTGATTCCCGAGATCCCCTACGACATGGATAACGTCATCAAGACCATCGAGCATCGCATGGAGACCGGCAGCCGCTTTACCATCGTGGCCGTCGCCGAGGGCGCTATCTCCAAGGAGGACGCGGCGCTGTCCAAGAAGGAGTACAAGAAGAAACTCGCCGAGCGCACGAGCCCGTCGATCGTCTACGACATCGCCAAGGAGATCGAGGCCAAGACCGGTCGCGAGACCCGCGTCGCCATCCCCGGCCACACGCAGCGCGGCGGCCAGCCCGACGCCCAGGACCGCATCTTTGCGACCCAGTGCGGCGTCGAGGCCGCGCTTGGCTGCCTGCGCGGCGAGTTTGGCTACATGATCGCCCTGCGTGACGGCAAGATGTGCCACATGCCGCTCGAGGAAGTCGCCGGCAAGCTCAAGTATGTCGACCCCCAGAGTGATCTGGTGCGCGAGGCCAAGGCGCTGGGCATCAGCTTCGGCGACGAATAGCCTCGGCCGAAACTGCTCTCATCGGAGACCCCAGGGCTTACCTCCCAAATCGTCCTCGGACATGTCAGGATCCCGCCGTGCGCTTCGCGCGGCGGGATCCTTCCGTCCTGCGGAAAGATTTGGGAGGTAAGCCCTGGGGCCTCCTACGGTGACTGGGGAGGCCGAGACTATTCGTCTTCTTGCTGCGGGTGCCTAGGGTAGGATGCGGCGTGCATTTTTGGGAGTATTCAGCAGCCGAGGGTGCCTGCATACTGGATTTTGGACGAAAGGCAGGCACCATGGGCCGCATCCTGTAAAAATACGAGCGGCTCTAGAGGCGTTGGGACTCAGAATCGGGGCTTTCAGCGCAGTTTTGCACCCCCGCCCCCGCGCCCGCGGACCCCGGGATGCTGAATACTCCGGAATTTGCACGGCGCCCCCTGGGGTACCTGTGGGCAAAAAGCAACCGCCCCGTCAAAGTATGCATTTGGCGGGGCGGTTTATGCAAAAATGCTGCTGCGGGCGCGTCGGCAGCTCGCTAGAACTTGAATCCCAGGACAGGTTACTCGGCGCTCTTGAGGGCGCCGACCATGTCGATCTTGTTGAGGGTACGATTGGTAGCGAGGTTAACGATAAACGTAAAGCCGAAGGAAAGCACCACGGCAAGCACGTAGCTCAGCGGCTCGACTTCGACGTCAAAGTACAGCGACGGCATCTGCAAAATGTACGTAAAACTCTCGGCCAGTGCACCGCCCAGCGGAACACCCAGCGCGGCACCAATCGCCGTGAGGATCAACGTCTCCTTGTTGACGTAGTGGTGCACCTCGCCGCGACGGAAGCCCAGCACCTTAATGGTTGCCAGTTCGCGCTCGCGCTCCGAAATGTTGGTGTTGGACAGCGTAAACACCACCACAAACGACAGGCACGCCGCCATAAAGGTCACGAGCACCACCACGGAATTGATAATCGCAAAGTTCGCCTCGTAGTTCTGCCAATGTTCGGCCGTGCTCGAGATGGTGAGCCAACCGTCGCTCTTAAGCTTCTTGCTAAACGCAATCTGGTCGGCCGACGAACCCTTAAGCAGCACAAAGACGCCGTTGAGTCGAGCACTGCGACCAAAAACTTGCTCATAGGTACTCTGCGTCATGTAAAGCGTGTTGCCCAGATAGTTGAGCGAAATGTCGCTAACCTTGACCTTGGCGACGTTGAGCGACGAATCCTGGACGTGAGCCGTATCGCCCGGCTGAATCCCCAACACCAGCTGTGAACTTTTGCTCAGATACACGTCTCCGTCACGCAAAGACAGAGGTTCTTTGGACTCATCCTCCAGGCGCACGTAATCGCCCAAGTCACCCGCGCGGTCATCGGGAATCACGATGAGCTGCACGGTCTCGCTCTTGCCGCCAAACGTAAAGGTGACGTTGTCGGTCATAATCGGCAGGGTCGAGGTCACCGTCACGTTGGAATCATTGGCCGCGCTTCGCTCGTCGAGCGCCGCGCACGTCTGCGAAAAATCGTCGGGATTGGCAACCGCCAGCAGGTCATAGCGCGTGATATGCCCGTACTGCTTGGGCGAAAGCGCCACCGACGTATCACGAATGCCCATACCGCAGATCACGAGCGCCGTACAGCCGGCAATACCGAAGATGGTCATAAAGGCACGCTTTTTGTAGCGGAACAGGTTACGCGCCGCCACCTTGTTCAAAAAGCCCATGCGACGCCAGATAAAGCCGATGCGCTCAAGCAAGATGCGCGAGCCAGCGCGCGGGGCCTTGGGACGCATGAGCGAGGCAGGGGTCTCGGCCATCTCGTGGCGGCAGGCGATAATCGTGGCGCCCACCACGCCCACGGCAAACAGCGCCACCGAAACGATCGAGGACACGATGTCGTACGAAAGCAGCATCTGGGGCAGTGAGTACATATCGTCGAACACCGTAAACAGGAACAACGGCAGGCCCACAAATCCGATGATGTTGCCGAGCACGCCACCGATCAGACACGCCCACAGCGCGTAGTCCACGTATTTGGACAGGATGCGCCCGCGCGAATAACCGAGCGCCTTATACAGGCCGATGAGCGTGCGTTCCTCCTCGACCATACGCGTGGCGGTGGTGAGGCTGATGAGCACGGCGACGATAAAGAAGATGAACGGGAACACCGTGGCGATGGCCTCAATTGACGAGCTGTCGCTCTCCACGCTCGAGTAGCTTGCGATATTGCCGCGGTCCTGGATGTACCAGGTGCATTCACCAAGGTCAGAGAGCTCGGCGCGGGCATCGGCAAACTGCTGGTCGGCGGCGGCACGGCGCTGGTCCAGGTCGGCTTGCGCCTGCGCACGCTCGTCGCTGCCCTCGGCCATGCGATTGATGTTGTCCTGCTCAATCCCAAAGAGCATATTCGCCTGACGCTCGGCCGCATCCAAGCTTGCCGGCGTGTCGACCGTCAGTTCCTGAGCGCGCGCCTTCTCACGCTCCTCGCGGATCTTCTCGATATTGCTCTTGACCTTGTTGATCTTTGCCGCGTAGGAATCCGAATAGGAGTTGAGGCTCTTGGCTCCCTCGACGATCACGTGGACCGCGGAGTAGGAAGAAGATGTCGCGGCGTCCTCGCTCACATAGAACTTATAGTCCGCCGCCGAAGCAGCGCGAAAGGCGTTGACTGTCGAGTCAGAACTTACATCAGTGGGGTCGAGGACCTCGGCCGTAATGGTGTAATCGCCCGCGGCAAACTGGTCCTTGGCGCTTTGATTGGACGAGCTCGCGTCATTGGCGGCAAAACTCACCGTATCGCCGATTTTCTTGCCCGATGCCTTCAGGAACTTCGAAGTCACCGCGACTTCATCGGCGCTCTCGGGCAAATCGCCGTTCACGAGCACCGGCTGATCGATGTTCTCCTTGGAGAGACTCTGCACGACCACGCGCTCGCGCGTTGTGCCCACGGCGGTGTAGGCGGTCTCGGTGTAGATGCCCTCGGCCGTTTCGACGCCATCGACCTCTTGTATGGCGGCGAGATCATCGTCGGTCAGGCCATAGGTCGACTGCACGTTAATGTCATAGACATTTTGCTGGTCGAAGTAGGCGTCAACCGAATCGCACAGGTCCTCGCAACCCGCCTTAAGGCCGCACATCACGCTCACGCCAAGCGCGGTGATGACCACGATTGACAAGAAGCGCTTAAGACTGCCTCGGATTGTGCGGTAGATGCCACGGCGAAAAACCGTCGGCACCATATCGTTTGAGCTTTGGGCAGTGCGGTAGGTCGTAAAATCCTGCTCGCGCTCCGTGTTCTGCGCGTCGCGGCGTAGGCTGTTTTGGCGGTCCTGGTCCATGGGCGCTACCACTCGATCGTCTCGATAGGCACGGGATTTTGCTGGACCGTCTCGCTCTCCACGCGACCACTCTTAAAGCGAATCAGGCGATCGGCCATGGGCGCGAGCGCGGAGTTGTGCGTGATGATGATGACCGTAATGCCCTGCTTGCGGCAGGTATCCTGCAGCAGCTGCAAGATCTGCTTACCGGTTTTATAGTCGAGCGCGCCCGTGGGCTCGTCGCACAGGAGCAGCTTGGGGTTCTTTGCCAGTGCGCGGGCGATGGACACGCGCTGCTGCTCGCCACCCGAAAGCTGCGCCGGAAAGTTGCCCAGGCGCTCGCCCAGGCCAACCTGGCAAAGCGTTTGCTCGGCATCGAGCGAATCGGGGCAGATTTGCGCCGCAAGCTCAACATTTTCGAGCGCCGTCAGGTTGGGGACCAGATTGTAGAACTGGAAGACAAAGCCGACGTCGGCGCGGCGGTATTCCACGAGCTGCGCCTCGTTAGCGGAGCTCACATCGCGCCCGTCCACCGTCACGGTGCCGGAAGTCGCCGTATCCATGCCGCCCAGAATGTTGAGCGCCGTGGTCTTGCCGGCACCAGAAGCACCCAAAATGATGGCGAGCTCGCCGCGCTCGACCGTAAAGCTCGCGCCGTCGAGTGCGTGAATGCGGGCGTCGCCCTCGCCGTATGCCTTGATGACGTCTTTGAATTCGATATAAGCCATCGATCGGTTCCCATCTGGTCGGATAACTCTTTAGTATTACCCATTTCGCACCGACCAAAAAGGGACAGGTTCATTTTGGCAGGTTTTAGAGGCGGACGGTGAAGGTGATCTGGTTACCGTGGCCGCAGACAGAAGCGCTCCCGCCATGGGCCTCGGCGATGGCGCGCACGACGGATAGACCCACGCCCGAGCCGCCCGTCTTGGAGCTACGCGAGACGTCTGCACGGTAGAAGCGGTCGAACAGTCGGTCCAGGTCGCCTTCGGGCAGCTCGTCAACAGCATTCGATACGACAAGCTCGGCCGAGCCTTTGCCTGCACCGCGCGAAACGGCGCGCAGGCTCAGCTCGATCACGCTGTCCTCGCTTGCGTAGCGTGTGGCGTTGTCCAGCAGCAGCTCAACAACCTGCGCCACTGCCGCGGCATCGGCATGGGCCCGCACACCGCTCGCGATCGACGTCGACAGCCGCTTTCCGCGCGAAACCGCCACCGATTCAAACGGCGCCGCAGCCTTGTCCACGGCCTCCGAAAGATCGATCGCCGCCATGGTAAAGCCCGCCGAGCCCTCGTCCATACGAGCTAAAAATACCAGACGCTCCGTCAGCGCCGTCAGCCGCGCGACCTGCCCGTGAATGCTCTGCGTCCACTCGCTCTCGCCGCTCTCGATCTCTTGCACCTCATTGGCGGCATCAATCACGGCCAGCGGCGTCTTGATCTCGTGGCTTGCATCGGTAATAAAGCGCTTTTGCTTGCTGTAGCTCTCGACCATCGGCCGAATCACCGCGCCCGAGGCACCCGCCACAATTGCCAACACCGCCAGCCAGCCAATGCAACTAATCGCCACGCTCGCGCTCAAAAACGAATGAAAGCTTGCAAGCTCGCGCGAGCAGTCCACAAACACATAGGTGGTCTCGTCGCCCTGAACCGTAACCGTATAGCGGTAGTTACCAGAAAAGCCCGAGGTCCAACCCTTGGAATATAGTCCTGCAGCGATGCGTGCAGCACGCTTGGCACCCACCGCGGCAATGCGGGCCGTGTTGACATCGGTCACCTGCCCACCGGCAATCGACACCGTAAAGTAGCGCGTGTCGAAGGGAGACTCCGCCGTCATACCTTCAAAATGCCCATCGCGAACGGCTGCCCGGTTACCGGTAGCAACCTTGCCGGCAACCGCATCCTGACCGGGATCGGTCTTGGGCTCATCCGTCCAATCGATGCCGTCCTTGCCCGCCAAGATATAGTCCAGACGAGCGTCGGCCATCTTGCAGACATGCGAGTAGTTGACGATATTGATGCCGGCGATGATAAGCGTAAGCACGGCGGTCACGGCACCCATGGCAACCAGGATGAACTTACGACGCAGGCGACGTCCCATTGCACTGGCAGCATCGGCGCGCCCCGGATTACCTGAGTCCGCGCCCATGCCGAGTTTTGCCGTCGTGCGCTTCCACCACGCACTCGCGCTCACGCCTATTCGCCCTCCTCAACAACCTCGAGCGAATAGCCCTGGTTGCGCGATGCACGAATCGCAACGTTGGCACCAAGCGCCGTCAGCTTTTTGCGCAGGTACGAGATGTAGACCCACACCACGTTGGCGCCTTCGGGCGCGTCCTCACCCCAAACCCCGAGCATCAGACGCTCGGTGGGCATGCGCGTGCCGGCGTTGCGCATAAAGAGCTCCATAAGCTGAAACTCACGATTGGCCAGGTGCTCCTCGCCCAAAGGCCCAACGAGCGTGCACGATGCCGTGTCGAGACGCACGTTGCCCACGCTGAGCGTCGTGGCGTCAATTGCCGTCGCGGCACGCGTCATGGCACGAATACGCGCAAGCAGCTCCTTGGCGGCAAACGGCTTGGTCAGGTAATCGTTGGCACCGGCATCCAGGCCCTCGACCTTATCGGACACCTCGCTTTTTGCCGTGAGCATAATGATGGGCAGACGCTTACCGGCGGCGCGTGTGCGCTTGAGCACCTCAATGCCATCCATGCCGGGCATCATGATGTCCAGGATTGCGGCGTCGTAATCGTTGGTGAGTAGATACTCGAGCGCCGTCAGGCCGTCGAGCGCGGTGTCGACCTCGTAGTCGCTATGTTGGAGAATCGCGGTAAGAGCGTGGGAGAGGCCGGGTTCGTCCTCGGCAAGCATCAACTTCATAGTTGCTCCTTTGGCGCATGGCTATACAGGTTTTGATACTGCCGATAATAGCGTACCGTCAACCGCCTTAGCGCAGCCTTAGCTGCTCAACCTGCGCGTTTTTAAATACGCAGGATATGGCTTAGCCAAACTTAAGGCGCACGTGTCGAGCGCTTTGACGCATGCCGAGCGCGAAGGGACAGTGACTCGTCCTTTCACGGCGTCTTAGTTATGCAAAGTGCTCGAGCGTTACTCCTCGTACGCGCCCTCAAGCCGCAGCAGCCACTCCTTGCGGTCGAGGCCGCCGGCATATCCGTTGAGCGAACCATCGGCGGCAACCACGCGATGGCACGGCACAATAATCGAAATGGGATTACGCGCGACCGCGGCCCCCACGGCACGGGGAGACGCAACGGGTGCTTCGTTTCCCGGTACACGATGTCGAGCCGCAACACGCTGGGCGATCTCGCCATACGTAGCGACCTCGCCACGCGGAATAGAAAGCAGCTCGTACCAAACTTCACGCTGAAACGCCGTACCAATCAAATGCAACGGCGGCGTAAACCGAGGTTCCTGCCCTGCAAAATAAGCATTCAGCCAAGCCCACGAACGCTCAAGCACCGAAGAGGCCGCACCATTTGCGGGACTTACCGACGACATGCCACCAGCACCGGAAACTGCATCGGCGCCTTCAACATGTTCGGGATCTTCTTTGAGAAGCGTGGAGCCAAAGTGCTCCTGTCCCTCAAACCAAAGCCCCGTCAGACCGCGGCCATCAGCGGCAAGCAAGATTTCGCCCAAAGGCGAGGCAAATGTCGTCGTGACCACCAGCGGCTCCTTTCAAAACTCCGCAACATAATACCGCGAATTGTGCAGACAACCCCAATCGACCCCAAAGTCGCCCAAGGCAGCAGGCGCGTAGCGCCGCAGCTGCCGCACGACCCCAAAGTCCCCGCAGGCAGCAGGCGCAACGCGCCGCAGCTGCCGGCCGCGCCCCACAGTCCCCAAAGGCGGCAGGCGCAAAGCGCCGAGGCCGCCGCCGGGATCAGGGCCCGCAACAGCCACGTGCCCCCACATCAGCCCAGCGGCCCCAACCAACAACGGCCCCATCGCAGGTCGCTTGCAGCAGCGTCACCGCAGGCGGGGGCCGGGCTTGGTTTTCAGAACACTCCGCAGACCAGTGTGGCGCCTTGTCCGCGGCTCCGAAGGAGCAGGACACGGCGCCACACATGGTCGAGGACGTTCTGAAAACCAAGCCCGGCCCCCGCCGGACAGGTCACACTACTCGCAGAGCAGCTTAGCGATCTGGACGGCGTTGGTTGCCGCGCCCTTACGGATTTGGTCGCCGCAGCACCAGAAAGTGATGCCACGCGCGGCCTCGGGGTTCGAGATGTCGCGACGCACGCGGCCGACCCAAATCAGGTCCTGGTCGGACGTATCCATCGGCATGGGGAAGCGGTCGTGCGCATCCTCGGCAGCCATATCGTCAACCAGCTTGACGCCGGGAGCAGCAGCCAGCGCAGCACGGGCCTCGTCAACCGTAATGTCGCGCTCAAACTCGAGCGTAATGCTCTCGGAGTGCGAACGCAGCACGGGCACGCGCACGCAGGTGCAGTTCACGCGCAGCTCGGGCAGGTGCATGATCTTGCGGCCCTCGTTTTGCAGCTTCATCTCCTCGGAGGTAAAGCCTTCCTCCTTGACACCGCCGATCTGCGGAATCAGGTTACTCGCCAGCTGGGCGGCAAACGCGCGCGGCTCGGGAATCTCCTCGCCACGGCCCAGGGCGGCCAGCTGAGCCTCGAGCTCGGCCATGCCGGGAGCGCCGGCACCCGAAGCCGCCTGGTACGTCGAGACGATCATGCGCTTCACGCCGGCGAGCTGGTGCAGCGGCCACGTGGGAACCAAGCCGATGATGGTCGCGCAGTTGGGGTTGGCGATCAGGCCGTGGTGCCACTTGATGTCGTCGGCATTGATCTCGGGCACGACCAGCGGCACCTCGGGATCCATGCGGAAGGCATGGCTGTTGTCGACCACGACGGCACCGCGCTTGACGGCCTCGGGCAGTAGCTCCTTCGCGATATCGTCGCCGGCGGCTCCGAGCACAATATCACAGCCCTCAAAGGCCTCGGGGCAAGCCTCTTCGATCACGATCTGCTCGCCGCGGAACTCAACGGTCTTGCCCGCGGAACGCGCACTCGCCAGCAGCTTTAGCTTACCGACCGGAAACTCCTGCTCGTTGAGGCACTCAAGCATCTGGGTGCCCACGGCTCCCGTCGCGCCCAAAATAGCAACCGTGTACTGTTTCATGCTTCCCCCTTTAAAGGTTTTGGCTTTTGCCCGCACGCCGAGCAGGCTGATTATTGTTGTCAGTGTATACAAGAACGGGGCGGACACGAAACCCGCCCCGTCGAAACGAAACCGAAACGAAACGCCCCGCCGTAGATTTTTGAGGCGAGTCCCAAAAATCTAGCGAGATAGTAGCTACTTGTGGAGCGCAGCCAGGGCGGGATCGACCGGCGCGGAAGCCTCCAGGTCGGAGACCTTCACAATGCCGTTCTCATCGGAGAAGGCACGGTAAATGGTCCGAATCGCCAGGTCGAAGTCCTTCTCCTCGACACCGATAATGATGTTGATCTCGTCGCAGCTCTGCGAAATCATACGCACGCTCACGCCGGCCTGGCCAAGCATACCAAACAGATGGCCCGAGATACCTGCGCGGCCGCGCAGGTTACGGCCGACGGTAGCGATGAGCGCCAGGCCCTCGACAACCTCGATCTCGAGCGGCTCTACCTCCTGTTGAATGTCGCCCACAAGCGAGTACAGCGAATCGTGCACATCCTTCTCCTGCACCACGGCGCCAAAGCGGTCGACACCGGTGGGCATGTGCTCGACGGAAACGTCATAGCGCTCGAAGACCGAAAGTGCGCGGCGCATAAAGCCGACACGAGGCTTGGTGCGGTCACGGGCGACGTTGATGGCGACAAAACCGCGCTTGCCGGTCACGCCGGTAATGATGGGCTCTGCCTCGCCCTCGTCAGCCGTCTCGCTAATGATGGTGCCGGGGTCCTGCGGCGCATTGGTGTTCTTGATGACCAGCGGAATACCCGCCTCACGCACGGGGAACACGGCCTCCTCGTGCAGGACGCTTGCACCCATGTACGAAAGCTCGCGCAGCTCCTCGTAGGTAACGCGGGCGATGGGCTGAGCCTCGGGAACAATACGCGGATCGGCGGAATAGAAGCCCGAGACGTCGGTCCAGTTCTCGTACAGGTCGGCGCCCAGGCACTTGGCCAGGATCGAGCCCGAGATATCGCCGCCGCCACGATCGAGCAGCTTGATCTGACCCTCACGCGTCGCGCCATAGAAACCGGGCATAACAAAGCCGCCCTGTTGACCGTACTCCTGCACCAGCTCGGAGGTGCGATTCATGCTGAGCGTACCGTCGTGATGGAACGCCACAACCGTCGCGGCGTCCAGGAACGGCAGGCCCAGGTACTCGGCCATCAAGCGAGCGGTGAAGTACTCGCCGCGGCTCACGAGCTCCTCGGTAGAGTAACCGCCCGAGCGGGCGCGCTCGGCAAAGGCCGCGAACTCCTCGCGGATGGGATAGGTGAGCTCCAGCTCGTCAGCGATATCAAAATAGCGCTGGCCAATGTCCTCGAGCAGTTCCTCGCACGACACGTGATACTTAACGTGCGCGTTAACCAGGTAGAGCAGGTCGGTCACCTTGGTGTCGCCCTTAAAGCGGCGGCCGCAGGCAGAAACCACCACAAAACGGCGGGCAGGGTCGGCATCGACGATGGCCTTGATCTTCTTGAAGTGTTCGGCGTCGGCGACCGACGAGCCGCCAAACTTGGCAATCTTAATCATGGGCTTGAGGTTACCTTTCTAAAAGCCTCTGCAAACCTGTTTTGCGCGCTCTGATACCATGGTTTCACCGATTGGGACCAAGGCATCCGAGGAGCAGTGTTATATGGGAACTTATCATAGTACACGAGGACGCACTTTATCGTGCTCAAGTAAGGTGGCAATCCGCACCGGCATCGCTTCCGACGGGGGTTTGTTTGTCTCGGACGAGCTCGGCACCCAGCAGGTCGACATCAGCTCGCTTGCAGATAAATCGTACTTTGAAATCGCTCAAGATGTGTTGGGAATGTTACTGAATGATTACACGGCCGAAGAAATTTCGGCGTGTGTCGACGAGGCATACCGCGGCACGTTCGCGAGTGAAGAGGTTACGCCGCTCGTCAAACTCGACGCTGCGCCGGGCGCTGACGCCCCTCAGACCTATGTGATGGAGCTCTTCGGCGGCCCCACGAGCGCCTTCAAGGACGTCGCCCTGCAGATGCTCCCCCGTCTGATGGCCCGCACTTCCGCCAAGGACGGCGGCGCCGAGCGCATCATGATCGTCACCGCCACGTCGGGCGACACGGGCAAGGCCGCGCTCGCCGGTTTTGCCGACGCTCCGGGCACGGGCATCACCGTCTTTTATCCCGAGGGCAAGGTCAGCCGCGTCCAGAACCTGCAGATGTCCACGCAGGAGGGCGATAACGTCGCCGTCTGCGGCATCCGCGGCAACTTTGACGACGCCCAGAGCGCCGTCAAGCGCATCTTTGCCGATAAGGAGCTTGCCGAGCGTCTGGAGGCTGCCGGCACGGTGCTTTCGAGCGCCAACTCCATCAACGTCGGCCGCCTGGTACCGCAGGTCGTCTACTACTTTGCCGCCTATGCGCAGCTGCTGCGCGCCGGCGCTATCGAGGCCGGCGACGCCGTTGAGTTCTGTGTGCCCACCGGCAACTTTGGCGATATCCTGGCCGGCTACTACGCCAAGCGCATGGGTCTGCCCGTCGCCAAGCTCGTCGTGGCGAGCGACAAGAACAACGTGCTGGCTGACTTCCTGACCACCGGCGTCTACGACCGCAACCGCCCGTTCTTCACGACCATCTCGCCTTCGATGGACATCCTTATCAGCTCTAACCTGGAGCGCATGCTCTACTTCCTGTCCGATGGCGACTGTGAGCTCGTTGCCGGCCTTATGGAGCAGCTGGCGCGAACTGGTCGCTACGAAGTTCCCGCCGACCTGCTGGCAAAGATTCAGAGCGTCTTTGGCTGCGGTTGGGCCAGCGAGGACGAGGTACGCACTGCCATCAAGAGCTGCTGGGACGCGAACGGCTACGTGATCGACCCGCACACCGCTTGCGGCTATCACGTCTTTGAGCAGGTCGCCCCTGCCGAGGGCGCCAAGGCCCGCGTGCTGCTTTCGACCGCCAGCCCCTACAAGTTCCCGCGCGCCTGCTGCGAAGCTCTGGGGCTTAACGTTCCCGAGGACGACTTTGAGGCTATGCGCGTGCTCGAGCAGGCCACCAACACGGTCGCCCCGACCCAGCTCGCCGAACTCGAATCCAAACCCGTCCGCTTCGAAGACGTCTGTGACGTCGATGAGATGGCAAGCTACGTAGAGTCTGCAGCAAAACGAATGAGCACCAACTAGATCCCTCATTAAGCGCCGGCGAAAGCCGGCGCACCTTCTTTCATCAGATAACCCCCGGGTTGATGACGAACGCGCACAGCGTGCCTGGCTGTTTAGTTCGTCGCGAGTTCCGCACGCAAAGGAAAGCACTTAATGTGCTTTCCGTCTTGCGCAGGACTGCCCGAGCAGCGAACTAAACAGCCAGGCACGCCAGGAGGACTCACATGATCAAGATCACCGTCCCAGCAACAAGCGCCAACTTGGGCATCGGCTACGACACCCTCGGCATGGCCGTCAGCCTCTACTCGCACTTCACCTTCGAGCGCGCCGACAAGCTCACCATCACGGGCTGCCCCGAAGAGTTCCAAAACGAGAATAACCTGGTCTATGTGAGCTTTGTCGACGCTCTGGCCGCCTGGGGCGAGCCGGCTTTTCCCGTTGCTATCGACATTCAGACCGACGTGCCCGTCGCCCGCGGCCTGGGTTCCAGCTCCACCTGCGTCGTCGCCGGCATCATGGCTGCTGCCGCGCTGACAGGCCACACCGTCGACCGCGCCGAGCTCGTCCGCATCGCCACCGAGGTCGAGGGCCATCCCGATAACGTCGCCCCCGCTATCCTGGGAGGTGCCGTCTGCTCCTTTACGCCGACCGACTCGCTGCCCCAGTGCCTGCGCTACGAGGTGAGCGATCGCTTGCGTTTTATTACCGTGATTCCGCCCTACGAGGTGCATACGAGCGAGGCGCGCAAGGTTGTGCCGCAGGAGATTCCACTCTCCACCGCCGTATGGCAAATGGGCCGCATCGCCGGCATGACGCGCGGCCTGGAGACCGGCGATCTGGACCTGATTGCCGCCGCTAATGACGACCGCATTCAGGAGCCCTATCGTCGCCGCCTCATCCCCGACTACAACGCTGTGCGCGACACCTGCCTTAACGGAGGCGCCAAGACCATCTGGATCAGTGGCTCCGGCTCGACCCTCACGGCCGTGACTGACGACACCATCGTGGCAAAGTTCCTGCAGGTCAAACTGCGTGAACAGTTCCCCAAGTGTGACACGCACATTCTGACGTGCGACACCGAGGGCGCCCAGATCGAATACCTGTAGCGCCCTGCCTCATTGCTCTCACCGGTCCCCTTGGGGCTTCCCCTGAAAACGTCCTCGATCATGAATTGCCCCGTCGTGCGCTTCGCGCGACGGGGCAATTCGATCTGCGGATTGTTTTCAGGGGAAGCCCCAAGGGGGCCTGCGCAGCCTCGACAGGATATCGCATTCGCTGATTTAATCTTGCGTTCCTTCGGAGCAGCGGACAAGGAACCCTTCACGATACGGAAAGATTTGGGGGCAAAGCCCCTGGCCTCCCCTACGTTAACTTCGCTGGCGGCGGCTACAGGAACCTACGCTCTGGAAAGTCGCCGGGCTGATTTTTTGGCTTCTATTTGATAAAGGCGCACTTCCCAGCATCTCATTCGCCCTATAGCTCTGTTTTAATTTCAAATTGATGATCGATGCGTGGCGTCATCTAATTATCTTCGCTACTCAAAACAGTCCCAAGTTTACGTACTAGCGTCTCAACAGTAATTCCGAGTGCATCCGCATAGACAAACTGCTCATAAACCCTAAGGCTGCGTTCCCCGGTCTCGACCTTTGAGATGAACGACTGAGGTACCCCCAGTTTCTTTGCGAGTTCAACCTGAGTGATACCTTGCTCCCGACGAATCTGGGAAAGGCATTTTCCGCATGTCCTGTTAGCATCAACGTTCATGCCGTTTACGCTATATTCCATTTTGATATATCCCAAACTGGGATATATTTATGTCACCAGCCATTCCGCTTATCAAAAATGCCCATCGCAGATTCATAGCTAGGAAGGAGCCTCGATAAACATGAATGACGAGATGAAGGAGCCCGACGAGGAAAAGGCGCTCAGCGAGTCCGACGAGCGGAAGCCGGATTTCAAAGCCGAGCAGTTTTCTGATGGTGCTAGCGACACCCCCTCCTCTGAAATTCCGCCATCAAACGAAGATGACGGCGCACGCAAAAATGAAGAAAACGACTCACTTCTAACGCGGGCCATTCATAAATTAGGCAATAAAAAACGAGCGGCAATCGCAGCTGCCGTGGCAGTTGTCATCATCTTCAGTTTGCCCATGCTGTTTCCTCAATTGTTTTGTAGCCACAAGCTATGGGCCAATGCAACCTGCACTAGCCCCCGTGTATGCAAAAGTTGCGGCAAAACCGAGGGAGAACCTCTCGGGCACGAATGGGAAGAAGCAACTTGTACGACACCGAAGACCTGCCAGCGTTGCGGCGAAACGAAAGGGGAGCCACTCGGACACCAACCGGGCTCGTGGACCAAAGAAGTCGACTACGTAGATGCCACTTCGAAGGAAATACGAGAATGCGAGAGATGCGGAGAGGTCGTTGACACCCGCAACGAGAAGGAAATCACATCTTTTCTTGGCGACGGAAAGTTTTCAATTTCACCTGAAGGCTTTATTGATCGACTTAACGAGGAATTCTCCGATATCCCCAATTGCAGCAGCATGAATACGGATTACGAACTAGACGATAGCGGCATGGGGCTCGAACTTCAGATCAAAAACGGTTCAAAGATTGCCGGTATTGGAGGCTTCTTTTCGGACTCGAGTAACCCGGTGCTACTCAGCTATCTTGGATCCGAAAACTGCTTCAAAAACATAGTCATGTACTTCGAAAACTCCGACTATGCCGCGGCGACTGCATTGGCAACTATACAAGCAATCGATCCAACACTTTCGTTTTCAGACGCCAAGGAAGTTGGTGCTGCCTGCGTAGATACGCCAACTGTCAAAAATGGAATTACGTACGCAATCGTAGCTTCGAATGGAGAGTACTGGCTAAGCGCTCGAATTGAATAATTTTCTTTGATTACTAAATTCAGACGCCTCTTACTCGCGACATATTAAAATCAACCCCTGGCAGCATCGTCAATCAAAAATTGCCCCGCCGAGCACTTTAGCTTGGCGGGGCATTTCAATATGAAAGCGGATTTAAATATCAACAAGGCCTGCACGCTCCAACGAGACAGCCGGCTTCGCTGTTCTAATTGCTCGAAGTGCATCTTGAGCAATCAGTGGCTTGCATCTCTTTTAGGCTGCGCTGGTTTCTTTGTATTCGAAGACTGGTTCTAGGAGGTCTTCGATGTTGCAGTGAAGGGCTTTTGCTATGGCTCTTACGCTTGTTACCGAAGCTTCATTGATGTTTCTCTGGCGCTGCTCGTACATTTGGATTGAGCGGAGTGACACACCCGATTCGTATGCTAGGTCTTGTTGGGTTTTCTTAAGCTTCTTTCTTGCTAACGCAAGTTTGGTTTGCCTGGACGCTTTTTTCGCCATATCGCAGACGAGGCGAGCCACGCGCTCCTCCGAGGCTTCGTGCCAGGGATAGTACAGACTGCGCAGTGCGTCAAACGGAACGACATGCAGCAGGTCTTCGAAAGACTCCCCTAAACGCCACTGCAGATATGCCAGTATCCAGCCTGTCCAATACTCTGGCGTCTTCTCAAAACGATAGGTGCGATCCGGTATAGATCCGCTCTGATAGCCCGACCTTTCGGCGATAAGCGCGAATAGCTCAACGCCCGATTTTCCCGATACGACCCATGCGTTGCCACGCTCAAACTCACGGGCTACGCCGCTCAGGCAAAAGAGTTCAGCGACCTCGGACCCTTCCGCTCCATAGTCGTTCACGGCATAGTCGAAGCAGTCGCCGAGGTTGCTCATTGCATCCTCGAGGTAATAGATGGGATATGTTCTACTCGGTCCACAATTCGTCAACTCTTGGATCATCTAAATCAACCCTCCCTGTCATTAAATCCCTAATGTAGACACCCTCAGAGTCGAATCCATTCACAGTTTCCAGGTACTTGCGCCGCGCGTTCTGTTCTCGCTTAAAGCGCTTGGGATAATACTCAGATCCCAACGCCTGCCTCCATTCGCGGAATCTGATTGCTGAAAACGCACGCTCACTCATAAGAGCGTATTGGATGCCCAAATCGCCCAAACGCATAATGAGTTGCAGTTGCCTAAGCGAGATCATGCCGTTAACGAACTGTCTTGCAAACGAAAAGTAGGAATCGTCGGCGCGATAACCTCGAATTACGTCATAGGGAGAAATATCAATCAGGCAGTTATCCAGCAGATAGCGAAGTCCTTCGCGCGCCAGCGGTGTCGAAACATTGAACTCCCTATTGTTAGCCAAAATCGCAAGCCAATTGAGAATTGAAAACTCCCCGGACTCCAAATCCAAGACCGCAAGACCATCCACATCGAGCTCATATCGATTCGCGATACCATCGGACTCGGTCCGACATGCCCACTCCATTGCCATTTCCTCATGTGGCGTGCAATAAAACCCACACCCATAGTCATTGAATTGTCTGCATTTACCCAACGACGGATGCTCGACAACAACCTCCGACCCGTGCCAAAGCTCCATATCGACCTCCAAACAAAAATATCACCCCAGTGATAGTGTACCAACAACTATCACTGGGGTGATATAGATAGATGCAAACTATTGCCTGCCAAGAGCCCTTACTAGAGGCAAGCCTCGGCGATGCGCTTTTTGAGTTCGTCGATGCCGGTACCGGTCTGGGAGCTTGTAATGATTACGTTCTCGGCCGGAACGTTGAGCTGCTTTTTGATGGCTGCTGCCTGGCGGGCCTGCTGGGTGCGGCTGAGTTTGTCGGCCTTGGTGAGGCAGACGATAAAGTTGAACTCGTTGCCCTGCAGGTAGTCGATCATGTCATGATCGAGCTTGCTCGGGTCATGGCGAATGTCCACCAGCGACACAACCAGGTTAAAGCTGCGCTCGGAGTCGAAGAAGTCGCCGATAAGTTCTGCCCAGCGGTCACGCTCGGCCTTGGAACGACGGGCGAAACCATAGCCCGGCAGGTCAACGAAGTGCACGTCGTCGGCCTCGAAGAAGTTGATGTTGCTCGTCTTGCCCGGTGTGCTCGAGACCTTGACGAGGTTCTTGCGGCCAAAAAGCTTGTTCATGATCGACGACTTGCCCACGTTGGAGCGGCCGACGAAGCTCACCTCGGGGCAGGTGGACTCGGGAATCTGCGAAACCTTGCCATAGCTGGCAACGAACTTGGCAAGCTGGTAGTTAATGGAATCGGCCATGGACACTCCTTGGTCGTAGGTTCTTACAAAAGAGCGCGCTAATAAATAGCAGCGATACGGCGAACGATATCGAGCGTAATGCCACTCGCGGTACGGGCATACTCGAACAGGTCGAACTCGCGGTCGCAAATCGCATCGTACGCCTCGTCACAATTATCGCTGATAGCGCGCAACACCAGGCAATCGACACCATTTTTAGTTGCGACATGGGCAATCGCCGCGCCCTCCATGCCGACACAATCGGCGTGCGTCGCCTCGATAGCGTCGTTGCGCATGGCGGCGCCCGTCACAAAACGGTTGCCCGTGGCAATCGTGCCGACCAGGAACTGCTTTGCGCCCTCGTTCGAGGCGGCCGCATTTGTCGAAGCGTTGACAAAGCCACGCTCAGAAAGCACATCGGCGGCAATATCGACCAGCGCGGGCGTCGAGCCAAACTCCTCGAGCCCCGGTGCGGACTCGGCGATAAGCGCGGTATCGGTATCCAGATAGCGTAGGCGTTTGCCAATGACCACATCGTCGATATGGAGCTTGGGGTTCAAACCGCCCGCAATGCCCGAAAACACAACAGCCTGCGGAGCATACTTGCTAATGAGGTGCTGTGTTGCAGCAGCGGCGTTCACCGTGCCCATGCCCGCCGTTGTGGCGACAACTGTCAGGCCGTCGAGCTCACCGCTCACAACGGTCAAGCCTGCCTCCCGTGCCTCGCAAACGTCGCTCAGCTCTTCCTTAATCTGCATGATCTCTTTTTCGAGCGCACCGATA
Organism: Collinsella sp.; assembly: GCA_048368115.1. Lineage (GTDB taxonomy): Bacteria > Actinomycetota > Coriobacteriia > Coriobacteriales > Coriobacteriaceae > Collinsella. The sequence continues at coordinate 135,687 of DBGBZQ010000120.1, forward strand.
ATCGCGATGGTAGCCATACCATTCCCCAAACCTATACGAAATTCTCAACCAAGGTATGGTACCAGCATTTTGTTTGACCTCGCCAAACGAACACGCTAAGCCAGTGCAGCTCGCGTATCAAACAGAGCCTTTGCAATCGCAGCCGTAACCTCGCTCGAACGGTCGCTCGATGGCATCGATGTCATGACGCTCATGACATAGGTACGGCCATCGATGTCGATGAGGCCTGCATCGCATGTCGAATAGTAGCCGTCCTCGCTGATCCAACCCGCCTTGTTACACATCTTAAAAGGTAGTCAATTTGGGACGGGCTTGTTAGCCGATGGCCGACCTGAGCTCCGCACGGCGCTTTTTCATACCGGCCATAACGGCATTGCGCAACTCGGGCATGCGCGCGGTATCCATCTGTGGAACGCCCTCGAGCTTATAGGGAATCCCCAGCTGCTCGTATTTGACGACACCCATGGTGTGATACGGCAGCATCTCCAGGCCGACCACGTTATGCCACGGGGCGATTAGACGACCGAGTGCCTCGCACTCCTCCACCGTGTCGGTAATGCCCGGCACTACCACGTGGCGGATAACGACCTTAATCTTGCGACGCGCGAGCTCATCACCAAACGCCAGAATGCGTGCGGGATCGCAGCCGGTCAGCTTTTTATGCTCAGCCGGATCGGCATGCTTGATGTCGAGCAGCACCATGTCGGTCTCGTTGAGAACGGCATCGAACTTCTCGGGGCGGTTGGGATCAAACGCATAACCGCAGCTATCCAGGCAGGTATGCACGCGGCCATCGGGATTGTTGTGCATTGCACGGAATAGGTCGGCCAAAAACTCAGGCTGCAGGAGCGGTTCACCGCCCGAAACGGTAATGCCGCCGCTGCGGTAAAACTCATGGTTACTCTGAAACTCGTCCATCAGGTGTTCGACGGTCACCATGGTGCCGCCGTTGACCGACCAGGTATCGGGATTGTGGCAATACGCGCAGCGCATGGGACAGCCCTGAACAAACACCACAAAGCGAATGCCGGGTCCGTCGACCGTTCCCATCGTCTCGATTGAATGCACGCGGCCTAGGGCAAACGCAGAGTCCTCGGGATGAGCGTCCACACCCTCAAGCGTCATTTCTGCCATTCGCGCTACCTTGCCTCTCCTTGGATGCAACCAATTAAAATGCCAGAGCCATTCTAGCCCATACGCATGATGGTGAAATGGTTTAGCGGTCAATTGGGTTGTTCTATTTGACCCCACGCAAGAGCGGCGGGAGGGTTATCGCAGCCCGCCCGCCGCCGAGGCAATAGATATCGATAGACGCCAGGCCTTACGCCTTGAGCGTGAGCACCGCGCCGAAGGCGGTCGGGCCGCAATGACTCGAGATGACGCCGCCGACCTGAGTCCAGGTAACGTCCTTAAAGCCCAGGTCATGCGCATAGACTTCCATGTCATCGCGCAGCTCCTGGGAAAGGCCCACCGAATATGCCAAGCCAATGTGTGAGTAGTCGATCTCGCCCTTGGCAACCATGTGGTCAATAAAGGCGCGGGCGCATTTGAGCATAGAACCGCGAAACTTCTTGGTTGCCACGAACTTGCCGCCCGTTACCTCAATGCAGGGCTTAATCTTGAGCAGATGGGCGCCCAGGAACGCGACGTTGGACAAGCGACCGCCCGCCTTAAGGAAGGCAAGGTCCGTAGGAACAAAACCCAGCAGCACACGGTCCATGACGGAGTTCGTAAATGCAAAGATCTCGTCGACGGTGGCATCGGGGTGAGCCTCGATGTATTTGGCGGTCTCGACGACAACGAGCGACTGGCCCACCGAGACAAAGCGCGTGTCCATGGAGAACACGTAGTCGCGCCCCTGGGCCGCAATCTTTGAGGACTGATGCGAACAGGTCGTGGCCTCGGAATATGCAAGATGCAAAATAGTCGCGTCGGGTTGCTCGGCATGGATGCGGTCGTACACATGCGCAAAATCCGCTGGCGAACAGCCACTGGTCTTGGGCATCACACCAAACTCGTTGCAGCGCGAATAAATCTCGAGCGGATCGATCGAGCCGTCCTCGACGGTCTCGTCACCAATCGTGACATGCATGGGCACGCGCACGATGCCGTAGCGCTCGCAGAGCTCCGGCGTCACATCCGACCCAGACTCAACCACGATTACATACTTGCCCATTCTTATCACGACCCATCTCGACGTTGGCTTTTCAATACATGACACGCGCCGCCGCACTGTTGCACAACGGCGTCCAAGCGCCAAAGAGACGCCGCCCCTTGCGCACAACAAAGGACAGCGTCTCCCTGGAAAACTCCGTGCTTATCTGAGATTCTACACGGTTTATTAAGGAGTGTTACTTATTCCGCAAACGGTCGCTATACGCGATAAACGGTAGTTCGCTGCAGCAACTGCGACACATTCCGCCCAGCAAGTCCAATCGCGCTCCACACACGGTTAATGCGCGAGGCGGTAGAAATCCATCGACGCCGCACCCTCGGCGTGCAGCTCCATCGCCGGAACCGCCGGCGAATAGGTACGGCTCGTAAGTGCCGCCTCGCCGCCATTTGCAAAAATCTCGACCATCGTAGTGTCCGAAAGCACGCGCAGGTCGCGAAGCTCGCTGAGCTCGATCGACCTCTGGTCGCGCCCATAGCCTTCGTCACCCATGTCGAGGGTAAGCATCCCGTCTGCATAGCACACAAAGACACCCTTGCGGATTTCGAGCTCGACCATCTTGGCGCCCTCGCAGGAAACCACGACATCAAACAGGCGTCCCGGCTCCTCAACGGTCTCATCGCCTGTCGCGCGAACGCAGTCGCCGCGCATCCTCTCAATCTCGTGCGCCGGTTGCTGGCAGAGCTTGCCATCGCGCATGCTCAGCTCTCGCGGCACCGTCAGCGCGCACTGCCACCCGCGCGCCACCGTCGGGTTTTCTGCCGTCGCATCGGGGCAACCCGACCATCCGATCATCAAACGCCGGCCTGCAGTATCCTCAAAGGACTGCGGAGCATAGAAATCAAAACCGGCATCGACCATCGGGGGCATGCCCTGCCCGACGATTTTAAAGCTCGGCGCCTCCCAATCGGCCTCGATGGGGAACCACACGCACTGATGCGGATTGCGGTAACGCCAACCATCGGCAGGCACACCCTGCGGACAGCAAACGAGAATAAGCTCGCCATCGAGCTCAAACAGATCGGGGCACTCCCACATAAAGCCAAACTTCTCGCCCAACTCAATGCGCGTCGCATAGCTCCAGTCCTCAAGATTGCGCGAGGTATAGACAAGCACGCAGCCACGGTCGTCTTTCGTACGAGCACCCAGAACCATGTAGTAGATACCATCGTGCTCAAGGATCTTGGGGTCGCGCACGTGCGTACCGATATCGTCGGGGTAATCGACCGGTCCAACAGCTATGCACTTCTCGCCCAATTCGTCGGGATTCTCGGCAACCATATGAATCTGGTTTTGCTCACGGCCCGTCAACACGTAGTCGTAATCATCGCGGTCAAAATGCTTGACGTTGCCGGTATAGAAGTAGTGAATCTTGCCATCACGTACAAAGGCAGAACCAGAATACGCTCCGCTCGAATCCAAATCGGAATCGGGGAACAGCACGGGGCCGTGATTCTCGTACGTCACAAAATCCTTTGTCGTCAGATGATTCCAAAGCACTGGACCGCCATGCGCAGCATCGAACGGATCGTATTGATGATAGATGTGATACGTATCACCAATCTGAACCAAACCGTTGGGGTCGTTGAGCCAGCCAAGCTCAGGCTCCACATGGAACAGAAGCCTATCGGGGTCGGACGCGATGCGAGCCGCCGTCTCATCCTGTCCGACACGCCACTGCTCATAGTCCGCGCGTGTCACCTTGTTTTTTTGATTTAACATCGCCGTTGACTTTCTCGTCTATGGGGAAGGACGCTCGACTCACACGAGTCGAACGCCCTTCCTCAAATGGACTTATCCTCAGATTACACTGAACGGCTCAACTAGAAGCTAACGTCGAAGCCAGCGCCAGCGCCCTCTTCATCGGTGGTCGGCACGCCCTTTGCCTTGTTGTAGGCAAAGATCAAGACGATCGGCACGATAAAGGCGATGAGATTGCCAGCCACATACCACACGAGGGTCTCGGGCGTGACGATGAGCAGGCCAAGCACGCCGGTCAGACCCTGACCGATAGCGCGCACCTCAAAGAGCTTGACGAAGGCACCGCCGCAGCCTGCACCGATGCATGCGCAGATGAACGGAATGATCGAATAGCGCATGTTTGCAGCAAAGATAGCGGGCTCGGAGATTCCGACCAGCGTCGGGATAAAGGACGACATGCAGATGTTGCGCTCTTTGGAGTGCTTCTTGTGAATGAGGTACATACCGATGGCGCCGCCGCCCTGGGCGATGATGGAAACCGACCAGATGGCCTGGATGTAGTTGAAGCCAGTCGTGGCAACAAGGTTTGCCTCGATACCCTGGATGAACTGATGCGTACCGGTAACGACGAGCGGCTGCAGGAACGCGGCGAAGACAAAGGCGCCAAAGACGCCCATCCTGTTGTACAGGACATCGATTACGCCAGCGAGGACGTCGCCGATCAGGTTGCCGAGCGGGCCGAACACGGTGAACAGGGCGACGTTAGCGAGAATCAGGGTAACGGTCGGGACAAAGACGAACGAAACGACCTCGGGGATGTACTTCTGGGCAATCTTTTCGACCTTGGCCATAAACCAGGCAGTCAGGATTGCAGGGAATACGCCGCCCTGGAAAGCAACCATGGGAATGGATAGCGGACCGAAGTTCCAGTACTCAGCACCCGTCGGGTCCATAACGAACGTGTTGCGGTTCATAAGACTCGGGTGAACCATGACGATGCCGACGAGGATGCCCAGGATCGGGTTACCGCCAAAACGCTTGACCGCGCTGTACATAACCAGGACAGGCAGGTAGTCGAACGTGGTGGCGATAATGGCAAAGAAGCTTGCGAGGTTCTTGAGGAACTCGCTGTGATCGGCGAGGCTGCCTTCCATGCCAAAGAGGCCGTTGGCAACGATCAGCGACTTAAGGCCGATGATGATTGCAGCGCCGACGAAGGCGGGAATGATGGGGATAAAGATATCCGAGAATACCTTGAGGACCGAGAAGAACTTGCCCTTCTTGTCCGCCTCGGCGCCCTTGACCTCGGAAGCACTGATCTCCTTAACGCCCGTCAGAGCCATAAACTCATCGTAAACCTTGTTGACGGTACCGGTACCAAAAATGATCATGAGCTGGCCGCTGTTGTACAGCACGCCCTTGACGCCATCGATGTTCTCGAGCTCGGCCTTGTTGTATTTGCTCGTATCCTTGAGCACCAGACGCAGACGGGTCACGCAATGCGTGGCGCCCTCGATGTTCTCCAGTCCGCCGACGTTGTCGACGACTTGCTGGGACACTGCCTTGTAGTCCATGTTCCTCTCCATTCCTTTTCTAAATCATAAAACGGTTCGTTGCCGCTACAGAGACGCGATCGTTGCGTTTGCGCACTTGAGCGCACCGTCGGTGACGGTAAGCGCCACACCCTGGCCCTGCTTGTTGCAGAAGCGAGCGTTGAGCGCAACATCATCGACAAAGATGGTCGCGATGTCGTCGTCGACGACCAGACGCACATGGTGAGTGCCCTCGCCCTTAAAGAACAACGGACGCTCGAGGCCCATGTTGTTGACCTGGAACCACGGGTACTGGGGAGCCGGCGTGAACTCGAGCTTGCCCTCGCGCAGGTTGGCGCGGAACTCATAGGCAAGACCGGTCTCGGCGTCCTCGGCGAACTTGACCGAGAAGCCGGCAGCGTTACCGCCGAGCTCAATGTCGGCATCGAGCAAGTAGGTGGAGCCGGCATCCGCGGCGAGCACCTGCTCGACCTTGCCCGACTCGCAGGAAAGCTCAAAGGTCTCGACTGCCTTAGCCTCGCCAAAGGCGCCAAGCATGCTGTCGGGGAGCTTGGTGCCGAGCGTTCCGTCGGCACGCTGAACGATCTCGAGGGGCATAAAGGTGCCACCCCATAGGTAAGAGCTGGGGTCGCCGCCCTCGTCACGCGTAGGAACCCAACCAAAGAGAACGCGACGCTCGCCATCGAATGCGGTGCGAGCGGCGTAGTACGCGCGGCCGTCGAAGGAGTCGTCAGCGGGGGTAATCCAAGGACCGTTGATGGACTTGGACATGCGGTAACGGGTCTTGTTGCCGTCGCTGTACTCGGAAAAGACGAGGTACCACCAGTCGCCCATCTTAAAGAGATCAGGCATCTCAAACATGGTGTACAGGCCCGGGTTCCACCAGTCGCCCTGGAACTCCCAGTTGGTCAGATCCTTGGAGGTGAACTTGACCAGGCGGCCGGTCATCAGACGCTTGTCCTCGCCCACACGCGTGCCGAGGATGAGCATGTACTCTTCGTTCTCCTCATCCCAAAGCACAAAGGGATCGCGCCAGTTGCGGTCATCGTAACCCTCCTGGGGCGGAAGCAGCGTCTCGGCGATGTTCTTCTCCCACTTGACGGCGTCGTCGCTCGTTGCGTGAAGAAGAACCTGCTTCATCAAACGTGCGCGGACCTTATCGCGATTGCAACCAGTGTAGAGCGCATGGTACTTGTCGCCCACCTTAAACACCGTGCCGGCATAAATGTACTGGTCGACTTCCTCGTCGCCGCCACGCTCAAGGCTCTCGCCAAAGTCCTTGTAGTTGACGAAATCCTTGGTCGTAGCGAGTGCCCAGCCAAACGGCTCTCCGAAAGGTTCGGGGTTACGCGTGTCACGCTGATGATAGAGATAGAACGTGCCGTCCTCGCCGTACGGCATGATGTCGCCTACCCAAATTCCCTCAGGCTGGTAATACACCTTGTGCATCCGAGACTTCCTTTCCACGACATACTAACTCGGTACAATGGCAAGATATGTCAATCGTTTTCATATGTCAAACGTTTTCACACCAATACGTCTTTTCGCAGTTCCAGTCGTCGGCAAACGGTTGACATATGCCGGTGAACGGTCATCAGAGGCGTTTGAGGAATTCTTTTGGCACGGGATGAACTACGCGGTTTTGCCCTCAATGAGTTCAACGGGGAGCTTGATATTCGATTCGGGATTATCGCCGTTAATAAGAGCGATGATGGATTGCGCCGCGAGCTCTCCGATGCGATCGATATCTTGACGTACGGTTGTTAAGTCAGGCATAAACGTCATAGTTCGGCGGGCACCATCCGCGCCCACGACCTTAATATCGTCTGGAGCGCTCAAGCCGCGCTGCTTCATCACGTTGAGACAGATGGCCGCCATCGTATCGTCTCCCGCAAAGATGCCGTCAATATCGGGGTTCTCATCGAGGATCTTCGCAACGACCGCGCCCTTTTCGTCGTCGGGCTTAACGAACTCAACCTCACGGACAAGCGCGGACAAACCGGCCTGCTCAACAACATCGAGGTAGGCATCGGTACGCTTATTGGCAGGCATGCGCATGCGGCTATTGCTGCGCAGGCACAGGATACGCCTGCAGCCGTCATCAATCAGACGGCGCGTGGCGACCTCGCCAATGCCATAGCTGTCACTTGCAATCTGGACAGAGCCCTCGCCAAGATCGCAGTCGATGCCAACCAGGCTCAAGCCCATCTCGGCATATGCCTCGGCACCGATATTGAGGGAGTTGACGATGACGCCGTCGACCATATTGCGGCGGAGCATGTCAATATAGGAACGCTCAAGATCGGGTCGATTGGCGCTGTTGCACAGCAACATCTTAAAGCCGTTTTCCGCCAACGTGCGCTCGACCGCCTGCACAACCTGAGCATGGAACGGGCTGCTCACAAAGGGAACGATCATACCGATAAGATTCAGGCGACCGTTGAGCATGGCACGGGCGATATCGTTGGGCGTATAGTTGATGCGCTCCATCGCCGCATGGACTTTATCGCGGGTTTCCTGGCTAATGTAGCCGCGATTATTAAGCACGCGAGATACCGTAGTAGGCGAAACCCCCGCCACCGCTGCAACTTCCTTGATGCCAGGCTTAGCAGAATCCTTAGAACGAGTGCCCTCGCGAGCCATAGCACCCTCCCCCATCAACATGTCATACGTTTACATACGAACAAAGCATACCCCAACAACAGCGGGAAGACGGTAACAGCACAAGTAAGTAAACGACTCATCCAAATAATTAGGAGAGTTCCGCCTAAAGGGTGACTACACAGGACCCCCGCCGGGCCGCTTTGGGTTACTTTCCAAAACATTTCCGCAGGACGCAAAGGGCTCCGCCGCGCGAAGCGCGCAGCGGAGCCCTTTGCATGTCCGAGGACACCAATTTAATTTAGCGTGGTTCCCTAAAGAGCGGCAACGCAGGAGACCCGGCAAGGCCGGGAGCACTTTGTCTCGCAAACATTCCGCAGCCGCGAAGCGGCGAGGACGTTTGAGAGGCAAAGTGCGTAGGCCTTACCGGGTCTCCGGTGGGAGTTGAGTCCCTTTAGAACTTGTCGTGGAAGGTACGCGCAATGACCTCGTCCTGCTGCTCCTTGGTGAGCGTGTGGAAGTTCACGGCATAGCCGGAAACGCGGATGGTCAGCTGCGGGTACTTCTCGGGGTGAGCCTGAGCGTCGAGCAGCGTCTCACGGTTGAAGACGTTGATGTTCAGGTGGTGGCCACCCTTCTCGGCGTAAGCGTCGAGCATGTGGACCAGGTTATCGGCCTGAGTCTCGGAAACTTCAGAAACCTTCATAATGTGTCTCCTTCGATCGATAGGCGCCGGCCGAAACCGGCGCACTAATCAGTAATCGTTATTGTTAGTATAGCACTAACAATAGTTACTCGCCCAGCTGATCAAGGTCGATATCGCCAAAGAACACCTGGTCCTCCTTGCCGAGCGCACTCGGGATAATGGAGAAGGTGTTGGAGATGCCGTCCTGAGCATCGCGGAACGGGAGCTTGGAAACCGAAGACAGCGAAGCGATGGCGCCGTGGCTATCGCGCTTGTGCATGGGGTTAGCACCCGGGGCGAACGGCTGACCAGCCTTGCGGCCGTCAGGCGTGGAACCGGTCTTCTTACCGTACACGACATTGGAGGTAATGGTCAGAACCGAGGTCGTGGGCACGGAGTTGCGGTAGGTGTCGTTCATGCGGATGTACTCCATGAACTGGTGCACAACGTCGTGAGCGATCTGGTCGACGCGGTCGTCGTCGTTACCGTACTTGGGGAACTCGCCCTCGGTCTCGAAGTCGACGATGATGCCGTTCTCGTCACGGACGGGGTGAACCTTGGCGTACTTGATGGCGGACAGGGAGTCAGCCACGACGGAAAGGCCAGCGATGCCCGTAGCGAACCAACGATGCACGTGCTTGTCGTGCAGGGCCATCTGGATGCGCTCGTAGCAATACTTGTCGTGCATGTAGTGAATGATGTTCAGCGAGTTGACGTACACGCCAGCGAGCCACTTCATCATGTCGTTGTACTTGGCCACAACGTCGTCGTAATCGAGCGTATCGCCCTCGACGGCGCGATACTTGGGGCCGACCTGCTTCTTGGAGACCTCGTCAACACCGCCGTTGAGTGCGTACAGCAGGCACTTGGCCAGGTTAGCGCGAGCGCCGAAGAACTGCATCTCCTTGCCGATGCGCATGGAGGACACGCAGCAGGCAATGCCGTAGTCGTCGCCGTGGTAAACGCGCATGAGGTCGTCGTTCTCGTACTGGATCGAGGAGCTGGCGACGGAAGTCTTGGCGCAGAACTTCTTGAAGTTCTCGGGCAGACGGGTCGACCACAGAACGGTCATGTTGGGCTCGGGGCTGGTGCCCATGTTCTCGAGCGTGTGCAGGTAGCGGTAGCTCATCTTGGTAACGAGCGTACGGCCGTCAACACCCATGCCGCCGATGGACTCGGTGACCCACTGCGGGTCGCCGGTGAACAGGGCCTGGTACTCGGGGGTACGGGCGAACTTGACCATGCGGAGCTTCATGATGAAGTGATCCACGAACTCCTGGATCTGCTCCTCGGTGAAGGTACCGTTGGCAAGGTCGCGCTCAGCGTAGATGTCGATGAACGTAGAGGTACGGCCGATGGACATAGCAGCGCCGTTCTGCTCCTTGACGGCAGCAAGGTAGGCGAAGTACATCCACTGGATGGCCTCCTGCGTGTTGGTAGCAGGGTTGGAAATGTCGAAACCATAGGTCTCGGCCATCATCTTGAGCTCGCCGAGGGCGCGAATCTGCTCCTGCAGCTCCTCACGATCGCGGATGTTGTCGGCGGTCATGACCGTCGGGGTGGAGGCCTTCTGGGCCTCCTTGTCCTTGATCAGGTAGTCGACGCCGTACAGGGCAACACGACGGTAGTCGCCGATGATGCGGCCGCGGCCATAGCCATCGGGCAGACCGGTGATGATGTGAGCCGAGCGGCAAGCACGCATCTCGGGGGTGTAGACATCGAAGACGCCAGCGTTGTGGGTCTTGCGCTCGAAGGTGTAGCGCTCGACAACGTTCTCGTCGACCTTGTAGCCGTGCTGGCTGGCAGCCTGGCAAGCGATGCGGATACCACCGTTGACGTGCAGCGCGCGCTTGAGCGGCTTGTCGGTCTGGAGGCCAACGATGGTCTCCTTGTCGCGATGGGCATTATCGATGTAGCCAGCGGGGTGGCTCACGATACCCGTGACGGTCTTGGTGTCCATATCGAGGACACCACCCTGCTCGCGCTCCTTAAGCAGCAGGTCGAGAACCTCGCCCCACAGCTCCTTGGTACGCTCGGTCGGACCTACGAGGAACGACTCATCGCCCTCGTAGGGGGTGTAGTTCTTCTGGATGAAGTCTCGGACGTCAACCTCTCCCGTCCAGATACCTTCCTTGAAGCCTTCCCATGCCTCCTGCATTGTGTAACCACGCTCCTAGTTACGTGTAATGCGGCGCTCTCTCACACCGCTGCTTATTGAATTCTTGAATGTTCGGCTTGCACTACCGGCTTCTTCCGTTCTTCACCACACGTTGGTACAGGGAAAAACGTTTGTCCACCTTGGAACTACAACCCAAAACCCAAGATTTCACCCGTCTGAGAAGGATAACATAGCCACCCTCTCCATCTGGGCTGTTATATGTTTCTTTTTTTATATCATAATGGCGTTTTTTACAAATCCGCAGGAAATGCGAGCGCAAACAACTACCGTTCACCGATTTGTTTGGTTTTTTCCTTGCCTTTGTACGACGTTCACTCTAGCTGTTATGCCAGCTTTAGCAGGGTAAAGTACCTCTGAGTAGGCTTTAGGACATGCCTAACGATCTGCCCCTAACTTTGCTGGCACCGACGATGTACGGAGGTCGCCTAAAGGTAGTTTTCTAGGCATGTCCCAAAATCTACCGCATAGGGTGCGCGTGCAAGGGTATCATCTTTCACCGAAAATAGTTTCTAGTGTTAGGGGTTTTCGGTGGAAGATACCGATTTCCGTGAACTTGGGCGTCAGCTCCTTACCGAGTTCGGCAGCATGCATCAGCGCATTTCGCGTTTTGCGGACAAAGCCCTCGGCGGCGAGATGGCCGTCATGCGCGCCCTCATACTCGCCGGCGGTTCGCTCACGCCGAGCGAACTCGCTGATCGCGCCTGGGTCTCGAGCGCCCGCATCGCCAATATCTTACGCGCCCTCGAGGCCAAGGGCTGGGTCGAGCGCGAGCACTCAAAGACTGACCGTCGTCGCGTACACGTCATAGTGACCGACAAGGGATTCCAGGATCTCGAAATCAAACGCCGGGAATTCGAGGACCGCACTGCGGCTTTCCTCGAGCAGCTCGGCGAAACAGATACCCAAGAGATGGTGCGTCTTCTTAGACGTGCCAACGAAATTATCGACCGCAATCAAGAAAGGAGAGATGCCGAGTGAGGATTCTCAAGCTCTTTAAAAAACATATCCTGGCACTGTTCGCAGCTATCGTACTTATCGTAATCAGCTGCAACGCCGATCTGGCGCTGCCTACCTATATGAGCGACATCGTCGACGTGGGTGTGCAGCAAGGCGGCATCGCGTCGCCTGTGCCCGACACCATCCGTGCCGAATCGCTCGACGACCTCGAACTCTTTATGAGCACCAAAGACGCCAAGTCTGTGGAGGCCGTGTTTAGCAAGGCGGACAATAACGGCATTCGAACGTACAAGGGCACCGAGGAGGAGCGCGCCGACGGCGGCAAGATTGCCGACATCATGAGTCTGCCCGAGACTGTCGTCCTTTCGTTCAACCAGGGTATTGACGCCAACTCCATGGGCGACATGATGGGCACGTCCGGTGAAAAAGACAACAGCGGCGCCCAGGCCATGCCCACGCCCGAGCAGATGGCGGCGATGACGCCCGAGCAACTCGCCGAGATGCAGCAGAAGGCCGCAGCGGCGCAGAGCATGCAAAAGCAGATTGATGCCGACGGCGGTAAGATCACCATGAAGAGTATGCGCCTAGGTGTCAAGGGCGGTCTGGTAGACCAAAGCAAGCTCGTCGAGGGCGCCAACCAAATGGCGGACAAAATGGGCTCCATGTCGGGCTCCATCGTCACCCAGCGCGCCGTGAGCTATGTACAGGACGAGTACAAGGCGCAAGGCATCGACCCCGCCGACGTACAGAACGCCTACCTGAGCCGCATGGCAACCACGATGTTTGGGCTGTGCCTGGTGTCGCTCGTCGCCACCATCCTGACCGGTGCCGTGGCTTCGCGCACCGCCTGCTCCATCGCCCGCGACCTGCGCCGCGAGACCTTCAACAAGGTTATGCACTTCTCGCCGGCCGAGGTGGGCAAGTTTAGCCAGGCCTCGCTCATCACCCGCTGCACCAACGACATTCAGCAGATCCAGATGGCCGCAACCCTGTTTATCCGCATGTGCCTGATGGCCCCCGTCATGGGCATCGTCGCCGTCATGCGCGTCCTGGCCAACCACACCGGCCTGGAGTGGACCATCGCCGTGGCCATCATCGCGGTTTCGGCCGTCGTCGGCGTGCTCATGGGCCTCACCATGCCCAAGTTCAAAAAGATGCAGAGCTTTGTGGACCGCGTGAACCTTACCGCCCGCGAGCTGCTCGACGGCCTTATGCCCATCCGCTCGTTCAGCCGTGAGGAGCATGAGCTCGAGCGTTTTGACAAGGCTTCGCTCGACCTGATGACCACGCAGCTCTACACCAACCGCGCCATGAGCTTCATGATGCCGCTCATGATGCTCGTCATGAACTGCATCACCGTGCTTATCGTCTGGTTTGGCGCGCAGGGCGTGTCCGACGGCGTGATGCAGGTCGGCAACATGATGGCGTTCATCTCCTACACTATGCAGATCGTCATGGCGTTTATGATCCTCACCATGGTTTCGGTCATCCTGCCCCGTGCCGAGGTCGCAGCCGAGCGCGTAGATGAGGTCATCACCTGCCCCACGAGCATCAACGACCCCACCTCGCCCAAACTGCCCGCTGCCAGCGCGCCGCGCGGCGAGCTCACCTTCCGTGACGTGAGTTTCCAGTATCCCGATGCCCGCGCCGACGTCATTAGCGGTGTAAACTTCACCACGCACGCCGGCCAGATGCTCGGCATCATTGGCTCCACGGGCTCGGGCAAGTCCACGCTTGTGCAGCTCATCCCGCGCCTGTACGACGTCGCGGGCGGCAGCATTTCGCTCGACGGCATCGACGTGCGCGACATGACCCTTTCCGAGCTGCGCCGCCGCATTGGCTATATCCCGCAGCAGGGACGCCTGTTCTCGGGCACCGTCGAGAGCAACCTCAAGTTTGCCGGCGACATGGTGAGCGACGAGGACATGCGCCAGGCGGCACGCGTCGCCCAGGCCGAGGACTTTATCGCCGAGCGCGAGGGCGGCTATGACTCCCCCATCAGCCAGGGCGGCTCCAATGTCTCGGGCGGTCAGCGTCAGCGCCTAGCCATCGCCCGCGCCCTGGCCAAAAAGCCCGAGGTCGTGGTGTTCGATGACTCGTTTAGCGCCCTCGACTACAAGACCGACGCTCGCCTGCGCGAAGAGCTTGCCAAAAACGTTACCGACGCCGCGCTCGTGGTCGTGGCCCAGCGCATCGCGACCATCATGCACGCCGACCAGATCATCGTGCTCGACGACGGCCACGTGGTGGGCACCGGTACGCACGAGGAGCTGCTGCGCAGCTGCCCGGCGTACCTGGAGATCGCACAGTCGCAGCTTTCCGCCGAGGAGTTGGGGCTTACCCAAGAAGAAATTGCAGCCGTCACGGAAGGAGGCGAGCGCTAATGGCAGACGAGACCAAGACTCAGATTCCCAAGCCCACCCGCCAGCGTGGCCCCATGGGCCGCATGGGCGGCATGCGTCGCGGCGAAAAGGCCAAGGACTTTAAGGGCACCATGAGGCAGCTGCTCGGCTATATCGGCCAGCACAAGATTGCCGTGTTTGCCGCCGTCGCCTTTGCCGTGTGCTCGGTCATCTTTAATATTGTGGGACCCAAGGTGCTCGGTCAGGTTACGACCAAGCTGTTCGAGGGCCTGGTTGCCAAGGTCAACGGCACCGGCGATGTCGACTTTAACTGGATCGCCAAGACGCTCGGCTTTTTGCTCTGCCTGTACCTGGCGAGCTCTGCCTGCAGCCTGATCCAGGGCTGGCTCATGACCGGTGTCACGCAAAAGATCTGCTACCGCATGCGCAAGGAGATTGCCGCCAAGATTGCCGTCGTGCCGATGAGCTACTTCAACGGTCACAGCAAGGGCGATGTGCTCAGCCGCATCACCAACGACGTCGATACGCTCGGCCAGTCGCTCAACCAGAGCGTGACGCAGCTTATTACGTCCGTCACACAGATTATCGGCGTGCTCGTCATGATGCTTTCGATCAGCCTGCCGCTCACCGGCGTCACCGTGCTCACGCTGCCGGCCGCCGCGATTATCTTGATGGTGATGATTCACTTCTCGCAGCCGTACTTCCGCGAGCAGCAGCAGGTCCTGGGCACCGTTAACGGCATTATCGAGGAGGACTTTGCCGGCCAGAACGTCATTCAGGTGTTCGACCGCGCCGAGGCCTCGATCGAGGAGTTCGACCGTCAAAACGACCGGCTCTTTATTAGTGGCTGGCGCTCGCAGTTCCTGTCGGGCCTGATGATGCCGCTTATGAGCTTGGTGGGCAACATGGGCTACGTGGGCGTCGTCGTGGTGGGTGCGCAGCTCGCGCTGACCGGCAATGCCACGCCCGGCGACATCCAGAGCTTTATCCAGTACGTTCGCAACTTTACGCAGCCCGTGCAGCAGCTGGGCAACGTGAGCAACACGATGCAGTCGATGGCCGCCGCCACCGAGCGCGTGTTTGAGTTCCTGGCCGCGCCCGAGGAGGAGCAGAAGGCCGACGCGCAGATCCCCGAGAAGCGCCCCGGTCACGTGGAGTTTGACCATGTCAAGTTTGGCTACACGCCCGACAAGACCATCATCCACGACTTTAGCTGCGAGGCGCAGCCCGGCCAGACCATCGCCATCGTCGGTCCCACCGGCGCCGGCAAGACCACGCTCATCAAGCTGCTGCAGCGCTTTTACGACGTGGACAGCGGTTCGCTGCGTGTCGAGGGCGTCGACGTGCGCGATTGGGACCGCGCGGCACTTCGCGGCGAGTTTGCCATGGTGCTGCAGGATACCTGGCTGTTTAACGGCACGATCCGCGAGAACATCCGCTACGGACGCCCCGATGCAAGCGATGCCGAAGTCGAGGCCGCCGCACGCGCCGCACGCTGCGACCACTTTATCCATACGCTCGCCGGCGGTTACGACTTTATGATCAACGAGGAGGGCACCAACCTGTCGCAGGGTCAGCGCCAGCTCGTGACCATCGCCCGTGCCATTTTGGCCGACCGTCCGACGCTGATTTTGGACGAGGCGACCTCCAACGTTGACACTCGTACCGAGGAGCTTATTCAGCGTGCCATGGATGCGCTAATGCAGGGCCGCACGAGCTTTGTCATCGCGCACCGCCTGTCCACGATCCGCAACGCCGACGTGATCTTGGTGATCCGCGACGGCGACATCGTCGAGAAGGGCACGCACGACGAGTTGCTCGCCCAGGGCGGCTTCTACGCCGACCTGTACAACTCGCAGTTCGACGAGGCGGCGTAACAACCGGCGGCAAACAACCGCAATGCCCAGAAAACGGGGGCGCAGGACAACCTGCGCCCCCGTTTTTTTGCTCTGCGGCCCTCGAACCACCTCCCCTGGAACCTGATCGGCAGCCCCTTCGAGGCCCCGTGGGCAAAAAAGGACAAATATGAGTACTGTTACCTTTTTAGTAACAGCCAAAACAGCCCCAAATGCCGTTTTCACGGCTTACACGCGTCCCTAAATTGATCAAACAGCCCTATAGCGGACTTATATATGTTTGTGTTAATGAACATATTTTGCTGTTATGTCTATTATTTTGCGAAGGCAATATGATACTAAGATAGCAACCGTACTCATAATTGGCATTTTTTGCCCACGGGGTGTTTCCTAGGGAACCGACAACAGCCTTAGGGTCCCGCGCGACGCCACTCCCTCCCGGTATCCGCCGACGTTCCCCCATATAAAACCTGCCAAAATAAACCTGTCCCTTTTTGGAAGGTTTCGGGGTGACAAGGGCTTGCACTTTAGCGTGCGACAGCGGATAATGCCGAACACTCGACAATACGCTTATTGCTCTTTCTATAGATTGAGGAGGCCCCTATGGCCATGGAATTCAAACGCAGGCTGCCGATCCCCATGGAGATCCGCGAGGAAATGCCGCTTTCTGCCGAGCTTACCGCCAAAAAGCAGGCATTTGACGCCGAGGTCGCCAAAGTCTTTACCGGCGAGGACGCACGCAAGGTGCTCATCATCGGCCCGTGCTCTGCCGACCGCGAGGATTCGGTCCTCGAGTACATGAACCGACTGGCCAAGACCGCCGAGGAGGTCAAGGACAAGCTCATCATCATTCCGCGCGTCTACACCAATAAGCCGCGCACCAAGGGCACCGGCTACAAGGGCCTGCTGCACAACCCCAACCCCGAGGCTCCCGACGACCTGCTCGAGGGCGTCAAGGCCATCCGCCATATGCACCTGCGCGTTATTAAGGAAACAGGCTTCTTCACCGCCGACGAGATGCTCTATCCGTCCAACTACCAGTACCTCGTTGACCTGCTGAGCTATGTGGCCGTGGGCGCACGCTCGGTCGAAAACCAGGAGCATCGCCTGGTGTCGAGCGGCATTTCGGTACCCGTCGGCATGAAGAATCCCACTGCCGGTTCCACCACCGTTATGCTCAACTCCATTTACGCCGCGCAGGCGCACCAGAGCTTCATCTTCCGCAACTGGGAGGTCGAGTGCGACGGCAACCCGCTTGCGCACGCCGTTATGCGTGGCTACATCGGTCTCGACGGTCGCACCTACCCCAACTACCACTACGAGCACCTGGAGCGCCTGGCCGAACGCTACACCGAGCACGCCGGCTATGCCAATCCGGCAGCGGTCATCGACTGCAACCACGACAACTCGGGTAAGCGCCCGCTTGAGCAGTATCGCATTTGCAAGGAGGTGCTCGACAGCTGCCGCCGCAACGAGTCCATCTCCAAGCTGGTCAAGGGCTTTATGATCGAGTCCTACCTGGAGGACGGCAACCAGCCGGTCGACGGCGGCGTCTTTGGCAAGTCGATCACCGATCCGTGCCTGGGCTGGGAAAAGACCGACTACCTCATCCACGAGATCGCGGAGCGGATTTAGAGTTACGGCGTTTTACCAAACGCCGTAACCGGCCGACGCTGCGCTGGTCGCATTTGGACAATCTGACGTTCAACTTCAAGGGCGCGACCAGGAGGTCAGCGCCCTTTCGTTTCACGTCACCTTGTCTCAAATGCGACCCGCTCGCTGTCCGTCCTCTACCTGCGGCGTTGTCTTACTCCGGATGCGGCAGTTAGGGACATTCCTTTTAATATGAGCAGGACATTGTCAAGAGGCAAAATCGGGCCTGGCCCCAACGATATGGGGTCAGGCCCTCTCCCTATATCAGCCCGTCCGCGGCGACCTCGGCGTGTCTTCCCGACGCTCGTCTTTGCAGTTTAATATCCGCCCGCGGCG
>DBGBZQ010000121.1:0-2850 GCA_048368115.1 Collinsella sp.
CTCTCGGGATCCTGGAACGCCAGCACCAGATGCGTGTCGCAGTTGCCCATGATGGAGCGTGCGCGTGCCTCGCCATAGAGCGCATCGAGCTGGTTGGTCGACTGCAGCAGCAGCGTTGCCCAGATGTTGCGGCTTCGGATAATCGAGAGCGCGTTGTCGATCTGGGGGATCTGCAGATTTGCGAAGTCATCGAGCATAAAGCGCACGGGCACGGGCAGGCTGCCGTCGGGCTGCCTATCGGCTTCGCGAATGAGGCCCATAAACGCCTGCGAAATAAAGAGGCCGGTCAGCGGATCGAGATTGCGGTCAATATCGCTCACGGTTACAAACAGGGCGCAGGGGGTGTGTCCCATGGAAGCGAAGTCCACCTGATGGCACTCACGATAGAGCTGTGCCGCACCGTCGAATCCCAGACACATGACCTTTTCGGCAAGGATGCCGACGATGCTCGCGTGCATGCGCTCGGCATTTTGCGTAATGGCGTAGCGCCGCCATAGCGAGAGGGCATAGCTTTGGGGGCCGGTCGTGATCAGGTCGTCAAACAATCGACCCGTGGCACCGTCCTGCAGGTGCTCGATCAGCTTGATGACCGAGCTGATCGTCTGCTCGTCGGCGGGTAGCTGTTCGGTGACGTAGGCGATAAGACACGACAGCAGGTTTGCCGCCGCATGATCCCAAAAAGGCTGGTTGTTGTCCTCGATGGGGCAGATGGCCTTTGCCACCGAGAGGATGTCCTGCTGGTTGGGCCTGCCGTCCGCCTTGCGGCGAATGTGCCTCAGGGGGTTGTAGCCGCAGCGCTCGATGCCGGGCGCAAGGGCCGGGACGGTGTTGAGGTCGGCGAAGTTGAGACATTGCACGCGGTAACCGTGGGCTGCCAGCACGGGTCCCACTTCGCGACAGAGCGTGCCTTTGGTGTCGAGCACGATGTAGCTTGCGTTCATTTGCAGTAGGTTGGGCTTGAGGACGTTTCGGGTCTTGCCGGCTCCCGAGGGGCCGATCACAAGTGCATTGTTGTTGAGTCCCGTTTGGCGGGTGTCGCAGGAAAGCGTTCGATCCTTGGCGAGGATGGTGGACGATGCGGACTCAGACGCGGCGAGACGGCTGGCGAGGTTAGACATGGGCGACCTCCTTGGTGGTCGAGAGGATTTCGTGGGCAAAGCCGAGCTCGACGGCGCGCTCGGCCGAAAGGTAGGTGTCTTTTGCAGTGAGGGACTGGATGCGCTTGGGCGTGAGGCCGCTGCGGTCCGAGAGGATTTGCGTGAGGGTCTTGCGGGTCTGCATGAGACGCCGGCTGGTTTCCTGCAGCGCAAGTGCCGAGCCGCCTGCCCCCTGGGGGATCAGCGGGTCGTGAATCATGAGCTCTGCATGGGGCGCCATACGGCGATCGTCGCCGCCCATAAAGATCACGGCGCCCATGGACGCGGCGAATTCCAGGCAGACGGTGCGGATGGGGCACGATGCGAGGCGCATGGCGTCATAGATCGCAAGACCCGATCGCACGCTTCCGCCGGCGCTGGCGACAAATATGGTGATGGGGCGGCTGGGGTCGGTGGCATCGAGCAGGCGGATCTGCTGGCATAGGTCGTGGGCCATCGGGGTTTCGATGTTTCCCATGACGGAGAGCTCGCGACGGGCGAGCATCTCATCGTAAATGCTGGTGAGCGTGATGCCTCGGGCGGATTCACGCATGGTGAGGGGGCTGATGATGGGGGAATGGTTGGTGTCCATGAGGACTCCTTTCTGTTGGTTGTGTTGTGGGATAGGATTGTTGCCCGCGGAGGGGCTGGCGAGCTACAGGGTTCGTCCGAGCCTGAGATCGAGCTCGGTTGTGGGGCAGGCTGCCTGTTCGTGCGGCTCGCAAGCGCCAAGGGCTCCAAAGCGATGGAGCGTTGCGGCGGGCGTGGTGTAGGCGAGCCGCAGCTGATGCTCGACAGGGGCACATCCGTCATTTTTGTAATGAGCCGCGTAGTACTGCGCGATGCTGGCGTTCATCTCGCTGCCATTGCGATGGCGCTCAAACTGGCGTCTGCAGGTCTCGATGATCTTTGCTACCGACTTGGGTGCCGTCGCGGGAACAAGGGCGAGATAGCCCTCAAATAGCTCGTTGATGCTCAGGAGGCACAGCAGGTCGATCAGCGTCCTTATGGCCGCTCCCTCGGCGGAAAAGTGCGCGGTCATGCGGTTATATCGGTTGCGGTCGACGATGACCGCATGGGGTCTTGGAGTTTTCTGCCCCGTGGTCCCGGGCTTTTGCCGCGCCTGTGTATTGAGCTCGACGTTGCAGCGCCTGAGGCCGTCCAGCGGAAGGAACAGCGCGGTGCGCAGGGTGTTCCGCTTGCTTTCGAGTTCATGACGCTCGTCGGGTTCCCATTCGAGCTTGAGTTTCGTGTCGAGCGCCGTAAGCATATGGGCTAGGCAGCCTACGGTAAGAACGTACGAATCGTTGTCGCGTTTTGGGGCATAGGGGTCTGTCAGCTTGCGAATGTCGGGGTCGCCCATGATCTTTGTGCAGCGCTTCAGCAGTTGAGGGTGGTCGGCCAAGATCGTCGCGAGCGGTAGCGACGCGTAGTTCTTGATGGTCGCGGCGGCAAAGGCGGCGTCATATTCGTTTGCATATGCTCGCTCAATTCGGGCATCCAGAATGCTTTTCTTATCGCCGTCTTCAGCGTGGTGGTTTGTCATAGCTTCTCCAATCGGTTAATGTTCGTGCTGTTTGTTGATGTGTTGGTTGTCGTGAGTGATGTGCTTGCCGTGGGTGATGTGCTGACGTTGGGGTGCTATGCGGTTTTCAATGAGCCCGTGAGGCAGTTGCTGCAGGGGCGGGATGGAACGGCCCATGCAAGGCGGAAG
>DBGBZQ010000122.1:0-28572 GCA_048368115.1 Collinsella sp.
GTGCGGAACTCGCGATAAATCTCACAGGCCGCGCACGGGCCCCTGTGGGCGAGCAAGCTGCGGAAACACGGTCGGTCCAGAGTAATGTCGGCTGAAAGGTATTCTGGCTGATGGGATAACCGATGCGTTCTCTGATTCGAAAAAGGCGGAGGCCCTGGAGAGGGACTCCGCCTTATATACAGGAGGCGATGTTATTCGCGGGCTGGGGGATTAGACCAGGCGGGCGTTGATCGTCTTGGCGATCTCGGCGGCGTCGGTGGAACCCTTGACGGTGGCACGGAAGTCCTCGTCCATGAGCGCCTCGGCGACCTTGGACAGGATCTTGAGGTGCGTGGTGCCAGCCTGGGCACCCGGGATGAGCAGGGCGATAGCCACGTTAACGGGAGCGCCGTCCATGGTGTCCCAACCGGTCACGCCGGACTCGTCCTTAACGACGATGACGGCAGCCTCGGTAATGGCGTCGGACTTGGCATGCGGGATGGCGAAGCCCTCCATCATGCCCGTGGTGCCCTCGGCCTCGCGAGCCAGGAAGGCGTTCATCACGGCGTCGGCGTCGCTGGCGATACCGGCCTTGACGGCCTGGTTGGAAACGAAGCTCAGAGCCTCGTCACGAGAAGCGAAGTCCTCGGCGACAAAGACATTCTCGACCTTCACGAAGTCGGCAGCCTCGGCCTTGGGGGCCTCGACGGCAGCGGCCTTGGGGGCCTCAACGGGCTTGGCTACAGGAGCGGCCTTCTGATTCTTCTCGAAGTCGTACTTCTTGAAGGCCACGAACAGGATGCCACCGACCACAGCGCCGATGAGGATCGCGAGGACCCACAGCGGACCGTTCTCGACAACAGGCAGGACCAGGAAGCCGCCGTGAGGCGCCGGATCGTGAACGTTGAAGAAGATGGTCAAGATGGAAGCGATGGAAGAACCGAGCATCATGATGGGCATGACGGGCCAGATGTTCTTGGTCATGAACGGAATGGCGCCCTCGGTGATGTGGGTGCAACCAAGGATGAGGTTGACGATACCGGCGTCATGATCCTCCTGGCTGAAGTACTTCTTACCGACAACGACGGCGAAGGTGGTGATCAGCGGCGGAACGATGCAAGCGGCGGAGACGGCAGCCATGAAGTTGGTGCCGAAGTTGTAGGTCTCGGTGCCGACGCCAGCTTCGAGAGCGGTACCGAGCAGGAAGGTGCCAGTAGCGTAAGCAGCCTTGTTGACCGGGCCGCCCATATCAAAGGCGCACATGCAGCCGATGGCCAGGCCAAGGATCACCGGACCGGAGTTACCGAGGCTCTGCAGGAAATCCATCATACCCTGGTTAATGGCAGCCATGGGGCCGGAAATACCGAGCATGACCAGGCCGACGATGGCGGTAGAGCACAGCGGATACAGGAAGATTGCCTTCAGGCCATTAAGGCTCGCGGGAATTTTAGAGAAAACCTTCTCGAGCAGCAGGATGACATAGCCAGCGAGGAAGCCGCCGACGATGCCGCCCAGGAAGCCAAAGCCCACACCTACGCCACCGGCGTCGATCATGCCGGTATCGGCGTTAACAGGCAAGCCCTGGATGGCGATCATACCGGCGACGAAACCGGGGACGAGCGCCGGGCGCTTGCCGATGGACTCGGCGATGTAAGCGGAGAGCACCGGAACCATGAGGTTCATGGCGATACCGCCGATAATCTTGAGCATCGCGGCAAAGCTGTTGTAGTCGGCAGCCGTCGAATCAAAGGACGTGATGCCCCACAGGAACGAAATGGCGGTCAGAACACCACCGGCAACGACGAAGACAAGCATGTGGCTGACGCCGTTCATGAGGTGCTTGTAGATGACGTGACCGATGGACTCCTTCTCCTCGACCTCGTCCTCGACATCGGCAGCGGCTGCAACCGTGCTGTCGCCCTTGGCGGCGAGCGCGCGGTCAATCAGCTTACCGGCGGCCTCAACGGACAGGGCCTTGGAAACACCAACGGAAACCATGGGCTTGCCGGCGAAACGCTCAGCCTGGACATCCTTGTCGGCTGCGACGACGACGGCCTTGGCACCAGCGATCTCACTCTTGGTGAGCTCGTTCTCGACACCGACCTGGCCATGAGTCTCGACCTTAATGGTCAGACCGCGCTCGGCAGCTGCCTTCTCCAGCGCCTCCTTCGCCATGAAGGTGTGCGCAATGCCGGTCGGGCAACCGGTCGCGGCGATGATGTCAAACTTAGCCATGTGTCCCTCCTTCTTGAGTACAGCGCCCGCGGGCGCTCCCCTACACGCGCTTCGATGCGCGTTTTTCCACAACTGAAAGATACCAACCTACCGTCCGCGTGAGAAGAGCTAAGGTGCAAATCTCCGGTGAAAGGTTCTTTCATAACCGTAAACGGTAAGTGAAAGTTTACCATCAACACTTGAAACGGCAAGGTGTATCTTGTAATTGAAAATGCCCGTATACTATGGCATTGCAAATCAAGCTAGATTTTCATGCCAACCAGGAGCCATCCATGACCGATAGTAGCAAGAGCGCACTTTCCCTTATTAGCACCCATCAGGGATACAGCGAGTCCGAGCAGCGCATTGTCGACTATATATTGGAGCACCAGTCCGAGGCGCCACGCCTCACGGCAGCTCAGCTCTCGCGCGCCGCCGCCACGTCAGAGGCGACCGTTTCGCGCTTCTGCCGCAAGCTGGGCTTTGGTAGCTTCCGCAGCTTTCAGTTTTCGTTGGCGAGGGATTTGGAAAGCCAGCGCAACGAGGGCCTGACTGACGAGGTCTCGCTCGACAATATGGAGCAGAGCCTCAAGAACATCTTGGCTGCCAAGGTGAGTGAGCTTAATGCGACCATCGACGGGATCGACCACGATACGCTGGCGGCTGTTGTGCGTGCCCTTAAGCATGCAGGGGTTATTGAGTTTGCGGCTGTGGGCAATACCAACGCGGTCGCGCTCGATGCGACGTTTAAGTTTTCGCAGCTGGGCCTGCGCTGCATGGCGAGCACCATTAGCGAGACATCAATCGGCTTTGCGCTCACGTTACGCCCGGGTGACGTCATCGTGCTTATCTCAAACTCCGGCAAATCGCGCCGATTGAATCGCATGGCAAAAGCGGCTCGCAACTGCGGCGCAACCGTAGTCGTCATCAGCAGTGACAGCAAATCCCCACTCGCGCGCCTGGCAGACTACACTTTTAATACCGTCAACCACGAAGCGCTGCTGACGACAGGCGACTTTGCGTTCTCCAAGATCAGTGCCACGATGATCATCGAAGTCATCTACAACTTCCTGCTGCCCGAGATTGAAGACGCGCGTGAGCATATCAGCTACTACGAGGAGCTCATCCAGCCGGATAAGGTCGTTGAGTAAAACGCGAAGTGGGACAAAAAATTCAGTCTATTTTGTCCCACCAACACCGCTGATACGGCCTAACCTCGAGCTTCTTCGAGCATCTGCTTGGCGTGCGCCAGGCTTGCCTCGGACTGATCGCCGCTCAACATGCGGGCAATCTCAGCGATACGCGCTTCACCGGTTACCTCGTCCAAATGCGTCTGGGGAACATCGCCCGGTTCCTTGCTGACGACATAATGCTTGTCAGCCATGACGGCGACCTGCGCCAAGTGGGTTACGACAATCACCTGATGCGTAGCGGCGAGATCTGCCAGCACGCCCGCGAGCGCACGCGCCGTGGAGCCACCGACACCAGCATCGACCTCGTCGAACACGAGCGTATCGACACCGTCCGCATTACCGAGGACGACCTTGCTTGCCAGCATGACGCGGCTGAGCTCGCCGCCCGACGCAATGCGTCGCAGGGGACGTGGCGTCAAGCCGGCACCGCTGCGGTATAGCAGCTCGTAGCTCGAAGGACCAACGGGCGTCCACTCAGCACGGGGAAGATCGCGCGACTCCCAGACGAGCTCGGCACTACCCATCTCCAAGCGCGCCATCTGGCGGCCAACCTCGTGGCAGAAGCGCGGGGCCGCCGTATTGCGAGCGCGCTTAAGTGCCTTGGCAGCAGCAAACAACTCGCGCTCGGCGCTCCCGAGTGCCTCACGCGCCTTTTTGATCTGCCCATCGCCATCATCGACCAGGGACAGCAGTTCTTGCGAGCGATCGCGCATGGCAAAAACATCGTCCATAGTGGGACCCCACTGACGCAACAGGCCCTTGAGGTCGGAATACCGCTCACGCATGCGAGCGAGCTCGCGCGGGTCGAAGGCGACGCCATCGCGATAGGAACGAAGTTCGTTCGCGCAATCCTCAAGGGAGATACAGGCATCCGAAAGCGCATCGGCAATGTCGCCCAGTTTCCGATCGACGGCAGCCATACGG
This sequence comes from Collinsella sp., assembly GCA_048368115.1. Taxonomy (GTDB): domain Bacteria; phylum Actinomycetota; class Coriobacteriia; order Coriobacteriales; family Coriobacteriaceae; genus Collinsella. Next base: position 4,311 of record DBGBZQ010000122.1, read on the forward strand.
GAAAGCTCTGCCACGGCACTGTTCACGGCATCGAGCGCTCCCCCTTCGGCAGCAAGCGATGCATGGGCATCATTGGCCGTGGCAACCAGTACCTCGGCATGTTCGGAGCGCGGCAGCAGTTCCTCGAGTTCCTCATACTCGCCCGGTTTGGGGTCGACCTCGCCGATGCGCTCGAGCGCAAAGCGCGCCTCCTCGACGCGGCTCCCCTGCGCACGCGAGGCCTCTTCAACACGTCGAACCTCCTTGGCGGCAGCACGCGATGCCTTAAAGCAGGCGCGGTACGCATCCAGCGCCTCAAGCGCCGCGCGCCCTGCCCATGCATCGACCATCGCAACGTGATGCGCCGGATCGAGCAAGCGCTGGTGCTCGTGCTGGCCGCACAGATCCATCATCACACCAACGCGCTCCGAAAGCTCGCGCACACTGGCGATGCGGCCGTCAATCTTCACGCGGCTGCGGCCCTCGGCAGAAAGGCTGCGCTGGACCGTGAAGCCTTCCGTGTCGTGCGGGCCGTCAAACAGCCGCGCCTCGACGCTCGCCAGCGCCTCGCCCTCGCGCACCGTCGACGAATCCGCGCGCTCACCCAAAATAAGCTTGAGGGCCGAGAGCAGCGCGGTCTTGCCGGCGCCGGTCTCGCCGGTCAGGACAGTCAGACCGGCACTCGGCACCAGCGTCGCCTCGCGAATGAGTGCAATGTTAGAAACCTGCAGCTCATCGATCATGACGGACTCCGTAGAAAACGCGGCTCACCGAGTTATAGAAGCTCTCGGGGCCGTAATCGAGGAGCAGCACATCTCCGGGCCCGCGGCGCACAGCCACGCTCTCAACGGTGCCGTCGCAGGTAATAAACTGTCCATCGATAGCAATCGCCGGAACACTCGGACGGTCATCAGACATAAAGATCTCGACGACATCACTCGGCGAAGTCAAGAAGGCACGGGCCTGAATGGTGTGCGGCGCAATGGGTACGCAGACCATGCCCGTATAGTCGGGGCTCACGATGGGGCCACCGGCACTGAGCGCGTAACCCGTAGAACCAGTCGCAGTGGACACGACCACGCCGTCGCCACGCAGTCGATCGATATGGTGGCCCGACACCGTGATGTCGAATTCGACCATATCGGACAGCGGACCGCGGGTAAGCGCCATGTCGTTGAGGGCGAAGGTGCGCACGACATCCTTCGTACCGTCTTCGCGCACGGACACGATATCCGCGGCGATGGTGGCGCGACGGCTCACGTGCAGCTCGCCGGAAAGGGCGTCGCTCACGACCTGCAGAATGTCGCGCTCCTCGGGGCTCGCAGCAGTTAAAAAGCCCAGGTGACCATAGGAAAGACCGAGGATAGGAATCTCGCGATGGTTGAGGATGCGGGCAGCGCGCAGCAACGTACCGTCACCGCCGAGCGTAATGACCAGATCGGAGCCGTCAATATCAGGCGTGCTCTGAATCTTGGATCGCTGGTCGGCAGCCCATGCGACCTCATAGCCCTGGCGCGTCAGCCAAAGCTCGAGCATCAGGCCGCTCTCGACCGCCTCTTGCTTGTAGTAATTGGGAACCAGAAAGACCTTCATAGCGTTGCAGCTTTCTCGCTCAAAACCGATACCTGGGATTGCAGCTCGTCTTGCGTGCGGTCGCCGGGATCAAATCTCGTGCCGTACAGGAAAAACTCAACGTTGCCCTTGGCACCATGAATGGGTGACACGCACACATCGACCGGGAACAGCCCCTTGGCAGCAAAGAGCTCAACCGCCGCAACGAGTGTATCGCGGCGCACGGTGGGATCCGTCACGATACCGCCCTCGCCCACCAGCGCAGCCGGCGCCTCAAACTGCGGCTTCACGAGCGTGCAGAATGCACCCGTAGGCGCCAGGCACGCCAGTACCGCATCGATAATGTTCGCGATGCTGGTAAACGAGACATCACACACAGCCAGGTCGATGGCGCCGGCATAGCCAAGCTCAGGCAGCTGCGTCACGTTTGTACGCTCATGCAGCCTCACGCGATCGTCCTGACGCAACGACCAATCGAACTGGGCGCGACCCACGTCCACAGAGACAACGGTCGCAGCTCCGCGCTTGAGCAGGCAATCGGTAAAACCGCCGGTAGAGCAGCCCACATCCAAACAGGCAAGGCCCGTCGGATTGATGCCAAACGCATCAAGCGCGCCTTCGAGCTTAAGACCGCCGCGGCCAACATAGGGAATGCGCCCCTTCACGTGTAGCGGCAGCCCCGGCATCACCTTAAGACCCGGCGAAGTCAAGCGCTCACCGCCACTCGAGACCAAGCCGGCCATAAGAGTGCGAAGGGCATCCGCGCGATCGGCGCAGATGCCCTGTGAAATCAGTTCGTCATCAAGACGCACGCGTTTCATGAATGCCATCAACCATTCGTATCCGGAGATGCAGCCTAGCTATCCTGGGATTCGTTTGCCGCATCCTCATCATATTCCTGCTCGAGCTTGTCGGCCTCACGCGGCGTCAGCTCAAACTTGTCGACCATATCGACCGCGCGGGAGCCCAGCTCAATCGCTTCGTCAAACAAATCGAGCGAACGCTCCAAGGAGGTATCCTTGGAGCGAACGGTAGCGATGATCTGGTCCAAGCGGTCCGAGATCTCGTCGAAGTTGCGGACGGAACCCTCTGGCATGGCTACTCCTCGACGGAGTCGACAACAGCCTCGGCGGCGTCCGCATCCTCGGCCAGCACGCCAGCCTCAGCCTGAGCAACCGCAACCTTTGCGGCAGCCTCGGCAGCCTGTGCCTCCTCGCGAGCGCGATCTTCGGCCAGCAGCTCCTGGTACAGGTCCTCGCCCGGCAGCTCCTCGCTGCGAGCGATCTTGCCCAGCACGCCGTTGACGAACGACGCGGACTGGTCGGTGCCATAGGCCTTGGCAAGCTCGACGGCCTCGTTGATCACGATGGCGTCCGAGACCTCCTCGTCGGTGAGGAAACGCATCTCGTAAACGGCGATACGTAGCAGATTGCGGTCGGCGCCGGGCATGCGCATAAGATCCCAGTTCTTGGCAACGGAACGCAGAGCGCAGTCGATGCGGTCGATATGCTCGTAGGCACCGCGGCAAAGCTCCAGCGCATAGGGGTCGAGGGGACCCTTCGAGATCAGGAAATCGCCCTCGAGGACGCGCTCGAGCGGGCTGTCCGTGGCCTCGGCCTGGAACAGCAGCTGCAGCGCCTGACTGCGGGCAAGCGTGCGCCCGCGATAAACCTTAAGGCTCAAAGGTTACTCCTTGGGGAAAACGAGGCCGTCAATGCAAACGTCAACGCGCTCGACCTCGACGCCTACCTGAGCATCGATGGCAGCGACCACGGCGGCGCGAACGGCCTCGGCGAGTTTCTTGAACGGATAGCCAAAGAACACCACGACACGCACGGTGAGTGCGAGCTTGTCGCCGACGACCTCGGCCTCGACCGCCGGCTCGGAAGCAGGGGTCTTGGACGAGAGCATCATGGAGACAAGGTTGGTGGCAAGGTCCTTGACGCCAACGGAGGCGATGCCCTCGACATCGGACACGGCGCGCGAGACGATGGCGGTCAGAACATCGGGCGAAATACCGATGCCGTCAATCTTGATTTCCTGGGGCATGAGTCCTCCTAGAGAAGTTGGTTGCTAGACGCGGGAGACGAACTTGCCGTCGCGGGTGTCAACCTTGATGACCTCGCCCTCGTTGAGGTACATGGGGACCTGGATGACAGCGCCGGTGTCGATCGTGGCCGGCTTGGTGGAACCCTGGACGGTGTCGCCCTTAAAGCCCGGGTCGGTTTGGACAATGGTGGTCTCGATGAACATCGGCGGGGTCACGCCCATGAGCTCATCGTCGGCGAAGAGCAGCTGGCAGATGTCGTTCTCGCGCAGCCACTTGGAGTTCTCGCCCACCATGTCCTCGGGAACGGGAACCTGCTCATAGGTCTCGTTGTCCATGAAGATGTAGTCGGCGCCATCGTTGTAGAGGTACTGGAACTCACGGGTGGTGAGCATGACGCTCTCGAACTTGGTGCCGGCGTTGCAGGTGTTCTCGACGACGCGGCCGCTCTTGATGTCGCGGGTCTTGTAGCGCACAAACGCGCCGCCCTTGCCCGGCTTGACATGCTGGAACTCGACGATGGTGTAGACCTTGTCCTTGATGCGGAGACCGAGGCCGTTCTTGAAGTCGGCGGTAGAAATGGTAGGCATAGCGACCTTTCTTGTTATGGACAGAACGCACAAGCGTCCAAATTACATACGACAGAAATTATACACTTGCAGACGGCTGCTGCAGCGAGCGCATAAAAAGAGAACGCGGGGCGTCCGAATCGATCCGGACGCCCCGCCCCAAAAATCTATCGAAATGGGCTAGCAATCGATGACGTGCAGGTCGTGCGGGGTCTTGGTGAAGGGCTCGTAGCCGTTCTCGGTGACCACGCCGTAGTCCTCCAGACGCACGCCGCCCACACCGGGCAGATACACGCCGGGCTCCATGGTGATAACCGAGCCGACCTCGATGGTGTTCTTGCTGCGGTTGAAGTTGGGCAGCTCATGGATGTCGATGCCCACGCCGTGACCCAGACCATGGTTGTAATAATCGCCATAGCCGGCATCGCCGATGATCTTCTTGGAAAGCTTGAAGATGTCGTTGCCCTCGACGCCCGGATGAATGGCAGCGACGCACTCCTCGTGCGTACGGCGCACGAGCGCGTACAGGTCGAGCTGCTCCTGGGTAGGCTCGCCCATCACGACGGTGCGCGTCATGTCGGAACGATAATCGCAGTAGCCCGCGCCGTAATCCATGAGAACGAAATCGCCCTTCTCGATAACACGGTCACTCGGGACGGCATGCGGGTTGGCGGTGTTGGGACCGCTCGCCACGATGGAGCCGAAGGCAAGGCTGTCGGCGCCGTTGGCGAACATAAAATTCTCGAGCTCGTTGCGAACCTGCTTCTCGGTCATACCGGGCTTAATAAAGCCGAGCATATGCTGGAAGGCGGCATCGGTGATCGACTGTGCATGGCGCATGAGCTCGATCTCCTCGGCATCCTTGATGGCGCGCATCTTGCGGATGTCGTCATGCATCAGCGGCAGCATGCAGGCAACGGAGCGGTCCTCCAGGCCGCGCTGAATACCCTGGTAGAAATTAATCTGCATATCGTCCTCGACAGCGCAGACGCGGCACTTGTTAGCCACAATCTTGCCGGCGACCCAACCGGGGATGGTGCCTTCGTCCATGTCGTAGACCCAGGGGCTGCCGGCGGGCGTGTTCTCCTCAAAGCTGTTGAGGTAGCGCGAGTCGGTGTGGAACAGGCACTGGTCGACCGTAATAAACGCAGCGTGCGGGAACTCGAAGGTGTAGTCGAAGACGCCCTTCACGCCCGTAAGCCAACGAAGGTTGGCCTCGTCGCGCACCACGATGGCGTCGTAGCCACGCTCGGCCATCAGGGCACGGACACGCTCGATACGACCGGCAGGACCGGCAGCAAACTCAGACATGCAGATTCCTTTCTTGTTGTCTCTATAAAGACGGGACGGGTCTCAACCGAACGACGGAATCGCATGCGATCCGCAACCGATTGGAAACCCGCCCCTCAACATGATACGAAAGACGATGGATGTCAATAAAACTTAGAGAAGTTCTTTGCGAGAAGCCAAGTAGGCGTGAGCATGGCGCTCAAGAACCTCGTCCTCAACGCACGTTAGACGAATAGCGCCGAGTACCGCGGGCAGCGGCAACATACTGCGGTTCGAGCGGACAAACTGCTGCCTGCGGAACTCCTCGATATATGCGGCAGGCTCCAGATCGAAGGCAAGTTCCTCGATGCCAAAGTCCTCCAGGCAGTCATCGACCTCAAAGACGTAATCGATATCAAAGTCGCAGGCATCATGTGCTAGGCGCGCCTCAAAGCGCATGCCCTCGGATAACAGCTGATAGGCAGGGACCTGCGAAGCGGCATCGCCCAAGCAGGCGCGCAGGGTACGCTCCCCCGTCTTGCCAAAATCGAGCGCATGGCGAGCGCTCGGGTTCGTGGCCATCAGTACGTCCTTACGGGCAGTCTGAGACCATTGAACGGTATTGACGAGCGCGACCTCCTCGCCCGCGAGAATCTCGGGGACGGTCTCAGTAAACTGATTCCAGCGGGACTTACTGCTCGAAAGCATGGTGCCAACAAGCACCACAAAGCCGAGCTTGAGGTCCTCGGGGTCCGCCTCACGAACAAGGTCGAGGTCACACACGACCAAGCCCGGTTCGGGACGGAACGCGATAGCGGGAAGCGCATTGGCCGACGAGGCGACGAGCGGCTTCATGGTCGTCGCGACCGTGAGCATGGCGTCAAAGGTCGTCGGCAACAGCGCGCACTCGGTTCGGCCGCACCACTGGTTGGCGCACCAGCTAACAACCGAGCAGGTTGCGGCATCGCCAACGGCGACAACCAGATCGTCACAGGTAATGCCATTGGCAGTCAGGGCGCCAAAGATAGCATCGGCATCAGCAAGCGTGGCACCAGCAGGTGAAACCTCGAGGGGAAGCTGTGACATGACAAAACCGGCGTCGACCAGCGCATGATCGACGACCTCACCAAAACGCTCGGATGTGGCGTCGTTCCAAACCACCATCGCGCGCTTAGGCTTGCCCACAGCTGAGGCAAACATGCGCGACAACTCATCGAACGCGCCCAATCCGACGCGGACATCGACGCTGCGGTTTTGGAAATTGATCAGTTGACGGCGAATCATAGCAGCCCACGCTCCAAAAGCATCTCGGCACAAAGGTAGGAAACGTCCTCGAAGGACTTGTTGCGAATATCAAGGGTAAGGTCGGCGGCCTGGCGATACAGCGGACGGCGATGCTCGAACAGGCGCGCGGCATGCTCGGGAGAGCGAAAATCGGGGCGCGTGTCGGACCGACGAATCTGGCGAATCGAATCCTCGAAGTCACCCTCGAGGTACACGCACGTACCCATTTCGTGCATCAGCTCAATATTCACCGGCGTCTCGACAATGCCGCCCCCGCACGAAACCAACAGGCTGCGCTCACTTTGGAGCGAACGGAGCGCCGAGGTCTCGAGCTCGCGAAAACGATCCTCGCCCTCGGTCTCAAAAATCTCGGTTACCGACTTGCCGCAACGGCGCACGACCAGGCGATCGGTATCGATAAAACGCCGCTTGAACATAGTGCCGACGTTGCGCGCGAGCGTCGATTTGCCCGCGCCCAAAAAGCCGATAAAGAAGATATGGTCGCAGCCGTGTTTGGTGTGCTGGGACATAGCGAGACCTATTCCTCGCAGGGAAGGTCGCGAAGGGCCCGGCGCTCAAAGATACGGAAGATCTGCGTATACCACAGGTCCTGCGTCGCCTGCGGCTTTACCAGGATGGTATCGACGCCGGCGAAGTTGCCGCTCCACACGTCCGTGTAGAGCTGATCACCGATCAGCACCGCCTCGTCGGCCGTGGCGCCGAGGCGCTTAAGACCCGCCTTGAGGGCAAACGGCGCCGGCTTCATGGCGTGGCTGATGGCCTCGAGTCCCAGCTCGCGTGCAGAGCTCATGACCTGGTCGCGATGCCAGTTGTTGGACACCATGCACAGCTTAAAGCCTTTGGCGCGGGCGGCATCGAGCCAAGCGGAAACCGCGGCGGGAACCTGCTCGGTGTCGCGCGGCACCAAGGTGTTATCGCGATCGAGCAGAATGGCGCGTTTGCCGTCGGCCCACAGGGTATTAAGGTCGATGCGATCGACCGAGGCAACGTAACGTTTGGGGCTAAAAATCCTCATGCTAATTCCAAGACTGTTGATGCTCTTCGTAGGTTTGCGAGAAGTACTCCTCGTCCTGCGTAATGTAGAAATACAGGTCATCGGAGTCGGTCGGCTCAAGCGTGGCCTTGAGTGCCTCGAGCGACGGAGAGCAGATGGGCGTGAGTGGCAGACCCTCATGCTTATAGGTGTTATACGGACTATCGCTCTGCAGGTCGTCGGCGGTAACCTCGCCACCGGTGACATACATCATGGTCGCATCGCTGTTGAGATAGCGCAGACCGTCGAGCTTGCCGGCAAGGCGGTTGTAGAAGACCGAGGCCACGTGCGCACGTTGATCGGCGTTGAGGCCCTCGCGCTCAACGATAGAGGCCAAGTTGACGATGTCGTAGTCGGACATCTCCACGCCGTAGCGTTCCTTGATCTTGGCTTCGCAGCTCGCAAAGTCAAGCGACTTGTACTCGGTCTTAAACTGATCGAGCATGGCGCGAATCACGTCATCGGCCGTCGGCGAATCGCCCAGCGAATAGGTCTTGGGGAACAAGAAACCCTCGAGCGAATCGTTGGCGGCGCCCTTAAGGAAGCTATAGTCGTCAACGTAGTTGGAGGCCTTGGCCTGGTTGAGGAAGTCTTCCTTAGAGATGCTGTCGTAGGCCTGGGCCACACGGTCGGCGACTTGATCGACCGTTAGGCCCTCAGGGATAGTCAGCGCATTGGAGCCCGCGTTGGGGCCTTCCATGAGCTGCTGAACAACCTTGGTCGCATCCATGAGTGTGGTGAACGAATAATCACCAGGCTTGAGCGACATATCGGCGTTGAGCTTTTTCACCGCCGCATAATAATCCTTGGGATTTTCGACGATATGATTCTCGGAGAGAATCGAAGCGATGCTGTCACCCGAGGCACCATCGGGAATCGTGATAGTAACCTGCTGGCCTGCAACGACTTTCGCACCCTCACCGCCAAAGAAGCCCTTGACGGCTGGCACGACAAAGAAAACGATCGCGACAAGCGCAAGCACGGCAACAACGCCACCGATAATCATAGGCACCGGGGAGCTTTTCTTTTGAGCACCGCGACGAGCATGCGTGTTGTAGCTCGAGCGGGTCGCCGGAGCAACGCCATGCGAACCACGAGCGTGATGCGAATGCGATTGGGGGGCCTGCGTTCGCTGGGTAGGTGCCTGCTGCTTAAAGCGGGTGCCGCCTGCAGGCTGGGCCGTACGAGCAGTGGGCTGCTGAGCCGCGTGAGAAGCCGAATGCTGAACCGAACGAGCAGAAGGCTGCTGACCCGTCTGTTGAACAGGTTGGGCCGAACGAGAGAAGGACTGCGCCGGGCGCGCGACAGGCTGAGCTGCGCGCTGCGTCGGCTGTGCCGGACGCTGGCCAGGCTGGGCAGGGCGCGACGCCGGCTGCTGTGTACGATTCGGCTGGCGCGGATCGGAAACACTAGGCATGCGAAACCTCCTCGTTTTTACGATCGAGCCACGTCTGCAAAAACAGGCTGGCGGCAATCATGTCGATCTTGCCCCTCATCTGCTTTTCGTTGAGTCCCTGCTCGCGCAGGATACGCTTGGCCTCTTGCGAGGACAGACGCTCGTCCTCAAACTCCAACGGAAGATTGAGCTCGTCGGCAATCTTTTGCGCCACAGCGGCAACGCGCTCGGCCTGAGGGCCGGGCTCACCGGCCATGGTCAGGGGACGTCCGCTTACCAGGATGTCGGGCTCATAATCCTCAACCAGGTAGCGGAACGTCTTGGCCATACCGGTGACCTCGGCGGCCGGGAGCACCTTAACGGGCATCGCCATCTTGCCATCACGGCTCGAGACGGCGATGCCAATCCTGGTCTCCCCTATGTCCAGCGCGAGCGCAACCACAGCGACTTCTTAGATTCTTAGGCGCCGAGCGCGGTCTTAGCGGCCGCGAGGGCATCGGCGATGCCGGCAGCATTCTTGCCACCGGCCTGGGCCATGTTGGGACGACCGCCACCGCGACCGTCGACCAGGCCCGCGATCTGCTTGATCACGTTACCGGCGTGGAACCCGGCCTTCACGGCGTCATCGGAGCCGGCAGCGAGCAGGGCCGGAGTGCCCTTCTCAGTCACGCTGGCGACGACACAAGCGACAGGGCCGGCGACCTTCTGATGCACGGTATCCCATACGTTGCGCAGGTCAGCAGCCTCAAGGCCCTGGAGCTCGGCGACGACGAGCTTGTAGCCGCCGAGCTCGACGGCATCCTCGATGGCACTGGAAATGGCGTCGGAGGAGCCACCGGTCAGAGCCTTTTTGAGCTTGTTGGAAGTCTCGCGCAGCTCGGCCTGCAGGTTCTCCACGCGGGCGGGAACCTCGTCGGCGCGGCACTTGAGCGCAGCGGCGGCGGCGTCAACGAGCGCCAGGCGGTCGGCCATGTAATCGAGAGCGCCCTTGGAGGTCACAGCCTCGATGCGGCGGACATTCGAGCCCGTGGAGGACTCGGAAATGATCTTGAACAGGCCGATCTCGGCGGTGTTGGCGGCATGCGTACCACCGCAGAGCTCGCGGGAGAACGGCTGGTCCTCGGCGCCCACGGAGACGACGCGGACGACATCGCCGTACTTCTCGCCAAAGAGGGCGACAGCGCCGGCGGCCTTGGCCTCGTCGATGCCCATGACGCGGGTCACGACCGGCTTGGAAGCGAAGATCTGCTGGTTGACCAGATCCTCAACAGCCTTGAGCTGCTCGGAGGACAGGGCCTCGAAGTGCGTGAAGTCAAAGCGCAGGTGCTCGGGCGTCACCAGCGAGCCGGCCTGGGAGACATGCTCGCCCAGGACCTGCTTAAGGGCAGCGTCGAGCAGGTGCGTGGCGGTGTGGTTGCGGCGCAGGAAGCCACGGCGCTCGGCGTCGAGCGCGGCGGTAACAGCGGCACCGACAGTCAGCGTGCCCTCGGCAACGTGCGCGACGTGGGCATACAGGCCGTTGTGGTTCTTGGTGTCGGCAACGGTCAGAACAACGCCCTCGGCGGAAAGCTTGCCGGCATCGCCCTGCTGGCCACCCATCTCGGCATAGAACGGGGTGCAGTCGAGCACAACCTCGACATCCTCACCGGCGGCAGCGGACTCGACAGAATCGCCGTTGCGCACGATGGCAACAACCTTGGCGCCCTCGATCACATCGTTATCATAGCCGTCGAACTCGGTCGCTGCGACCTTGTCGGAAAGCTCGACCCACACGTCGTTGAAGCTGCCCCAGGCGTCGCCCTTGGCATTGGCGCGGGCGCGGGCCTTCTGGTCCTCCATGCAGGCAGTGAAGCCGTCCATGTCGACGTCGTGACCAGCAGCGCCGGCGATCTCGACAGTCAGGTCGATGGGGAAACCAAAGGTGTCGTGCAGCTTAAAGGCGACATCGCCCGGAAGCACAGCACCCTCGGCAAGCGCTGCCAGGGCCTCGTCCAGATAGACGCGGCCGTTGTCGAGCGTCGTAGAGAAGCGCTCCTCCTCGGAGGCGACAATACCCTTGACGAGCGCGACATTCTTGAGCAGCTCGGGATAAGCCTCGCCCATCTGAGCGTTAACCTCGTCGATGAACTTGGTCAGGAAGGCGCCCTCGATGCCCAACAGGCGACCGTGGAACACGGCGCGGCGGAGCAGGCGGCGAAGGACGTACTCGCGTCCCTCGTTACCGGGGAGGATGCCGTCAGAGATCATAAAGTCAACGGCACGGGAGTGGTCGGCGATGATGCGCAGAGAACGGCTAGCACCGGAGTAATCGTCGGCGTCATAGGTCTTACCGCTGACCTCCTCGCCCAGCTTGATGAGATGCTGCATCAGATCGCCGTCGTAGTTGGCGGTCTTGTGCTGCATGATGGCGGCCATGCGCTCTAGGCCCATGCCCGTATCGAGGTTACGGTGCGGCAGCTCCGGCATGGAGCCGTCCTCCTGGCGGTCGTACTGGGTAAAGACGAGGTTCCAGAACTCCAGGAAGCGGTCGCAGTCGCAGCCAGGCTTGCAGTCGGGGCTGCCGCAGCCGACCTCCTCGCCCATGTCAAAGTAAATCTCGGAGCACGGACCGCAGGGGCCGGTGGGGCCAGCGGCCCAGAAGTTGTCGTCCTCGCCCAGGCGGGAGATGTGGTCCTCGGCAACGCCCAGAGAACGCCACACGTCGTGGGTCTCGTCGTCCTCGGTAAAGACGGTGAAGTACAAGCGGTCGAGCGGCAGCTTGAACTCCTTGGTGATGAGCTCAAAGGCCCAGGCACAAGCCTGCTGCTTGGAGACGCCGCCAAAAGAGAAGTCGCCGAGCATCTCGAAGAAGGACAGGTGACGGCCGTCCTCGCCGATGCAATCGATGTCGTTGGTGCGGACGCACTTCTGGCAGGAGATAGCGCCGATCTCCTTCATGGTCTTCTTGCCCTGGTAGTACTCCTTAAACTGGTTCATGCCGGCGTTGGCAAGCAGCAGCGAAGGATCGTCGGGAACAAGAGACGAAGAAGGATAGAGCTTAAGACCGCGCTCCTCAAAGAAGTTGAGGAACTTGGAGCGGATCTCGGCCGTAGTCATTGACGGGTAGTCAGCACTCATAGAGGGAATCTCCTCGGTTTCACATCGAAACAGTTCAAACGTAACGATATTACCATCCCACCGCGCAAGTGCAAAAAAGAGGGCCGGCACAATGCCGGCCCTTCAGCGAAATTGCATGTTAGCGCGTATGAATATTAATCCGAATTACCCCGCTAGTTGTCATCATCGTCCATGGAGCCGTCGATGCCGGTTTTGGTGTCGTCATCCGAGTTGGAGTCATCGTCCTTGGCGAAGGGGTTCTTGAAGAAGCCCGTGGCATCGGGCTGCAGACCAGAAAGCTTAATCCAGGGATTATCGAGCTCGGGCTTGGGCATGGCCTTGGCCTCGGGCGCAGTCTCGTTGCCGATGAGCTCAGACTCGTAAATGAAGGTGTCGTCGCCGAGCGCGTCGTAGGCGGCGACCGGGTTGCCATCGGCATCGCGGTACGGCGTGCCCTTAAACACGGCGCCGTCATAGGCCACAAGCTGACGGCCGGTCTCATTCTCGAAGTAGTACACGAAGATGCCCTTGAGGGCCGCACAAAGCGGGATGGCAATAATCATACCGATGGGGCCCATGAGTGCCGAGCCAATAACGAGCGCCGTGAGGCTCATGATGGGATGCACCTGCACCGAGCTCTGCATGACCTTAGGCGAAATCACGTTATCGGTGACGTTTTGTGCGACCATCGTCACGATGAGCGTCCACAACGCCAACATGGGGCTAAACATGAAACCGAGCACCGTGGCGATTGCTGCGCTCACCCAAGGACCGACGACCGGAACCAAATGCATGATGCCGGTAAAGATAGCCATGAGCGCCGCATACGGATGGCCGATGATCATAAAACCGATAAAGGCGAGGAAACCACCGCAGATGGACGTCACGACCATACCGCGCATGTAGCCGCCGACAGAGCGAGAAAGGATGGCGACCATAAAGCGGTACGAGGTCTCCTTCTCCTGACCGATGATGGTGCAAATCTCGTGATGCATGCGAGGGTAGTCGCAGGCCATCCAGTAGGCAAGCACCAGACCAAGGAAGATCACGAACAACTGCGAGGCCGTATTGGTGATGAGCGGGAACACACCGCGGCCAAGCTCGGCAGCGATCTGAGACACATACTTCGATGCCACGGTAACCAACGACGAAAGATTATCGTCCAAATACTCCTTGAGCGGCGTGTTGTTGAGCGTCTTGGCATGCGAGATCATCTCATTGAGATCGCCACCCGCAACACGAAGCTGCTCGGGCAGGCGGCTCAGGACTTCCATGATCTGACCAAAGAGAATCGGCGACAAGATGCAAACGACACCGACGAGCACGGCAACAACAACAATAAGCGCGATAAGCGAACCGATGCCGCGATTCACGCCATGGTGCTCGAGCCAATTGGTGATCGGGGACATCACAAAAGCAATGATGGAACCAACAGCGAGAAACTCAATAACCGGTGCCAGGATGCCCATAAGGTTAAAGATGACAGCAGCAATAACAATGCAGCAGACAACAGCCCAAATGCGCAGCGTCAGAATGCGAGTATCGCGCAACACGCGATCGGTTTGTTGCGGGTGCTCACTCATGAACGAATCATCACTCCGTCTGGGTCGATCTTGTCCTGAATCTTCTTAAGCGTACGGCGCAGCAGGCGCGAAACCTGCACCTGAGAAATACCCAGCTTCTTGGCGATCTCGATCTGGGTCATGCCCTTCACAAAGCGCAGCTCGATCACCTCGCGCTCACGCGGCGAGAAATCACGGATGGCTTCCTCGATCACTAGGCGGTCATCGGTAAAGTCGAGCTCGTTGTCGTCGTCGGCGTAACGGTCAAGAATCGAGGGGGCATCGTCGGAATCGGACGCACCAGGAGCCTCGATGGGCACCGAGGTATAGGCCGAAGACGATTCCATAGCCTCGAGGACCTCATCGACCGTCACGTCCAGGTACTCAGCGATCTCCTCAACCTTGGGCGAACGCTGCAGCTCGTTGGTAAGTTTGTCAGTAGCCTGGTTGACCTTGGCCGAGAGCTCCTGCAGACGACGCGGTACGCGCACGCTCCAGCCCTTGTCGCGGAAATGGCGTTTGATCTCGCCCAGGATGGTGGGCGTGGCAAACGTCGTGAACTCGAGCCCGCGCTCGGGATCAAAGCGATCGATCGCTTTGAGCAAGCCCAGGTATCCGACCTGCATCAGGTCATCGAGCGGCTCGCCGCGGTTCTTAAATTTGTTGGCAAGAAACCTTACCAGGTTCATATGGGACATAACGAGCTGCTCACGTGCGTCCGGATCACCGGTCTCTTTGTAGCGACGAAACAGCTCGCGGGTTTTCTCCTTGTCCCAAGCGGTCTTACCGCTCCGGGAACGTTCGGTCATATTAGATATCCGCCTTGAGGTCGAGGGAAAGCGTCAGGGGCGCCGCAGTCTTTTCGTAGGAATCGCACACGCTCGCCAAAATGAGCTCGGCATACACAGCGGCCTGGTCATCCTCGTCGACGGTGGCCTGTTCGCCAAAGGTAAAGGTCATGCCAACGTGAGATTCGTCGACATCGAATTTGATCGAGATGTCATCGGAATCAACAGCCGTGCAGCCGAAAATAAATGCTTCCTCGGCAGCCATACGAATGTCCTCGATGCGATCGACGGACATGGAGCAGAGCGCACCGACATTTGCCGCCGTCATGCGCACAAGGCGCGCCAGACGCGGGTCGCCGGCAACGGTCAGCGTAATGGGGCAAGTTGCTTCGCTACTCATCGCAGGACTCCTCGGTGGTCTCGGCGGGCGTGTAGGTGTAATACTGGGCTGCTTTAGCAGCAGGCTTCTGTGCATCATTGTCACCAGCAGCAACATCGTCCCCGGCTTCGCCAATCAGGACACGCTCGGTCGGCTGCTCGGCTTCTTCGGCAGCGGAAAGCTTGCGCTCGGCGTCGGCCGCGGGAGCCTTCACCTTGTTAAAGAGTTTCTGCACGGCACCTGCCGCAGAATCAGTCACGCTCGACACAGCATTGCTGGCCTCGGCCATGCTACCGGTGACCTCAGAAATGTCGCGAACCACGGCTTCGACCTCTACGAGATTGGAGGTAAGGGCGTCGACGGCGGTCTTGCTCGACTTGAGGAGCGGCTCCATCTGGGCAAGCGCCGGCGTAAGCTCATCGACAGCGCCATCGAGCTTTGCCACCACAGGCTGAGCCTCGGCGATGGTGTTGTTGAGGTCGTTCACGGTCTTATCGAGCGAGTCGACAACGGTGCGGGTCTTGCGCAGGGTAAGCGCGAGCTCAACGATGGACCACACGCCGGCAACAGCGAGCAGCAGCAGGGCGATTTGAATGGGACTCATACAAGCCTCCCAAAGGAATCGATATACAGACGGTTTCCATGGTACCCCAAAGGGGACCGAACATGCCATGAGCAGCAACGTGGGACAAAATTATCAGCAGCTACTTCGGTGCATTCCCGCTGCGGTCGCGTTCACTTTGCTCTACGCGCCATTCTTCCCAACCGCGGCCGGCAGGCTGCCAGAACGCGCCGCGCTCCAGTCCCTCGGGCAAATAGCGCTGATCGACCCAGCCTTCGGGATAATCATGTGGATACTTATACACACCGTATTCATCGCTGCCCGGGCGATGGCGATCGCGCAGATAACTCGGCACCTCGCGAAGCCCACTAGAATGGATATCGGCCAGCGCCGCATCAATGGACGCCTCACAGGCATTGGACTTAGGCGCCAAACAAACATAGAGCGCAGCCTGCGCGAGGTTAATACGGCACTCGGGATAGCCAATAACCTCGGCAGATTTAAACGCAGCATGTGCCACCAAAAGCGCCTGCGGGTCGGCGTTACCGACGTCCTCAGAAGCATGAATCATAATGCGACGGGCGATAAACTTAGGATCCTCCCCTGCATCGATCATGCGCGCAAGCCAGTAGACCGTGGCATCGGGGTCGCTACCGCGCATGGACTTGATGAACGCACTGATGATGTCGTAGTGCACGTCACCGTTTTTGTCATACGTAAAGCCGCGACGCGGGTTGGCAATCTTTACGTCATCCACGGTGATGGGATAGCGCTCCCCCGCCGCCGGCGCTGGCGTTCCCTCGGTATCGGGACGCGTGACGGCAATCTCGCTCGCCAGCTCAAGTGTCGTCAGGGCCGAGCGTGCATCACCCGCGGCCAGCGTACAAATGGTCTTGACCGTATCCTCATCGGCCGAGAACTTACCGTTCAGGCCATGCGGAGCCTCGAGCGCACGCTCGATCAGCGTGGCGATATCCTCATCCTTCAGATGCTCGAGCTCCACCACGC
The DNA here is from genome assembly GCA_048368115.1 of Collinsella sp. Lineage (GTDB taxonomy): Bacteria > Actinomycetota > Coriobacteriia > Coriobacteriales > Coriobacteriaceae > Collinsella. The sequence continues at coordinate 20,876 of DBGBZQ010000122.1, forward strand.
GACCACGCGAGAGCAACGCCGAGTTGACCTCGAAGTACGGGTTCTCCGTCGTGGCACCAATCATAATGACGGTACGGTTCTCAACCGCATGTAGCAATGCATCCTGTTGTGACTTCGAAAAGCGATGAATCTCGTCAATAAACAGGATAGTGCGACGGTCATACGTATTCAGGCGCGTCTTGGCCTCATCAATCACGCGGCGCAAGTCCTTCACGGTGCCCGTCACAGCGCTGACCTCGACAAACTCGCTCTTGGTATGGTTGGCGATAATGTGGGCCAGCGTCGTCTTACCCGTACCGGCCGGCCCGTACAGAATCACGCTCGAAAGCACGTCGCGCTCGATCGCGGCACGCAACCATGAACCCTTACCGACGGCCTTTTGCTGGCCCACGTACTCGTCGAGCGAATTGGGTCGCATGCGCACCGCGAGCGGCGCATTTTTAAAGGAACGCTCGCGCGTCGAGGCAGAAAAAAGGTCGTCCATAGCCATCCCGTGCATCAATCAAAAACGTTTTCCACTAACAGTATACCGAATTAATACGAACTACCGTTCGTTAATATAGGTACGGTGCGGAAACTCCAGACCAGGGAACAGCTTGCTCGTCAGCTCGCAGAAATAACCGTCCGTCATGCTCGCGATATAATCCACCACGGCTTGATCCTTGTCGTTCCGCCAGGCATAGGTGCGGTCGTAGTAGGAAAGCTGCTGCTCAATGCGCGAAATATGGTGCTTAAAGATGTAAGAGGACTCGTCGCCACTGTTTAGATCCCGCAGGCAACGGTCGTAGAGCTTTACGAACGCCTCGCGCAGCTCCGCCTCGGAATCGCCTTCGATACCGCCCTTGCTATAGATCTTCTCGTAGTTCTCGCGCTTGGCTCGGCGAATTTCCTCAAACAGGTCCTCGCTCATCTCGATGCGCGGCTTACCATAGCTGTGCTCAACGATATCGATGGAGGCATGCGTGAGGATCCAACTGTTGTAGGCACCGCCCCGGCCATCATCAAAAGCGTCGGGCGAAAGCAGGCCCGCCGCGATCGCATCCTGACGGTCACGACCGACGTAGGCAAGAATATCCGAGATGCGAACGACGCAGCCCTCGAGCGTCATGGGACGCAGATGCTCAATTGCGCTATAGCCCGCGGCAATGCAATCCTCAACCGTCTGATCAAACTGTTCAAAAGAGCCCATGTCCGAAAGCTCAAAAACACGCTGTTCGTACTCGCCGTTGTGGCACAGCACGCCATCGAGCGTCTGGAGCGACACGTTGCGGCCGTACAAAGCGTCGAGCACACGGACCGACTGCACGTTATGGAAAAAATAACGCCCCGTGCGCTCATGATAGATATCGTTGAGGAAGCGCTCGCCGGCATGGCCGAAAGGCGTGTGTCCCAAGTCGTGACCCAGGCCAATCGCCTCGATCAGATCGCAATTGAGCCCCAGGGCGCGACCGATATCGCGCGCAATGCGGGAGACAAGCTGCACGTGCAAACCCCGGCGTGACAGATCGTCATTGCTACGAAAGCTAAAGACCTGCGTTTTGCCCGCATACCGGGTGTAAGCCGGAAGATGAAGTATCTTTTCGGTATCGCGCATAAACGCCGGACGCATAAGCGTGCCTTTGTCGGTAGTACGATCAATACGACGAATGACCTGGTCGTCGTTGCAACGATACGGGTTGACATAGCCCGAAGCACGATCGGCGGCAATGCGCTCGACAAGTTCGGGCGACAACGCCGAGGGAATACGGTCCATGCGCGCCTTAATGACGGCCGTTTCTTGATTAGTTGCCATGGCATGCTCCTTAAGAAGGATGCGCAATCGGTTACAAAGTGCAGCCCACGACCTCGATTATGGCAAAAATCGGCACCAAAAACGGGAGCAATGGCAGGGAGCGTGATTTTGTGAAGAGGCAGAAGAGGGCAAGGACCAGGAGCGCGGCGGCAAATGCCACGATGCCACCCATAGGGTCGAGCGTGCAAAGCGCGAAGAGTGCCTTGGCATCTCCCATGCCGATGCCCGGGGCTTGGCGAAGACGACGCCAGAGGGACTCAGTCAGCACGAGAGCAAGATAAACGATGACGGCAAGGCCTGCGTGGTCAAGCGCTGCGTTCAAACCGAGGTCGAGCCAGACGCCTGCAAGAGCCGCCACCGCACACGCGCCGGCAAGCTCATTGGGGAACCGTCGCTCGCGGACATCAATCGCCGCGCCGGCAAAGATGCAGAGCCAAAACGGGAAATATACCATCGTGCACCTCCATGGACAGCCGCTCAAATGCAAAAACCACCACAAAGGTGCCTGTCCCCTTTGTGGTGGTTTTGATGGTGGCTATTTAGCGCCTTGCATGACCTCGTCGAGGGTGACGTTTACGGCATGCTGGGTAGGAACCCAGTCGACCTTCAGGAACAGCGCTGCCACCGTGATGGGGATATAGCTGAACATAAAGATCGGGAAGGTAAACAGATTGGTCACCAGGCGCCACTTTTGCGCACAGTGAATATGCTTGTACTCAAAGATGGTCGTGAGCAGCGCCAAGATGAAGAACGTCTGATACATCATGGCGAAGGTCATAATGAGCGAAGCGGCGCACGCCTGCATCTCGACATCGGTAGCCAAGAAGCCGTGCGAAAGACCGCCCACGATCAGGAACGTCGCATTGGCGAGCATGGAGATCAGGGACAGCAGCATACCCGGGGCGATGGTCATAAACATGTCGTAGGCGGCAAAGCGATGGTAGCGGAAGGTTGACTTAACCAGATGCTTACCGTAGGTAAAGAACACCTGGTAAAAGCCCTTGGTCCACCGCATGCGCTGTTTCCAGGACGCCTTAAACGTCACGGGCTGTTCGTCAAAGAACTCCGCCGGCGCATAACCGATGCGAATGCCGTGAATGGCGCAGAACGTAGTGAACTGAATATCCTCGGTCAGCGTATGGAACTGCCAACCGTGCATGCCCTCGATAACGCTGGCGGAGATGAGGTAGCCCGAACCCGAGACAGCGCAAGAAGTCTTGCAGATATTGCGCGCGTTGTTGAGAAAGCGCGCCTCGCGCAGGTACCAAGTAGCATTAGCTGCCGAGATCCACGAGCTGCCAAAGTTCTTGGAGTTGCGATAGCTCGTGACCACATGGAAGCCCTGGTCAAAGGCGTCATTCATCTTGGAGACGTAATCGCGAGAGATAACGTTATCGGCGTCGAAAATAAAGTAACCCTCAAACGTGTCGGGATACTCGTTAAGGATGCGGTCAAAACCAAAGTCCATAACCCAGCTCTTACCCTTGCGGGCCAGGTCGTTGCGCTCATAGACGATGGCACCCGCCTCGCGCGCGAGCTGCGCCGTGTTGTCGGTGCAGGCATCGGCGACCACGAAGACCTCGATAAGCTCGGACGGATAATCCTGGTCCTTGATGGAGCGAACGAGGTTGGCAATTACGGCCTCCTCGTTATGCGCAGCGATAAAGAAGGCATAGCGGTGGAGTTTTTTGGCCTTGGGAGGCGCGACCTCGCCACGAAGAGCGCCGATGACAAAGAAGACCACCTGGTACAGAAAGCAGACCGTGAGCAGCGTGACGACAATCTGGTTGAAGATCACGATGGGTGTGTTGGTTTGTAAAAAGGCGAGCATGCAGGCTCCCAGCAACGCGTTACGTAAACAATCGTATATCTTACCGCAGGCTTACCGAGTTCAAGAAACCACCTAATACTGGCTAGGCTTCGAGAAGACCGAGCTGCGGAACGATTTCATCTCCAGCGGCCGTGCGACCGAGAGAGCGCGGAGCCAGATCATCGAGAACCGCGGCGAGATCCCACGGCAACTCGTCGCGGCACTCAATGCGCTCCCCCGTCACGGGATGTTCGAACGCCACGCGCCAGGAATGCAGAAACTGCCTGGTCAGGCCCTGGTCGGCGCGCGCATCGCACTTGCCGTAAAGTGGATCGCCCACGCAGGCGTGGTTGATATGACGCATATGCACGCGAATCTGATGAGTGCGGCCGGTAAACAGGTGACACTCGACAAGCGTGTAGCCGTCGTCAAAGCGCGTGGAATCAAAGCGCTCGAGGACCTTAAAGGTTGTAATGGCCTGACGGGCAAAGGGGTCGTCCGAAACCGCCATCTTAACGCGGTCGCGCGTGGAACGGGCGATACCGGTATTGATGGTGCCCTCGTCCATGGCAATGTGCCCGTGGACAAGCGTGATATAGCGGCGGTCGAGCGTACGCGTGCGAATGAGATTTTGAAGCGCGCGCTGTGTGTCGTCGTCCTTTGCCGCAAGCATGAGACCCGAGGTATCGCGATCCAAACGATGCACGATCCCGGGGCGATCCTCGCCCTGCACGGTGCCCAGATGGTCGATACCGCAGTGATAGACCAGGGCATTCGCGAGCGTACCGCTCTCATGACCATGCGCAGGATGGCACACCAGGCCACGCTGCTTGGAGAGCACAATGAGATAGTCGTCCTCATAGCGAATGTCGAGCGGGATGGCCTCGGGAATCACATCGGTGGGATCGTGCGGCTCAGGCAAATCGACCGAAATACGGTCGCCGGCTCGCACGGCGTACTTTTTAGACAGACAGGTCTCGCCATTGACACATACGGCACCGCCCTCAATCAGATGCGCGCAGGCAGAGCGCGTAGGGCAGCCGTCATTGGAGCCCAGATAGGCGTCAAGACGCTGACCAGCGCAATCGTCGGCAACGAGAATATGGATGTCGGCCATTAACGCTCATTCCTTTCGCGAATCTTGCGGGCACGCTCCCCACGCTGCTTGGCTTTGCGCTTGGCGCGTGCCTCATCACGGGCATTGAGCTCGGCAGTCGCATCGACTTCGCGGGCCGCAGGGCTCAAGAACATGTAGCCAATGAGGGCAAGCACGACGCCTACGGTGATGCCGATATCGGCCACGTTAAAGACGGGAAAGTCGATGAAGGTGGTGGCAATAAAATCGGTCACAAAGCCAAAAGTCAGACGGTCGATTGCGTTGCCAATGGCGCCGCCCGCAACCATCGCCATGCCCACGACCTCAAGATGGGCGAGCTGGGATGCACGGAGCAAGTACACGGCAATGGCGACAATGACCGCAAGCGCCAACACAGCGAAAGCGACGCCATGACCCTCGCCCATGCTAAAGGCGGCTCCGATATTGCGGACAAACACAAAATCGATCACACCGGGGATAACAGTCACATGCAAAGCGTCGCCCACGGCACGAACCGCAAGCTTGGTCAGCTGGTCAACAAGCAGCACAACCAGCACCACCCCACCAGCAACACCTAACCGCCAGCGCAAAGGCGGCGTCATATCCCCAGCACGACCCAAAGAAATCCCCTACCCTCAAGATCATCGAATTACGTTTAATACAAAGAACTATCTTATATTGCCATACGCAGAACGCACGACATATCCACCAACGCAAGCGAAATAACCAGCTAAAAACGAAAGCGACATTCCGAATAACGGAATGTCGCTTAATAGCTTTCGACTAAAAACGCAAGTCGAAAGAAAGCCTCTAGCTCCAGCAATGGAAACGTCGCGTTATCGTCACCAACAGCGAAAACGTCCCTAAGCGAGCAAGGTGACGTGAAAGAGGAGGGAAGCGTACTTTGGTACGCGACCGACGATTGAACGTCAGATTGCCGCTTAGGGGCGTTTGCAGCGTCGGTAGGTTACGGCGTTCTACGAACGCCGTAACCTACAAAGCATCGGCGCAGCGCTTGCAAATATGAGCATGGCCGTTGTACTCGCCGACGGTGGTGCGGTAGTTCCAGCAACGGTCGCAGCACTCGCCCTCGGCTGCCTCGATGGCAACGGAGAGCTCCTCGCCCTGGGTCAGCTCAACATCGGAGACGATGTAGAACTCGGCCAGGTCGACGGCCTTGTCGCCGGTCAGCAGCGCGTACATCTCTGCGGGAACGACCGCCTTGACGCGAACCTGCTGGCTCTTGGTGAAGGTGCCGGCAGAACGGGCATCCTCAAGGGCCTTGGTCACGGCGCTACGGAGTTCGAGCGAAGCCTCGAGCACGCCCTCAAACTCATTGGCCTCGTCGACCGTGATGGGCGACTTGTACCAATCGAGCAGCGCGGCGTACTTCTGGTGATCGACGCAGCCGGCGGGCGCATAGGCCATGGCCTCATCGACCGTGTAGGACAGGATCGGCTGCAGGTCGCGCATGAGCATCGAGAAGAGCTCGGCCAGCACGGTCTGGGCGCTGCGACGCTCGAGCGAGCCGGGCTTATCGCAGTACAGACGGTCCTTCAGGGCGTCGAGGTACACGTTGGAGAGCTCGGTAACCACGAAGTCGTAGAGCGCACGGTAGGCGCGCGGGAACTCGTAGCTGGCGTAGGCATCGTCGACTTCGGCCTGAACCTGGGTTAGGCGGGCAACCATGAGCTTGTCGAGCGGCAGCAAGTCGGCAAAGGCGACGCCGTCGGTCTCGGGCTCAAACTGACCCTCGAGCTCGGAGAGCAAGAAGCGCAGTGTGTTGCGGAAACGACGGTAGGCATCGGACGTACGAGCAAGGATCTCGTGGTCGATGGAAACGTCGGAGCTGGTATCGACGGAGGCAACCCACAGGCGGATGATGTCGGCGCCCATCTCGTCGCAGACCTTGTTGGGGTCGATGACGTTGCCGAGCGACTTGGACATCTTGCGGCCCTGGCCATCGAGCGTGAAGCCCTGAGAGACGACCGCCTTGTACGGAGCATGGCCGTTGGCACCCACCGAGGTGAGCAGCGAGCTCTGGAACCAACCGCGGTGCTGGTCGGAGCCCTCGAGGTACACATCCGCCGGATACTCCAGCTCGGGACGGTACTCGCAGACGGCCTTCCAGGAGACGCCGGAATCCCACCACACGTCGAGGATATCCTTATCGGCCTTGAGGTGATGGCCGCCGCACTTGGGGCAGACGCAGGCCTCGCCCAGGTAGCTCTCGGGAGCGTCGGTGAACCAGGCGTCGGAGCCCTTCTCGTGGAAGAGCTTGATGACGGCGTCGAGCGTAGCGTCGTTCATGACCTTCTCGCCGCAGTCGGCACAGGTGTAACTGGGGATAGGCACGCCCCAGTTGCGCTGACGGCTGATGCACCAGTCGGGACGCTGCTCAACCATGGCGCCGATGCGGTTGGCGGCGTGAGCCGGATACCACTTGACGTTCTCGCGAACCTCCTTGCCAGCCTGCTCGCGCAAACCAGTCTTGTCCATCGAGACAAACCACTGGTCGGTAGCACGGAAGAGCACCGGGTGCTTGCAGCGCCAGCAGTGCGGATAGCTGTGCGTGATCTTCTTCTCGAGGACCAGGGTTCCGCGCTCGCGCAGGAACTCGATGATGTGCGGGTTGGCCTCATCGGTATCCATACCGCTGAAGGGGCCACCGGTGCCAAACTCCTCACCGGTGTAGAACTTGCCGTCGTCATCGACCGGCATGCAGATGTCGGTGATGCCCTCCTTGAGGCAGGCAAAATAGTCGTCGACGCCGTGGCCGGGCGAGTTGTGGACGATACCGGTACCGTCATCGACACCGACGTAATCGGCCAGCAGCGCCACGCCCTCAACACCGTCAAAGATTGGCTGCTTGTAGTGGATGTGGTGGAAGGTCTCGGCGGGAACCACATAGGGCTTGCCGTCGACCATAACCGGGGTGTACTCCCAGCCAAACTCCTCACAGCACTTGGGAGCCAGGTCCTCGAGCATGACCTCGGCAC
>DBGBZQ010000123.1:0-1126 GCA_048368115.1 Collinsella sp.
CGTGAACATCGCGCAGCCTTCGCTGATCCGCACCGAGGCCGACGAGCTCACCTATCCGCTGCACGTTATGGTGCGCTACGAGATCGAGCGCATGCTGTTTGCCGGCGAGGCCACGGCCAAGGACATCCCCGCGCTTTGGAATCGCTTTATGGATGAGTACCTGGGCATTCCCGTTCCCGACGACACGCACGGCTGCCTACAGGATACGCACTGGAGCGGCGGCTCGTTTGGCTACTTCCCCACGTATGCGCTGGGCAGTGCCTACGATGCCATGTTTGTGCCGGCCATGTGCCGCGACGGCGTCGACCTTACCGGTGCTTGCGCGAGCGGCGATCTGGCGCCCGTCCGTGCCTGGCTGGGCGAGCACATTTGGCAGTGGGGCCGCGCCAAGGACGCGCCGGAGCTCATCAAGGGCGCCTGCGGCATGGCGTTCGATGCCCGCTACTACTGCAGCTACCTCCAAGACAAGTTCACCACGCTCTACGAGCTGTAAAGCTTAGGCGACACGCCAACGCAAAGGGGGCGCCGCGGAACCAATCCGCGGCGTCCCCCTTTTTCACCCAATAACTAGGTACCCAATGACTAGTTCGTTGACGCTAATGTCTTGGCAACGTCAGCGAAAACGGCCCCAAGCGAGCAAGGTGACGTGAAATGAAAGGACGCTGACCTTCTGGTCGCGCCCTTGAAATTGAACGTCAGATTGCCGCTTGGAGCCGTTTGCAGCGTCGAGCAGCTACGCGGTTTGGTAAAACCGCGTAGCTATAAAGCCTCGAGCGCGTTGGCGATGCGCTTCATGGCGGCATCGGCAGATGCTTGGTCGGGCGCCTCGGCCAGCACGCGGATAACCGACTCGGTTCCGCTCTTGCGTACGAGCACGCGACCCTCGCCTGCCAGCGCAGCCTCGGCCTCGGCGATGGCGTTCTGCACGCCCATGTTCTCGAGCGCGGCGTCCTTGTCCGCCACGTGCACGGCCACCTGCGCCTGTGGCAGCAGCTTGCACGGAGCCGTGAGCTGCGAGAGCGTCTCGCGCTCGGCACGAATCACTTCCATCACGCGCAGCGAGGTCATAATGCCATCGCCCGTGCGCTCGATATCGCCAAAGATCGTATGGCCCGTCTGCTCGCCG
>DBGBZQ010000124.1:0-1438 GCA_048368115.1 Collinsella sp.
GCGGAACAGCGCCTCGTCGAGCATGTCCTGCATGCGCAGGCCAATGCGCGCCATCTTGTCCTGATAGCACGGACCGATGCCGCGCTTGGTGGTACCGATGTTCTTCTTGCCGAGCTTCTGCTCAAAGGCGCCATCCAGATCAATGTGGTACGGCATGATGACATGCGCGTTTCCGCTAATCTTGAGGTTCTTGGTGGTGATGCCGTCGGCCTCGAACATGTCGATCTCCTCAAGGACAACCTTGGGGTTGACGACGCAGCCGTTACCGATCACCGACACGTGGTCGGAATACATGATGCCGGAGGGCACCTGGTGCAGGCCGTACTTCTTGCCGTTGACGACGATGGTGTGACCGGCGTTGTTGCCGCCCGAGACGCGCACGACGGCATCGAAGTCGCCGGCGACCAGATCGCAAATCTTACCCTTGCCCTCATCGCCCCACTGGGCACCGACCAAAACGGTTGACGGCATGTTTACTCCTTACATTCATGGACTGTCTACGCACCACGCCGGCACGCAGAAGCACAAAACATTCCCAGTATACCCGTGCAACGGGCGCCTGTCCTACTCCTCGGCATGCGCCCCATCAAGCTCATAGAACTTGGTGGATGCCGGCAGGAACATCAGGTCGACGTCGCCGATCGGGCCCGAACGGTTCTTGGCCACGACGATACGCGTAACGCCCTCGTCGGGTCGATCGTCGCGCGAGGCCTCGGCCTCGTCGGCGGAACGGTCCAAGAACATAACGATATCGGCGTCCTGCTCGATGGAGCCCGATTCACGAAGGTCGGAAAGCTGCGGGCGCTTGCCGGTACGGGATTCGACCTGACGTGAGAGCTGCGACAGCGCGATGAGCGGGATCTTGAGCTCCTTGGCCATGATCTTCAAACCACGCGACATCTCCGAAACCTCGACGGTACGGCTCTCGGAACGACGGCCCGGCGGAGGACTCACCAGCTGCAGGTAGTCCAGGATGATGATTGCCTTCTCCTTGTTATGGAGCATGCGGCGGCTCTTGGCGCGAATCTCGGTCACTGTGGTGCCGGGCGTATCGTCAATCAGAATATCGAGCTTGGACAAGGCCTGCGTGGCCTCGTTGATATTGGCCCACTGCTCGGGGCTGATGCGGCCCATGCGGAAGTCACTGATCGAGATCATGGCGTAGGCGCAAATCAGACGCTGGGCAATTTCCTTGCCCGACATCTCCAGCGAGAAGAAGCCGACGGTATAACCAGCAGCGGCAGCGTTGAGCGCCAGATTCAGAGCGAACGACGTCTTACCCACGGCAGGACGGGCACCGATGATGATGAGCTGACCTTCGCGGAAACCCATGAGCATACGGTCGAGCGACGGGAAGCCCGTGGGCACGCCTGCAGCCTGACCGCCAGCCTTGCACACTTCCTCGGCCTCGTTATAGGCCTCGACCATAAACTCGATC
>DBGBZQ010000125.1:0-5981 GCA_048368115.1 Collinsella sp.
TCGCGCCTGTGCCTCGGGCGGCATCGTAGTGGAAGGCGAGCGACCCAGCCGATGCGCCCGCGTAACCGACGGCTGCATCCTATGCGGTGGGTGCGTCGACGCCTGCCCTGTCAACGCTATCTCGATCGAGCGTGACGAGGCTGCTGGTGCGGTGGACCTCGATGCATATCGAGACATTTGGGTATTCGCGCAGACCGACGAGCGCGATACGGTGGCTCCCGTTGCCTATGAGCTTATGGGCAAGGGCCGCGAGCTTGCCGATGCTCGCGACTGCCGTCTGGTGGCACTGATCGGTATGGGTCCCGAGGGTTCTCTCGGCGACCTGGAGCATCTGGTTTGCGCGGGCGCCGACGAAGTCCTGGCCTGTCGCGACGAGCGCCTGCGCCAAAACGATGCGGAGGTCTACGCCCGCTTGATCTGCGATTTGGTAGCCGAACGCAAACCCGAGGCCATCCTATACGGTGCGACCGCTTTTGGCCGCGAACTGGCACCCGGCGTTGCCGTGCGCTTGCAGACGGGCCTTACGGCTGACTGCACCGTACTTTCGATGGATACGGAGACGGGACTGCTGCAACAGACGCGTCCGGCGTTTGGCGGCAACCTGATGGCCACCATCGTCTGCCCCAATCATCGTCCCCAGATGGCAACGGTTCGTCCCGACATCTTTAAGGCGCCCGACTTTGACTACGACCGCTCCGGCACGATCACCCAGATATCGCTTGCGGATGATGCTAAGGCTCGTGTCGAGATCTCGATTCCCGCCGAGGAGTGGAGGCAGCAGGCCTCGATCGCCGATGCCGAGCGCTTGGTCGTGGTGGGCCGCGGCATTGGCTCCAAGAAGAATCTGCCCCTGATGCGAAGGCTCGCCGAGGCTCTGGGAGCCGAGCTTGGTTGCACGCGACCTGTCGTGGAGGCCGGCTGGTTGGAGTATCGCCATCAGATTGGCCAGACCGGCGTATCGGTTTCGCCCAAGCTTCTCGTGAGTATCGGTGTTTCGGGCGCCATCCAGCATCTTGCCGGCATCGGTGGGGCGGAGTGCATTATCGCCATCAACGAGGACCCGGATGCCCCCATTTTTGGTGCTGCCCAGTACAAGGTTGTTGGGGACGCCGTCGAGGTCGTCGAGGAGCTGCTGGCCCAGCTTGAGCGCTAGGCGCGCGCCAGCCAGTCGCGCATCTCGTCCTTTAGGCACTCCCAGGTCGCTTGCGTGGTGGGATTGGTAAAGGGGCGCGTAATGCCAAAGGGTGCGTCGAGCAGGCGGTAGATATCGCCCTGTTCGCGCGCCAGCGCGCGGCTTGCTGGATAGACGAGCTCAAACATAAAGCAGATGAGCCCCACCAGGTAGTCCGCCGGCTCGTTGCGCTCGTCGCGCGCGACGCACCGATGCTCGTCAAAGGCGGCAAGCGTCGGTACCGAAAAGCGACTTGCTAGAAACGCGTCCTCATCCACTTTGAGGATGGTGTCGACGGTGCTGTCGGCGATGGTGCGCATAATGTCGATCTTGTCACCATCGCGCACGATATCGCAGAAGCACCGTGTACGCTCGTCGAGTAGTGCCGGCAGGCGAAAGTCGCTGTGATAGGCGATGCTCGCTCGGATGAGCTCGTCATGTGCACCGGTTTCGATAAAGTCACGGATGTTTGTCGTGGCGGGTGCATCGGCGGGATTCTCGCCAAAGAGGACCTCGATGCCCAGCGCCGCATGGCTCATGCTCTCGGCGTCCTTAAAGGTGTCCCAGCGTCGCAGCTGCTCAAAGCGGCCCATATCGTGTAGCAGGCCGCAAAGCCATGCCAGGTCAATATCTTCTGACGACCAGCCCTGCTCGCGCGCTACGGCATCGCATGCCTCGGCCACGTGGTACGTATGCTCGATTTTGAGCGCGATGCGTGGGTTGGTGGCGTCGTAGGCATCGGTGTAGCTTTTGAAGGCCGCGCGCGCCCGGTCTCGATCGATAGCTGTCATAATGACTTCCTAAAAAGTTGTGTCTTTCGATCCGGTGGCAATTGTAGGTGAACTCGGTTGCTGTCGGATGATGATTCTGCCGTATCGCTACATGCGGCTCGGAGACCTTGTCAGGGTGAGAAGCGTATGGTGCTCAAAATCGTTAGAACCGTCTGGCCGGTGATGCTTACCTATGTTGCAATAGGCGCGCCGTGCGGAATGATCATGGGGCAGACGGGAATGGAGCCCTGGATGGTCTTTGCTCTGAGCAGCACGTTTGTGACGGGCAGCGGGCAGTTTATGATCTGCAACCTGTGGCTGGCGGGTGTGCCTGCAGCATCGATCGTCGCGAGCGTCGCCGCCGTCTCCTCGCGTTTTGCGCTTTACTCGGCATCGATCGCGCCGCATCTGACGGGTGCCTCGAAGTGTCAGACGCTGGCTGTTGCCGCGACACTTACCGAGGAGGCATACGGCATCTCGCTTGCCAAGTTGGTTGAAGGGGAGGATTGGGGCCCGCGTGAGTCCTTCGTGCTCAACGTGATCCTTATCGCAACATGGGGCGTTTCGTGTACGACGGGCGCCATCGTCGGCGCCGTTGTCGATGTTCCCACCGCCATTGCAGCCTTTGTCTGCACCTCACTCTTTATCTGCCTGCTCTTTTCGCAGCGGCTGTCGCGCGGCAATGTCGTGGCTGCTGTTATGGCTGCGGTGTCTGTCGCCATATGCAAGTTCTTGGGCCTCACGAATATTGCCGTGCCGGCAAGCGTCGTGGCCGGCATTGCCATTGCGTTGGCGTGCGATGCTGTATTTGACGGAAGAGGTGCCCGCGATGCCCGTTAACGAGTTCTTGGTTCTGTGGCTGTCGTCGTGGGCTGCTATCGCGTTCTTTCGCATCGCGCCGGCGTTCGCCTTGCGCGGGCGGACCCTGTCGCCCCGTATTACCGAGGCCCTGGGCTATATCCCGCCCGCTGCCTTTGCCGCGCTGGTCGCCAACGACTTGGTGAGCCCCGGCGCGTTCGACGCGGGACTCTGGCCTGCCTTGGTTCCCTGGATTGCGGCCGCCGGCGTCGTGGTCGTGGCGGTCAAGACAAAATCGATGCTGTGGTGCTGCGTCTCGGGCATCGTACTCTATATCGTCTTGAGCCTTATATAGGGGTGGCGTCGCGGGCGCCGAATCTCGTTCCATCCCAACTTGTCGAATTTTTCACCGAGCTGGTCTATTTCTTCTGGTACCATGGTCAAACTTTACTGTAGCAAAGCATGACGTGGGCTTTTGTTCCGCGTCAGCGGAAATGGGGGTTTCATGGCACAGGAAGCGACTGCCAACGAGCAAAAGAAATTCAAGGTTCCGCGCATCCCGGGCGACATCATGATCTATCCGATGATCGTCGGTCTTTTGCTCAACACCTTCTGCCCGCAGGTTTTTGAGATCGGCGGCTTCTTTACGGCTGCCTGCCGCGGTGGCTCCAATACCATCGTCGCCGCGATCCTGCTGTTCGTGGGCGCCGGCATCAGCTTTAAGTCCACGCCGGGCGCCATCAAGACCGGTATCGTCGTGCTGATTCCCAAGCTGGTCGTCGCAGCGGCTCTCGGCCTAGGCGTGGCATATTTCTTTAACGACAACTTCCTGGGTCTGAGCTCCGTGTCTATCATCGGCGGCATTACGTTTTGCAACATGGCGCTCTATACGGGCATCATGGGCGAGCTCGGCGATGAGTCCGAGCAGGGCGCCGTCGGTATCCTGTTCTTTACGGCCGGCCCCGCCGTCACGATGATCATCCTTGGTGTTTCGGGTCTTGCCAACATCCCTGTCGGTACTATCATCGGCTCCATTTTGCCGCTCGTTATCGGCATGGTTCTGGGCAACCTGTTCCCGTTTATCAAGAACCTGCTGGTTCCCGGTTCCAACCCTGCGATTGCCGTCATCGGATTTCAGCTTGGCGCGTCCATGAGCCTGTCGAGCTTTATCACCGGCGGTATTTCCGGCATCTTGCTGGGCCTTGTCACGCTGTTTGTCGTCGGTCCCATCACCTTTGCGTTCGAGCGCCTGTGCGGTGGTAACGGCAAGGCTGCCGTGGCTTGTTCCACCATCGCCGGCACGGCTATGACCACGCCGGTTGCTCTCGCCGAGGTCGCGCCGCGCTACGCCGAGCTTGCGCCCACCGCGTACGCCCAGATCGCCACTGCCGTTATCATCACGGCAATCATGGCTCCGATTCTGACCGGCTGGGTCGACAAGAAGTTCTGCCAGGGCAAGGAGGACCTGTCGCCTGCCGGTGTCGAGGCCATCGAGGAGGCCGTCGCGACCGACATCGATGGCGAGTAACGGCCGTTACCGATAATTGATTCCGGCGTGCAATTCGCGCCGTCCGAGCGCCCGAACAGAAACTGTTTTGCAGTGATGTTCGGGCGCTTTGCTATGATTCCCTTTACCCCTGCGGAGTAAAGGGGTGTTTATTGCCCTGATTCGAATTGGGCGATTCTGACCATTCGGATATTGAAGGGATGGCGTCTAGTGGTTAAGGCACTCAAGATTGAGATATTCCTGCTATGCATGATTGTTCTTATCGGGCTTGCCGCGCGAAGTCGTCGCTCCTTGTTCTCGAGCACCCTGCAGCTATTGTTTAGCATGCTTGGCTACACCTCTGCCGCGTACATATTATTCGATATGATCTGGACGCTTTCGGATGGTGCGGACGGCACGTTGGGTATTGCTGCCAACTGGATTTCCAACGCGGTTTCGTTTTCGCTCTTTGCCATCGCGTGTCTCATTTGGTTTATCTATTCCGAGACGATGCAGGGCTCTCGCCTTGTGACCTCGCGCTATAGGGTGGTGCTTGTAACGTTGCCTACGGCTCTGGTGGTCGTGCTGGCTTTTACCAGTTACTGGACGCACGCCTTGTTCTATATCGATTCGCAGGGCGTGTATCGTCGCGGCTTTGCCTATATGATCCAGCCCATTGTCAGCTACTGTTACGTTATACATACGTCCCTGCATGCGTTTGTGCAATCTCGCAGGGTCGAGAGCCTGCAGACGAAGGCTATCTATCGAACCTTGGCATTTTTCGCCATTCCGGCCCTGGTGGGCGGTACCTTTCAGATCGTATACTCGGTGCCTGGCCTTTGTGTCGGCATAATGATTAGCATGTTGCTGCTCTACATTATCTGCCAGGAGCAGCTCATCTCGACCGACCCGTTGACTGGCCTCAACAATCGCAACCGTTTTGAGACCTATATCCTGTCGCTCTTCTCAAATGTGGATCAGGCCGAAGATGTGTATCTGCTCATGATGGACGCCGACGGCTTTAAGCAGATTAACGATCGCTATGGACATGTGGAGGGCGACCATGCTCTTCAGGTTATATCCGCTGCGCTCAAAGAGGTCTGCTCGGCGTCTGGTGGCTTTATCGCACGCTACGGTGGCGATGAGTTCGTGGTGCTCCAAAAGGCAGTGGCGGAACGGGATATCATGCATCTGTGCGCGACAATCAACGACGAGCTCGCGCATGCCGAGGTGCCGTATGCATTGCGGATGTCCATCGGTTACGCGCGGGTCGGCGATAGTGTTGATACCTGGCAAGACTTACTTCGCGCTGCCGATGCGGAGCTTTACCGCGTCAAGGCCGAGAAAAAGAAAGCTGGCGTTCAGATACGCTAGGAAAAGGGGCACACGACCGTTGCGATGGTCGTGCGCCCCTTTTGCGTTTGTGGGGGCCACCGGCCATAATGCCCAGGCGCGGTGCGGCAAGACGGGCGTCTGCCGCCGCGACTCGGTACGAAATCAACGAGAACCAGTGTGCTCCATTAAGCTAAAGTATGCGAATGCCCTCCCTAAAAAGGTGAGTTCGCTAGGCTTTTTTGGGTTTGTTGACGATGATGATGCCGCCGCAGACCAACAGCAGGGCAACGATGACGGTAACGGGGCTCGTGCCCGCGCCTTCGCCGAGCAGCAGCGCGCTCAGCAGCACACCAAAGACGGGGTTCATAAACCCAAAGACCGAGACGCGGCTGACGGGGTTGACGGCAAGCAGGCGCGACCA
>DBGBZQ010000126.1:0-6780 GCA_048368115.1 Collinsella sp.
ACAAGGGAAGCGCGGCCACGTCCCGGCTTCTTCTTCAGGTACTTGCGATGCACCTTCAGATTCAGCAGAGGTCCCAACTCCTCCTCAATCGGCTTAAGAACATACTTGTTGATTTCGCTCGGCCGATACGATTTGGGTACGTCGAGCAGTCGGCGGAAGTCCTCAAGGCTGACCTTCCACACACCGGTTTGTCGGTACTGCTTGAGCCTCCTGTAGCACTCCTTGGCGTAGCTGGAGCGCAGGGCCGTGAACTCGGCCAGCTCGAAGCGGGTGAACTGCGAGGTGAGGTCGTTAAGCAGGAACGAGAAGCGCGAGTTCACCGATACGGTGAGTGTGCGTTTGGTCGGGCTGGTGACGAAGCCTGCGAACAGGGCGAACTGGATGATGTCGTGCTCTTCGTTCTGGAACTCGAAGTTGAGCGCGAGCAGGCGCCGGTTCACACTGGCAATCTGCTTGGCGAACTCATCGTTGGTCATGTTCCTCTGAAGTCCGGCCAGCCGCTTCAATTCTTCGAACGTGAACGCCACCTCGTCCGTGCCCTTGTCCCGCACGCGAGACGCGATGGCCATCAGCAAATCAAGATCGAGCGCGGTGAACTTGCGCAGCGCCTGATTGTTGAACTGGTTCGAGTACTTCACGATCTCATCGGACATGACTGCATTCTACCATAAAAACGAGATTTTTATATTTTCTACCCTTTATTCTCCCAAAACCTCGTTTTTATTCCTCAAAAGCGTCCTTTATTCTCCCAAAACCTCCCCTAAATAATTCCCAAAATCTCCCCTTTAATCTCCCATTTTCTCCCCTTTAATAGTGCGTTTCCCCTACTGCCGTAAGGCCTGCGGGGAGTCTAAAAGAGTACAAAAGATTCTATAAAAAGGGGCTCCGCCCCGATGAAGAGAAGAAACCGACTCAGTTCCAAGGCTGCTGCTGCCATTGCTGTGGCTGTTGGAATCCGGGCTGGTAGCCATAGCCCGGCTGCTCCTGTATCTGAGGCTCTTGGGGCAGGTCACGAACCTGTTCCCGCAGCTCACCCGCCGACTCAGCGCTGGGGAGCCTCACGCCCGCGTCAGAGGCCCATGCGCGCAGTTCGGCGGCATGGGCCTTGAGCATGTCCAGCAGCCTTTGCCGGTTGCCCTCGTCGTTCCAGACGCCCTCGTCGTAGCCAAGCACGCCCTCGTTGGAGAGGATGCCGCCCAGCCGGATGATCAGATGGGTGCGCCGCTTGCGCGCCTTGGCGTTCTCCCTAGCCACGATGCGCTGTTTGCGCGCCCTGAGCTGCTTCATCCGGCGCTCGATGTCGGCCATCTGCTCCTCGACGCTCCTGGTCATCGGTTCCTCCCTGCGTTCCGTCGGTTATCAATCAGGACGCTAGACCCCACGGCAGCACGGCACGGGGCACGGCGTCTACACACCAAACCTAAACCCGGAAGAACGGAGCCGGTTTGGACATCCAAGCCGCGAGGGCGAAGCGTTCATCAATGCCGAACGTGCCGCCCCCGCCGATTTCCGCGCGCATGACGGCCACGGGAGGGAAACACCGACCGGAAAAGCCTCTTCGCAAGCTGCGGCAGCTTGCGAAGAGCAGCCGAGAGGATCAGCCTTGCCGCAGTCTCAGGAAACTCCCCGTAAATCAATCCCATGAATCGCCAAGCCCATTGCATAAGAGCATCAGAAAATTCGTCCATGCACCGCTCTATGCGTCGACCGACACGCCGGTAACGGAACCATCCCCGCAAGGTCAGGTGGAAGTCCCTCAATTTCATTGAGGGCGCACTTACATGTTACCGGTGGTAACATTCAGCGTAAGCGCGCTCTCCCGAGGGGCCACTCCGTGGGGGCCAAGCGTGCGCCGCTTGGATCCGCGCCCCGTCCCGGCGGGGTGCCGGCCACCTCCCCGGTGGAGGGCCAACGGGCCTCCCGGCCCTTTGGATTCCCGGAAAGGAGTACAGTCCCGTGGCGATCTACTCGTTGCACGTGTCGAACGTGAGCCGTGCCGCCGGCTCCAGCGCCGTCGCCTCCTGCTCGTACATCACCTCGCGTCGGATGCGCGACGAGCGCACCGGCGAGGCGTTCAACGGGTTCGGCCGCAGGGAGCGCGTCGAGCATGTATGCACGATGCTGCCCGAGGGCGCGCCCGGCGAGTACCTCGACCCGGAGCGTTTGTTCAACGCCGTCGAGATGGCCGAGAAACGTTCCGACGCGAGGCCCGCGAAGAAGATCATGGTCGCCCTGCCCCGCGAGTTCGACGCCCGCGAACGCTTCCGCGCACTGGAGGACTTCATCTCATGGAACATCACGGCCAACGGCTACGCCTGCACGTACGCCATCCACACCGACAAGGACGGACGTAACCCCCACGCGCACATCCTCGTCGCCAACCGGCGCATCGACCCGAAGACCGGCAGATGGGCGGCGAAGAGCCGCAGCGAGTTCGCGTTGGACGCCAACGGCCGGCGCATCCCCGTCATCGACCCCGACACCGGACGGCAGAAGATCGGCGCCAGAAACCGCAAGGTCTGGAAGCGCGTCAACGTGAGCAACAACCCCTTGGACTCCAAGGAGTTCCTCGAAAGGCTCAGGCGCGAGTGGGCCGACTCCTGCAACGCCCTGCTCCCCGGATACGCCGTCATCGACCATCGGAGCTTCAAGGCGCGGGGCATCGAACGCATCCCCACCATCCACGAGGGATACGCCAGCCGCGAGATGGAGAAACGCGGCGGCAGGGGCGACCTGTGCGAGGAGAACCGGCGCATCCAGGCCCTGAACCGGCTCCTCGACGCGCTTAGGGCCATGATCGGGCGGCTCTCCGACCAAGCGCAAGGCATCCTGACGGCCGTCAAACGCCGCCAACGGCCCTCAGGCGCGCCACAGGCCCCTTCAAGCCCTGAACCGGCCGAAAGGCCACAGGAACGCCCGCAGGCTCGTGAAACGCCGCCACAGGCCCCGCAGGAACCCCCGAAGCCCATCAGGACGAAAAAGGCGCTCACCGACAGGTTCAAGACACGGCTTGACGAGCGGCTGGCCGAAAACGAACGCAAACAGGCCGAAAAACAGGCCGAACCCGACATGGAGGAGACATGGGACCTCTCCGACCCCGCCGACCCGCTCAACATCGGCATGGGCTGGGGCACGGGAGGCCACGGACTCGGCCTGTGAGAACGCCGGGAACGCAAAGGGCCGGCATCCGAAGACACCGGCCCGAAATTTAGAAAGACATCCTTACCAGCGGGTAACGGATACGCCGTCGACGCCAGAGCCGTCTGCCGTGGCGATGCGCATCCACGGACCAGCTGCGACAGGGGTGTATGTAACTCCATTGATTGCGAAGGTGATCTGTCCCGACTTATTGCCGGTCGTATAGCTGTTGCGATACGGCCAGGACCCCGTTGCCGTTCCGGTGCCTGCAAACTGCATGTCACCCAAAGCGTTCCCGCCAGCCCAGCATCCAGCATTGGAATCAGCGCATCCACGCGAGACAGTTACCGAATAATCTTCAGCCTCGCTCGGCGGCAGCACGTCCACCAATTCGCCGTTGCTGGAATCAAAGAGAATCGTTGTGCCAGGTTCGCCGACAATCATGTCCCCGCCCGACGGAGTGGTGGTAAGTTCATAGAACGACTCGTCAGTGGTTTCTTGAGCAGATGCCACCGGGACTGCCGTCGACAGGAGCGCCAGCAGAGTCATTGGAACCACTGCCATCTTCAAATGCTTGGTACGTAACATTTTTGCCCCCCTTGATTAGGTATGCCAGACGTGCGTCTGACAAGGAAATTATAGCTCTTGGACCTTGGAGTGACGTGCTCCCGCCACCTGACCGCTTCGCGATCTGAGGTGGGGGCTTCCTGCTCAAGGCTCGTATCCGAGTCAGTGTCTACAGGCTATTCCCGTGCGCCCCACGGTTCTCGTAAGTTTTTTGTTATCGTTCCTGCATGAGTCGTCGTGTTTCGTGCATGATGTTGGTCGCGGCGTTCACGTCCCTGTCATGCCAAACGCCACAGTCAGGGCATGTCCATTCGCGGATATGCAGGTCCTTCGTATCCTTATTGCGGTATCCGCAATCGGAGCATAGTTGACTGGACGGGTAGAACCTGTCTACCGTGACCAGCTGCTTGCCTTGCCGTTCGAGCTTGTATGCGAGCATGGTGCGGAACATGCCGTACCCGTTGTCCATCGTGCTTTTGCCGAGTGTGAGGGATTGGCTCATGTTCTTCATGTCCAAGTCCTCCACGCCGACGCAATCATATCGGGCGGCGAGCCGGTTGGCCGTCTTATGCAGGAAGTCGGCTCGCTGGTTCCCGACCTTGGCGGCGAGCTTGGCGATGCGCCGCTTCTGTTTCACCCAATTACCGGACCCTTTTACCATGTGGCTGAGTCTACGTTGCTCGCGCATCAGCCGTGGCTCCATCCGCCGGTAGAAACGCGAATAGTCGGCTCGTTCGCCGTCGCTGGACACGTACAGGCCGTGGGAGGAGTAATCCAATCCGACGATATGCACGGGTCGGACGGGTTCGAGTGCTTGGGTCTCGTACTCGAACAGTATCGTCGCCGTGTATTCGCCGTTTTTGCAATGCTCGATGGTCACGCTCTTCAGTTTCCAGTCTTCGGGTATGCGTTTATGCTGGCGGACGCGCACAATCCCTACTTTCGGTAGTTTGAGATGTCTGCCTCCTTCATCGAGGGTGACGTTGTTATTGCTGTTGTTCGTCGTGTAGGTCTGACGATTGCGATGCTTCGCCTTGTACTTCGGGAAGCCGATGTGCTTGGGGTTGCGGAAGAAGTTCCTGTACGCCTTCGCCACGTTCAATTGGGCGTTGCACAGTGCGAGGCTGTCCACCTCACGCAGGAACGGATACCTGTCCTTGTACTGGGCGGGAGTCGGATTGCACGACTTACCCGTAGCCTTATAGGTGCCGATGCGGGTTTCAAGCATCTGATTGTAGATGAACCTCGCACAACCGATGGTGCGGTCAATCAATGCCGCCTGAGCCCTGTTCGGGTACATGCGGTACTTGACCGCGCAATGACGTTTCACCTGCATGATGGTTCACCTCCTTACTTCCTGCCTTGGTTCTCGATGTATTTGCGGATGACTTCGATTGGCGCGCCTCCTGTGGTCAGTAGGCAGAAGCTGCGGCTCCAGAAATACTCCTTCCACAGTTTCTGCCGAATCTGCGGAAACTCCTGCTTGAGCAGACGACTCGACGCGCTCTTGTAAGCGTTGATGAACTTGCTCAACTCGCTCTTCGGCTGGGCACGGAACAATACGTGCACGTGGTCCATGTCGTGGTTCCATTCCTCAACGGTTATCCCATACTTGGGTGCGATGTACTCGAATATCTCACGCGCACGCGCCGAAACGATGTCGTCGAACACCTTGCGACGGTATTTCACGACGAGCACGAGATGATAATACAACAGGAACACCGAATGATGATTCGACTCCAATTCCACTGCAATCACCTCGTTTATAACATATACGACTGATTACAGTATAACATATATAGATACGCCAATTCATCCCCCGCCTACGCTTCGCTTAGAGGCGGGGGAATCCTTGGCGAGGAAGGTTGAAGACGCCGGCCCCGCATCCGAAGACGCGGGGCCACGGCCCAATCAAAGGGGATGGCGGGTAACCCATCCCGCCGGCATCGGCCATCCCCGAAAAGTCATGCATGCCCGCCTGATCGTAAGGGGGAAGTTAGCAGCGCCTCCGCCGGCGTTTCCATCTTAGCCGATACGATTGGCGTCGTCGATGGACGTCTTGTAGCAGGGACGAAAACCGACCGCCCGGCATCCGCCGGGCGACGCTGCCGCGCCAGTCGCGGCGCGGCCCGAACGAAAGGCGCAGCACATGCGCATGGGTAACAAGGGGCCGCACGGCCGGCCCTGGATATGGCTGATGGCGGTCATCGTCATCTGCCTCGCTCCCGTGATGGATCCCATCGCGGCCGACATCACCGTGACGGCCCTGGCCGTCTGGGCGATGGCATCCAGCCGCCGTTGACGGCGCAACCTGCCGCGGGTCGGAGCCCGCGGCAGGCCCCTTGTTCAGAAAAGAGTCGGCTCGATACCAGGCTCCATCCGATCATCGGGCATGGCCTGTGAATCATGGCTGCGTCTGGCCACCTCGAATGGTGTCAGACCATCGTGGGCCGCCTTATACGCATCCAGTTCAGCCCTGGCTCGTTCCGCCGCAAGTTCACCGCGCTCGATCTTGATTTGCTGATGGCGGTCATCGCCGTCTGTCTCGCACCGGCGGTGCATCCCATCGCCGCGGACATCATCCTCACGGCCCTGGCCGTCTGGGCGATGAGAAACAGCCGCTAAACGGCACCCGGCCCGTCCGAGCGCAAGCCCGGACGGGCTTTCACATACCATCACGCAGCACTCGGCCAGTCGGAGACATACCCCTCGGCACCGGCGAATCCATGACCGCCGTGCGCGTCGAGGAACGCCTGAGTATCAGGGTCGAGCGCCGGTCCCTCGCCCGGCACCGACAGATCGGGCACGGGCGTCTTCGACACGTCCCTGAGCGACTTCCTCGCCTCATCGGTCACCACGGAGCCGGACAGCTCCACGCGCGGAGCGGGAGCGCCGCCGGGTACCTTCTCCGGGTCAAATTCAAATTCGAACCCGACAAGGGAAGCGCGGCCACGTCCCGGCTTCTTCTTCAGGTACTTGCGATGCACCTTCAGATTCAGCAGAGGTCCCAACTCCTCCTCAATCGGCTTAAGAACATACTTGTTGATTTCGCTCGGCCGATACGATTTGGGTACG
>DBGBZQ010000127.1:0-3236 GCA_048368115.1 Collinsella sp.
GTCACAGTATTTTTAGGTTGTAGCCGACCAGCTCCTCCGCTCAACCTGATTTGTCATTTGTCATTTGTCACATTATTTTTCGGACGTAGTTAGCGAAAAATAATGAGCCGCCCGATTCTGCAGGTCTCATCCAGTCGAGACACGGGCAAGGAAAGGGTCGATGGAGCAGAGCGTCCATCGACCCTTAATCAAGTCTGGTCTATTCGGTTGGCCGTCGCGTCAATTCCGCAATCCGTGAACGAGTCGGCTTAGATCTGCGCGAGCGCAGACCACGCCGCCCCGTAGTCACGCATTGCTGCATTGACCCGACTACTCTTTGGCACCTGACTGTTCCACGCACTTGCGCTTACGTTCGGCGTTCAGATAGTTCCCGCGACAATAGCGCTCGAGAATCGAGTTGTACCCCACGATGATTTCGCGGTAATGCTCGGGAAACTCCCTCAGCGCCGCAGCCGTGAAATCGTTGATGGTCTCGAACCTCTCGCACATGATGAAGCCGACCAACTCGAAGAGCATGTCCTGCTTGTCCTTAGTCGAGAGCTGTTCGAGCTGACCAATGTCGAAGTTGTTTCCCTCGATGCGTGCTTCGACCGGATACAGCTCCTTGCCCTTCTTGCGACAGGAAGCCGTGTCGTGAATCAGATAGTCATACGCATGCCTGATGTTGTTGATTGGCTCGGCTGACGAACAGCACTTCTTGCCGTCCGCGCTCAATCGGTTCAAGACGTTGATGATTGCCTTGCGTGTCGTGTTGCCGCCCCAGACAACAATGACGTGCGCATGCGTCTTGCGCTGCTTGCTCTTCTGGTCATGGTCTATGTCGTGAACCGCATAAGCGAAAGGCACTTGAAGAATGTCGTCTATCTCGTCCTGCCAGTCATCGCGCATGTTCTCTGGGTAGCAGATGCCCTCCCAGAGCTTCACCTTCGTCTCGCCAGCGTTTGCCGCCATGCTATAATCTCCTTGTCTCGAATGCCCCTGCTGCCGCCAAGCTTGCTGGGGCTTTTCTTTTTTTATCTGCGCTTGTAAACCTCGCGTCTATGCGCAACATCGACCACGAGAATGACGAGCCTGCCGTCATTGATGTCGCACAGGATTCGGTAGTCACCGACCCTGTATCGCCACACGCCTGCCAAGTTTCCCGTCAATGCCTTGCCCCTGCTTCTTGGGTCTTCGAGCTTCGCTATCTCGTCAAGCTCGTCAAACACCCGCGCGGCAACGCCCTTATCGAGCTTGCGCATCGCCTTGTCGGCGTTCCTCGTGAAATCAATTCGCCAGGCCACAGTGCGCCCTTACCTCGTCGATGCTGTAGGTCTCAAGCCTGCCAGCACGATAGTCCTCGATATCCTTGAGAATCCCGTACTCATACTCGAAACGGTCGATAGCTTCTTGCAGGGCTTCGTTAACGTAGAAGCTCCTCGACCTGCCAGTCTCCTTCGCAAGACGGCTGTAGCGCTCGTTCAGCTCGGTCGGAATCCTCATCGAAGTGACTGCGGTAGCCATAACGCACCTCCTATGCTGTAATACAGGTACTACTATAACACATCACCGCGCCTGCCCGCGCGACCGCGTAGGCGCTTCGTGGCTTCGGTTCCATGCCTTCGCCGCTTCCGTGGCATCCCTCACCATCTCGTCCAGGCCGTATCCGCCGCCCTGCGCCTTCCTGGGACGCATCAGCGCCCAGATGCGGTCTCTAAGCTCCTCAATTGCCGCTCTAGCTGCTCTCGCTGCTCCTGCGCATCGAGCAGTGATTGAATCGAGGATTGTGCCGCGCTCAGCGCGTCCCGCAGCTTCCCAGCGCCCAATCTCGGCAGCGACGGGTCGAAGCTCCTCAACGTCTCGCGCAACTGCTCGCGTTCCGCGCCGAAGAGACTCCAATCGCGCGGACTCCCGCTGGATTTCATCGCCCACCTCGTTGCGAAGCTCGAGCTTTTCGCCGATTTCGCCGTCCAAGCGGTCAAGCTCGGCCATTTTTTCCGCGATTCGGCGGTCTATCTCCGCAGCTTGCGCCCGCTTTTCATCGACCTGCTCGGTCACGGCACCCAATTTGGCGCGGGTCTCAACCCTCTGCCGCTCAAGGCCGTCCAGCTTGCGCTTGGCAGTAACCGCACTGTGCTTCGCCTTGTCCCTCGCGCCCTCAAGGGTCTCTATCTCTGACTTGAGCGCCCTCGTTGTGCCGACCTGCACCTTGTACGCGTCAAGGCTTCTGTAGCCTTTAGCACGCAGCTCGTGGCGCAGGGGGCGCTCGTACCCGTAGGGCTTCGCGACCTGCTCCCAGAAGTCCTCCTGCAGGCGGCTCATGGTGCCCTGTGCGGTCACCTCCCACTTGCCCGCCGCGTTCTTTCGGCGCTTGTCTGGGGCGAACAGCTCTTTGGCGCACAGTCGGTCGAAGCCCGTCTCCCTGTCGTGTATCACAGGCGCGATCCAGATATGCGCGTGGGGCGTGCCCTCGTCCAGATGGATTTGGGCGGCTAGCAGGTTCTCGTATCCGTACCGGGCACCGAACCAGTTGATGCTTCTGTCTAAGAACTCCCTCGCTGTCTTCTCGTCCAAGGCATCATTGCTGGAAACGATGAACCCCATCGCGCGGACTTGGTTGTCCCTGACCTTCCTCTTCGTCTTGAGTTCCCCCATGCGCCGCTCGACCGCCTTCTCAAGCGGCGCCGGGCGCTCGTCCTCCGCGCGGCAGCGGTAGCCGATGTGGCGACCCGACCCGTCAATGTCGTTGGCGTAGGTATGGGCACGCCTGTCCAGCTCACGACCCACCGCGTCAAAGCTTTTCACTTGCGAGCTCTTCATTGCGATTAGTGGCGCGACCGTCATTGGTGAACCTCCGAGTTTGAAGCCTGATGGAGCGTTAGCGACATTTGGTATAGTCACGGTATACCAAACTGCGTTTGGCCGTGCAAGGGCGCTGCCCTTGACCCGCTCGGGCGTTCCCCCCGAGACCCCCCAGCCCTACTCATTCGCGGCGTCGCTCATGAGGTGCGGGCCATCGGCGCAAGCGCCGAACGGAGGGACTTCGCCCCTCCGAACCACCCCCAAAAGGGGCTAACTCGCCCCTTTTGAAACCCCCGTTTTGTCCCACGTCACACGTCACAGTATTTTTAGGTTGTAGCCGACCAGCTCCTCCGCTCAACCTGATTTGTCATTTGTCATTTGTCACATTATTTTTCGGACGTAGTTAGCGAAAAATAATGAGCCGCCCGATTCTGCAGGTCTCATCCAGTCGAGAC
>DBGBZQ010000128.1:0-10741 GCA_048368115.1 Collinsella sp.
CAAGCGTGACGCCGAGCAGTATTTCGGCCGTCATCAGCTCGTTGAGAACGCCCTTGCTCCCTTCAAGGTGACCGACACCGCCGGTCAGTTCGACGTTATCGCTCTGTGCGATGGCGGCGGCATCTCCGGTCAGTCCGGCGCCCTGCGCCTGGGCATCGCTCGCGCTCTTCTGAACGCTGGCGACTACCGTGCTGACCTCAAGAAGGCCGGTTTCCTTACGCGCGATGCTCGCGTGGTCGAGCGCAAGAAGTACGGCCTCAAGAAGGCTCGCCGCGCTCCCCAGTTCTCCAAGCGCTAAGGTTTTATCTCCTTACGAGATACAATGTACAAGCGGGGCCTGCCGATTGCTCGGCGGGTCCCGCTTTTCTTTTTCGACTAGGGTGGACGACTGCGTTTTGTCCACTTGGGAAGGAGCGATCCTATGCCCCAGAACATCTTCGGTACCGATGGCGTCCGTGGCGTCGCCAACGCCGACCTCTCGTGCGACCTCGCGTTTCGCCTTGGCCGTGCGGCGACCAAGTTCCTTGGTCCGGACATTTGCATCGGTCGCGATACGCGTCTTTCGGGCACCATGCTCGAGAGTGCTCTGACCGCCGGCATTATGGCCGAGGGCGGCCGTCCGCACTGCTGCGGCGTTATCCCTACGCCGGCCGTGGCGCTGCTCACCGTCCAAAACGAGCTCGACGGCGGCATCGTCATCTCCGCGTCGCACAATCCGCCGGAGTTCAACGGCATCAAGTTCTTTAGCCGCAAGGGCATGAAGCTTCCCGATGCTGTCGAGGAAGAGATCAGCGCCTGGGTCATGTCCGAGGAGGCCATGGCTGCCGATACGCTGCCGACCGGTGCCGGCGTGGGTCACATCATCAAGATGAAGGACGCTCGCAAGGCATATGTCGACCATGCTATCAGCACCCTCGACGGCCTTAAACTCGACGGTCTGGTTGTTGCCGTCGACTGCGGCCACGGCGCTTCTTGCCAGACTACGCCCGCCGCGCTGCAGCGCCTGGGCGCCACGGTCCATGCCATCAACACCGACTACTGCGGCACCGACATTAACGTCGAGTGCGGCTCCACTCACCTTGAGCCCCTGCGTGAGCTCGTACTGCGTACCCATGCCGACATCGGCCTGGCCCACGATGGCGACGCCGATCGCGTGCTGTTCGTGGACAGCGAGGGCAACGAGATCGATGGCGACTACATTCTGGCCATCTGCGGCTCCGACCTGGCCGCTCGCGGTAAGCTCGCCAACTCCGAGATCGTCTCGACCGTTATGTGCAATCTTGGCTTCTCCATCGCCATGAAGGAGCAGGGCTTTGAGATGGTGCAGACCGCCGTGGGCGACCGCTACGTATTGGAGCGCATGCTTGCGGACGGCGCTGTCATCGGCGGCGAGCAGTCCGGCCACATCATCTTCCTGGAGCACAACACCACCGGCGACGGCTTGGTGACGGCCCTGCAGCTTCTGGCCGTGCTCAAGCGCACCGGCCGTACCCTCACCGACCTTGCCGGCATCATGAAGAAGTACCCGCAGGTGCTCGTCAACGTGCATTCCGACAACAAGGCCGGCCTGGACGATTGCCAGCCCATTTGGGACGCCGTCGCTGCCGCCGAGAAAGAGCTCAACGGCCGCGGCCGCATCTTGGTGCGCCCGAGCGGTACCGAACCGCTGGTTCGCGTGATGGCCGAGGCGGAGACGCATGAGCTGACCCAGCGTGTTGTTGACGATATCGTCGAGGTTGTCAAGCGCGAACTTCCCTAATGGCCAAAAACGGATGCCAAGTGGTAAACTGGTACGGTTATTTTGATTGATTGGTATGTCCGAGGGGGAGCATGTTCACTAAAGTCCTGAGGTCTTTTGGTATGCGTGGTCGAGTCCTTACGCTGGATGCTCCCATCTCGGGCGACGTCATTCCGCTTTCCGAGGTAAACGATCAGACGTTTGCCACCGGCCTTTTGGGTCAGGGCGTGGCGATTCAGCCCACGGGTACGCGTGTAATCGCGCCGGCTGACGCTAAGGTCGAGGCGATTTTTCCCACGGGTCATGCCGTTGCGCTTAACACGGTTGATGGCCTGGACGTTCTGATTCACGTTGGCCTGGACACCGTTCAGCTCGAGGGCAAGCATTTTACTGTATATGCGCAGGTGGGCGATATTGTCCATAAGGGCGATGTACTCATCGAGTTCGATTGCGAGGCAATTGCTGCCGAGGGCTACGATGTGACGGTTCCCATCTTGGTGTGCAACTCCGTT
Source organism: Collinsella sp. (assembly GCA_048368115.1). Classification (GTDB taxonomy): domain Bacteria; phylum Actinomycetota; class Coriobacteriia; order Coriobacteriales; family Coriobacteriaceae; genus Collinsella. The sequence continues at coordinate 2,251 of DBGBZQ010000128.1, forward strand.
GAGTTCTCGAGCATCAAGGGTTCCGTTGGAGAGCATGTCGAGGAGATGGACCAGCTTATCGTCGCTCGCGAGCGTTAGTTGGTGCTTTTGGCCTTTAGCCTACAATTCAAACACGTTTACGGAGGGCGCCCTTGAAAGAGGACGCTCTCCGTGGCAAGATGGGAAACGTCCGAGGCTAAAAGGCTTTGGGTCACCGTGGACGGGCAGGGGCCTCGACGCGGCTAGACACGAGACACATACATTACGCGACCTCGCCCTGGTGGCCGCACACGTTGGTTGCGGCCGACGCGGGCCGCGGGCAAGTGCTTGTAAGGGGAGCCTTGCCTCTCTTGTACGAGAAAGGACGCGTAATGAAAATCATTAAAGCTAAAGACTATGAGGATATGAGCCGCAAGGCCGCCAATATCATCTCGGCCCAGGTTATCCTCAAGCCCGATTGCGTGCTGGGTCTTGCCACCGGCTCCACCCCGATTGGCGCCTACAAGCAGCTCGCCGCTTGGTACGAGAAGGGCGACGTCGACTTCGCCGAGGTCAGCACCTATAACCTGGATGAGTATCGCGGTCTTTCGCACGACGATCCCCAGAGCTATCACTACTTTATGCGCGAGAACTTCTTCGATCACATCAATATCGATCTGAACAACACGCACGTGCCCGATGGCTCCAACCCCGATGCCGCTGCTGCCTGCTCAGAGTACGACAAGATCGTCGCTGCCGCCGGTTACCCGGATCTGCAGCTGCTCGGCATTGGTAATAACGGTCATATTGGCTTCAACGAGCCCGATGACCACTTCTCCAAGGGTACGCACTGCGTCGACCTGACCGAGAGCACCATTCAGGCCAACAGCCGCCTGTTCGACAGCATCGATGATGTGCCCCGTCAGGCTTACACCATGGGCACCCAGACCATCATGTATGCCCGCATGATCCTGGTTGTCGCCAACGGCGAGGCCAAGGCTCAGGCCGTGCACGATATGTGCTATGGCCCGGTTACGCCCAAGTGCCCGGCTTCGATCCTGCAACTGCACACCAACTGCGTTGTCGTTGCCGACGAGGCCGCCCTTTCGCTCTGCGAGTAGCGCGAATCCTGCAGCTCGACATAGCCTTGCCTAAGGCCTCCGCTTTGCGGGGGCCTTTTTGCTATCCCTTTTCGCCCACTTGACCAAAATCTTGCCGCAAGCTTGACGAATGCCGGATGCCCAACAGCTTGATTCATTCTATATCAGATTCTATGCAAAAATGCCACTAGAAGGTCGTAGACGGTAGCGGGTGCTAGGCGAGTTGAATGACATAGCTGAACCTTGTTCATCTGCGTTACACTGCCGCTTAGATAGGACAAGCTGACAAGCTCATTTACCTGCTTAAAGACCGATTAGTCGGGGGATTAATAACAATCGGCCCTCGCTGTACAAAAACTTGCCGCTTGCGTACCAAAAGACAACCTAAAACACAAGGTCGCTCTATTCATAGCGCGGCTTGTATGGTCTTGCGGCTACAGTGTCCATACGGTCGAGTTGAGGAGCGGGCATGGTAAACGATTTGAGCGGTATAGACGACCTCGAGCTGATGCCGCTGGGCGGAGGCTATATGGTGCGACGCGAACGCTTGATGAATGAGCTTATCGCCAAGGGCCGAAAGGCCGGCATCGTGGTTCTTTATGCGCCCGACGGGTTTGGGAAGACCTCGGTGCTGCTGCAGTACACCCATGAGGTTAAATGCGACCCGACGCGAGGCCCCGTGCGGATTATCGAGGCCGATCGCGCCACAGGGCGCGAGGTGTTTATGCAGCTCGAGGTGGTTACCGAAGAACTCAAAGACAAACCGCGCTCCCTTATCGCGATTGATAATGTGCCAAACCTCGATCAGCACGATACCGAAGACCTCATCGACAGGATTCGCGGCCTGCGCGCTATGGGGATAGGGGTCTTTATCTCCTGCCGTCCTTCAAATCGTCAGCTGATTCACGGGCTGGGTGATTCGGTTAAGATCAATGCGCAGATGCTCAAGGTGCATGCCTATGAGTATTCGGCGTGGGCATCGGCGTTTTCGATCAGCACGTCGCTCGACTTTTATCAGCTCACGCAGGGCGTGCCCGAGCTCGTTTCGGCATTGCAGACGGGTCTGTATGGCCAAGGCGACGTAGCCGGACTGCTCGAAAACGAGATTGTCAACGTATATGGCGCGGCACTTGTCGATCTGGCTTCGCTCGACAATAATGCGCTGTTTTGCGTGGCATGCCTCATGGTTTTAATGGGCGAGGGCAATATCGCAGAACTCGAGGCTTGCGGGGTGAGGCTGTCGATGGTCGACCAGTCCTACTTTGTACGCGACTACCCGATCTTTGGCTTGGATCCCGCCGAGCGGAGTTTTACGTGTCTGGGCACGGAGGATAACGGACGCTTGCGTTTGCGTAAGTTGGTGGCCGAGGTTCGCCCCGAACTTGTTCCGAGGGCGGTCCGGATTTTGCTTAAGGCGGGCCGATGCGATGCGGCGATGGGCTTGGCGGACGCCTTTTTGGACCGTGAAGCGGTCCTTGAACTTGCTGGGCAGTATGGGGTCGATCTTGCTCTGACGGGGCACGGGGCCGATATCTGCCGAGCAGCGCTGGGCACGATCGATGCCGACGATCCGGCTCCAGAGCCAACGCCTGCCGAGGCACTCGGCGTATATCTGGCAGCGGTCAGCGTGTCCAATACAAAGCTCGCTCGCTATATGGCATCGGTCATCGAGCGCGGGGGCGAACGGGCGGCCTGCGAAATAGACCCTGTTTCATGGAGGGTGGCCCAGACACTGACGGCTGTTTGCTATGGGGACAACGGGCTTGGGCTTCCTACGAACCTGGCCGTGCCAGAAATCGAGACATCCCATACCGCACTCGATATGTTGTCTGCGCATATTGAGGTCAAGCGCTGCCTGACCGAGCGGGGAAATGGCGGCGGCGTTCTACGGCAGCTCAAAACGAGCAAGGCCTACGACTGCGAGCTCGACATCGCAGGGGTTGTTATACGGGCCGATAGTATGCTGGTGGAGCTCTTTGACGGGTCGTTTGCGGGAACCGACGAGCGCGACGACGAGATGACGGTGGTGCGGGAGGCGCTCGACGTACGTGGGCTTAAGGCGATAGCTATCTGGGTGCGCATGGTGTTGGCGGCACGGCGGCTCCTTTCTGGCTTGCCGGTAACCGACGACGCGGCGTTCAACGAGCTCGATCGTTTTGCCGTGCGCATGCGCGACAACCAGATTCAGCTGTTTGGCCTGTTGCTAGAAGGCTGGCAGTCGCTGGCAGAGGGACGGCCGGTTAATGCAAAGTTCCGTGCGGTCCAAGTGCTCAAACTTGCCGAGGAGTCGATTGCGTACATGCGCGATAACGCATTGCTGCTGGAGCGCGCGGCATATTTACGTAACACCTCGATGGTTTCGGTGCGCGAGGAAGCGGAGTTGCTCGATATAAGCCAGACGCAGATTGGTGGAGCGGAGGCCTGGATGGTGGCGCTGCATTTGGCCTGTGCGGGCCGAGACAGCGATCTTGCGGCCTGGATGTCCATGAATCGTGCGGGGATTCTAGAGCCAGCGTATCGGCTCTTTGCGCGCCTTGCCATGCATTGTCTGGGCGAGCCGGCGGCCAGGATACGCAAGAAGCTTCCCGTGCGCGAGCTGTCGCGGTACTCGCTGCGCGGCGATTTGGAAGGGGAGGGCGAGCGCCTGTTCCAGGCCGGCGAGGTTGAAGCCGTTGATACCATCGACCATATCGAGATTCGCATGTTTGGTGCGTTTCGCGCCGAGCGCGACGGGTTTCCCATCACGGACAAAATGTGGCGCCGCAAGAAGGCGGCGACACTTGCCGAGCGGCTTGCGCTGGGCATGGATGCGCTCGTCGACCGCGAGACGCTGGCCATGGAGCTGTGGCCCCATGCCGAGTTCAATAGCGCCCGCAATAACCTGTACTCGACGATATCGCGCTTGCGGTCGGCTTTGGGGCCGACGCCAGACGGCAAGTCGTGTGTGCTCATCCAAAATGAATGCATCGGACTCAACGGCGACTACGTCAAGACCGATGTACGACTGTTTGACCAGATAAGCCGCGAGGTTTTGGGAAATCGCACGGGTGCGCGCGGGCCCCATTTAGTTGAGCTGTGCCTTAAGATTGAGCAGCTTTATACCGGACCGCTGTATGTTCCCAATGGCTGCAATCCCACCTACTTTTTGCGCATGCGACGCATTATGCAGTCAAAGTACATCGATTGCATGATTAAGGGAGCAAATGCCGCTCTAGAAGAAAACGATCTGCAGTCGGCGATTTGGCTGGCGGAGTCGGGGCTTCGGCAGGAAACGGCGCGCGAGGATATGGTGCGCTGTGCCATGCGCGTCTACAGTGCGGCGGGGCGGCGGCGTGATATCGTCGAGCTATACAGTGGGCATATGCACCATCTGAGGGAGCAGGTCAATGGCGTGCCCGAGCCCGAGACGCGGCGTCTATACGAGCGCTTGGTGGAGGGTCGGCTCAATCGCGTGCTAGTCGAGCGATAAAAAACGGGCGCCCGAAGTACTTGGGCACCCGTAAGCTTGCTATGTGTTGGCTCGCCGGATCATTGGCTCTTAGACGAGCTTGATCTTCTCGATGTCCTTGCGCGAGGACTCGCGATACAGTGAGAACTTGCGGCCGATAACCTGGACGACCTCGGCGTGGCAGCGCTCGGCGAGCTCTTCGGCGGCCTCGCGGGCGGAAAGACTGGAGCCATCGAGCACGGAGCACTTAACGAGCTCGTGCTTCTCCAGGTAGGCGACCGTCTGCTCGACGGTGCCCTCGTTGACATCGGACTTGCCGATGATGATGGCGGGGTTGAGGTGATGGGCCATGCTGCGAAGCTGCTTGACCTGGGCTCCTGTCAGTGCCATGGGTTCTCGCTTTCTATGTATGGGGCGCCCCGCGACGGGGCCTTAATCTACGTGAGCTGTCCCACGATAGCGCAGGAACGGCGCGGTGTGGAGCGCGTTTGCCCAGTTCAAAAAGAATGCGGATGCCGAGGTGATGGGCAGCGCGGGCTGTGAGAGGGCTACGTGCGGGGTTCAGAGACCGGCTCCCATGCAATAAAAGCCCAGCGAACCTTACGGATATGGTCGAGCATATAGCGCCCCTGCGGCACGCCCTTGGAGCCCGGCTCACCGGCATGGGGATTCTCGATCATGTGTTGAGCGATATAGTCGCGCAGGCGGTCGATCTTATCCTCGTTGCCATGCTCGAGCATACGGGAAAAATCCGCTACGCCCGTCTCAAGGCTATCGAAGGTATCGCGACGAGGCGATTCAAAGTACGTGACCTGCGGCAGGGCACCCATCTGAATGAGGATATTAAAAGCATACACAAAGCCATTACTGCAGGTAACCGAGGCGCCGATGGCGTTCATCAGGTGCAGGTCATAGCGCGGGCTGGAGTTGGCGACCATCGTGACAGCACAACGCCGACGAGCCGTACGATCAAGCTTGGCAAGCGCGCCTTTTAGGTTGGTCGTGGTGACAGAGCGACTGGCAAAGGCAACATCTACCGCTTTCGCGACCGGTCCAACCAAATCCCAATCATCATCCCAAGCAAGCTCAAGCGGCGTAATGAGATCCTCGAGTCCATAGTACTCAATACCAGCATCAAGGGTGCCCAGCATGGCGGGGGAGAAATCAGCCGCAATCACAGGATGCCCAGCCTGAGCAAGCGGAATAGCAATCGACCCAGCCCCACACCCCATATCAAGCACAGATTCACCAGGCTTTAACGCCAACAGCTTCATAAAGTCCCGGGCATACGGAGCAGTCTCAAGCGGCCGAAAATGCCGAGCCCGCTTATCCCATTCAAAAGAATCATCAGCCCGATGCCGAGCGGCCTGCATCTGCATCCACTCCTGGTTCCAATCTGTGGAAAGCAGCTCAGAACGAGTATCCCCATCAACCACGGGCCAACCTCCTAGCAACAAAAAAGCGACTCCCCCCAAAAGAAGAGCCGCAACCAGCATATATCAGAAAAGAACCGTTCCAACGCCAAACCGCCGCACCAGCCAAGTGGTGCAGGAGCGAAGCAACTGCAACCGGGATAGACCCCAACTGAGGTCCCGTTGTACGGGAGCCCCGGGGAGGGCAAATATATAAGGTCGATCGCGAGTTCCGCACGAGCCGGAGAGCACTTAATGTGCTCTCCGTGCGAGTCAGGACTGTCCGAGCAGGCGACCTTATATATTTGCCCTCCCCGGGGCTCCTCGCCAGTCCCCCTCAGCTAGTTCTTGAGCGAGTTCAGCGGAGCCGGGAAGCGTCCACCGCGGTGGGCAAGCACGGTGCCGGCGTTGGGGTTTACCGGCAGGATGGGCGCACGGCCGACCAGGCCGCCGTACTCGACGCAGTCGCCCACGCCCTTGCCGATGGCAGGAATCACGCGGACGGCCGTTGTCTTGTTGTTGATGACGCCGATGGCCATCTCGTCGGCGATGATGCCGGCGATGGTCTCGACCGGGGTGTCGCCGGGGATGGCGATCATGTCCAGGCCGACGGAGCACACGCAGGTCATGGCCTCGAGCTTCTCGAGCGAAAGCGCGCCGGCTTCGACGGCGGCGATCATGCCGGCATCCTCGGACACGGGGATAAAGGCGCCCGAGAGGCCGCCCACGCTGGAGCTGGCCATGACGCCGCCCTTCTTGACGGCATCGTTGAGCATGGCGAGCGCGCAGGTCGTGCCCGGGCCACCGCAGGTGCCCACGCCGATGATCTCGAGGATGCGCGCGACGGAGTCGCCGATGGCAGGCGTGGGAGCCAGCGACAGGTCGACAATGCCCTTCTCGACACCCAGACGATGGGCGGCCTCGCGGCTCATGAGCTCGCCGGCGCGGGTGATCTTAAAGGCGGTCTGCTTGATCTTCTCGGCGACTTCCATCATCGATGCGGAATCGGGCAGCGTCTCCAGGGCTGCGGCCATAACGCCAGGGCCCGAGACGCCTACGTTGATGACGGCGTCGGCCTCGCCACCGCCGTGGACAGCGCCCGCCATAAACGGGGAGTCCTCGACCATGTTGGCAAAGCAGACAAACTTGGAAGCGCCGACGGAGTCCTGATCGGCCGTGAGCTTGGCGGCGTCGATGATGGTCTGGGCGGCCATAAGCACGGCGTCCATGTTGATACCGGCGCGCAGGCTGGCGACGTTGACGCTGGAGCAGACGCGGCTCGTGGTGGCGAGCGCCTGGGGGATGGACTTGATGACGCGGCGGTCGGCGTCGCCGATGCCCTTCTGGACGAGTGCGGAGAAGCCGCCCAGGTAATCGATGCCGAGCGTCTCGGCCGCGCGGTCGAGGGCATGCGCGATGGGGGTGAGGTCCTCATCCTTGCAGCACGCGGCGATCTGCGCCACCGGGGTGACGGAAACGCGCTTGTTGACGATGGGGATACCGTACTCGCGCTCGAGGTTCTCGGCGGTTTCGACCAGATGCTCAGCCGTGTGCGTCACGTGGTCGTAGATCTTCGTGCACATGCGGTCGAGGTTCTCGTCACCGCAACCCATGAGCGAAACACCCATGGTGATGGTCCTGATGTCGAGGTTCTGTTCCTCAACCATGCCGCGGGTTTCCGCGATTTCTGCGGGCGTGATCGCCATCCTTGCGCTCCTATCTGCCAAAACGAGCATAGTCTTATCTATTCTAACGTGCCGCACGTGCCAAGTGGCGCGTGCGGCACGTTTTGGTGCTCGGTTGTTTCCGTTGTGTTACTGCCCAAAGACCTCTTCGGCGATACGAGCGCTCTCGGCGGCGTCCTTGGCGTAGTAGTCAGCGCCGATCTGCTTGGCGTATTCGGGGGTGAGCACGGCGCCGCCCACGATGATCTTGACGCCCGGCACCTCAGTATGAAGCAGCTTGATGGTCTCCTCCATGGCGACGACCGTGGTAGTCATAAGCGCCGAGAGGCCGACGAGTTTGATATCGCGCTCCTTGACGGTCTTGAGTACCTCCTGCGGATCGACGTCGCGACCCAGATCAAAGACGGTATAGCCGTAGTTGTCGAGCAGCATCTTGACGATGTTCTTACCGATGTCGTGGATATCGCCCTTGACGGTGGCCACGCAGATCTTGCCCTTGTCGGCAATCTCGCCGGCGGGCATCAGGCGTTTGATGGTATCGAAGCCCACGCGCGCGGCCTCGGCCGAGGCCATGAGCTGCGGCAAGAAGAACTTTCCCTGGTCAAAGAGGACTCCGACCTCATCGAGGGCGGGGATAAAGTGGTTGTTGATGAGGTCCATGGCGTCGTGGTCGGCCAGCAGGCGCTCGGTCTCGGCCGCGATTTCGCCCTTGCGACCCGAGACGACCATGTGGCGGATGGGGTCGTCATCGGCTCTTGCGGTGGTGCTTGCGGCAGGCGCGGCATCGCTCGATGCTGACTGAGCGGCCGCCGGGTTGGCGGCAATCTTGTACGGGTCGGTCCAGCCGGCGTAGCGCTCGATGTATCCGGTCGAGCCCTCGTCCTCAAC